>NZ_JACJOO010000081.1 GCF_014695575.1 Leptolyngbya sp. FACHB-8 | reverse complement strand
CGCTCACGGAGGATTGATTCGCTATCGGGTGCCGGAAGCGACGCGATCGCGCCTGATGGAGACTGCCCGTACCTTCCGCAATGACATTACCAACCCCGTCAACATCAACAACACCCGCTATCGCACCTCGGGCCAGCAGTTATATGAGTGGATTATTTCGCCCATCCTGGCAGATTTGCGCCGTTTGGAAATTACTAACCTAGTGTTCTTACCGGAAGCAGGGTTGCGATCGCTTCCCTACTCCGCTCTCTACGACGGTCAGCAATTTTTAATTGAGCAGTTCAGCGTTGGCCTGATGCCTAGCATCAGCCTCACGGATACTCGCTATGTGGATATTCGCGATAGTTCTATGCTGGCAATGGGTATTGCCGAAAGCACTCAGGGCCAAACGCCACTTCCAGCAGTACCGCTAGAGGTAGACGCCCTGGCCCTCCAGGTGTGGGGCGGCAAGGTACTCCTCAATAATGAGAGTACGCTTCAGAACCTTCAGGACGCCCGAGAGCAACAGCCGTTTGGCATTATCCACCTGGCTACCCATGCTGACTTCGTGGCGGGGGATGCAGGTGAATCTTACATTCAGCTCTGGAATGAGCGGCTCCGTATGGACCAGGTGCGGCAGTTGGGTTGGAATAATCCGCCTGTGGAGTTGCTGGTGCTGAGTGCCTGCCGTACCGCCCTGGGGAACGAACAGGCAGAGTTAGGCTTTGCTGGGTTAGCCGTTCAAAGCGGCGTGAAATCGGCAGTCGCAAGTCTCTGGTATGTCAGTGATGCTGCTACAGCCGCTCTCATGGCCCGCTTCTACGAAGGCCTCCAGGTAGAGCCGATTAAAGCGGAAGCGCTGCGCCAAGCCCAGATTGCGATGGCACGGGGAGAAGTTGCTGTAGATGAGAACGGCCAACTGGTGGGATTAGGCAAAGTAGAAAGCCTGCGGCTTCCCCCAGAAAGTGCCCGTGCTGTGATCGGGCAGACATTGTCGCACCCGTATTACTGGGCAGCCTTTACGCTAATTGGAAACCCCTGGTAGGAAACCTGAGTTCGGGTTAAGGGCGTTTTCGAGTGCCGTGCGTTGCGCGGCACTCGAAAACGCTCATTTTGGCGTGCGCTTTGCGCACGCCAAAATGAGCACTTCAGCTTATCCCGAACTGAGGTGAGGTTAGGAAAGCACGCCCAGCAATAAAAAGAGGGGGGCCAAGCCTCCCTCTTTTTATTGCTGGGAAGAGGAAGGCCAAGCCTTCCTCTTCTATTAATTGGCTGGACAGCTCTCCAGTAAGGGGGCATCTGTCAGGTTTTCCAGACCGATGGAACCCAGTAACGTATTCCACTGCTCAAGCGAGCTCATGTCCTCTGGTTGTAGGCAACGCTGCTGTGCCGCCGTGTTTAACGCATCAAACCAGACACCCGCCTGAGCCAATTCCCCTGCATGTTGAGTAGGCGGAGTGGTTGTGAGCTGAGCTTCCAGAGAGGTTTCCGCAGGAATGCGACGCACCCAGCCCTCTGAGATGACGTCACCGGAGCGATCGCTGGTATCACACACCACGGAGAAGAACCAGTGATAGTCTTGATTGGGCGTCAGGCGCGAAAGGGTGGAATTTTCAGCAGCCGGAACCTCGACCCCAACAATGCCCGGTGTCTCATTGGCCGGTAATGTCTCAAGATAAACCTCGTCTCCGTCCTCATCCAGCAACACAAACTCTAATGCCTGAGCATTCACTGCAGGCACATACCAATAGAGTTTGGGGGTTTCTGATACCGTAGTGCCATAGATCGATACCGTACCATCCACCACAAACTGAGGAGCCAGGGCTGTGAGAGGGCGATCGCTCGTCGCACAACCATTCCCGCGAGTTCCTCCTCCTTCCCGGCGACCGGGTAACCCGCGATCAGGCGGTGTATATTGGGCCTGCACCGGCAATGGCAGCACACTCCATAGGGTTGCCGTCAACAGAGTCAGCGAAATAGCGGCACGGCTGAGGGAATGGAACGGAATACCCATAGGAAACTCCTGAGCAATTTACGTAAGAGCGGATAGAGCTAGTAACAAGCCAATCCCAGAGATTGGTTTTCGCTTAGTTTCAAGATACCCTCAGCCTGATAGAAAACTAATTGCTTGGACGAGCATCTACTAAGCCATGTTTTAGAGCTTGCTGGCAGGGTTGTTTTTTATGGGTGAAGTACACGCAAACAACCTTATAAAGAAGACCCTAGAACGGTAGGTCCATCAAAAACTCTTGGGGTCGTAGGCCTCAAAAATTCTTGATATTTAACAACGCATTAAAGCACTTAGTGCCCAGCCGTTAGGGCTGGTTCTGAGCCAGTAGGATGGGCCGTAGACGTCAGAGGTAACAATGCGTCGGGAACTAATTCTTCTGCCAATACAGTCAGGCCAACAGAGTTGAGCAAGGTTTGCCAGCGAGCTAGCAGGTTTGGCAGTTGAGACACATTATCGTGTGAAGCACCCGCCTCGGGATTAGCGAGGCTAGCCAGCGTGTTGTACCAGATACCCCGACTGGCTAGTAGTTCGGGAAGCTGATCTGGAGCCGTGGCTTGCAGTTCTGCCTGAAGTTGGGTCGAAGGCTCCATACGTTGAATCCAACTGTCAACTATCAGGTTAGCCGAGGCATCATCTGCATCACAGACCAGGGTGAACGCCCAGTTATAGTCCTTTCCGACCTCTAGAGGAGCCAAATTAGCGGTTTTGGGTAGGTCAATGCGAAGCACACCTGAGCGATCGGAAACCCGGTAGGAAGCATGATAAACCGACTCGCCGTCCGCATCCATCAGGTCAAACTCCGCAGCGGCCGCCTGCTCCGCAAAAGACTTCGGCACATACACAAAGAATGAGGGATATTCATCCAGGGTATAGCCGAAATTTTCTGCAGGTACCAGAGCGACCAGGCCGCTACGGCTGGGATCGTTGGGGTTATACCCCCAACAGCCTCGGGTACCGCCTCCTTCACGACGACCGGGCATGCCTCGATTCGGAGGTACAAAGGTCTGGGCCTCCGCTGGCATAGGAATGGCCGAAAGCAGCAGACCCAGCAGCAGCAAAAAGCGTACAGCAAAGCGCCCTGACGAACAAAACAAGGTAAACAGCAATCTAGGTTGGGTAATATTCATGGAAGCGGGCTGGAGGAATGATAGGGGATAAGAATAAGTGAAGCTTGCAGGCACAACTGTTAGACCGATGATTACAACCATCGATCTGGCCAACAACACTCTCAAAAAGCCATTCAGCCTGACAGGGAACCCTGATAGGAACCCAATCGAACCTGAATGCACTGAGCCGAAACTTCGGAATGACCCTCAGATCAAAAACCTCTGTTCCATAGAAAATTAAAACTGGAAGCAGACTTTAGGATGCTAGCAATTTGACCCTGAATACTTAACATCCGAACACATTTGTTTCGAATACTTACGCTCTATAGATTCATGTCCACCTGGATTGTTTCCGGTATTTCCCAGATTTACAGAAACTACACAATTTTACGGCTCTGAAGCTTGGGTGGTAGAGGTGCGCGTACAACACCTTTACCACCAAAGCTTTAGAGCATAGGACTGTTCTCAGAAATACAGATTAGACGCTTGTGCTACGACCCTCTTCAGGAACCGGGATCACGTCAATCGGCGGTGGAGGTAGCAACGCATAACCCAACACCCGATAAATATTGATTTGCTGCTGCTTCCCGTGGAGTGACATAGGCCCCCAGGATTCCACCTCAAAATGCTCTTTGATGTGCACCAGCGTTTCTTCAGCGATCAAGATGCGGCAGGGATCTACCTGCCGTTCCTTTGCACAGCTCTCTAAGCGGGAGGCAATGTTGACACTATCGCCAATCACACCGTATTCCATGCGATCGCGCCCTCCCAAACTTCCTACCACCACTGGCCCCGTGAAAATACCCACCCGCATTTCCACCGCCGAAAATCCCCGCTCCTCCCAGCCTTTGTTCAACAACCGTAAACGTTTCGCCATGGCCAGCGCACACGATACCGCCCGGTATGCGTCCTCATCCACTTCCCGCTCTTCCAGGCGCGGCATCGGTACCCCAAACACCGCCAGCAAACCATCTCCCGTAAATTTGTTGATAATGCCCTGGTGCCGCTGAATTTCTTCTGTCATCGCTTCCAAATATTCGTTCAGCCATTCCAGTAACGCTTCCGGAGCCATTTGCTCGGAAATGTGGCTAAATCCACGAATATCGGTAAAAAGCATCGTGGCAACCAGCCGTTTTCCCGGCAGTTTGCCCGACTCGAGTAAGCGATCGCGCGACTGCCACAACGCATTGGCAATCTCAGGAGAGGTATTTTGACCTAGTAGCGTCATCACCATTTTCTGTTGCTGATGCGCTTGCTGCGCGCGATTGGTAACCACTAGTCCCGCACTGAGAAGAGCGGCGATCGCTGGAGCCACCGTCGGGACCCATCGATCTTGCTGAAACTGAAGCACGCAAGAACCCACCAGCAATACTATCAACCCTGAAGCACTCAACCCCAAGGCCACCGGATGCCGGACCATCCAGGCTAAACTGCCCGCCAGCAGTGACCAGGCCAGAATCCACAACCATTCCTGGGGGTCACTCCAGAACTGGAACAACGGCTCACCATCCAGTACTGTACTGATGATCTGAGACACCATCTGGGCATGAATCACAACCCCGGCCATCTGATGGTCTTCTTGCTCTCCAGCACTGTAAGGGGTGTAGAACAAGTCTTTCGCACTCGGGGCAGTGGTGCCAATCATGACCACCTTGTTACGGATCCAGGATGCTGGCACTTCATTGCGCACTACCTGAGTGAGCGTAACCGTCCGGGCTACATCCCATCGCCTCCGGTACTTGAGCAAAACCTGATAGCCTCGATCATCCAGTTGCTCATAAGCTCCTGACGATTTTCCGAGGGGATGGAACTCAACCGAGCCTATCTGCATTACGTTGGAATCCGTTGCGCTGGGTGCTGGGGTTATCCCTTCGGGTTCCAAATAAGACAGGGCCAGCCGCAACGCAAAGGAAAAGAAGGTCGTGTCTTCTGTCGAGGCAAACAGCAAATTACGCCGCACAATGCCATCTTCATCGACAGGTAAATCATTAAAACCAATGCGTTCCTCTGGCACATGAGGGGGTGGAGGCACAGCATCGGCCCGTTCGCCTAGCTTGGTAATGGCAATCAGGTGCGGTGATTTGAGTTGTTGTTGCAGTTCGGCATTTCCAGGTTCCTGTGGAACATCCCGATGCAGGTCTAACCCAATGACGCGGGGTTCGTACTGTTCCAGGTTGCGTAGAGCTTTGGCCAGGGTGGCATCGTCGGGGGTAGAACGAGCCATCGCTTGAATATCACTTTCCGTAATGCCGACAATTAACAGCCGGTCATCGGCAGGCTGGTCTTCTCGAAGCCGCACTATACGGTCAAAAGCTTTTAATTCTAGAGGCTGCAACCAACCCAGTTGCTTGGCGCCAACGACCAAACTCACAACGGTCAGGCTGGTCACGCCAATAACACGCAAGCCGGGTAAAACTTGCGGTTTCTGCTTCTCCCAAATCTGTTTGATTTGGCGGAGATCGATCCAGTTCACAGGGGAATCCCTTGAAGAGTAGATGAACAGTAGCGTGATGCACCCAGGTTGAAGCAACGCTTAGGCTAACCTGGCCCTCTAGCACAGGCAACCCCTAAGCCTGAAATCAGCGACAGATAAGCACCTCTGCAGCCAATAAAACGAACACTCTCACAACCAAACGCGGGGATCTCACCGCTTACTTCATACAACTCATCAATGCGCTGATCCTGATGAGATTTCTATTTTGATCCGATCATCCTTATTTTCCCCAGATTTTTGCCATTTCTACCACTGACAATTTCTGAAGATTAAGTAGATTCACTGGTAATAGTACCCCGAACGAGCAGAACAGTGGAAGAACTGTTACGGGCGATCGCTTCGGGTATATTCCCTTGCATCACTTGAGCTAATAACCCTTCTCGACTGGCTCCCAGCACAATCACATCGTAATGCTTCTGAGCAGCAAGGCGTACAATCGCCTCCGGCACGGAGTCGCCCCAGACAGGCTGAGCATAGATAGGCACGTTGCTGGTGTGTTGCATAAGCAGTGACGCGGCCTCTTGCAGCAAGTCTGAGTTAACCACCGGTTTGTCGATTAATAACACCTGACACAACCGCACCTCGGGCTGCTGCGCCAGGGTTAGCATCGCTGGGAGCAATTGTAGGGCTGCCTGAGAATTAGGGCCACCGGCCAGGGGCAGTAACCAACGATCAAAGCGGGGCGTGTCGCTCAGCCTGGCCAGCAATACTTCGCAAGGGGCCTGGCGCACCAAGGTATCCACCACACTACCCAACACTCGCCCCGGTGTACTGGTATTCCCCTTCCAGCCCATCAATACCTGATCAATGTGGCGCTCTTTAATGGTTTCCAACACGGCCTGCGAAACATCGTGGGCAACCCGCACCTGGGTATGAATCGAAATCGGTGCGTCCTGCCCCAACGCCTCAATGTGCCGCAATAAGCGACGACTGGCGGTGGTTCGGACGGGGGTTGTGGCTGGAGATCTGCCTCGCGACACCGGAATGACCTGGAGCAGTTCTAATTCGTACTGGCGATCCGTGGCCAGGGCTACAGCTAACTTCATCAGCAGGGGCGCGGTTTGAGGATTGCTTAAGGGAAGTAACAATCGGCCCCGCCCCGTGTTAGGCGATCGCGTCTGATACACGACGTAGGAGGGTTCCGGCTGAGGCCCAAAGGGGCGGCCATCACCGCTAATCTGATCAGACTCTGCCCGAATAATATCGGCTCGGGTAATGATGCCCACCAGCCGCGTTCCCTCCGTCACAGGCAAACGGCTGAGCTGAAAGCGGTTGAGCATATACAGCACGTCTGTCAGAGGGGCATCGGGCGTGACTGTGAGCGGTTGGGGTGTCATAATCTGCGACAGCGTTGCGGCGTCAGAATCCGGCACCTGGACTGATCGAGTTGCCAGGTCGGATTGCGTGACGATACCCACCAGCTTGCCGTCATCAACCACTGGGAAGCCTCGGTGATGCGATCGCGCAAACGCCTGCTTCGCTTCATTGATGGGAATTTGACTGGGTAACGTTTCCACCCGTGGCTGCATCACCATTGCGGCCGTCAACTGGCGCCAGGGTTCCCCCTCCACCTCCTTCCGCCCCAGCTCAATACCACTCCAAGCCAGCAGGTGTGTGTAAATCGAGCCGCCTACCAGACGATGGGCTACCAAGTAGGCAATCACCGACCCAATCATCAGGGGCAGTACTAAATTGAAATCTGTCGTAATTTCAAACACGATCACAATGGCAGTAATCGGCCCCCGGGTGACGGCACTAAAAAACGCTCCCATGCCAGCCAGGGCATAAGTTGTCGTTTCGCTCACCCCCGCTCCCACCATCAGCGGCCCGCCTATCGCTGTGGCAACTCCATGGGCCAGTAACCCGACGAGCGACCCCAGCGCCGCTCCCAGCACCAGGGAAGGCGCAAACAAGCCCCCTGGAGCACCAGAACCATAGGCCACCAGGGTCAGCAGAAATTTAATAGCAAAAGCTACCAGCAAGAATTGCCATCCCACGGAACCTGTGCTGAGAAAATCCTGTAACCCTGTGTTATCCCGAAATGCACTGGGCAGGAGGGCAGCCACTGACCCCGATACAAATCCTGCCAGAGCGATCCGCCAGGGTAGACCCATCTGCAAAACCTGACGGTTCAACCGCAGACTCGTAAAGATGCCCTGATTAAATAACGCTCCCAAAACCCCTGCCAGCAACCCCAACAGGAGAAAAAAGGGTAGATCTTGCACCGAAAAGGTCGTGTTGAGGCTGGCGATCGCCGCATCTAAACTCAAGCTCCGTCCGCCTAACACCCGCGACACTACCGCTCCAATAAAGGACGCCAGAATCGCGGTGCCTAAAGTTAAGCCCGAAAAATCCTGTAAAAACTCTTCGACAACAAATAACACTCCGGCAATAGGTGCGTTAAACCCTGCTGCCAAACCCGCTGCTGCCCCAGCTGCAATCAACTGACGGCGATGTTCCGGGGAGGTAGGAATCCACTGACTCAGTTGAGCCGCCAGCGCGGCCCCAACATGCACCGTTGGCCCCTGCCGCCCCAGGTTCAAACCAGACCCCAAAACGAGAATCACACTGGCCATTTTTACCAGAGCCACTCGCAGATTCAGCACTTGGGGTACATTCGCCAACACGGCTTTGACTGGGGGAATGCCACTACCCGCAGCTTCCGGGGCTAACCGCTCTACTAACAAGCCAGCTAACCAGCCACCTATCAAACCAATGGTAGGCAAAATAATGACCGCAGGAATGTGAGTAGCCATTTGGACTCGCCACCCACCCAAAACCCCTACACTCTGCTTCAACAGCACAGCTGCTAAGCCAGAAACCAAACCGATAACGCAGGCTTCTGTAATCGCAAACTGTTTAGAACCCACCAACCGTTGGGGAAGGTGCCGGAGCCGATACAAAACATCCATGAGGCGCGACAGGCAAAACCTCAACGACAACGCCGTAAAGACAGCAAACCCATACAATGTGAAGCAACTTCCATCACCTTACAGAATGAATAGCTGCTTCCTCTGCTGTCTGTTAACACTATGCCCCAGAGAGGGGTAGTTTTCGTGCAGGATACACTCGAAACTTACCTATCCTAAGAGACTTGAGTATTGTCAGAGCTTACGCAAGCCCACCACAGATGCGTACGCCCTGAAATGTGAAAACCCAACGAATGATGAAGCGAACTGATCCATTCCATCATCTTTTGGGTTTTTCCTTCATATACAGTTATTGGATGCCTAATTCACATACCGTGTCCACCGAGTTAGGGCTGGAATCGTGGCACAACGTTGGGGTGGTTGACTGTCGGCAACCTGATCACCCCAGGTCTTCACCGGAAAGGGCGGAGGTGTGATGGCGCGACCAGGGATACTTGCGACCTTGATGCGGGAACGGCAAGCCACGGGTCGAGTGAAAGTCTTCTTGCACCTTGTGAGTGAGGCGTCGGGAGACCTGCCGCACGACTTGATTGAGCAGGCGATCGCCCGTTGATTGGATAAGAGTGTGGGGCAGCGCATGGATAAACCTCGGAAACTGGATTGCAACGTCCAGGTGCAGTTTCCACTCCACCCGGGTAATAACATCAGGCGCACCCTTACCGGCACCATTCTGGCCTGGCTGTTCGCAAAGTTGCAACACCGCACGGAAGTCAACATCGTATCCAGGTGGTGTATAGCCGGGTACCGGAATCGTCTCGATGCGATACGAGCCGTCAGCATCCTGGGGCAACAAGTGCAGGCCAACTTTGGGCTCCACCTCATATCCCATTGCTCCAAATTTACCAATGGTCAGGGCATAACCATTGTTTCCTAAGGGATCAGCAGACATAGGACTGGCACAACGACGAAACCACTCAGAGTGAACATCCAAGTAGTCAGCTACAGTACGGGCATTGGCCCACATTTCCATGCAACTGGCGTAATACCCGTTGAAATGAACCGGTTCCATGGCAGTTGGGGGAGCGTCTTCGTGAGTTTCACCAGCCTCTCGGCCGACGTCTCCAAAGGAGGTTGTCAGCCCCAATAAAGCTGATGAGGGATCAATAGATTGATTATCTAAGGAATTTGCTTGCATGGCTTTCTCACAGGGACGGTCAGCGAAGGATTTCGGCCAGCCAAGCTGGCAGGAGATGGGGGAAGAAACCCCCTGATTTCAAGCAGAACGCCAGTCTTCAGACGCATCAGGGAGACCCCAGCCTGCAACGAAGCCACTGAAACTAGCATAGTCTTGGTACAAAACCATGTAAACACAAGGGTTTTACGGAAAAAGTAGAAAAAATCTCGGAAGTTTTATCCAACAGGCCGAAGAATAGGTGAGAAATTCGGGGGGAATTACCGATAGGAGGAGATTAAGGCAGAGGGCAGGAGGCCGAGCAAAGAACCGTTACAGTACTGTTTTGTTTTGCAACTTCTATGCTTTTCAGTCTTAAACCTTCTACCCTTTCCCCCTCGCCCTCTACCCTCTGCCTTTTTCCTGTCTTACCTTCTGCCTCCTGCCCTCTGCCTTCTACCTTTTTCTTCACTCCGATAGATTCCATTTGCCTGGATTCCTGGGAAACGTGTATGGGTTAGTAAAAACCTTTCTTAGGACAAGACAATGAAAGCATTTGTAGCAGGGGCGACAGGTCGAACAGGAAGACGGATCGTAGAACAGCTTGTGGCACGGGGAATCCCGGTGCGGGCTTTGGTGCGGAGTTTAGAGCGGGGCCAGGCAGAGTTGCCGCCTCAAGCTGAGTTGGTTGTGGGAGATGTATCAGATATGGCGGCATTGAAGGAGGCGATCGCTGACTGCACCGTCGTCCTCTGCGCTACGGGAGCGCCTCCTAGCTTTGATCCCAGCGGCCCCTATCGGGTGGATTTCGAAGGCACAAAAAACCTGGTCAATGCCTCTGTTGACAAGAAAATCGACCAATTTGTTCTGGTATCCTCCCTCTGTGCATCTAAATTCTTTCATCCACTCAACGCATTCTGGTTGATTCTGTTTTGGAAGAAGCAAGCAGAACAGTATCTGCAAAAAAGCGGATTGACCTACACCATTGTTCGTCCCGGTGGGCTGTTGGATACTGACAACACGGATGGCCTGGTTATGCAGGGAGCAGACACCCTATCCGAGGGCCGCATCCCTCGAGAGAAAGTAGCACAGGTCTGTGTAGAAGCCTTGTCAGACCCCAATGCCCGCAACAAAGTGTTAGAGATTATCGCAAAACCGGACGTTAGCCCTCTACCAGTAGGAGAACTTTTTGCTAAGGTGGCGTAGGTTCAAGTTTGACTAACCTCGCCCTTTTATTGGAAAGGTTCTGTGCGTTCCTCCACTTCCCCGGCTGATTCCAGTAGCAGTGAACCCACAACGGCCTCTGAAGCCCGCCTGCCCTTGATGCAGCGGGTTATGGTCATGGGGGGCCTGGCTTTGATGGCCGGGGCGGTTTTTATCGATGGATGGCATATAAACCAGAGCATTAACGAGCCCCGATGGGAAGGATATGAGCCAGCTCCCTTGGTGATGGAGGGGGGCGACCCTTATATTCGGGCATTGATGCGGACAATTTCTTACAGCGAGGCCAACGACCCTCAGCCCTATTCCCTGTTGTATGGGGGTGAGCATGTGGAGGACTTAAGCCAGCATCCTGACCTTTGCGTACCGATTGTGGCTGGGCCGAATGTGGGGGACTGTACGACTGCTGCCGGGCGCTATCAGTTTATTACCACCACATGGGAAAGTCAGGCCCACCGTTACCATCCCGATCCAGATGGCTTTTGGATCTGGCAGGAATATAGCTTTGCCCCCGAGTATCAGGATGAGGTTGTTTACGGCTGGTTAAGTGACCCGACAGACTGGGGAACTGACCTATCGCAGCTCTTACGGGACGGACAGTTAAATGAGGTCCTCTACATTCTGTCTCCGACCTGGACAAGTTTAGGGCACGGTATTGAGACCAATGATTTATCTAACGACCTGCCCTGGGTTTACGAGCAGGTGCTTCAGGAAGAGTTGGAGACTGTGTCTCCATAAGAGGCCTAATCGCCTAGTTATAGATGGGGTGTGGTGAAAGGGGCACTTTGTTCTCCTTTCACCACACCCCATCCACATTTGTACGACCTCAGCATCAATTTTAGCGACAGCTATTTTCGTTAGGAGATCAGGCAAGAGTGTGTGCTTTGCACACACTCTTGCCTGATCTCCTAACGAAAATAGCCAGGCGTATAGGGACAAATCTGATGATCGAAGCTGTATTTTTGAGCAAAACCCCCGTAAATCAGTGTGTCTTAGCTAAAAATTTCGTTGAAATTAGGGATTCTAATCAATCAATTTCGTAGCCCAGAAAACTGAATGGGTGGGCTTTTGAGCTTGATAGACGTGAAGTTAGGTAGCCTGATCGCGCAGGCTACCCGTGACGCCTACTAATGGCTAAATTTGCCGATTTTTGCCCAAAAACCGAAGGTCATTTTTTGGATTAACGGAAAAATGAGGCGAAAAATTCCGGAAGTCTACATAAATTAAAGGTTTTGGCGATCCACATTCGATCAGTTGCAACTAGAATGAAGCATTGAAAATCCTGGCTCATAAGGGTTTCAGCCATTTTGTGCTAAAACCGAGCCACGGATCGCCCATGGGTCTCCCTGGAGGCCGACATTTCAAATCCTGCTAGAACAACTCGAAGGAGATTCTCATGAACAAAGGTGAACTGGTAGACAAGGTTGCCGAGAAGGCCAACGTCACGAAAAAGGTTGCTGACGGCGTCCTGTCCGCTGCGATCGAATCCATCATGGAAGCTGTATCTCAAGGCGACAAAGTAACGCTGGTCGGCTTTGGTTCTTTTGAACCCCGCGAGCGTAAGGCTCGTGAAGGCCGCAACCCCAAAACTGGGGAAGCGATGGAAATTCCTGCTACCAAAGTGCCTGCGTTTTCTGCGGGCAAGTTGTTTAAGGAAATGGTTGCCCCTGAGAAATAAGCCTGGGAATTTGTGCAGAGTTTCCTGTGACAAGCTTTTTAGACGGAACGCAACCTGCACATGGGGGGAACTTAGCCTGGGCAGCTTCGCTGACAGGCTGTTCCCCCCTTTCACTGTTGGATTTTTCTGCCAGCATCAATCCTCTTGGGCCACCAGAGTCCGCGATCGCTGCCATTCAGGCCAACCTCCAGCAACTTCGTCATTATCCCGACCCTAGCTATAGAGAATTGCGCCATGCCCTGAGCCAGTGGCATAAGATACCAGCCGAGTGGATTTTGCCGGGAAACGGAGCGGCTGAGCTGCTCACCTGGGCTGGACGCGAGTTAGCAGAGCTGGATGCAACCTACCTGGTTAAACCGGGCTTTGGGGATTACACCAGAGCTTTGACGGCTTACCAGGGCACTATCCTTCCTCTGCTATTGCCGTTGGATCGATCGTCAGGGAATCTGGCTCGACCCTTTCCCAAAGTACAGGCGTTACCGGGCCGCACCGGGTTAATTATCAATAATCCCCACAATCCAACGGGTTATCTGTTTTCCCGGACCTCCCTGAGGCCAATTTTGGACCAATTTTCCCTGGTCATTGTGGACGAAGCCTTCATGGATTTTGTGGGGCCGGAGCCTGCCGAGAGCGTGGCTCGTTGGGTGATGGAGTTCCCCAATCTAGTCGTCATTGGTTCCCTGACGAAGTTTTATAGTTTTCCGGGGTTGCGACTGGGTTATGCGATCGCCCACCCCGATCGCCTCCGTACCTGGCAGGAATGGCGCGACCCCTGGAGTGTGAATAGCTTAGCTGTGGCAGCGGCGATCGCCGTCCTTCAGGATCACACCTTTCAGCAGCAGACTTGGAATTGGTTGTCCGGAGCGCGTTCACAACTGTTCGAAGGGTTACAGAAGATTCCTGGACTAGAACCCTTTCCGGGAACCGCTAATTTTTTGTTGGTGCAGTCAAAAATCTCGGCTATTGCCCTGCAACGGCAGCTTCTTCAGCAAGACCAGATTTTAATCCGTGATTGCGTTAGCTTTGCAGAGTTAGGCGATCGCTATTTCCGGGTCGCTGTTCGCACCCAACCTGAAAATCAACGCTTGCTGGATGCTCTCCAGCGATTGGTTTCGACGTAACGTAGCAGGGATCATGGCCGTTGATTACGATCTCATCATTTTAGGTGGCTCCTCCTTGGGCCGAGATGTAGCCTTAGCAGCAGCCCATTACAAAGCACGGGTGGCCCTGGTTGAGCCACCAACTACAAGGAGTTGGACAGCCGATCTCACCTTTCATACACTTCGCCAGTTGGGGCAGACCCAGAGCGCGACCTCCACTGCCATCCTACCCGGTACTTCAGAGGCCGCTTTGAAGCTGGCTCGGCAGCGGCTCGAGAGTTTTCAGGAAGCACTTTCTATTGCCCATCTCAACAGCCTCGGGGTAGACGTCCTGGAGGGAGAGGCAGAATTTACCTCCCGTCCCTGGGTCAGCCTGCGGGTCAACAGGCGAGTATTGCGATCGCGCACCTACCTGCTTCTCCGCCCCCACCGCACCCTTCTGCCCAACATCCCAGGGTTGGATAACACCAACCCCCTTGTGCCAGAGGAGCTTTGGGAATCGGATATTTGGACTCAATCTTCCCGGCGGATTACAGTCCTGGGAGGCGGAGCGATCGCCTGCGAACTGGCTCAACTGCTTGCCCGCTTTAGCCACCATGTCACCCTGATTTCAGAAACCGCCCTTTTGCCTGACCAGGAACCAGAGGCAGCACGGTTACTTCAGGCAGTTTTGGAATCGGAAGGGGTTACAGTTATAGCCCCGACAGCCATTAAACGGGTACACCTGGAAGCAGGGCAGGCTCAGGTACAAACGTTGGTGGGAGCGATCGCCAGTGACCTCCTGATTGCCACAGGGTCAGCGATCCCCGATGTCAGCACGCTGAACCTGGAAGGCATTGGCCTAAAACTGATGGGGGCCAACTTACCAACCAACGCCCGCATGCAAACTAGCATCCCGAATATTTATACCTGTGACACGCTGGCTGGTGCTCAAGTTGCGCTCAAAAATGCGCTATTCATGCCCATTTTTCGCATACCCCGACGGCATATTCCCCAGGTTGTTTTTACAGATCCACCCCTGGTTTCCTTTGGGCTCACACAAATCCAGGCCCGACAACGGTATGGAACTCACTACCACTGTCTTCGCCAGGATTTTCTCAGTCGGTCCAAAGCTTATACTCGGCAACAAATCACCGGACATTACCAAATTTTGGTACACTCCTCAGGCCGAATCTTGGGCGGCTATGTTTTCGGCCCTGAAGCAGAAGAGTGGGCAGGCCTCTTTATCATGGCCCAACGCCACCGCATTCCTTTGCAGCAGCTCCTACATCTACCGCTACCTTCACCTAGCTTTGCTTCGGGGGTACAGGCGATCGCCCAGGACTGGCAGACCCTCCAACTAACCCAACACCCCTGGCTGCTCCGACGACTCGATCACTGGTTTGACGCTCGCAGGTCCTGGATGCGGTGATCTCGGTTGAGTGGCGATGCGATGTAGCGCTACATGCTCTTATTTTTGAGAAGCCGCAGCGAATGCGACCCCACAAAAATAGAGTGTCCTGGTCAAGGTGTATCAGGCTATACACGGTTAACCCTGTAACACGCCATCGCAAAATTCCAATAGCTTGGTGAGGCGATCGCACACTTGCTGCAACCGTTGCTGTTGAGTTGCGACTTGTCGTGCTGATTGTAGAAATGCCACATCCGTACTCAAGAGCCGCAAGTTCCGGTTGATTTCAGTCTGAACGGATTGCACGAGGGAAGGCAGCTCCAGTTCAGCCGAAGTTGCCAGAATTTGCTGCTGAAAATGCTGCTGAATAGCCTGAAAGCTTTTTTGGAGAGCGCTAGTATGTAGAGAAGATGGAGCCATTAGGGCGGGTTGGGCGATCGCCTGCATCGCGTCTAGCATCTGCCGCAGGTCAACATAAGGCTGGTGGAGAGGCTCTGGCAATATGCTCATAACGGCATAGGGGCGGGGGATAAATCAAGAGGTTAGTCTCTGCCCAATTATCGATGATGCCGCTGCATGTCTTACGCCATTTTCAGGGGAAAGGGAAGCATCAAGCCTGTTGTTAGCGATCCCCGTGTAGCGCTTGTTACGAGATTGTGAGCGCGAAATTAAGCGAATGTAAAGAAGTCTGTATATACTTATAAAACAAGAATTGGAAGTGGTTTTCCCATACGGGCAAGCTGCTACATTAACGTAATCCTTTCACTCCGTTTCCTCTGGCCTGTCGCTTTCTGGCCGCCATGGGGAACAATCCAATTCAACTCCTCATCCAGCGATCGCTCTCGGCAGCGCTGCTACGATTCACCTTTCAATACCAGAAATTAGAATTTGGACTCCCCAAACTCTACTATTCTACATCTACCTATAGAACATTAGATCTACAAATTTCTGTTTTAGATTTTAATTCGCATTTACCCTCCGCCCTGCGTTCAGGAGTTGCCTTATGGTAGTGGCCTCTGCTATTCCATTCGATATTGTGTTACCCGACTGGCTGCAATCGTGCTTGTTGTCGGAACGATCGCCGACTCTCGAACCGACAGAGCACCCCGAGGCCGATCGATCCCTGGTGTGTGAGGCGTTTCAGTTTGCCTATAGCCTGCACGAAGGCCAACGACGAGCATCGGGTGAGCCTTACATTGCCCATCCTGTCGCTGTGGCGGGATTGCTGCGAGATTTGGGCGGCAGCAGTGCCATGATTGCCGCAGGTTTCCTGCACGACGTCGTCGAGGACACTGACGTCACCCCTGAAGAACTGGAAAAGCGCTTCGGCTCAGATGTACGACATCTTGTGGAAGGAGTCACAAAGCTTTCAAAATTCAACTTCTCCAGCAAAACCGAGAGGCAGGCCGAAAACTTCCGGCGCATGTTCCTGGCGATGGCCCAGGACATTCGGGTGATTGTGGTGAAGTTGGCAGATCGGCTTCATAACATGCGTACTTTGGAACATCTGCCTGATAGCAAGCGTCGCCGCATTGCCCAGGAAACCCTGGATATCTTCGCTCCCCTGGCTAACCGTTTGGGGATCGGACGCTTTAAGTGGGAGTTGGAAGACCTATCCTTCAAATACCTGGAGCCAGAAGCGTATCGAGGCATCCAAAATCTAGTTATAGAGAAGCGGGCTGACCGCGAAGCCTATTTAGACGAAGCGGTGGAGCTTCTTCGTCCTGAGCTAGCTCAAGCGGGGATCAAGATCGCAGAAATTAATGGACGTCCAAAGCATCTCTATGGCATTTACCAGAAGATGCAGCGACAGCAGAAAGAATTCCACGAAATCTACGACATCACTGCGATTCGCATTATTGTCAAAGCTGCCGAAGAGTGTTACCGAAGTTTGGCGATCGTCCACAACCAGTTCCGCCCCGTTCCTGGTCGCTTCAAGGACTATATTGGGCTTCCCAAACCCAACCGCTACCAATCCCTTCACACGGTCGTGATTGGCCCGAATGGGCGTCCCATTGAAGTGCAGATTCGTACCGAGGAAATGCACCACATTGCTGAGTACGGGATCGCCGCCCACTGGAAGTATAAGGAGGCTGGGCACTCGGCAAGCAAGCTCTCCTCTGATGACGAAAAGTTCACCTGGCTGCGGCAACTCCTGGATTGGCCGAGTGATCTGAAAGACGCTCAGGAATACCTCGATAATATTCGCACAAACCTTTTTGATGATGAGGTATTCGTTTTTACACCCGGTGGTGATGTTATTGCCTTAAGCCAGAAGGCGACTCCAGTAGATTTCGCATATCGCATTCACACCGAAGTTGGGAACCATTGCGCTGGAGCCAAAATCAACGGACGCATGGCGCCCCTGGAAACTCAGTTGAAGAATGGCGACATCGTCGAAATCATTACCCATAAGAACTCACACCCCAGCCTGGATTGGCTCAACTTCACCGTCACCGCCGGGGCGCGCAACCGTATTCGCCAATGGTATAAGCGATCCTATCGAGAACAGAATGTACAGCGGGGCCGTGATCTACTGGAGAAGGAATTGGGCAAACAGGGATTTGATGCCCTGCTCAAGTCAGAACCTTGCCATGCCGCTGCTGAGCGATGTAACTATCACAGTGTCGATGATCTGCTAGCGGCTCTTGGTTATGGCGAGATCACCCTCAACCTAGTAGTCAATCGCCTGCGGGAGGAGATCAAAGCTCGCCAACCTATCGCACCTGCCAGCCATCAGGAAGACATTAACAACCTGATCCCACTGCCTACCACCCAACCGGCTCGCCCAGTCAACCGTTCCAGCGATTCACCTATCGTGGGAGTTGAAGGGTTGCTTTATGGCCTGGCGGGTTGCTGCAATCCCATTCCTGGGGAGCCGATTATTGGTATTGTGACGATGGGCAGTCGCGGCATTTCTATCCACCGTCAGGGATGTAGCAATGTAGACCATATCCCGGGCGATCGCCTCATCCCAGTTAGCTGGAACGTCGCGTCTGAGCACGACAGTCGTCCCCATACCTATCCTGTTGAAATTCAAATTGAGGTAATTGACCGGGTTGGGGTTCTTAAGGATATTCTGTCCCGCCTCAGCGACCATAACATCAACGTGCGTAGTGCCCAGGTCAAAACCTTCCCCGGTCAGACTGCCATTATCAACCTGGGAATTGACATTCAGGACCATGCCCAGTTGGAGCGCACATTCACGCAAATTCGCAAGATGAGTGATGTGCTCCAAATGCGGCGAGTCTGCCAGGTTGAGGATTAATTTCCCTAGTTGTTCGCCAGGCGAACTTTGACACGTTGAGGAACTTTGAGGGGTTGATGCAGTGTGCTTCGCGCATTACCCCCTCAAAGTTCTTTTAGTGAACGACTAGCAGCAGAAATCAAACATAGGCAGACTTAGGAGGTTTCTGCATAAGAATCTACCCAAGATGTTGGTGCTTTGCCCGCTTCGCGGGCAAAGCACCAACATCTTGGGGGTAATTTCATTGTTGGAAATCTCCTTAAGCCGTTAGGTGCCGGGGCAGATGTGAATTTTCAGGAGAGAGAGTTGAGGCCATCCCTCCTGAGAATTCACATCTACCCAAACCATTGTGGACTAGTAGGCTGAGGCCTAAGTTCGCAAACTATGTTTTTGTGTAGGGTGCTTCGCACCCTACACAAAAACATAGGTGATGGATTTCCGCCTCAGCGTACTAGTAAAGAAGGCAGTGGGTTAACCACTGCCTTCTTACTCGTAACTGCGTCTTCAGCTATCAAACGGAGAGAGAGGGATTCGAACCCTCGTTAGAGTCACCCCTAAACAGCATTTCCAGTGCTGCGCCTTCAACCGCTCGGCCATCTCTCCAGGGGGGTTCACCGCATTTAGCACTCTTTTTAGAAGGGCCAGGAGGTGAAAAGTTATTTATTCAATTCCGAGTTTTGATAGTAGCAGAGAAGGAGGTCACAAGCAAAGTATTTTTTTGAAATTGCTAGTTTTGGCATAAATTCCCGAGGGAATCTTGGTTTCTCCAAAAATTTCAGGACTTACGCAAGCCCGCTATCTGTAGTGTATTTGTGTTGTAGGTGGGGTGCTTCGCACCCCACCTACAACACAAATGCGTAAGTCCTGAATTTATGCCAAAACTAGCAGCAAGCTTTCTCCACGGAATACCTGAGAACTTATGCATTCTTTTATATGTGAGGTGCTTCGCAACCCATACAAAAGAATGCATAAGTCCTACATCTATTTTCTGTAGAGAGGATAGAACTAGCTCCGCGCTCTCCGCACAAAGCAGGCAGTAAGGATATGATGACGAATGGATCTTATTTGAGTTGTGCCAACGAGCAAGCCGCTGATTATGCCCAAGTTATATCCGGTTCACATCCACTATCGCCAACAGGGAACGCATCACACTGTGGAAGTGCCGGGCGATCGCTATATCCTTCAATCGGCCGAAGAGCAGGGTGTCGAGCTGCCCTTCTCCTGCCGCAACGGAGCCTGCACCGCTTGCGCTGTGCGTGTCGTTTCTGGCGACCTGCGCCAACCCGAGGCCATGGGTCTTTCCCCTGAATTACGTGCCCGTGGCTATGCACTGCTCTGCGTTAGCTATGCTTGCTCAGAACTGGTGGTTGAAACCCAGGACGAAGATGAGGTTTACGAACTGCAATTTGGTCGCTACTTCGGACGGGGCAAAGTGCGGAGAGGATTACCGTTAGATGAAGAGTAAGGTCTGTCAAGGTCATTTTTTCGTGCACGAAGCACACGAAAAAATGACTTTGCAACCAACTTTAAGACACACCCTGGTTTGGGAAAGTGATGAGGGGGGCACAACATGCCCCCCTCATCACTTTCGGGGTTAGGTCAACTTGGTAGGTCACGATATTCGCGGAAATTCGGTTGCAGAAATGAACATCAGGAAATAAGGGTATTTACGGCTTTTCCTAACCAGAAGCGAGGGAACCATAAGGGCGATCGCAACTCAGGATGTTTCGCGACTGATGGTTCGAACTGCGGCCTTACTGATTCAGCTTTTTCTCATCGCTGTAGTGACCTGTGGGTTACTGCTGGTGGGAGGGCGTTCACCCGCTGCATCGCCTCCCGTCGATGAGCTGGTGCGGGTAGCTGCCGTTCACAGTGGTCAATCTCTAGAAGTGTCGAGTGCGCGATCGCCCCTGGCAGAATCCGTGCGGTTATTAGGCATTGATGCCCCTGACTCACGGCAAGAACCCTGGGGTCCAGAGGCGACCCATCAACTGGAACAGTGGTTGAAAGGCCAAACGATAAGACTGGAATTTGACGGCACGCTCCAGGATGCTTACGGCCGTAAAGCAGCCTACGTATGGTTGGGTCATGAGCTCATCAACGAAAAACTTGTGACCGAGGGATGGGCATTAGCACAGGGGAGCATGGCGTTCTCCTCCGGCACCCGCTCCACCCGTTATGAGCAGCGACTGATTGCGGCCCAGGAAAAAGCCCGCCTTTTACAGCGGGGTATCTGGAGTGCAACAGCACCGCTGCACCAAACCCCGGGAGAATTTCGGAAGCAGGAGGCTCTATGATTCATAAGGGTTTATCCGTGCTCTCCCTGAATCCTTCATTCGCCATTCCTATGCTGACGCCCGATCAACTGCGCTGCCATTTGGATATTGCTTCAGAAGCGGCTCTGACTGCTGGAGCTATTTTGCGATCGCACTTTGGCAAATTAGAATCCATCCAGAAAAAAGGAGCATCGGGCAACTTGGTCACTGAGGCCGATCATGCCGCAGAAGCTGCCATTCTCGAAGTACTGACCCGACATTATCCTGACCATGCCATTCTGGCAGAAGAAGGGGGGCGCTTAGGTAACGCAGAGAGCCCTTATCTGTGGGCGATCGACCCTCTGGATGGCACCACAAACTATGCCCATCAATATCCCGTCTTTGCGGTGTCTATTGGTTTACTTGTGGAAGGCGTGCCCTATCTAGGTGTCATTTATGACCCCATGCGGCAGGAATTGTTTCAGGCAGGGAAAGGGTTAGGTGCATGGCGAAACCGTCAACCCATGCAAGTCTCTGAAACCGACTCGCTTCAAGAAAGTTTGCTCGTCACTGGATTTGCCTACGATCGCCGCCAAACTTCGGATAATAATTATTCCGAATTTTGTCATTTGACTGACCTCACCCATGGTGTTCGACGAGCAGGAGCCGCAGCCCTGGACCTGGCCTATGTTGCCTGTGGGCGTTTGGATGGCTACTGGGAACGGGGCCTTTCCCCCTGGGATATGGTGGCAGGAGTTATGTTAGTCGAAGAAGCGGGAGGCCGGGTAACGGCCTATGATCAGAGCCCTTGGGATATGCATTCTGGCCGTATTCTGGCCACAAATGGAAGCATTCATGAAGAGCTAAGTAAATCGTTGATAAACTTCAAACCTTTATCGGATTTTGTCCGAACGAATACCTAGAATACAGGTTAGCGAAGTAAACTGATTAAAGCCTTTTGCAAAGTCAATTCGAGTCCCCCCGGCATGTTATTCAAGATTGAGCAAGGTCTATTTACTGCCGAATTCACCGATTATCACGCTGTTTTGGGCGTGCCGGTTGATGCGGAACCGAAAGACATTCGCAAGCATTATCTGAAGCTCGCGCGTCGCCTCCATCCGGATAGTTGCGCTAAGGAAAGTGAAAGCGATCGCAAACGTGCCGCCGAGTTTCTCTCCAAAATGGTGAACCCGGCTTACGAAAAGCTTTCCGACGAAAAAAATTACACCGAATATCAGCTGCTTCTCAAGCTGAAAGGGCAACAGGCCTTACGTCAGCAGGACACCATTATGTTGTCCAGCGACGTTGCCCGCAAGCTTGCCACCGAGCGAGGCGCGATCGAAGCGGCGTATCAGAATGCCCTTAAATCGCTGGCGAGTGAACAGTATCACCATCTAGACAGAACCCTTGAGCTGACCGGGCAGATCAGTGAGTTGAACATGATCTACCTGATGCGGAAGGCCAGCGAAGGCGACATGCCAGCGATGGGTGGGCCACGCCCCGCGCAAAGCGCTGCCGCTGGGACAGCCGCTACAGGGAGCAGCCCTGCGGCTACTGCAGCTCCCACAGCGACTGCTCAGAAAACTGCGCCCACACGGGAGTCCATTGTGGCATCCTACCTACGGCGGGCTCAGGAATTTGAAAACAAGCAAAATTACACCGCAGCCATTAAGGAGCTGCGGGATGGTTTGCAGATTGATCCCCAAAACGGCACGACCCACTGTCGGCTGGGGGTGGTGTACATGAAGGCCAACCAGGCCACAATGGCCAAGATTCACTTCCGCAAAGCACTGGAGATCAACCCGCAGGATACGGTTGCGCAGCAGGGGATGAAGCGCCTCGACCCTAACAACCAGAGCGCGGCTGCCGCTCCCCAGCATAACGCTCCAGCAAAGGGAGCCAAAACGCCACCAAAAAGTGGAAAATCAGAAGGTGGCGGCCTATTCGGCCTATTTGGTGGGAAGAAAAAATAATGGTTTATCAACCGCCCACGGGGGCGCGGGATTTATTCCCGGTCGATGTTGCACAAAAACGATGGATTGAAGATCGCCTGCAACAGGTTTTCCATCGGTGGGGTTATCACCGCATTATTACCTCAACGCTAGAGCGGATGGACACGCTCATGGCAGGTGGTGCCATTGAGCGATCTACGGTGATTCAGCTCCAGGACCGCGATGAAGAGTTGGGAATGCGGCCCGAACTCACCGCATCGATCGCTCGGGCAGCAGCAACTCGTATGGCTGGGGCGGCTGAGCCGTTGCGCTTCTACTACAACGCGAATGTGTTTCGGCGATCGCTCCAGGACGACTTCAACCGTCAGCAGGAGTACTACCAGGCGGGCGTCGAGTTGTTGGGGGCTGGAAGTGTAGCCGCTGATGCTGAAGTGCTGTGGCTCCTGAGCGACTGTGTGCAAAACCTGAACCTGGAGAGTTGCCACCTGGTTCTGGGAGAAGCAGGACTGACGCGATCGCTCTTCTCAGCCTTTCCCGAAGCGGTGCGTAAGGATGTGCGGGAAGCGATCGCTACCCTTGATCGCATTGGGTTAGAGGCTCTGCCGCTGTCGCCAGAGTTGCGCGATCGTGCCCTGCTGCTACTGGATTTGCGAGGTCGCCCTCAGGATGTGCTACAACGGGTTTCCAGCCTGCCATTGGACGAGAGCCAGCAGGAGATGGTGCTGCGGCTTAAAGCCCTGGTTGAGCTGCTAGAAGACCAGGACGCAGGCACAGTGCTTCCCTCGCTCATTCTAGATTTGAGCCTGATCCAAACCTTCGATTACTACACTGGAATTGTCTTTGAAGTGGTCAGCTCACCCGAAAGCGGACGGCGAATTTTGGCACAAGGCGGACGCTACGATCAACTCTTGGGTCTTTACCATCCCCAGGGACAAAGCAGCCCCGGTATCGGGTTTGTATTTAATATCGAAGATCTGCATCAGGTGCTCCTGCCATCGGGGCAGCTCCCCCTGCAAACGGCTGAAGTGGATTGGCTGGTGGTTCCCCAAACCCCTGAGGCAATGGGAGCGGCCTTTGCCCATGCAAAGCATCTCCGGCAATCCGATTCTGTCTGTGTGGAGATGGAGTTGGGGTTGGGGTCATCGGCCGATGAGGTGCGGAACTATGGGCGCGATCGCCGTATTCGCCAGATCGCCTGGGTAAAAGCAGATGGCAGCGTAGATGTAGAAACGCTACGATCTTGACCCTTTCTGCAAGAGGACCAGACCCGGATGTTCTTAGGAACATCTGGGTTGCGTTCGTTTAGCCCCTAATAGGCTAAAAACCCTTGCGGCAGCGTTGTTGCATCCAACGACACTGCCACAGGAGTTCCAGCACAGCAACACTTCGATAACCTCAGTTCGGGATAAGCTGAAGCGCTCAATTTGGCGTGCGCTTTGCGCACGCCAAATTGAGCGCTTTCGAGGCGCACTTTGCGCTCCTTAAAAAAGCCCATTTTGGCTTATCCCGAATTGCAGTTAAATAAGGCAGGCTAGAACTAGGACAGACCTGTTAGGCTGAAGTATGAACCGTTTGTAACAAGCCGATTTCCTGAGACGAGACACCATGCCCCACACAATTGTGACGAACACCTGCGAAGGCGTGGCCGACTGCGTAGACGCGTGCCCTGTTGCCTGCATCCACCCCGGCCCCGGCAAGAATACCCAGGGTACCGACTGGTACTGGATCGATTTTTCTACCTGTATTGATTGCGGCATTTGTCTGCAAGTGTGCCCGGTGGAAGGTGCGATCGTTCCCGAAGAGCGGCCCGATTTGCAAAGCACGCCAAGCTAAATTCAGGTTGAATTACCGTGTGCATCGTGCATGGTAATTCAACGGATACCCCTTCTCATTTGGGTAAGACACAGGGAAGGATATGGGACACGCCTAAACCCCTTCTCTGTGTCTTACCCAAATGAGAAATGCTGTGGGGCTTGAATTTTCATGCGAGATCTACTGAAAATCCAGCTCAACGAAACAATAATTTTAACCCTGTTGAATTTTAGCCTCTGCCATGAGCGATCCCATTCTCATCGTTGAAGATGTGTACGCTGGTTACATTAAGGATCTGAATATTTTGCAGGGGATCAACTTCCGGATCTACCCTGGGGAATTGGTGGCCGTGATTGGCCCCAATGGCGCAGGAAAATCGACCCTGGCGAAGACGATTTTTGGGTTGCTCACCCCCAATCAAGGCACCATTACCTTTCAGGGGCGATCCATTGCGGGCCTAAAGTCTGACCAGATTGTGCAGCGGGGCATGTGCTATGTGCCACAGATTGCCAACGTGTTTCCATCGCTAACCGTTGAAGAAAATCTGGAAATGGGAGCGTTTACCCGCAATACGCCGCTGGCTCCCTTAAAGCAACGCATTTTTGACGCCTTTCCGGTACTGGCAGAGCGGCGGCACCAGAAAGCCGGAACGCTTTCGGGCGGTGAACGGCAACAACTGGCGATGAGCCGGGCCCTGATGCTCGATCCACAACTGTTAATTCTGGATGAGCCATCCGCGGCGTTATCACCCATTTTGGTGAACGAGGTATTTGAGCGAGTACGGCAGATTAATCAGATGGGAATGGCCATTATGCTGGTTGAGCAAAATGCCCGTAAAGCGCTTGCTATGGCCCATCGAGGATATGTGCTGGACTCAGGGCGCGATCGCTTCGAAGGCCCTGGCCCTGACCTCCTGAATGACCCCAAAGTGGGTGAACTCTATCTGGGAGCTGCTTCGCTGCAACGGTAATCGCTCATGACCGACGTATTCTACGCCCTTGCCCTACATACCAGCAGCCCTGATCTGGGGCTGGCCCTGAGCAACTTTGCCGGGGACGATCGCCAACAGGCGTGGGACTTGGGGCGAGACCTATCAACTCACCTGCACGGTAAGTTAGCGGAATTTTTGAAGCCCCAAATCTGGGCTGATCTAAAGTTTATGGCAGTTGCCACTGGGCCTGGCAGTTTTACCGGAACTCGTATTGGTGTAGTAACGGCCCGAACGCTGGCTCAGCAACTCAACATTCCTCTATATGGCATTTCGTCCCTGGCCGCGATCGCTCATCACACTTACCAACAGAAATTCTCCGGACAACCAGAACAACCTTACCTAGCGATCGCCCTCCCTGCCCAGCGGGGCCAACTCCACACGGCCATTTTTGCCTGGGAATCAGGGCAGTTAAAAGAAGTGGCAGGCGATCGGGTTCTTTCCCCTGAAGATTGGAAGACGCAGTTATCTCAACACGCACACCCTTGTGAGGTGATTACCGTTGAAGGGGGATTGGGACACACGACTCTAGATGTTTTGCAGTTAGGTTATGGAATGTGGCAGAGGGGCGATCGCCGAGAATGGGCATCAGTCGTGCCTTATTATGGTCAACATCCAGTCGAACGTTAGTAGAAGAGGGTGGGGTACTTGGTACCCCACCCTCTTCTTTTGAGCTATGACAGCTTACCGTTTACGATAGGGAACCGCATTTGCGATATCGATGTCGTAAACAGAGCGTCGAGCCGGAGAAGGAGACACCGGAGCCAGGCTGCGGGCCATCTTGGAAAACAGTGCAGGATCGCCACTCTTGGGCTTTTGGTCGTAGGGCTTGTAGCTGCGTACCACATCTTGCCAAATGGTTTGGGGGAAGCCCAATTGGTTACGGTAGTAGGCGTCGTAGCGGGGCGAGGTGATGTTAAAGGGAATCTCGCCAAGCTCACGGCTAGGTAGGAGACGACGACGATGGTAAGGAACTGTGTTCTCACCAAAGTTATCGATGTACTCATCGCTGTTAAGGAGTTCATCCACAAAGCCTTTCACACCTTTGGTCATGACAACAGCTGACCAGGCGATTTTTTCACGCTCATTGTAAACTTTGCGTCCTAAGACCTTTTCAACGCAATGTTCAACGAAGCGGTAGTTGCTGTTCTTATTGTAGAAACTGTCGATAAAGGTTTTGGATAACAACAATCCACGGATGAAATCCCGGACAGTAATTTGCCGATTACGCAACTGAGATTCAAGGGCAACTTCACGATCCCATGCAAAGGCATGGAAAAAGATTTGACGATAGGCTGCGTTGATTAAATTGTCTACTTCGGATGGGGAGTAGCAATCATCAGTGGAGTAAATAATGGCTTCATCGTCCCTTGCCCCCAGCGCGTCGACGCGCTGATTGGGACAGGAAGGAGGATACGCTAATAGAGGAATAGCCACGTTTACATAAACTCCCAACTTACTAAACTTGCAAGAGTATTTCGAACATCATAAGGGGATCAGCGAACCCAATCTGTATCTGCTCGGTAAAATGTTACAGACTTTAATTGTTAGAACTTTTTGAAGAAATATTAAGCTTTTAATTTTTGCCAGCCTCATATTTTTGTGAGTTTGTCTTCAGTTTTTTAAACCGAGCTGAAAAGCTAGATGCGGCGAAGAACATCCGTCCATCTAGCTTTTCAGCTCTATCACTTGATCAAAATTCTTGTGGTGAAGTGTAGTTTTTCTTCATATTTCTTAATTAACTCCGCCTTGCAAGAAAAATATTTGCACAAAATATGCACAAATAGATTGGTTTAATCAGGGCAGTTCAAAAACCTATGGGTTCTTGACTGATCGGGTTAAGGTCCAACTTTTCCAGCATATTTGTGGGCGGGAACACTCGCACACCTTTGATTGTTGTCGATACCCTGTCGGTTGTAGGCAATTTACTTTCAAGGTGTATTCAATCCACTTAGATATCCTGGAGAAATGAGGTTGATGAAACGAATCTGATTGTTCGTGACTTCACAAATAACGGCTTTCATTAAATGGAATGCAGTGCCATTTTATGTGGCTATTTTGACGTGCCGTTATTTGCAGCGTTAATTTTTCAAACACCTTAAGAATCACGGAAAAGTTCTTACTTCATCATCTTAGTGGGGAAGCAAATATGGCTGGATTACAAGAAGCATCAAAACTAGGTATTAAACCGTTTGAAGATGTGAAACCCGTTGAACTGCGGGCTAAGCGTACTGAAGACGATGTGCAAGCGGTAATTTGGGCAGCCTATCGCCAGGTTTTAGGGAACGAGCACCTGATGGAGCGCGATCGCCTCGTCGGTCCCGAATCCCTACTGCGTCAGGGCAGCATCACCGTTCGTGATTTTGTGCGGGCGATCGCTTTATCCGACCTCTACCGGGAGAAGTTCTTCTATCCCAACTTCCATGTGCGGTTTATTGAATTGAACTTTAAGCACCTGTTGGGACGGGCTCCTTACGATCAAGAAGAAATTTCTTCTCATCTGGATATCTACATCAACCAGGGCTACGAAGCAGAGATTGATTCCTACATCAGCTCTGAGGAATATCAGAATAGCTTTGGCGATCACGTGGTTCCCCATTACCGCGATTTTCAGGTAGATCATCCCGGTAGCCGGGCGGTTGGCTTTAGCCGTCTGCTTCACCTCTACCGTGGCTATGCCAACAGCGATCGCTCTCAGGGCCAAAAGCAACCCAAGCTTACCTGGGATGTAGCCCGGAATGTGGCTTCCCCCGTCAGCGTTCCAACGTCCGGTACTCTGTCGGGTGCCGTCGGCGGTAGCCGGGGTGATGTCTATCGGCTCCGTGTCCAGCAGTCGGCTTCCCCCAACTCGGCCGTTGTGCGGCAGAGCACGGTAGAACTGCTCGTACCCTATGACCAACTGACTACCAAGCTGCAACAACTCAACCGCGCTGGGAAGAAAGTGGTCAGCGTTACGTCAGTCTAGACCCCCAACCCTGGATTGGTATAAAACCCATACCAATCCAGGCGGTTAATCCCATCAATGATTACTGAAGGAGAACTTATCGGTGGCTATTACAACAGCGGCAGGTCGTTTAGGAACCTCTGCATTTGGCGATGCATCCCCTATAGAGTTGCGCCCCAATGCGACCCAAGGTGAGATCGAGGCCGTTATTCAAGCGGTTTACCAGCAAGTATTGGGCAATCCCCATCTGCTCAAGTCAGAGCGACTGGTGATTGCTGAGTCTTTGCTGCGCGATCGCAAAATCACCGTACGGGAATTCGTGCGGCAGGTGGCCAAATCCAGCCTGTACAAAGAGAAGTTTTTCCACAGCAGCTTCCAGAGCCGCACCATTGAGCTGAACTTCAAGCACCTCCTGGGTCGGGCTCCCTATGACCAGGCAGAAATTTCTGAGCACCTGGATCGCTATCAGAACGAAGGCTACGATGCCGATATCGATTCCTACATCGATTCTGCTGAGTACGATGCCTTCTTCGGCGAAAATATTGTGCCTTTCTACCAAGACCTGGTAACCACTGGGGTTGACCAAAAGTCCTCGGGCTTTGCCAACCTATTTGCTCTGTATCGCGGTTATGCGAGCAGCGATAGCGCCCAGTTCGCGGGTGGTAGCCCTCGCCTGGTAAATGCGCTGGCTCGTAATGCTGCGTCTACTGTGGTGCCTCCTTCTGGTGGAGCGGGTGGCTTTGCCTACCAGGCTTCCGCAAAAGGGAATGCGTCTTACAGTGCCTTTGGGGGTTCCAAAGCCTTCTCCAGCCAGCTCTACCGCATTGAGGTTGCTGGCATTGCCGGGCCAGGCTATCCCAAAGTACGCCGGGTTAACAAGTCGGTGATTGTTCCTTATGAAGAGCTGACCGTTCACATGCAACGGGTGCAGCGTCAGGGTGGCAAGATCGCTAGCGTTACCCCTCTCTAGATTTCATCCTTTGAATCCGTAGGAAATGGCGTGGTGCTTTACACCACGCCATTTCTTATATAGCCTTTGCGTTAGTTCAATACCTTCATCATTTTTCCCAAGGGCTTGAGAAAAATGGCGAACATGTTGTTAGTTAACCTGAGTTCGGGTTAAGGGCGTTTTCAAGTGCCGCGCGTTGCGCGGCACTTGAAAACGCTCATTTTGGCGTGCGCTTCGCGCACGCCAAAATGAGCACTTCAGCTTATCCCGAACTGAGGTTAGTTAGGACGTACTTTGAGGCCGACTAAAAGGGTCATTTCACGCATGAAGCAAACGAAGAAATGGCTTTTAAGACAGACTCTCGTCATAGCTTCAGTAAGGGCGGGCAATTTGCAGGATGTTAAGCTCTTGAGAAAGTATCTGTCTACAGGCGGAAGTGTTCGTATTTTGCATAAAGCCTGTATTTGAGGCGATCGCAAGAGGATCATCCATGTTGAGCCGCGCCAAGCTGGGAACCAAATTTACGGTTATTCTGCTGCTAGTCTTGTTGCTTGGTAGTGCGCTGGGAGGATTGGTGCTGTCCAAAATCTTGCAACACCGAGCAGAAGAAAAAATTACGGCTGAAGGATTGGTATTAATGGAATCAATCAAAGCCGTGCGCACCTACACGGATGAACAGGTGCGTCCGCTCCTGGAGGCACAACTTGCGCAGGATGAGTTCGTGCCAGAAGTGGTGCCGGCCTATGCTGCTCGTCGTACCTTTGAAAATTTTCAGGCTCGGAGTAGCCAATTTAAGGACATGCGCTACAAGGAAGCGATGCTCAATCCGACGAATCCTAGAGATAGAGCGGACGCCTTTGAGGAAGATTTAATCAAGCGACTGTTGGCATCATCAGAACCCGAAATTTCAGGGTTTCACACGGTTCCCGGGCAGGGGCAGATGTTTTATAGCGCTCGCCCCATTGTGATTGAATCCGAATCCTGCCTGCGCTGTCATGGACGGGTAGCCGATGCTCCTGCGCAGATGATCGCCCTATATGGTACGCAACGCGGCTTTAATTGGAAATTGAATCGAGTGGCAGGAACGTCGGTCGTGTATGTCCCGGCCGAGACGGTGTTTCAGGAAAGCCGCCGGGCTTTTTCGTCCGTCATGAGTATTTTTGTGGGGGCGTTTGCGATCGCCCTCTTTGGTCTCAATCGCCTACTGAAACCCGCAGTGATTCAACCCGTTCAACATCTGGCCCGAATTTCACAAAGGATCTCTGCAAACGAAATTAAATCTACCGACGATCTGGAATTGGCTGACAATCATCGTCTCAACACCTTGACCAAGCGCCAGGACGAACTAGGACAGTTGGGTCGCATTTTCCAAACCATGGTGAATGAAGTGCTGGCGCGGGAAGCCCACTTGCGACAGCAAATTCAGACATTGCGCATTGAAATCGACCAGACACGAAAACAGAAGGAAGTCGATGAGATTGTCGAGAGCGATTACTTCAAGGAATTGAAAGCCAAAGCTAAGCAGATTCGCAAACGCAAGAACCCACCTAGCGAAGGAACATAATTCACCACTACACTAGCAATTCTCAGTATGGGCTTCAAAACTGAGAGTTCGTGCCCGAAGGGCACGAACTCTCAGTTTTGAAGCCCGAAAATAGCCCGCCTTCAGCGGGCTATTTTCGGGTTGAATTCCAAGATGAGAATTGCTGCCACTAAACCAGAAACGTTTGAAGAGGATAACTTGTTATCCCCTTCAAACGTTTCTGTGTGAAAAAGCCGCGCAACGATTCAGGCAGAAAGCTTGATGCATCAAATCCGAAAAATCTTTCGTGTTGGATGCATCCAAGAACCCATGGCTCACGTACTACGTACAGTTCTTATTAATCCGCATAGGTCTTGGAAAGGTTGTTTTTCTGAGCGCTAAGCGCAAGAGACATCATCCTTTTGAAGGCTGCTCAACCATGACCAGAAATTTTGAAACGTTGATTTTCCAGGGGTGTTACCCGCGATAATCAACCTCTTCAAAACGGTTCAATCCTCTTAGATGCGGGTAACACCTGTATGTCCTTTTGCCGGAAGAAACTACTATGAAGCCTCTCAAAAAATTGGTTCGTAATGCCCTCCTGGGCGCTTTAGCCTGCCTTTCTCTGGTGATGGTTACTCCTGCCGTGGGCACTGCTGTCTCGTCCCAACCCCACTCCTTCGTTAGCACCCATTCCGCTGATTCTCTGGAAGGTAGCTTGACCGCCAATCTACAAGCAGCAGAGTCTGTGTTACTGGCTCAGGGCATGACCAATGGCATGATGACCTCCTATGTCGCCATTCTGAGCAAGAACAATGTCGTACCGACATCTCCCATGACAGAAGCACGGGGAACGGTAGGTGCTGTACTGATGGGCGATCGCCTCGTCGTACGGGGCAGCTTCAGGAACCTATCCAGCCCCATGCGAGACTACGCCACTGACCCTGTTGACCCACCCAACCCCAATATCACTTCGGCCTTCCACATTCACCGGGGTGAGCCTACTGCAAACGGGCCATTCCAGTACGCCTTGCAGGTCATGATGGATGACACGGGGCGAGGAGGTATGGCAATGGGCGAGTATACACTGACCCCTGAACAGTTGCAGGCCCTATCGGCTGGGCAGTTGTACCTCGATCTGCACACAACCCAGAACCGCGCTGGGGAACTGCGTGGCATTCTCATGCCTGCCGCTTAGAGAGCAGCTTTTGCTTGTGTGTGCCCCAAGGGCATACACAAGCAGCTTCATTCACTTACATAGCCATCGAATCAGCCCTTGCTCTGCGAGGGGCTTCAGTCCCTTATTCAAGCGATCGCCCCAAAGCAAAGGGTTTTAGCCCTTGTTTCAGAAGATTAGATATTTCATGCACTGTATACGCCAAATATCAACTCTTCAAACACGGCTCTATAGGGTTTAGTATAGGTGTCTCAATGCGGATGAAATCTGCGGGAAGTGTTCTCGACCCTGTATGTATGCAGCCTGAGCTAAGCAGCAGTGCGGACAACTTGACCCTGACCGATGCGGCCTTGTATAACGCAATGCGAGCTGGCCAGAGGTATGCCCTGGGTCAACTGTACGCGCGGCACGCTGCCTTAGTGTACGGTCTGGCCCTGAAGGTGCTGGGCGACACCCAGGAAGCCGAGGACTTAACTCAGGATATTTTTCTAACTTTATCTCGCACAGATTCTTACAACCCTCAGCGCGGATCACTGCGTACCTATCTGGCGATTTTGACGCGATCGCGCGCCATTGATCGGGTGCGATCGCGCAAAACTGCTACCAATCTCCTCAGCCGATTCAATTCCAGCAACGAGCAAGACGCTGCTAATTCACCCATGGATTATGTCTTTGAACAGGAACAAACCCAGGAGGTACGGGCAGCACTGGCGCAGTTGTCAGAGCATCAACAGGAAGTGCTGCGCAAAGCCTATTACGAGGGCATGACCCAGGCCAAGATTGCTGAACAACTTGATCTTCCTCTGGGTACCGTCAAAGCCAGAGCACGGCAGGGATTGATCAAGCTGCGGCAGGTCCTACAAGCACAGGAGAGTGAGTCACCATGAAGGAACCCCTCTCAGCCGAAGCGCTACAGGAATTAATTGCCGGATATGTCCTCTATGACCTCACACCCGAGGAGTCGGAGTTACTAGAGGGTTTGATGGCGAATAATCCAGCGATCGCCACTGAAGTAGCCCGCATGCAACAGGCACTTGAAGTTTCCTATGAGGTGGCAGAGCTGGCTCCCCCAGCCCATCTACAAGAGGCCATTCTAGCGGCCAGCACGGCCCCTGAGCCATCGGTTGTAACCTTGTCCAAACCCGTTCCATTGATGCGTCCTGCACGACGTTTTCCGGCGTGGGGAGCAGTGGCAGCAGCGACCATTGTGGCGTTGGGAATCAGCAATGGGGTGTTGTGGCGATCGCTTCAAACCACTCGGCAACAATTGGATCAAGCAGAAGCCGTGATCCTGGCACTCCAACCCACTGATTCTCAAGTGTCGGGAAATGTGACGGTAGCCGTCAATCCAGAGAACTTAGCCGCAACCCTTACAGCCGAAAACTTACCTCCCTTACCTTCAGGTAAAGTCTACGTGCTGTGGACGGTACTGGAACCCGACGCCCCCTTCACGACAGACGCCAAAAATGCAATTCTGACTCAAACCTTTACGGTGGACGCCAGAGGCCAAAGTTCAGAGCAACTCGTAATGCCAGCGGCTTATCGGAGCACAGAATTAGCGGCGATCGCCATCACCGTCGAAGACGCCAGTGCTCCCCAACGGCACCAATCCAAACCCATTCTGATTCGTAAGCTGTAATCAAGACCTACATTCTCGTGTCGGGAACCTGAATTCAGGTTGAGGACATTTTGCAGGCCAAAATGGGACTTCAGCTTATTCCGAACTAAGGTTAGGAAATTGACAGAAACTCCATACTTTTCACGAACGACAAACTGAAATAACTCGCTTAATCTATAGGGGAGATGCACCTGTTCGACCTCCTTATGGTTATGCAAACCTTTACCTACGAGTCGGTTTGGCGCGATTCCCAGAAAGTAAATTGGCGGGTGGACGACCTGATTGGGCCTGACAAACCCCTCGATTTCACCAAACGCTTCTTGCCCGAGTCCCTTGCCCGAGTTGAGGAACTGACGTGTCTCAACCCCAAGGAGCAGCTCATTCTTAACCACATTCGGGGCAATAGTTATTTGCACCTGTTTGTTTTGGTAGAAGCCTTCATCATTCCAATGGTGTTGGATCAGGTGAAAAGAATGGGATACGAAAACATCTTCGCGGCCCAAGCTTTATTGGGATTTGCCGAGGAGGAAGGGAAGCATATTCATCTGTTTCAACAATTTGCGAAGGCATTTGAGCAAGGTTTTGGTAGCCCATGCCTCTGTATTAGTCCTCCTGAAAAAATTGCTGCAGCTATCCTCGATCGCCATCCTCTGGGAGTGTTGCTCTTGACGTTGCAATTTGAGTGGACGACTCAGAGTCATTACCTGGAGAGTGTTCGTAACAACAACGAAGATTTAGACCCGCGATTTTGTGACCTGTTAAAGTACCACTGGCTGGAAGAAGCCCAGCATACCCGGTTGGATACTCTGCTGGTTTGTGAGTTAACCCAAGTCCTTGAACCCAGCATGATTGAGCAGGTTATGGAGGATTACCTTAAGGCGGTACACCTCCTCCACAATACCCTCATGCAACAGGCACAGTTGGATTTGCAAAGCCTGGAGCAGGCCATTGGGCGATCGCTCTCTCCCCCAGAACGGGACACTATCCTTGCGGGGCAGGAACAAGCCTATCGGTGGGGCTTTCTCTGTGCAGGGTTAACGCATCCAAATTTTATCGGTGTCCTTGGTAATCTCAGCCCGTCCTATAAAACACGGGTTACAGAGCTGGCTAAAACCTGGTCCTGAGATTACGGATATTGTTCCAGACACCTATGAGATTCAATAGCCGTTCTAGAGATTGTTTTTTCGTGTGATGCCTACAGAAAAACAAGCTAACAAGTTCCAATCAATTGCTGAACTACAAGAAGCCGCAATTCCCAAAGAACTGCGGCTTCTATGTTTTCTACAGTAGTGTTACGTCAGTTCGGGTTAAGGGTTTTTTCGAGTGCCGCGCTTCGCGCGGCACTCGAAAAAACCCTTAATCCGAACTGAGGTTAGTGTTCTAGCCGTGTGGATGTGGGGTGTGAAATACACTACATCTACACGCTATATAGGGTTAGATGCTTGCTCAAACTCATTCAACTTCATAGCAGACTTGGTTTATTCCTGAATACTTTTACAAGTGAAATTGCAGATTAACAGTTTACATACTTACCTGAACTTACCTGAACTTCGTCTTGTTCTGTTTTCATACTCTTCTCCATACTTTCCTGTAAAGACAAAGCCTTTCATCTTCCGTATCGTAGAAGCATGGAGGTTATCCAAACCAAGCAGCCCTCCAAACAACGCTCAGACAATTCAACCATTCACAGTTGATTGAATTGAGCCGGAAGAGAAAGGGCGATCGCAAGCTTTCAAGCTGAATTCGGTTCTGGAACCCCTTTGGGTTTTAGCAACAACAGTCTGCTTCCCCTTGAAGCAACGGCTGATAGATTGCTGTGCCCAAATCACTTAAGTTCGCTGCTTCATTCACCTAAAAGGAAAAACGATCATGCAACTCAATTATCGTGGTCAAGCTTACCCGTTATCCAACAGCATTGTTGAACGGATGGAAGCAAAAACCCAGGTTCAGTATCGTGGGCAGTCTTACTCCCTGCGAGGTGTGATCGAGCCATCGAAAAAGCCTACCGCACAACGGTTACGCTATCGTGGCATCTCCTATGAATGCTAGTAGTCGTGTTGATGGTGAGTGAATTGCCCTTCATTCACCATCGCATTGAGCGAGTCATTCACAAAATGGCGATCGCTCAATCATCCACTCTTAGCGAATTGAATTCATCATTGGATTCTTCTAAACATTCGCTATCTCGTCATTCTGACATTTCAAGTTCTATATCTCTGCGATTTCTAAGGTCGCACTCGTTCACTCGTTCTCTAGAAGGATACTCAAATGGCAGTTATTAATTTACGTGCTGGCGAAATCTTTGCGGATTCAAACGCATCCAACGTCATCAACTCTCCGATTGGTAATAGCAGCGAAAATATCAAAGCCAATGGCGGTGATGATACCGTCAATGCTGAAGGTGGTAATGATACCATTGACGGCGGTAAAGGCCGAGATACCCTGCGTGGCGGTGATGGCAACGACTCCATATTCGGTGGTGCCGACGATGAACCGCTGTTTGGAAGCAACACCTTTTTCCGAGATGACCTATTTGGTGGTAACGGCAATGACACCCTGAAAGGTGGCGGCGGTGGTGATTTCCTGGATGGTGGTGCAGACAATGACTTCCTGTTTGGTGGTACCGGCAACGACACCATGCTAGGTGGCACTGGCCTCGACAGCCTGGAAGGTGGAGACGGCAGTGACTCGATGGACGGCGGCACAGGTAATGACACCCTCCGAGGTGGCAATCAAAGCGATCGCCTATTTGGACAGGTCGGCAACGATAGCCTATTCGGGGATAGTGGCAACGATACGCTAAATGGTAGCCGAGGCAGCGACAGCCTGAACGGTGGAGATGGTGATGACCTTTTGCAAGGTAGCAGTAACATCGCCCTGTTTGATAACGATACGCTGACCGGCGGAGGTGGCAACGATACCTTTGTGCTGGCTGACAGCCTGGTTACTCACTATGTTGGTGAGAACAGCGTCACGGCTGGTTTTGCCCTCATTCAAGGATTCCGAAATGACAGCGGTGGTATCATTGGTGCCGCCGAGCGAGACAAAATCCAGCTCTCCAACACTGACTCTATCGCTGGGCGTTATAGCTTCCGTACCATGACTGGATTCGGCAGCAGCACCAAGGCAGACAGCGGAATCTTCTTCAACAACGATCTAGTTGCCGTTGTTGCTGACTTCAATCTGAATGACAGCAACGATCATAACTTCGTGAACTACGTCTAACGACCATTTGAATTCATGTGAGCCCTGCTCACATCAGCTAAGTCTCTCCAGAAGCAACTTGAAGGGTTGATGTGGGTGTTCTCATTCACATCAACCTATTTCTTCACTTCTCATCTGCGATCGCAACATCAAAGTTATATCTACATAGTTTGTGATCATCTCCAATATCCATTCTGCTGTATCAACTCCTCATTCTTGCTGAGTTATTATCATGCGCATTCTATTCCTGCATCCCAACTTTCCAGCCCAGTTTCGCCACATCGCAACAGCCCTAGCGCAAAACCCTAACAATGAGGTCGTCTTCGGCACTCTGCGTCAGGAGGGTGAGTTACCGGGTGTGCGTAAAGTTCTTTGTTCGCAGCCCCGCGAGCCTCGGCCTGAAGCCCACGCCTACTTACACTCCACAGAGAAGGCTGTTTTGATGGGCCAAGCAGCCTATCGCATGGCCGCGCAACTCAAAGCCGAAGGGTTTGTTCCTGATGTTATCTACGGCAGTTCTGGCTGGGGGCTGACGTTGTTTATGAAAGATATTTTTCCGCAAGCTCGACTGCATTGTTATTTTGAATGGTTCTACCACGCCCATGGTAGCGATGTAGATTTCGATCGCGCCAAACCTGTTGATGTGGATTTGGAAGCCAGTCTACGAATTAAAAATATGCCGATTTTGTCAGATTTGTGGAGCTGCGATCGCGGCCTCTCCCCAACATACTGGCAGCGATCGCAATTTCCTTCCGAGTTTCACTCTAAAATTACCGTCCTCCACGATGGTATTGATACCACCTTTTTCAAACCGAAACCTGAGAGAAAGCTAGTTCTGCCCCAACTCGGGTTAGATTTATCCCATGTCGATGAGATTGTCACGTACACCACGCGTGGCATGGAGCCTTACCGAGGATTTCCCCAATTTATGGAGGCGATCGCATTACTGCAAGAACGTCGCCCTAACTGCCATGTGGTAATCGCTGGAGAAGATCGGGTGTGTTATGGCAAGCCATTACCCGATGGTAAAACTTACAAACAGCTGATGCTAGAAACATTGCCATTAGAGTTATCGCGCATTCACTTTACAGGCTCATTACCCTATGAGCAGTATCTCCAGGTTTTGCAGGCATCCTCTGCCCACGTGTATCTCACGTATCCCTTCGTATTGTCATGGTCGATGCTAGAGGCCATGGCTACAGGATGTCTGGTAATTGCCTCAGGAACAGAACCCGTCACAGAGGTGATTCAGAATGGCTACAACGGATTACTCATTGATTTCTACTCACCCGCTTCTCTAGTAGAGCAAATTGATGATGCATTAGAACATCCTGAACAAATGGAGATAATTCGTACACAAGCACGGGAAACCATTCTTCGATCCTACGACTTGAAGAACGTTTTACCCCAACATTTGAAACAACTGCAAGGAGATAGCTCCCAACAGTCCAAAATCATTTCTCTACATTCCCATACCCGCAGTTATTCAAAGGGTTTTGCCAAATGCTGATGATACAAAGCATTCAAGACACAACACGCTAATTTCACAATGCTGATGACCAAGGAGATCTTAACCGTGATGATCCAAATTTTTGATACGACGAAAGCTGAAGCCTTTGCAGAACGGATGCTTGGCATTTTGAACAGTGGTGCGATCGCCCTGATGACATCCATCGGCCATCGCACTCAACTTTTCGACACCCTGGCAAAAATGCCCCTTGCTAACAGCCAACAAATCGCTGATGCCGCAGAGCTTCACGAACGGTATGTGGGGGAATGTCTGAATGCAATGACCATAATCTCTACATAAACAGTCGCTTCTAAGCATCCCAATCTAATTCAACATTCAACCAGAAAGACTGTGCTGCCGTATGAGTACCACAGTCTTTCTGATTGAATCCTAATCCCTGATTTAGAAGAACGGCACTCGAAAACGCCCACTTTGGCGCGTGCTTCGCGCATACCAAAATGAGAAGTAACGGCTGAATGAGCATCTCACAAATACGCTCCCAATAACAAGGGAAGATAGCGCCAAGCAGGGCTTAAAGGCCAGTGATAACTCAAAATGATTTAAGGTCTTCTTATTGAGAATTACTCTTAATAGACTTGTAGCGTGTACCAGATTGATGCTACTGTCTGTCAATAATCCACTGCCCTTTGAGCGCCAGGAACAAGGTAGAAAGTCTCTATCTTTCCTTTTGCTGCGGATGTTTGCAGGCTGTCCTGCCTACACATCTCGCAGAGCTTTGGTTTGCCTAAACGTAGGCAATAACAAGCACTATGCCTCGGTGCAGAGTTATCATTCTGCAAATTTTCACCTGGAGTACGACTGATGTATCGCGCAGACGCCGATCCACTCGCAACAGAACCGATCCCGTCTCAATTTCCTAAAACCTTAGACATCGCAACCGTTAGCGTCTACGGGTTAGCCATTCTTTCGGCTGGTCTTTTTCTATTTCTCCCCTTTGTCAACCTGCTGCATCCCAGCCCGTGGCAGCGATCGCTTGGCCTTATTCACGGCGTTGGAGCGATGCTATGCACAGTTGTTGTAGCCTATGCCGGACACCTTGCATTTCCACTCCTACGAGGATCGGCGAAGGTTTTACCTCAAATGCGAACGCTAACGTTCTGGTCAACGGTCATTACTACCCTGGGAATTGCCACGGGTAACCTGGCTTATATGCGCTACAGAGCCGACTTGGATTTCGGCGGAGCACGGGCCTGGCTGAAGGAAAATTCGCCCTTAGCTCAATACGTCTTGATGGAGTACCACGAGTTTAGCGTGCTGTTTACGCTGCCACTGGGTGTCGCTTGCACCTGGATTCTGTGGCAATATGGCGACTCCATTTTGGAGAAACAAAACCGTCCCGTTTTGGCAGCCACCTGCATCGGTTTAATGGCCATGATGTTCTTTGCAATGGGTGGATTTGTAACGGGTTTAGGTATCGCTAAAATCCATGCGCTGTAGGATTTCTCTAATCTAAGGTAACGCAGAAGGTAACGAAGAATGACTTCATACAAATCACGACTATCAGGTCAATCACTGCCGTTCTACATTCAGCTATGGAACGAGTTAAAGCGGTTCCCCAAAGCCCTTCACGAAGGGTCACAAAACCCACCCACAACTTCTGGCCCAGCGGCTGCTTTTCTCATCAGTGGCGGAATTGGTGCCGTGACCATGATGGTCGCCCATCACTTATCAGATACTTCGAAGGCGCGTGAGGCGTTTCTTCGCACCCTGGGCAGCTGGATACCTGGCAGTGTCAGTACCGACCCGATGTGGGGCAATATTGGCAGCTATGCAGGCAAAGAAACGATGTTTCTGATTGGCTGGTTAGTAAGCCTGGCTATTCTTTATCCCACGCTGAAGGATAAGAACGTTAAGCCAAGAACCTTATTCTTTTGGATGCTGAGTCTCTTCACTCTGGCAACAGTGATGACATGGCATCCTCTGTTTCCCTATCTTCCATTGCATTAGGCATTGCTTTGAAAGTTACTTTTATGTGCAAGACGCATAGAAAAGTAATTCTTCTACGCAGTTCTCAAGCATGAATCAAGCTTTCCCCAAAAGTTGATATTCCATGTACTTTGCTCGCGGTATATCAACACTCCAAACCAATTGACACGAGTACGACGAAGAATACTGAGATGAAACATTCCAGCTTCAAAATGCACAAGTATGTGTGGGCATGGGTTGCTATATTTGCCGCCTTTGCGGCTTCTTTTCCAATGGCGATGCTGCGGGTGAGCCAAACAGAGAAGTTTGCAGGTCAGCCCTTCAAGTCTTTGACCTGTGAAGGACAATCCCCGACGCAACAACAGATCACACAATTTTCGAGCTGTGCTCAGTTAAATCTAGAAGCAAGCTCAGCGCACTAATATGACCTCCCGTTGAAGAACCATAATATGCCGTGGTGTGTTGCGCCACGGCATATTATGGTTCTTCAACTAGATCTGATGTAAGACGCAAATCTGGATTCCTAACTATGCGGCGATCGCTTCCACTCCTCATCCTCCTGGCACTGCTATTAGCAGCATTTCTGGCTGTAGTTTGGAGTTTTCGCTTGACGGGGGAACCCTGGCAGTTGACCTTTGTGGGCGAAGGGGGGCAGTTGCGTTTGGCGATCGCCTGCGAAAAGCCACCCATCCCAAAAACAGAGGTTCTCTTCAACAAACTCGACCTAAGGAATCCAGTTCAAGGTCAGGTCATCATTACGGCTCCTGATGTACCACTTCCCCTGGGGCAGATCACCTTTGCAGATCTCACTACGCTACCCGGTCGCGTTACTATTTCTTTGTTCGAGCAAGAAATTGATATCATGCAACGGGGCTTGATTATCAACCAGATCGAGCATGAGTGGGGGAAGCCCATAACCTTACAACCGTCATAGATTTGAATGTTGAGCTTCCTTCAAAAAAAGCGATATACCACTCCAATGAGAATTTCATTTCTGCCCTAAGACCCATGGCTCAGCCAGCGATCGCCGACACACTACAAGGAGTGCGATAACCCGCTAGCACGCAGCATTTATAAGCATTATGCATGAGGCTGATGCAGGTTCTCGCTTGTAGTTTTGAATGACGGTAAGAATTATGGTGAAACAGGCACAATCCTCCTCGTTTATTGATAAGGTAATCGAGCGCAGCGAACTGGACTCAGAATATGATGCAAAGCGAGCCTCTTACATCGTGTTCCGAATTATGCGCGACATGATGCTGAATAAGACGAGCGATAGCATCGAAGCCGATCTCAAAGAAAATGCTCCGGAATCTGAGCAGGATGTGGTGGAGCTGTGGCACGACCCCAACGTCATGGTGGCCTTCTTTAGCCGCATTAGCCCCGTCCAAGACTTACATATCAAGCCAGGCACCTTCATGCTGCGTCTGCGCCAGGAAGGGGCACTGCCGGAAGGTGTGTCTGCTGAGAATGTGACACAGGCTGTCTTCTCGGCAACGAAGGAGATTCTGCCACCAGAACGCAATAAAGAGATCGAAAATATTCTTGCAGGCGAGCTGCGGGATCTTTGGGCTCAGGCTTAATAGCCGTTAGAAAAAATGGGTGATGATCAGAAATGCGTGGTGCAGAGCACCATGCATTTCTTACTGTTCGATCGCCCCCAGCACTTTGAGCACAGACTTCTGGGCATCCGTCAGCCCTGTCACACCCGTGATATTCATCCCTTCGCAGGGGCGATCGCCTCGCCAGGTTCGCGAACACTTCCCGGTGGCCACATCCTAAAGCTTGATGGTTTCGTCTTCACTACTACTGGCTAGTAGGCTGCGGCCTAAGTTTGCAACCTATGTTTTTGTGTAGGGTGCTTCGCACCCTACACAAAAACATAGGTGATGGATTCCCGTCTCAGCGTACTAGTGTGGTTCCATCCGCGCTAAATTTCACGGATCACGTGGTTGGAGAAATCAAACCCGGATAGATCCACGTCTAGCGATCGGCACAGGTTGATGAAGTTGCCCAGCCCATAATTCGCTGAAGGCGATTCTGCTTGATGAAGAACGGTCAAAACTCGCGAGATTTCTTGCTCCAACGACATTTGAGGTCTGAGCTGATTACGCCAGCGCTGAGCGATCGCCCGCAAAATCAATTGCTCCTGGCTCTCACGAACATAGTCTTTGACATTCGTTTTGACTAACGCGTGACGGAGTAGCAGAAAGGGAGATCCTGTATCCAACTCTTCCAAAACCTGAGTAATTAGACGTTCAATCACATATTCCATCACCACAGGTTGCTGGGTGTAGTAGCCAGCCAGCTTCTCGATCAGCGATCGCCAGCTCAACGACTCCAGCACCTCCAGCAAACCCAGCCGAGAGATGCGAGGCACAATATCCTCTAATAACTCCGTTACGGAAGTCCATTCTCGGTTGATAGCAAGCCAGTACATAACGGTTTTCTCCAGGGGAGAAAGCCGTTCAAATTGTTGATCGAGCAACCGCCGCAAGCTACTCAGAATCAGCGTGTCTTGCTCTAAGAACAGCGCAATATCGCTATCAAACAAGCCCCGCACGGAAGCGGCTACAATTTTGAGCGCCAGGGGGTTGTTGCCGTAATGCTCACACAGTTTCTGCTTGTCTTCTGGCGAGCCGATGAGCCGATTGGCGTTAAGAAGGGCCTGGGATGCTTCCCAGGAACCCGTCAGGCAAAGGGAGCGCATCCGTCCCCCCTGCTCCTCCATCATGCTGAGCTCCAGGAGCTTTTCCCGACTGGTAAACAGGATGCAGCTTTGATGAGTGGATTCGCCTAAAAGCCGAAACAGCTCGCCGTAACCCTCATAGCCAGGTTGGTAGGAACCTGCGCGATCGCCCGCCTGCATGATCATCTCAGCATTATCAAGAACCACCAGACAACGCGATTGGCGTAACCAGTAGAGCAATCGCTCGGGGCGCGCCTGCACATCCTGATGGTTTGAGAGGAACGTTACCAGATCTGCCAGCAGGGTATCGAGGGATGGGGCATTGCGGAGCGATCGCCAGATAATGCAATCAAACTGCGATTGCACATCAGCTGCGATTTTAGCCGCCAGGGAACTTTTGCCCACTCCACCCATACCGAGCAGTGCAACAAACAAGCAACGTTCCTGCACAATCCAGCGGGAAAGCGTTTTTAACTCCTCCTCACGGCCATAAAATAGAGACACATCGATCGCTTCACCCCAATCTATACGGGACAAGGTGGGGAAAGAAGCACGCGGGACTGGGGGAGCGGGTAAGGATTGAGAAAATGAGGGCTGTTGAGTAGGCTGTAAGCTTGACTCTCGAGCTCGTTGCATCAAAATGGCCCGGGCATTGGTCTTATTACACTTACGGCCAAACCCATCGCTCAGAAGTTTCCAAAACTTGGGGCCAACGTCCCGTTGCAGATAGTTCAGAGAGTAGCCGGAGTTTTTGGCGATTTCTTCATAAGTAAGGTTGTCCCAGGCTCCCTTTAGCAGTTCAACCTCAAGGTCACTAAGGGTACGATCTACCTGAGCCAACAAGACGGTCTTGACAGCAGCAACGGCCTGTTCAAATTCGTTCTCCATGGCTCTCAGTCGTTGACTTCAATGTAACTCAACTCACTCGATAACACGGGATGAGGAAGTGTATCCGTCAAAGCTCTAACTTCCAACCTCATCCTTACTGCCTGGGCAATAGATAGATGACCACTTGAAAGATCAACATCCTTTCAATGAAGGGCAACCCGATGACAGTTGAGAACAGCACTTTAGAGGCTTCAAAACTCTGCTGTTCTTTTCCTAGATAACTAATAGAAACTCGGCTCATTCCATACTTTGCCTAGTTTTACCATACTTTTCCCTGAGTTTTTCTGAAGCCGACTCCATACTTTTCTGCAACGACGTTTACCTTCTATATCCTTATCGTAGGAAGTGTGGAAAATATCTTATTCATCCGGTTTCCCAAACGTGCTTGCAAAGCTCGTTTTCACATACATAGCTTATAAACAGGTGGTTCTATGAAGGCTTTTCAGACCATCTTTAGAAATTGTTGAGCTATGTATACGGAGCGATTAGGGAACGATTTGGGAACGGTTTTAGAGCGCTAAAAAACAGTTAATGTTTTTATCCATCAAACATTCTCGCCCTCCTGATGGGAGTGGTAGATCTCGTCATCACATCCCATATATTTGTATCCCACAAGGAATGGTTCTACGATGGTTGCTGACTTCATCACAAACGAACGCATCGCGTCCATAAATCACCCTTCTTATCCCACAAAGTCACGGCGGATTCCTGAATCTAAAATTCTGGACGATCGCCCCTCTCCTTACCAGATCCCTACTGAACTCTCCATTCGCCACGCCACACCCGAAGATAAAAAAGCATTGTTCGAATTATTTACAGAGCCCAGTGTTATTCATTGGCTCGTGAACGTGCCGTACATTACTACGGAAGCTGACTTTGATGCAGTTACCCAACCGACCCATGACAAGTACACCCTAACGGCTCAAGGATCATCCGGACTGATGGGTAGCGTAACGCTGGCGGTCAACCCACTGCCTCGATGCCGCAACTCAGCCCATGTCAGTGCCGTTGCCGTACATCCCCTTTATCAGGGTCAGGGCGTTGGCTATGCACTTATGCAAGCAGTCGTCGATCTGGCCGATAACTGGCTCAATCTACATCGGGTCGATTTGATGGTGTATCCGGACAATGAGGGGGCGATCGCCCTCTACAAAAAATTCGGCTTTACAACCGAAGGTATTCTAAGAGATTACAGTTTTCGGGCTGGCATCTATTGTGATGCCATGACAATGGCTCGCATCCGTGCAAGCAATAGCCATTTTGGTTAAGACATGAGCAGGAGTGCTCCGCACTCACTCCCTTCTCGCGTCTAGTACGCTGAGGCGGAAATCCATCACCTATGTTTTTGTGTGGGGTGCGAAGCACCCCACACAAAAACATAGTATGCAAACTTAGGCCGCAGCCTACTAGTGGGTCATTTGACTCGAATATCGCCATTTTTTATAGGCGGCTGTCAAGATAGTAGGGAACCCTTGGGTGCCCTGCTATGACCCGTCGCCAAAAACATCCCCTGCGTGATCTGA
>NZ_JACJOO010000080.1 GCF_014695575.1 Leptolyngbya sp. FACHB-8 | reverse complement strand
CCGGACGATTAGTTACGGCGTGTGGGGTGAAGCCAGTAGGACAGACGCAATGGCAACGAGGGTGCTTCTGGCTCTATGGAGTGGTCGAACCCCTGACAGGTTTCAGTTTTTTCTATGAGTTCTCCCACCTCGATCGCACCTGCTTTCAACAGTTTCTAGACCTGCTGTCGCTGCAATTGGGCGATGACATTGCCGTGATTCAAGTGGATCAAGCAACGGCCCATACCGCTAACGACTTGGTCTGGCCGAGTAATATCATCCTCACATTTCAGCCACCTCATTCTCCAGAACTCAATCCGATTGAACGGTTCTGGTTATTCCTGAAAAAACAATTGGCGTGGATCAACTGTCCTGACTTGGAGGCACTGCGTAAACTCCTGACCTCGGAACTCGACAAGATTTCCCCTGAAAGGGTTGCGTCATTGACGTCCTACGATTTCATTCTCGAAGCCCTATTTGGCGCAGCTTCATATTAAAACGGTATTAACAGCCTAAACATCTATGGTGTGAACAGGTCATCTCCAGCAGACTAAAAGCATGGTCAAGGAGCGGAACACAACCGGCCAAAGCCAATTATCCTAAACATTTAACCAGGAGTTTTCCTATAAATCTGTCTTACAACGGTAAGTCTTGCGAAATTATCATCATGCTTCGCACCCCACCCACAACACAAATACACTACGGATAGTGGACTTGCGTAAGCCCTGCCTTTATGTAGCAATACCCAATTTCTAAAGTCTCGTGAAGAGGCGGCTACCCTGTTACATCCGATGAATAGATCGGAATACTAAGGCTATTCCTCACTGTGTGATCGATCATGTTGTCGCTTCTCTATACGATCGCGCCCCTACTGCTCATCCTTGCCCTGCCCTATCTCATCGCAACCTGGAAAATTCGCCATACCACCATGCGGTGTATGTGTGTAAAACCCGCCCAGGCTGAGGACATACCAGAAGCTGCCTGGGGGATTTTTAAGGAGGCGATCGCCGAATTGAATATCCAGGGGTTCAAAATGGTGAGCTGTCATCAAATTGAACAGGGGTCTGAGAGCGATGGCAACCAGTGGGGAATTTTGCTTCAGCATGGCTCGGGTCATACCTACGCAGGGCTCATGACCGCTCAGTTAGTCAGCAGTAACACCCCTCTCATTCGGAGCTGTATCGCCTTTTTTGACGATGGAACTCAGCTAACCACACTCAATACGGCTTACTTTGGCATCTATAGCTCCAATCCTCGAGAAATTGCGCTCCATGTTGGAACCGTTTCCGCGGAGGAACAATGGCAGAGCCACCAACAAAAACTGGCCGAACTGAGCCAAGAGAAGCAACCCCAAATCCTATCTCATGAAGCCTTCCTGCAAACGTTAGAAGCATCTAACCAATGGGGAGCTGAGCGCCTCGTCACCACAGGAGAAGTTCAATGGGTCACACCGGGGGAAAGCTACCGCATGACCTGGAAAACGGCTATCCGAGCGGTCTATCAGGTTGCCCGCAAGGGAAAGCAAAAACCTATTGGGCAAACCAATGCAGAGGCAGACCATACCGATTCCAATCCTGCTACGCCCATTGTTGAACTGGAAATTGCAGAGTTTCATCGATTGCAGCAGAAACAAAACAAAGGCCTTTCCCAACGGGGCAAAAACTGGCTGCTCTTGGGCACACTGGCCCTCTTCATTGCCTCCTACTCTTCTATATTTGACCCACAGAGGCTCATGATTTTTGTGGCCGTCCTGCTCTTCCATGAGGGGGGTCACATTCTGGCTATGAAAATTTTTGGGTATCGCAACACGGTGATGCTGTTCATCCCGTTTTTGGGCGCGCTAGCAACGGCCCGCAAAGACAACGCGTCCCTCACCGAGAAAGTATGGATTTCCCTGGCAGGGCCACTACCAGGATTAATTCTGGGCATTGGATTGGCGATCGCCTTTGGCCTGACACGTACCCCCGACGTCGCGGCTAGCACCTGGCTGGAAGACACCAACTGGTTTCGCGAAACCAGTTGGATGCTCATCATGCTTAACCTGTTTAACCTGTTGCCCATTTACCCACTCGACGGTGGGCAGGTGGCTGACCTGCTGCTATTTTCGCGAAATCCTTACTTGGGCGTCATCTTTAAAGGAATGGGGGCGGCATTGTTAGCGCTGGTCGGGTTAACCAGCCCCTTGATGTTTGTCTTTGCCCTGCTGATTGCGTTCAGTATCCCCAGCAGTTTCCGGTTAGCCAAACTCAATGCCCGCTTTCGCAGGGATCTACGGGAGTTGCCTCCGGGCGATCGCGATGAAGCTCTCCGATATCTCTTCACCCAGCTCCAGAAGCCTCCCTACCAAGCCTTACCCTTCGCCAAAAAATACAGTCTGGTGGTGGGTCTACTCGACACCCGGCAGGAAGATTCCGCTAGATGGTCTGTACGAGCGGGTTTAACTGGCGTTTATCTAGTCAGCTTATTGGGAGGCTTTGCCGGGGGCCTCTATGCCCTGATGCCTGGCTGGAACAGTTGGAATCTGATGCGGTCAAACTGGGCTGACCCGAAAGCCGCATACTCTGAGCGAGCTCAGCAGGAAGTAGACGCCGCAGAACAAGCCTTGCAGACCAATCCGCAGGACATGCAAGCCTACTTGAGGCGAGGTCGCGCCCGGTTAGCTCTGGATAACTATGACGGAGCGATCGCCGACGCTGAACGGGTTTTACAACTCGATCCTGACGCAGGCGAGGCCTATCAGTTGCGAGGCACAGCCCGCGAACGCAAAGGCGACAGCACAGGTGGAATAGCCGATCAAGAAAGAGGCATGAAGCTGCTCCTGCAACAGGAGATGCACGACATCAATCAAAAATTGAGCCAGAACTCACAGGATGTTAGAGCCTACCTGCATCGGGCGAACCTGTTTTATGGCCTGCAACGCTACCCCGAAGCGATCGCAGACTGCAATCGAGCCTTACTGATTGATTCGCAAAATATTGATGCTGTGTTATTACGGGGTGAGGCATACCTGGCATTGGGCCAGTACCCTGAAGCGACGGGAAATGCCAACCATGCCCTGAGGTTAGATCCTGATTCCGCCAACGCCTATACATTGCGAAGCCGAGCACGGCAGGAAATGGGAGATGAGAATGGGGCGATCGCCGATCAGCAAAAGGCCACCGAACTTTTAGAAGCCTATGATGACGAGCTGTAATAGAACGACATCGCACAGCTAAGCAGATGGTGGAGGGGGTTATGCGAAGCATACCCCCTCCACCATCTGCTTCTAACTGAAATGGCTGTAGCTATAGCGCTGTGCAAATGCGTTAAGTACAGTAGCGGTGGTGTGGGGCACTTCGTGCCCCGCACCACCTTACTTAATCAACGTGCACAGCGCTATATAGCTTTAATTTGATAGAAAAAAGGTCGCATTCCTGAGAAACGCGACCTAGTTGATTGGGATTCAGGCTGTCAAACCATTACGCCGTTACCAGAGTGCGGCTGGGGAAAAACATCGCATTTTGCTCAGCGCGTAATTTATCACACAGGCGACCTGCAGGTAATTCCACATCGTCGTAGGTGAGAACTTGATCCTTTGCCACATCGCGCTTCAGAACGCAACCTTCCGCTAAACCGATGGGTAGCAAGTTTTGCTCCAGGGTGATCTGAGCCGTTTCGCAGAGGCCATAGGTCATGTAACCGCCCAACTCATCAATGGTTTCGCCCGCCTTCAGGTCAGTCTTCGCAGCCGTGATGACATCCACACGGGGGCCATAGGTGGGAGCTAATACCACGTCGTTGAACAGTACCACACGAGCCACGGACATGGGCACCTCGAGATGGCACAGGTGGTAGGGGTGGTAGAAGCTGTAGAGCGGGCCTTCACCAAGCTTATAGAGGTTCAGGTAATGGCGTTGTTTGGGATCGTCGTGGGTGGCGAATACGTACACACCAGGACCCGGTTTAACGGCAACTACATAATCCACAATACCGCCCAGCTCTTTGAGTTGATCGATGTCATAGAGCTTGGTCAGGTCGTCAATATGGCCGTTGAAGTTAAGATTGTATTCCTTAATCAATTCCTCTTTGTGGCGCATAAAGTCGTGGCCCATCATGCCACGCTTGGCGATGGTCATGCCAGTACCGTTGGCAACGATCGCCTGCTCAAAGGAAATCTTTGTCCCATCAGCAAAGCTAGTTACCATGTGGACGTTTTGGCCCCACTGCTCCGCAAAGCCTTTTTGAGTGGTGGGGTTACGGTAGGCGTCGTGCAGACCCTTGATATTGCCGCACACCATTGGGGTCAAGCCCAGGCTCTTGACGTAGCGGTAGAGGTTCATTTCCACACCGGGTTGATCGCCTTCGCAGGCCGTAATAATAACCCCGGCTTTATCGGCGTAGGTTTTGAGAATGGGGCCGATAGTGCCGTCCAGCTCGGCGTTCATCAGGATGATGTGCTTTTTGTGGGCGATCGCCTCCATCACCACATGGGCACCAAACTCGATCGCACCCGTTACTTCAATCAGTGCATCGATGCCTTCGGCGCGGCAGAGGAGCATCGCGTCATCAGTGACCGCGTATTGGTTGTGGGCGATCGCGTCTTCTAATTCAGCAACGGTTTTGACTTCTCGAATATCTTCAACACCGGCCTGCTGGTAAGCGTATTTCGCTTTCTCCACCGTCCGGTTAAAAATTGCCACCAGTTCCATTCCGGGCACTGAGTTGACAATTTGATTGGCAATCCCTTTTCCCATAAAGCCAGAGCCAATCATCCCAACTCGCACGGGATTCCCAGCTTCTTGGCGAGCCTGCAATGCGGTATCAACGATGAAGTACATAAAAATCCTCTCCTACGGACACATGATTGGAACAAACTCAAAGCGCTGGAATACTCAAATGACTCAACTTTGATACCTATTAGTCAGACCTTACGTATGGCTACGATTAACAGCAGAACGGGAACCGGGAGAGACGATCCCGATTCCCTAACACCTGTTACACCGGTACGGGTTCGAAAAGCGGCCAGGCTGAATCCTTTTCAGAAATAACCGTTACTTCCATCGGCCACTCAATGCCAAAGGTTGGGTCATTGTACCGCAGACCTCGCTCATAGCCAGGGGTATAGAACTCACCGACCTGATAAATAACCTCTGCACCGTCCGTCAGAGCCTGATAGCCATGGGCAAACATTTCGGGAATGTAGAGAGTACGGCGGTTCTCTGCTGTCAACTCCACGCCGATGTGCTGCATGTACGTGGGGGAATCTGGACGCATATCAATAATGACGTCATAAATTGCACCCTTGGTACAACGCACGAGTTTGGTTTCCGCTGCCGGAGGAAGCTGATAGTGCATTCCTCGCAGAGTTCCGGCCTTGTGGTTGAAGGACATATTGCACTGGGCCACAGTGGCTTTCAGGCCATGTTCTTCAAACTCTTTGGCACAGAAGGTCCGGGCGAATCCACCTCGATGATCTTCCCGAATGTCTAGATCAAGGATGAATGCGCCTTTTAACTTCGTCTCCGTAAAGATCATTACACGCTCCAGAAGAAATCTTTGTCAATTTGCTGAGTATGCAGCAGATATTCGAGTTGCTTCAACCGAGTGAAGGCCCGGTACTCAAATACCTCCTTGGTCATGTCAATTTGAGTGAATACTTGCAGCAATTGCTGTGCACCGCGCAGAGCATCCCAGTCACACTTAAAACCGGGTACCTGGGTGTTGATTTTCTCAAACGACACTTTGTAGCTGCGGTTATCTGATCCTTGATCCCCAAAGCTCAACTGGCAACCCGGGAAGACACTCGCCACAATTTCAGCAATCTGCTTGACCTGATAGTTGTTAGCAGAGTCACCCACGTTAAAGACCTGGTTATGAACGATATCGCGGGGAGCTTCCAATACACACAGCAGAGCCTTAGCAATGTCCAGGGCATGCACCAGAGGCCGCCAAGGTGTACCATCACTGACCATCTTGATTTGCTTCGTGGTCCAGGCCAGACCGGATAGGTTATTTAACACAATGTCAAAACGCATCCGAGGAGAAGCACCAAACGCGGTCGCATTGCGCATAAAGGTGGGAGAAAAGTCGTCACTCGCCATCTTCGATACATCGCGCTCCACCAGTGCCTTGCATTCCGCATAGGCAGTTTGAGGATTAACGGGCGAGGTTTCATCCACAACTTCAGTGGCAGCAACGCCGTACACACTGCAGGATGACATGTAGACAAACCGCTTAATTCCCGCTTGCTTGGCTAGTTCTGCCAGACGCACAGACCCTTTATGGTTAATATCGTAGGTAATGTTGGGCGACAACTGGCCCGTTGGGTCGTTAGAAAGCTCGGCCATATGAACAATCGCATCAACCCCTCTTAGATCTTCCAGGGAAATATGACGAAGATCTTTAGTAAGGGTCTGGGCGGTCATCTCGGTGCCGTTGTAAAGCCAACCCGATTTATAAAAGCCTGTATCAACAGCAAGAACTTCGTGACCGTGCTTGAGGAGCAATGGCGCAAACAAGCACCCGAGGTAACCCTCTGTACCGGTTACTAAAACTTTCATGGATTTTCCTATCTGCTAAGTTGGACTTGCTTGGTGCGGGGAGCCGGAGCCTGCTCAGCTACAGCTTTTCCAATTTCGATGGAAGAGGTAGCAGCAGGAGACGGGGCATTACAAACGTGAATGGAATTTTCACCCCGAACAATCAGGAAATCATCAACGAGCTGGCCATTATCCATCAGGGCTTGGGCTCTTACCCCCGCGTGAGTAGGAACCACATCCTCCATTTGCACCTCGGGAATGAGGCGCTGGAGACTTTGTACGAAAACCGCCTTACTAAAGGAGCGCACCATTTCTTTGATGCCTTCGTCGGCATACTTGGAAGCCAGTTTCCAGAAAGCCGGATAGGTCATCACTTCGGCAAAATCGCGGAGGTCAAAATCGGTCTTCTTGTAACCCTCGCGCTTCAAGCTGAGAACTGCATTCGGCCCCGCATGAACGCTGCCATCGATCATCTTGGTGAAATGAACGCCCAAGAACGGAAACGCTGGATTCGGAACTGGATAAATCAACGTGTTGACTAGATAGCGCTTTTCGGGCACTAACTCGTAATATTCACCGCGAAATGGCACGATTTTGGACTGAGGGTCAACACCCCCTAATTTAGCGATGCGATCGCTATACAACCCCGCGCAGTTAATCACCGTCTGGGCCTCAAACGTGCCCTGGGTCGTCTCTAAAACCTTACCTTCAGGAACGTCAACAATTTTCAGAACTTTGGTGTTGAGCCGTAGTTCACCGCCTTGCTGCTGAATCAGTTCGGCGTACTTCAGGCAAACCTGCTTGTAGTCGGCAATTCCTGTAGAAAAGACCCGAATCCCAGCCAAACAGTTGACATGGGGTTCAATCTCCTTAACCTCCTCAGCGGTGATACGGGCAACTTTAATGCCGTTCTCTAAACCCCGCTGGTAGAGGTTTTCCAAGAGAGGCAGTTCCTTTTCTTCGGTCGCAACAATAACCTTGCCACACACCTCATAGGGCAGGCCATGCTCCTGGCAAAAGTTCACCATGGACTCAGCACCATCTCGGCAAAATTTTGCCTTAAAGCTACCCGGCTTATAGTAAACGCCTGAGTGAATGACGCCGCTATTATTACCCGTCTGATGGAAGGCCCACTGGCTCTCCTTTTCTAGAACCAGAATCGTGGCATCTGGATAGCGTTTGCCCAACGCCATTCCTGTTGAGAGGCCGACAATTCCTCCCCCGATAATTGCGTAATCGTACATGCCGTCTTCCCTATCAATTGGTTTGTATAAATGGATGGATGGCGTCGTCAGCTCAAGCGTTTACCAAACCTTCCATGGGGCCTTGCCAGATTCCCACAGACCCTCAAGGTAATTTTTATCTCGTAGCGTATCCATGGGTTGCCAAAAACCATTGTGCTTATATGCAGATAGCTGTTCCATATGGGCAAGTTTTTCCAGCGGGGCCTGTTCCCAAACCGTGCTGTCTCCATCGATGTAATCAATCACTTCCGGTTCAACGACAAAGTAGCCACCGTTGATCCAGGCCCCATCTCCCTCTGGCTTTTCGTGGAATGAGGTAATTTTGGTTTGCTCAGAGCCCAACATAATGGCTCCAAAACGCCCGGGGGGTTGCACGGCAGTGAGGGTTGCCAGCGTACCCTGAGCTTTATGAAAAGCAATGAGCTCACCAATATTGACGTTGCTCACACCATCGCCATAGGTGAAACAGAAGGTTTCTGAGCCAATGTGTTCTCGAACGCGCTTGAGACGTCCACCGGTCATCGTCTCAGCTCCGGTATCCACCAGAGTGACACGCCAGGGCTCTGCATAGCCCGTGTGAATATTTACCTGGTTGAAGCGCATATCAATGGTGACATCTGACATGCGAAGAAAGTAGTTGGCGAAGTACTCCTTGATGACATGCCCTTTGTAGCCACAGCAAACAATGAAGTCGTTTATCCCGTAAGCCGAGTAAATCTTCATGATGTGCCAGAGAATGGGTTGACCCCCAATTTCGACCATAGGCTTAGGTCGTATGCTGGTCTCTTCACTAATGCGTGTACCCAGCCCACCTGCAAGGATGACGGCTTTCATTGAACAACCTCCCTCGAAGTTCGGAATTGGCAAACGTAACTTCTTAAACTCGAATCAAAAGCAGAAGCTTTTGCTCTAGGGGTCTGGTAGGAGAATAGCAAGACCTCTATAAATTCCCGATGAAGAAGACGTAAGTATACGTAGACTTTCTGCAAAGAGAGCATCAAGACGCCCCTTAGATACGTTGTTTTCTCAACGTCACCCTCCTTACGAGAGAGAAATAGCTCACTCCTCCGTAAAATTGCTGAAAGGAGATGAATAGTTTTTATGAAAGGAAAGCCCAACAATTAGGCAAACTTTAACATACTCATTTCTGAAGCGCTGCCTCGCTCTAAATGCTCACGAATGGCGGTGTAGGGTATTTTTCACCCCATACCGCCGTTCTTACCAAACGATACGTTTTAAAGCTTGCGGGAAGGGTTATTTTTTCGTATGCTTCGCATACAAAAAACAACCCTTAAAACAGGTACTACGCCTTTAGAAACAGGACGACGACCGTTTGATAAGCCGTGCTCGGTTCATCAAACGGTCGTTGAGTTAGGGGCTAACAAACGCCATCAAGACTGCTACAGAGCGAGGTTGAACCGTGTAGCGATCGCCCGAAAATACCGGAGCCGTTTCCAGAGGACAAAAATCCTCAGGAGGCGACAGGTAAGTATCGACGATGCGGTGCCAGCATTCGCTGCCATCGAGGGGAGGCAATTCGAACGAAAGCGACTCCCAATAGGCATTGAGCATGATGTGAATATGCTCCTGCTTCTTAGGATGCTGAAGGGTAAGAGCAAGGGTATGGGAATTGGGATTCAAATCTGGTTGGCCCAGATGAACCCCGTGCCACACTACAAAGGGGTCATCCTGGAAGGAAAACCCAGTGAGCACCCGGTCCAACTGAAACAGTTGAACGGCTTGCACAAACCGGATAAATTCACGGGTGAAGCGGAGGAGCCCGCTCCGTTTTTCCACGTCATCCCAGTTAAACCAGCTCACCTCACTGTCCTGGCAGTAACCGTTATTGTTGCCCTGCTGAGTTCGACGGACTTCGTCCCCCATGAGCATCATTGGTGTGCCCTGAGAAAGAAACAGAAGGCTAATCAGGTTTTTGATTTGGCGATCGCGCAAGCGTTCAATTCTGGGGTCTTTACTAGGCCCCTCGACGCCACAGTTCCAACTGTGGTTGTCATTAGAGCCATCACGACTATCCTCCAGGTTGGCGGCATTGTGTTTCTCGTTGTAGGACACCACATCGTTGATGGTAAAACCATCGTGGCAGGTGACGAAGTTGATGCTGCGGGTGGTGTCGTAGTCCATTCGGGGGTAAATGTCAGGGCTACCCAACAGCCGATGGGCAACGCGTTTGGCAACCCCTTCATCCCCTTTCACAAAGCGGCGCATATCATCCCGGAAGGGGCCATTCCATTCAGCAAAGCGATCGCCCGTTCCCACAAACTTGCCCACCTGATACAAACCCGCCGCATCCCAGGCTTCCGCAATAATTTTGGTGCGAGCCAACACCGGGTCCATCTCAATGGTCCAGAGAATGGGCGATCGCTCAATGGGCAACCCCACATCATCGCGCCACAGTACCGAGGCCAGGTCAAAGCGAAAGCCATCCACATGCATTTCTGACACCCAGTAGCGCAGAGAGTCGAGAATGAGTTGGCTGACAATGGGGTGATTGGCGCGCAGCGCATTACCGCAGCCGCTGTAGTTGGAGTAGAACTGGCGATCCTTCTCCAAAATGTAGTAGGCGGAATTTTCTAATCCTCGAAATGACAGTGTAGGGCCGTTCTCATTCCCTTCAGCACTGTGATTAAATACCACATCCAGAATGACTTCGATACCGGCTCGGTGCAACGCTTTCACCATGTCCCGAAATTCATCCACCGGCCCCAGATAGCTGCGATCGGCACTATAAGCGCGGTGAGGAGCAAAAAAGCTAATGGTGCTATATCCCCAGTAGTTCTTCAGACCATCCTGGGCATCCTGAGCATCAAAGAAGTGCACAGGCAACAGCTCTACGGCTGTCACCCCAAGGGATTGCAGATAGGGGATTTTCTCAATTAACCCGGCATAGGTGCCCCGTTTATCATCCGGCAAGCCGGAGTTTGGATGGCGAGTAAATCCTCCCACATGCATTTCGTAGATGATGCTGCGGGTGTAGGGGGTACGGAGAAGGCGATCGCCCTCCCAATCATAGGTGCTGGTATCGACCACTACCCCTTTCAACGCCTGGGCGCAGTTGTCGTAACCGGGGCGAGATGCGGCGCGGCGATCGTAATACTCCTCGTTCACAATCGCTTTGGCATAGGGATCAAGCAAGACTTTGCTGGGGTCAAAGCGGTAGCCCTGGGCCGGGTCAAAGGGACCATGAACGCGATACCCATAAATTTGCCCCGCTTTCAGGCCGGGTACAAACCCATGCCAGTAGTGGAAGCTTTTATTGTGGCGAGAATCCAGTGAAATGATGTGCGAGGGTTTTGCTTGATCAGGGCGATCGAACAACAGCAGCTCAATAGCTTGAGCGCTTTTAGAAAAAATGCAGAAATTGACGCCATCTGGCATAACAGTTGCCCCTAAGGGGAAACTTTGGCCAGGTAATGCCTTGAGTGTCAAGCTTCAACCTCCCTGAACTGGAATGGAGATGCACCGGCAGAGAAGGCGCTGCTAACCAACAAAGGTCAAGGGGTGGGAAGAGCAGATCCTAATCGGCAGGTGATTTTGAAATGCGTTTAGAAACAGAATTAAAGTCTGGGTTTGAAGCGGATTTCAAATTAAAAACGTTAATGTAAGCCTACATTGAAGCGGAACACTGCTTACGATTTTATCCCAATTCAACAAACAATACTCTGAATAGTTCCCCTAAAACCGTTGATTTTACAGGCTCCTCACATTCAAAAAAGCAACATAAAATAAATTACTCTGTTTCAGTCCTGTAGATGGGATGTGGAGGAAGGAGCACTTCATGCTCCTTCCTCCACATCCCATCTACAGGACTGAAACATGAACCAGACGGGTTAGCCACAAAACCACTGTATTCCAACTACCATCTGACAGAAGCTAAATTGTGAGAGATAAGCCTCGCAGAAACTTCCAACCCTTATTCTGGAAAGAGCATTGAATCACTTGTAATTTTTTTGCACCACCTGCGATCGCCACTTCAGAAGCATTCCACCAACCCATACAGCAACTCCTTTACTTCCATTTCAAGAACGGTTTACCTCCAGATGATTCTACGTTTTTGAAAGAGCATATGAAATACTATGAGCGATCGCCACATCAGATAAACTGACAGCAGATTAGTTGAAAGCGGGAACGCTTCTACACCGAGATTTATTACAAATTTAGAGACAAGAAAAGATAGATATTAAAACAAAGCTGAAATAAATTAGAAAGATATAAATTACAGCACATTCAATTTATCTATCAATATTTCTTAACTCATCAATAACTACTATTTGAACAAAATTTTTATTAAAAGAAGAATGATAACTGACAAAAGTCAACCTATCAGTGATACATGAAAAATTAGATTCTAATAAACTTCTCGTTTTAAGGGATTGGTAATATAACCACTAATCTCTCAAAACACGCAGGTTGTTCTATGTGCACACCCCCTTAGGGGATAGTGTTCTAGACATGTGGATGGGGTGTGGTGAAAGGAGCACTTTGTTTCCCTTTCATTACAACCCTCCATCCACACGCTTGAAACAGGACTCCTAGCGATTCTCGCGGATGTATTGCAGGATGCCTCGGGCGATCGCCCGTGCCAGTAACTCACGATACTCATCCGTTGCCAGGCGAGGTGAATCCTCTGCGCCCGTCACAAAACCCATCTCGACCAGAGCTGAGGGCATGGATGTGTTGCGAATAACGTAGAACCGAGCTGTCTTCACACCCCGACTGGGAGAACCTGTCGCTTCCAAAAGACTGTTTAATAGGTCAGTCGCCAAAACGCCCCCCTGAGCAGATGTATGAAAGGTTTCAATCCCGTTCACGTCAGGACGACTCATACTGATGGAATTCGAGTGAATGCTGACGAACAAATTAGCCCGAGCCCGTTCTGCCGCCTGAACTCGCTGTTCCAGCTCCAGGGTACGGTTGTCAGTGCGGGTCATGACCACTCGCACCCCCGCCTGTTGCAAGAGATCCCGGACACGCGAAGCAACTACGTTGTTAATGTCTACCTCTCGCAGACCACGAATACCCACGGCACCGGGGTCTTGTCCCCCATGGCCAGGGTCGAGCACGACCGTGGTTTGGCGATCGCCGATACCTGGCATCGACACCGGAGGCAACTCTCGATTCGGTTGCCAGAAGGGGCGAACCAGGGGAACCGTGATCTGATTGCTACCACGTTGTCGGAATCCAGTGCGCTCTTCCACAGGTAGCCCGACCTGAATATCTGAGGCTACCGCCAGATCCAGTACAGCATCTTCACCATCCTGCTCCCACGCCACCTGCAGAAGACGGCTACTGGCGGCCAGGTCAACGGGAGGCAGACTTCCGATCCGCGTGTTGGGAAAGCGGATGCGGTAGCGATCGCCATCCTGCTCCACGTCATACGTAAGGGGCCCACCTGCCCGAATTTGTAGAGCCGAGCGTTCTGGGGCAAAGGTAATGGCCTGAATTTGATTTTCTGTAACCGGCGTTGATTCGGGCGACGGTTCTGGAGAAGGGCTGGAGGAGGGAGAAGGCGTGGGTTCTGGAGCTTGCGCCCTCGCTCGGCCCGGTTGTAGTATGCCGTCTCCTGCGGCCGTTTCATTAAACTGCCACTCTGCCGCCTCACTCAGATTTAACGTCAGTCGGACGAGCGGGGGATCACTCTCCTCCTCTAGCTCCAGTTCTTCAATACCAAACTGCTCCAGTTCTTCGGGAGGCTGCTCCAGGTTATCAGCCAACACCGTGTTGGGCAGTTCGAGAACATAGCGCCGGCCTCGTCGCTCTCGCCGCAACTCTGCGGGTACCGATCGCGACAGGCGAAGGTAGAAGCCGTAATTATTTACCTGTAAGGCTTCCAGCTCCGAAACAGCTGTTGAGCTTGCTTCTGAAGGAGCGGGTTGAGTTTCAATAGGCTGAGACTCCCTGCTTTCGCTCTGTACGAGTTCTGGCTCGGGAATCTGAACAACCCATTCTGTGGAGGATTGCCCCTCCACCCGAACTTGCTCAAGATTCAAGGTATACCCTGGCTCCAGTTCAACCACCAGGCGAGCCGTGTTGGGATCCAACTGGCCCCAGCGAATCTCACGAATCGAGCCAGAGCCTTCCTGTTGGAGACGCGCCCCATGCAACTGCACCCCAGGCAAATCAACGACCAGGCGTGTCGGGTTAAAAATCAGTTGAGCGCGGGGACGCACGGCGGCGTCCGTCACAAACGTAATGGCATTATCACGTGCGTTGAACCGCCAGGATTCCAGCTCCGTTGCCGTCGCCGGAGTCGCCAGCAACAGCGCACCAAAACAACCCGCTAAACGTATCAACCGAACCATTTGCTTCATTTTTATGGGAGGAGGGTGTTGAGAAGTGTGAGCCTAACAAACGCTCTAAGCTGGCCAGACCCATGTTCTCTGTCCCTGCCATGATTGAGAGGCCATTCCAGGGTCTGTAGAAGTTGTTTCGTGTGCGTGCATGCAAAAACAATTCGCCCAACGGACCTTAAAGCAGGCCCTGGACATATGACTGGTCGTTGAGGGCGTGCAAAGCCCTCCTTCCCCGACAAGCAGACACGTTGGAAACACAAGCTAAACTAGCGGCACAAAATCCAGCACAGAAAAGAGCGGAATGATTAGGATTGAGATGGCTCAGGTGTTTAATGACTGCTGATTGTTGAACCAGTTTTTACCTCGGGCGGAGGAATATACCACGGCAACGACGTTCAACAGAGACAGAATATCAGAGGTTGGGATCGCTTCTGCGATCCACCCATCATCCGGAATGATGTTTAAGATCCGCGGATTTTGTCGTTAGGTGTGATTGGATCAGGCTGAAGGCCAAGATTGGCAAGGAAGTTTCGCAGGGTTGGAGTCGTATCCCGGAGAACCATTCATTACAGACTTCTGCTGGATTTGTTCCAGAACACACCACAGGGTTGATCCCCTTTTCGCTTGCATGTATTCGTTTGGGAGAAAACTATGGCTCAAAGTTTGTTAGACCAATTGCGCGAGGTTACCGTAGTCGTGGCGGATACAGGAGACATCCTGGCCATCGAAAAATTTACTCCCCGTGACGCCACCACCAACCCCTCCTTGATCACGGCTGCCGCCCAAATGCCCGAATATCAGGCCATTGTGGATGACACGCTGAAACAGGCTAAGCAAGATCTAGGCCCTGGCGCAACAGAGTCCGATATTCTCGCGACCGCCTTCGATCGTCTGGCAGTTTCCTTCGGGAAAAAAATCCTGGCCATCATCCCCGGTCGCGTTTCGACCGAAGTGGATGCCCGTCTGTCTTATGACACTGAGGCAACCGTAGAAAAGGCCCACTACCTGATCTCAGAGTATGAAGCAGCAGGGATCACACGCGATCGCATTCTCATCAAAATCGCCGCGACTTGGGAAGGTATCCGTGCTGCCGAAATTCTCGAAAAAGAAGGGATTCACTGCAATCTGACGTTACTGTTTGGGCTGCACCAGGCGATCGCCTGTGCCGAAGCCGGGGTGACGCTGATCTCTCCCTTCGTCGGTCGCATTCTCGACTGGTACAAGGCCAATACGGGTATAGAACACTACGAGCCCCACGAAGATCCCGGTGTCCAGTCTGTCACCAAAATCTATTACTACTACAAAAAATTTGGCTACACCACCGAAGTGATGGGAGCCAGCTTCCGTAACGTAGACGAAATCATTGAACTAACCGGATGCGACCTGCTGACCATTTCCCCCAAACTATTGGAGCAACTCCAGGGCACCGAAGCTTCCTTACCCCGTAAGCTTGATCCCGCCAAAGCCGCTGATTATCCTATCGAAAAAATCTCGATGGACAAGGCGACCTTCGACCGCATGCACGCCGAAGATAGAATGGCGAACGAAAAGTTGGACGAAGGGATCACCGGATTCACGAAGGCGCTGGAAGCCCTGGAAAAACTTCTGGCCGATCGCCTCGCCCGATTGGAAGGGGAAGAGGTGATCAACCACGCCGCTGAGGATGTCTTCAAAGCCTACGACCTGGATGGCGATGGCTTCATCACTCGCGAAGAGTGGATGGGAGCCGATGCCGTGTTTGATGCGATCGACATTAACCACGACGGCAAAATCACCTCTGAGGAATTAATTGCGGGCCTGGGTGCAGCATTCTTAGCCCAAGCCTAACGAGCTTTTTTTGACATAGTCGAGGCAAAGACACCCGGTGTTTTAGAAACACCGGGTGTCTGATTTTGAGGCCAGTACCCAACAGGGGGTATTGACACTTCTCTAAAGACCCTGTTAGCGTTGGAACAGAAATGAAGAGCCAGACAGCGGCACCACAACTATGTTGTCTTACAGCAACTATTTTTATTTTTGGTATATGGGGGTTCACCTGGGGTGAATAGGATTCCGTTTGGAACCTCCAGGTGAACCGCAGAGCGACCTCTGCGGTTTTTGTTTTAAGGGGGTTCCCGTTTCTCTTCCATGTTCAACACCATTTAACTAACGCACGACAAACCATGGCTTCTCCAATTTCCTTTGACTATTACGTTTACTTTTTTTGGCCCAGACGATACTCCGGGTAACGTAGCCATGCGTTATTACAGCCCGGAGCCTACATGGGTTCCGGGCTTTTTTCATGCCGTTTGCCTTTCACGTTCACCTTACACATCCACAACCACCAGGAAACCGACTGATGAAGAAAGCTAAACTCGCCCTCAAAACCGATGCTGCTCACAAGACCACCATTCAAATTGGTTCGGCGACTGTAGGAGGCAAAGACCTGTTCGTCGTGGGTGGTCCCTGCGCGGTAGAAAGCCGGGAGCAAATGGAGGCTGTTGCCAGTCAGATTGTGACTGCACCGGTACAAGCTCTGCGCGGTGGCGTTTACAAGCCTCGTACTTCTCCCTACGATTTCCAGGGTTTGGGGTTAGAAGGGTTAGAAATTTTGGCAGCCGTGCGCGATCGCTACGGCCTGCCTGTCATCACGGAAGTTATGGCCATCTCCCAAATCGACGACATCGTGGCCCATGCCGATGTGCTTCAGGTGGGCAGCCGCAACATGCAAAACTTCGACCTACTCAAAGCTCTGGGTGAAATTGACAAACCCATCCTATTAAAGCGCGGCTTGGCGGCTACCCTGGAAGAATTCGTGATGGCCGCCGAATACATCCTCAGCCACGGTAACCCCAACGTGATGCTATGCGAACGTGGCATTCGCAGCTTCGACACCTACACGCGTAACGTGCTGGATCTGGGCGCTGTTGTTGCTCTGAAGCAGATCACCCATTTACCCGTACTGGTTGATCCAAGCCATGCGGCTGGTAAGAATGAATTGGTAGCCGGTCTTGCCCGTGCCGCCGTTGCCGCCGGGGCTGATGGGTTGCTGGTAGAGTGCCACCCTGAGCCCGAAAAGTCTGTATCTGATGCTCGTCAGGCTTTGTCTTTAAATGAAATGGTGGATCTGGTTCAAAGTATTCGTCCCATTGCCACTGCCGTTAATCGTTGTGTTCCAGCCGGGGTTGCCACTGTGCCCCGGCTGTCTCTCGTTTAAAGGGGATTTAAAGAGAGCATTGCATCTATAGCCTTCGTCAACCGGTTTAAGTCATGATGGCAGGGGGCTTTGGCCTCTGCCATCATGACTGGTGATATCGAAGACGGAGCGTTCATGGCAATTTCACGGCGACAATTTCTGGCATTGAGTGGGCTGAGTGCAATGGGGGCGATCGCTCATCCCCTCTACTCCTGCTCTGCTACGCCCTCCACTGGGTTTGGTGCGCTTCAGCGTGATCCAGAGACCTTACTCGAATTACCGTCTGGCTTTCGTTATCGGGTCATTTCAACGGAAGGGCAAACCATGAACGATGGCTATCGGGTGCCCGGAGCATTTGATGGCATGGCAGCCTTTCCTGGCCCCGATGGCAGCACAATTTTGGTACGAAACCATGAGTTAATGCCTGGGGCGCTGAATGGCGTGCAGGGAACCACCCCTCAGAAATATGATGAGCGGGGTGCAGGTGGGACAACAACGCTGGTTGTGTCAGGCGATCGCCAACTTCTCCGTCAATACACATCCCTGGCTGGTACCGTACGAAATTGCGCTGGCGGTCCCACTCCCTGGAATTCCTGGCTGAGCTGCGAGGAGACAGTGTATGTCCCCGAAGTGGTGCGGGATGGGGTGCGGGTGTCGAAGCGTCACGGGTATGTGTTTGAAGTTCCTGCGGCAGCTACTGGGCCTGTCAATCCAGAACCGATTGTGGCGTTAGGGCGATTTAACCATGAGGCGATCGCCGTCGATCCACGCACGGGCATTTTGTACCAGACCGAAGATCGAGGTGATGGATTGTTCTATCGCTTTATTCCGAATGAACGGGGGAATTTGCAGGCAGGTGGTGTGCTGGAAGCGTTGATGGTGAGCGATCGCCCCCAGCTCCGCACCCATCAAAAATTCCCAGTACAAGAACCTGTTGCAGTCAGCTGGGTTCCAATTGATGAGGTAGACCCAGCCGACGATACGGTTCGGGTCGAAGGATTTCGCAAAGGCGCAGCCCAATTCTCCCGAGGTGAGGGCATTTGCTATCACGACGGACATTTTTACATCACCTGTACCAGCGGCGGCGACATTCCCAACGGTCAGGTGTGGCGTTATACGCCGGGTGCATCACACCAGGATGGCGGCACGCTGGAACTATTCGTGCAACCCAACAATCCGCAAAAACTGGACTACCCCGATAACTTAACCATGTCTCCCTGGGGCGACCTGATTGTTTGCGAAGATGGCCGGGGCGAACAGCGGTTGATTGGCATTACACCCACTGGAGACCTCTACCCCTTGGCCCGCAACGTGCGGAATCAATCGGAGTTCGCCGGGATTTGTTTTGCACCTGATGGACAAACAATGTTTGTCAACATCTACGCACCGGGGATTACCTTCGCCATCTGGCGAGAGGGTGGAATGGGGTAGCGATCGCCTCCATCATCGCTTTCAAATCCGCCTACAATCCCATGCACATCAGGACTTGCGCAAACCCACCCTATTTAACCTCAGTTCGGGATGAGCTGAAGTGCTCATTTTGGCGTGCACTATGTGCACTCCAAAATGAGCCTTTTCGAGTGCCGCGCGTTGCGCGGCACTCGAAAAGGTCCTTAACCCGAACTCAGGTTATTTAGAGCATTCATGTTGTGTGCTGTGCTGCGCACAGCACACAACATGAATGCGTAAGTCCTGGCATAAATAAACGTGCGGTGTGAAGCACCGCACGTACTCTATCTAATTCATACCAAGCTAGGCAGGATTGGAATAAACCCCAGGATTAACGACCAGCAGGGGGTAGAACCTGAGCAAATGCTCGATCTGATGCACTTAACGAACTAGATGCATCCACCGTAACCGTACCCGTGTTGCGGTAGAGACGACAATAATCAAGATGCGTGATCGCCCCATCCCCTCGGAATGTCACTTCTACCGCAGCCACTAAATCATTGCAGATCTTCACTTCCTGGAAGCTATTGTTACCCAAGCGTGCCATGTTGTAACAACCCAGGCGTTTTCCATCCTCATCAAAAGTTGTAATTGTTCCACCCCGTCTGTCGATATCTAACAAACCGACACCGCTTAAACCGACTAATTCATCAAATTCAAATCGGATGGTTCCTCCGTTGCGGTCATCATTGGGTCTCCGGCAGTTGCCATCCTGCGAAACAATCAGCACATTGCCTCGATCGTAGCGATTCTCTCCGGGACGCCCACGGCGGCCACCGACGCCGACGCCCGGCCCACCAAAATCTCGATTGGAGGTACCCAGATCCCGGTCACATCGGCTTGGATTGCTGCTGTCAAAAATCATGGCATCACAATCCCCTGCGTTGGGAGTGGAAATCTGAATGCCTAAGTTGCTGTATTCAGTATCAATAATCGTCCCAGCTGCTAAAGAGCGGCCTCGGCCATCTGTGTCAAAGTTAATCCGGTTAACAGGGGTTTGTTGTAGTGCACCACTGGCTCGATAAACCCAAGTTTCATCGGGGCTGAGAATCCCATCTCTGCCGCGATCGCTACTCACATCCAAAGTGGGCACAAACCGCTGATCACTATCAGTAACCCGCACCTGTCTTTGCAGGAAGGAAACGTTACCAGTATTCTTTACAGCATACTCAAATACCGCTGGAGCCCCTTCTCGCACTCGGACAGCATCCTTATCGGTGTCCGCTTCATGGCCATTTAAGCTTTTCTCGATCGCAACACCGAGGGTCATATTGTTCGTATCACGTATGGCCACCAGGTCATTGTTGCACTCGGGCGACCAGGATAACGTGAAGGCTCCAGATGGTAAGCAAGAGCGAGGAATTGCAATGCCAAATGTATTGCTGCCAGCCCCCTGGGTCGTGATGCCTCGGCTTTGTAGGTTGGCGGCATTCCGAACCTGCACGTCAGATACATGGTTACCTGATTGAATTACGTTAGGAACATGGCTACCGGCACTGAAATAGGTGTCTCCTGCACTTAATTCACCGGCAGATGGAGTACCGCCATGGTTCGAAATGTATTGGTTATAAGCTCCATAATTCGACAAGAATTGTGTATTTTGAGACGCAACACTCACAGCGGAGACATTGGAATACAACCCCAGTTGAGATACACCGGAATCATTATTGCCCGCAAATCGCACGCCGTAGAGGCTACCATTAGCACCCTGCAAGTTGGAATTGCCGAAATTAAAGAGCAAGTCCCCGGCTGCAATTTCACCTACCCCACTCAAAGGGAAATTTGTATTGATGACAACGATGAGGTTATCCTCATCTTGCACAGTGGAAATAGAGTAAATCTCGTAAGCCGTTCCGCCTACATTATTCCCTTGCATGCTGTCATTCGAAGAGTCTAAAACAGTCTTTTGGATGGCCATACAAGTATCCTTGGAGTGGGAGATGAGTAAGACCAACCTCTGGTGGGAACAGAGCAATCTGTTGTTATATCAGAGGGTGGTAAATCAGTAATGTTTCTGATGTGTTTCAGAATAGAGAAGCTATTACCGTAATTCCACCCACAAAACAGTAACAGAGAAAATTTCATACAGAATAATTTTGTATGTAGTTTCGTAGGTTGCGCTTCAAAAAGCTAATCTAGACAAAGAGCAGAAATCGTCCGTGCAGCCCACTGCTGCCTCATTAAACGGACGACTTCCATATAGTTTTTCTAACAAGTACGTAAGGGTGCATCGGTTGATGGAAGTATCTCAAGAGCTATTTGCAGCTGCTTCAGAAACTTGGAATTTACAGCGTTTATGTGATGATCTGGCGATCGCCAAAGGTTCTCAGCTAACACCGAGAGAACGGGTATACCTGAAAGGTTTGTTATTGGGATATCGACCCAATGACATTGCAAATCTGCTGCACGTGCAATCAATAAGTGCCCGGAAGTATTGCAGTAATTTGTATGCCTACATTGAGGATTTGTTATTAACGAACCGGGCTCAGCAGGCAAGCGCTGCCGAAGTTCAAACGATGGGTGTACGAGCCAATCGAGTAGCCGCATTATTAGATCAGGCTGGTTATCGATTGCCAGGGGTGCGGGTAGAGGAACTTCTACCGCTTTCCGCACCCCCGGCAACGGATTATCAAGCTGTATCCAGAACGGTTGAACAACTGACCAGTTCTTCCATGTTGGATGAAGTACCTGTTTTATCTGTGTGCTACGGACGGCATACAGAATTGGCAACACTGACCCAGTTCAAGCAGCAGGGAAGCCGTTTAATCACGGTGTATGGGGACTATGGAATTGGTAAAACGACGTTGCTCAAGCAATGGGTTCACCAGGTCAAGACAGACTTCAACCGCGTCATTTGGCGATCGCTCCGGGGTCTACCCTCCTGCGCATCGCTGCTGGCAGATTTGCTAAATGTATTAGTCCCAGAACGCTACACACCCAGTGAGGAAGAGCGGCATCTATCCTTACTGGTTAACCAGCTTCAGCAGCAACGGATACTCCTGGTCTTGGAAGACGTCGATCGGGTTTTAGAAGAAGAATCTCGATTGCGGCGATATCGGGCTGGCTATGAATCCTACGAGCTGTTCTTTCACGGCATAGCTGCTCACAACCATCAAAGTTTAATCATGCTGGAAGCCTGGGAACCGCTAGCGGATCTGGAGTTACTGGAGAAGTCAACAGAAACGGTGCAAGGACTCAAGCTTAAAAAATTAGATCAAGAAACAGCAATTAAATTACTTCAAGATTATGAATTAAAGGACTTGGACTGCTGGAGTGATCTGATTGATACCTACCGAGGTAATCCCTATGCCTTACGCGTTGTCGCTGCCCATATTGCAGAAGTGTTTGACGGCCATGTGGGGGAATTTTGCCAGGATCACACCACCTATTTAGGAAACATCAGTAATCTGCTGCACTATCAATTCAAGCGCTTATCAGGCTTAGAAAAAGACATTTTATTCTACTTGACACAGCAAGACGGGAACCCTATCAGCCGTCCGGATCTACGCCAGCAATTTCAATCCAGCGAGTCGAAATCCAGTTTAAATGAAGCACTGGAAGCTTTGAGCTGGCGATCGCTCATCGAACGGAGCCGTCATCACGAAACGACAACTTACATGGCTTCGCCTGTTGTCATGAAATACATTAAAAGCTGCATTTCAGTAAGCCGATAGTTCTCGTTAGATTTCACCATGGCCTTTGTCTCACCATGATTTCGCCGGGCACCTTACTCCATCAGCGCTACTCTATCATCCGTCTATTGGGTTCAGGCGGTATGAGTGAAGTATTTGAAGTTTGTGATCAACAGGCTAAAGATCATCCTATTAAAGTTCTCAAACTATTAAAGGAAGATTCTCCTGATCTAATTAAACGCTTACAACAAGAAGCAGAAGTTTTGCAACGCCTCCCTCATCCCGGTATCCCCTGGGTTAGCCCGGAAGATGGGTATTTTTGTGAGCAGGTGCCGGGATTCCCAGAGCCGCTGCATTATTTGGTGATGGAGAAAGTGCCGGGCGAAACTTTGCAGGAATGGCTGAAAACAACTCATCCATTATCGGAAGCGGAAGCGATCGCCTATCTCAAACAGTTGGTTGAAATTCTCGATCACATTCATCATGCTAATTTTTTGCATCGCGATATCAAGCCATCCAATATCATACGAAAGCCAGATGGGAAGCTGGTGCTGATCGATTTTGGCATCAGTCGTGAAATGACTGAGACGTATCACAAAAAACTTCAGCAGAATGTGACGGGTACTTACCATCTATTTACAAGAGGCTACGCCCCTGCGGAGCAAATGGATGGACGGGCCGTACCCCAGTCCGACTTTTTTGCCCTCGGTCGTACCCTGGTTTATGCCCTCACCCAGACTCCCATCGCAGACCTGCCAACGGCCAAAGATGCGATTAGCCTGCAGTGGCAAAGTGCTGTTCCTGGCATTTCATCCAATTTCGCGCGGCTGCTGGACTCATTGATGGCTCCGATCCCGACTCAACGCCCCAAAAATACCCAGGAGATTTTGCGGGCGATCGCTCTCCTAGAACGAGAACTCACTCCCCGCCTCCGTTTGCGAGAAGTCCCGTGGGTTGTGCTATTGAGTATGACAATGGCAACCCTGTGCTTGGGGATACGGGGAAACGGGTGGATGCAACCGCTCGAACTCAAAGCTCTGGATGCGATGATGCAGTTACGCCCTGCTGAGGTACCCGATCTCCCCGGCTTTTGGTGATTACGGTAGATCAACAGGATGAGGATTGGCAACGGAACACCCGGATGAAAGGTTTGCTATCAGGTCAAACCATCTCTGATGAAGCCTTATCCCTGCTCCTGCAAAAACTACAAAGTGATCAGGCTCGGGTTATTGGCTTAGATATTTATCGAGATTTTCCGGTTCATGCAGAGGTTCCAGTTCTCGCTCAACAGCTCCAAATGGAACGTCTCGTCAGTATCTGCAAATCAGCCCCAGGGAAGGACACTCCCCCAATTTCTGCCCCATCTGAAGCCAAATGGGTCGGGTTTAGCGATTTTGTTGCAGATACCGATGGAACTCTCCGAAGACAGCTATTAGCGATGCCGCCCCATCCTAAGTCTCCCTGCCCCGATACTATCTTTTCCTTTAGTAGCCAGGTTGCGTTCCAATATTTTAGCCAGGATCAGCTCTATCCAACATTTGATGAAGAGAAGCAAACATTTATAGGATTGGGCGATCGCTATTTTGCTTATTTATTCTCCCCTTTTAATGGGTATATTTCTCTTCCCCATGAAGGGGATCAACTACTTCTCAATTACCGTTCTATTAAATCTGGTCATACCATTGCTGATACCATTCCATTACGGGAATTTTTAACGTCTCCAGTGGATTCTGAACGCGTTAAAAATCGTATTGTGTTGATTGGTGTCACTGACGTTCATTCTACAGACCGCCACATCACACCACTCGGGAAAATGCCCGGTGTTATGATTCATGCTCACATGATCAGCCAGCTTCTGAGTGCTGTGTACGATCATCGCCCTCTGATATGGGTATGGCAGACTTCTGTAGAAAAAGCCTGGATTGGGCTGTGGGCGATCGTAGGCGGATTGAGTGCCTGGCGTTTTCGCTCGAGTAAAGCTCTCGGGGTTGTTTTAACACTAGAGATTGCAGTGTTAACAGCCAGTTGTTTTGTTGTGTTCCTGTTAAGTGGTTGGATCCCATGGGTTCCAGCTGTTCTAGCGCTTTCCCTGTCAGGTCTGGGAGTTGCGCTATCTCGTCCTGCCTCGATAGACCTGAATCATCACCTGTGCAAGTTTTTGAGACATCTACCAAAACCATCATGATGAACTGGATTCGCGCAATCTGGATTCAACCCCTATTGACCGGGGTGCTCACGTTCGTTCCTCTCGTTTCCATCACCTGGGCAGCAGGACATCCAGCGATCTTCCTTCCCTCCTCAGAATCAACCATTTCTGAAGAAAGCCAGTCTCCCCGTTATCAACCTGGAGGCAATCCTGTCAACACCAGTAAAGGGGGCGGTAGCCGTGCTATTTCTCCTGCTGAGCAATACCAAACTCTTGCCTACACTCCGGGTGGTAACCCGCCAGACAAGACGGAGGGGGGCGGTAGCCACGGAACCTGTGCAGAAACCTCTATCCCCTCGACGGCTCCGGTTCCTCCCAACGGTGGCTTTACCACCTCTGAAAACCCAACAGTAGGGGTTATGTACCTTGTGGCCTGTCTACCACAACCCCAGCAGTTTTGACCGTAGAAGATAGCAACTATCGCCCCCTCTACACATCCCTTCTCAGCACAGAAGGGGCTGCATCCTCTGTCTATGGGTTTCCCACTCCTCAATCTCTTGCCGTGGATAAGCCCTACACCTAGCGATTAAGCATGATTGAAGGAAGCTTAAAATAGTGCTACTTTACCATCCGGATTCTGTATGAATTGTCGAGCGACAAAAGCGCTCAACGATTCGCACAGGAAATATACGAATGAAGCCCAGTGCATTGCACTGGGCTTCAAACTGACTGATCAGATTCTATCAGTCGAACGTTTCCCTATAGAGCTGATGCAACTTCAGGAGCAGCCGGTAGCGACCAGGCTTTCGCATAAACCTTTGGTTGGCTCTGGGCTACTTCAACATGAGCTGCACGGGCTTGAGCATTGATAGCAACGGTGGTTGCATCGTAGGTTTGTGTCGCCAGTTTGGGATAAATCCCGATCGCAATAATCAATGCGAGGAATGAGAAGGCGATGAACAGTTCACGAGGACGTACATCATCGAAGCGAGATTCATCGGGTAATTCGCAGTTGGTACCGAAGCACACCGCATCTACACCGCTTTGATTCTCGGGCGTAACTTGGGTGTTGCCCACTTCACAAACCGGAGCAGAACCCGAGTTGAAGAACACCTGACGCAGCATGGAAAGCATGTAGATGGGGGTGATGATAACCCCAACAGCGGCCAGGAAAACAGCAACAGTACGGAAGGGAGAGGTGTAGAGGTCGCTGGTGCTCATGCCCAGGAAGACACTCAGTTCTCCAGCGAAGCCGCTCATGCCAGGGAGGGCCAGGGAGGCCATGGAACCTGCGGTGAACAGAGCAAAGGTCTTGGGCATCGCCTGACCAATGCCACCCAGAGCATTCATGTTGAGGCTGTGGGTGCGATCGTAAGTAACCCCTACCAGGAAGAACAGAACCGAGGCAATCAACCCGTGGGAAATCATCTGTAGCATTGCGCCGTTCACCCCAATGTCGGTGAAGGATGCAATTCCCAGCAATACAAAGCCCATGTGGGAGACCGAGGAGTACGCCAGACGGCGCTTCATGTTGGACTGGCCGAAGGAGTTGAAGCCCCCGTAGATGATGTTAACCACACCCAGGACAACCAGAATCGGCGCAAAGTAAACGTGGGCGTGGGGCAGGAGTTCCATGTTGAGGCGAATCAAGCCGTAGCCACCCATCTTCAGCAACACACCCGCCAGAATCATCGAAACTGGGGCAGACGCTTCACCGTGAGCATCAGGCAACCAGGTATGGAGGGGAAAGATAGCCAGCTTAACGCCGAAGGAAATCAGAAGACCCGCATAGAGGAACAGTTCCAAAGCGAGGGGGAATTGGCGCATGGCCAGCTCAGCCATGTCAAAGGTAATGGGGCCATTACCGTAAAAGGCGAGACCCAGACCAGCGACGAGGATAAAGACAGAGGCCGCAGCAGTATAAATCAGGAACTTGGTTGCAGCGTAGTGGCGACGCTGACCACCCCAAATAGAAACTAACAAATAGACGGGAACCAGTTCCAGTTCCCACATCACGAAGAATAGGATGATATCTGTAGCGGCAAATACCCCAATCTGGGCCGCATACAGCACCAGCATTAAGAAGTAGAACAGCTTAGGTTTGCGATCTACCTGCCAGGCAGAGAGGATAGACAGGGTGGTAACGAAACCTGCCAACAGTACCAGGGGCATGGAGAGGCCGTCTACAGCCAGGGACCAACTCAGGCCTAACTGCGGAATCCAGTTGAACCGCTCGACCATCTGGAAGGAGGTTGCCTGGGGGTCGTAGTTTTCCCAGAAGGCGTAGCACATGAGGGCAAAGTCTACACTGGCTACGCTGAGTGCGAACCAGCGGGTCACCTTACCAGATTTGTCGGGCAGGATGGGGATGAGGAAAGCGGCCACCAGCGGGAGGAGTGTGATGGTGGTGAGCCAGGGAAAGTGAGCAAGAGTCATAACGATTAGGTTGGTTCCTGTGTCAGGTAAGGTCAGTGGATGTTGCGAGAAGCCCGTGTTTGCTGGGTGAGGCTGTGGCGATTGCTCCATCACCGATCCTCTAAGTCAACGAAACACCGCTCCTGGAATGGCGTGATTCGAACGTTTATCAGACTCGGCCGTAGAGGAGAGCTGAAGAAACGAGATGAACGTAAGTATCAAGCGGCCATTCACAAGTCCACGCTGGAGCGTGTCTATCTAACACAACAACCGCTTGAGTTTTGAGGCTCCTTGAAGTCGATAGGTATATTTTACTAGCCTACGACGCGATGTAAAGATTTTTTACCAGCAAATGATCCAATCCTTACCCTTAAAGAAATTGATGATCATCGGCCTTTTCATAGAGTATTAAAACAATTCTCTACAACCTAAGTTCGAGATAAGTTGAAGTGCCCATTTTGGCGTGTGCTTCACACACGCCAAAATGGGTGTTTTCGAGTGCAGCGTTACGCTGCACTCGAAAACACCCTTAACCCGAACTCAGATTCAATAGCTGCCCTCAGTTCTTTTTAGGTTTTCCTATGGGTAATCAAGCCAGTAGGGCACTCGCATGGTGCCGAATATGATCGGCCATAAACGTGGAAATAAAGTAATAACCGTGGTCATATCCCTCCTGCATCCGCAGTTGCAGAGGTTGACCTGCCTGTTTACAAGCCGCTGCAAGAACTTCGGGCAAGAGTTGATTTTGGCCCAGGAAGGGGTCGGTACTTCCCTGATCTACGAGGATGGGGCGATCGCCATTCGCATAGCTTTTCACCAATTCGGTCGCATCATAAAGTTTCCAGGCGTCGTGGTTCTCGCCCAGGTAGCGACTCAGCGCTTTTTGCCCCCAGGGACATTGAGAGGGGGCAGAGATGGGGGCGAAAGCGGAGATAGAACGGTAGCGATCGGGATTTCGTAGACCGCAGACCAGCGCACCATGGCCTCCCATAGAGTGGCCGAAAATGCCAGCGCGATCGCCCCTCACCGAAAAGTTAGCTTCAATCAGTTGAGGTAATTCTTCGGTGACATAGCTATACATGCGGTAGTTAGCATTCCAGGGGCTTTCTGTGGCATCCACATAGAACCCGGCTCCCTGGCCAAAATCCCAGGATTCCTCTTCGTCGGGGACATGGTCACCTCGGGGGCTGGTATCGGGTACCACCAGCATTAACCCCGCTTCTGCCGCATACTGCTGAGCCCCCGCTTTCACCATGAAATTTTCCTCTGTGCAGGTCAGCCCGGATAGGAAATACAGCACCGGAACGGGGGCTAATTTTGCATGGGGTGGAATATAAACCGAGAACCGCATATCGCAGCGACACTGCTCAGAGGCGTGAGAATAAAAACCAACGGTGCCGCCAAAGCAGGCATGTTGACTGTGCAAGGTGAGTGAATCCATAGCGTTTTCAACAGGGAACGAGTGATAAGAGCGAATAGAACCTTTTACGGTGGGCCATAGCAGTTTCCGTATAGGAAGGCTTGGCACCTACTCAAAGTTCAGTTTTCGGGCGCTAAGCGCCCGAAAAAGCGACCTTACCTAGTAAACCACCACACTCCGGATTGACTCCCCTGAATGCATTAAATCGAACGCATCGTTAATCCGCTCCAGGGGCAGGGTATGGGTGATCAGGTCATCAATGTTGATCTTGTTTTCCATGTACCAATCCACAATTTTAGGGACATCGGTGCGGCCTCTGGCTCCACCAAAGGCGCTACCTTTCCAGACGCGCCCGGTCACCAGTTGAAAGGGGCGGGTGCTAATTTCTTCTCCAGCTCCGGCCACACCGATGATGGTAGAAACGCCCCAGCCCTTATGGCAGCACTCCAAAGCCTGGCGCATGACGTGGACGTTGCCGATGCATTCAAAGGAATAGTCGGCACCACCATCAGTCAGCTCAACCAGATGAGCCACGAGGTCGCCTTCAATTTCCTTGGGGTTGACGAAGTGGGTCATGCCAAATTTTTCGGCGATCGCCCGCTTGCTCGGGTTCAGATCCACCCCCACAATCATGTCAGCCCCTACCATGCGGCAGCCCTGAATTACATTCAGTCCAATCCCGCCGAGGCCGAACACGACAACTTTAGCGCCTGCCTCCACCTTGGCGGTGAAGAGTACGGCACCAACTCCCGTAGTAACGCCACAGCCGATATAGCACACCTTATCAAAGGGAGCATCCTCGCGGATTTTGGCGAGAGCAATTTCAGGCAGCACCGTGTAATTAGCAAAGGTGGAGGTGCCCATGTAGTGATACAAAGGCTTGCCGTTGCAGGAGAAGCGGCTGGAGCCATCGGGCATCACGCCTTGGCCCTGGGTGGAGCGGATTGCCTGACACAGGTTAGTTTTTCGGCTGAGGCAGAATTTGCACTGGCGGCACTCGGGGGTGTAGAGGGGGATGACGTGATCGCCCACCTTCAGGCTCTTTACCCCTGGCCCCACTTCGACCACGACACCGGCCCCTTCATGGCCCAAAATCGTTGGGAACAGCCCTTCGGGGTCTTTGCCCGACAAGGTGAATGCATCGGTATGACATACTCCGGTTGCTTTAATTTCGACTAAAACTTCGCCGTCCTTTGGCCCTTCTAATTGAACGGTTTCAATACTGAGCGGTTTTCCCGCTTCATGGGCAACGGCAGCCTTTACGTCCATCGATCCAAATTCCTACTCTGCTTAGATAGGTTTCAATCGCTTCGATTATCGCGATTTCGAGGGAGCAGTGTGTGAAAAATTCCCGGATTATTAAGAAAAAAGCCAGTGATATTTAATGGCTGATTCATCAAAACCCTTATGTTAGGGAGGTTGCATGCAACCTCCCTAACATAAGGGTTTCAGCAAATAGAAGTTGAAGCTGATTCGCTGCAAAAACTACCGAAAAAATCTGCCCTAGACGGAATTATCCCAACTCAGCGAATGGTATAGAATCGGTGGACTCAATATTACAGCAACGATTTGATATGGCTGAGCCTGATAAAAACCTCATCAAAATCGAGCCTGGTACGCTACTGGTCATCATTGCAGCCCTACTGCTGGTGCCCCTTCTGCTAGCTGGATTTTTATCTCAATAACCCGATTACGGGATAAGCCTAGATGGGCGTTTTTGAGTGCAGCGTACGGCGCCCGAAAACGCCTTTAACCCGAACTCAGGTTCAATAAATCCTCTTCGTTCAATCCAGTTACTTGATACATCAGGATACACAGCACAATGTGCCATATGTTTTTACGTTGACAACAAATTTGATACTTCAATCAAATTGCCGTCGGGGTCACGGATGTAAATGGAGAGAATGGAGCCGGTGGCTCCGGTGCGTTGAACGGGACCCTCAATAATGGGAACATTGCAGGCAGTGATGTGAGCGATCGCCTCCTCTAAAGGCACAGTAGTCAAAAAACACAAATCCGCAGAACCGGGGGTTGGGACGGTCGCTTTTGGCAGAAATTCCTTCCCTTGTTGATGCAAATTGATCTTCTGGTTACCAAAGGCTAATGCCCGACGCCCCTCCCCAAAGGCGATAACCTGCATTCCCAATACCTGAGTATAAAAATCACAAGTTCTGTCAATATCTCGCACGGTCAATACAAGATGGTCAAGATGGCTAATGTTCATATCCAGTGACATGGCACCCAAGGTGAAAACGTGTGTTCAGTAATATGTAATTCTCTTTGTAAAGATGTTGCTGTACCGATGCCCTCACAAAGAGAATTACATATTAAATAAATAAAACCGAGAGAGTGGGCTTCGCCCACTCTCTCGGTTTTATTTTCAAGCAAGTTCGTAATCACTAGGAACGCTATGAACGAGAAACCCATCGTCGATGTTAGGAGATTTCCAGAAAAGAACTTCCCCATTTTTTGGAAAAAAGGCGCGGCTTTGCCGCGCCTTTTTTCCAAAAAATGGGGATATTGTTTCCCAGAAATCTCCTTAGTTTGTGAATTTGATGAAAATACCTCACGCGCAGGCGTCCGTCGGCTGGAAATTCGGTATCAGGTCGATGACGAAACCTGGAAGGAACTAACCCAGCAGGCAAGGATGGTATTTCAGGGAGAACCTTACTTCAACCTCGCCCCGTAAAAGGCTCGAAGTGAGCCTCACAAGGTAAGACATGTCACACCCCAATTCTGCCTCTCAATCACTTGACGCAGCTTATAACTCGCTAGTCGGATTAGCGGTTGGTGATGCTTTTGGTGATCAGTTTTTTCGGCTTTTGGCGCAGTACGAATCACCCGCTGAAAATCGTATTCTTCCGCCCAGGCCCTGGTCCTGGACCGATGATACCAACATGGCTCTTTCGATTTATTCAGTGCTTCGACAGGATGGCCATATTGAGCCCAATCGTCTGGCTCAAGATTTTCTTGAGCGTTATAACCCAAGCCGTGATTACGGCCCGGCGCTGAATCGCTTGTTGCGTGAAACAGCCTGTGGAGCAGACTTGGTACAGGCAGCCAAGACTCAATTTGGTGGGCAAGGCTCTTACGGTAATGGTGCGGCAATGCGAGTCGCTCCGCTTGGTGCTTTTTTTTCGGCTGATTTGTCGGCTGTTGTGGAGCAAGCTCGGGCATCAGCGCTCACCACACACACCCATCCAGAAGCCGTAGCGGGAGCGATCGCCGTTGCAGTGGCTGCAGCTTATGCAACTCAGTTGTGTGGAAGTCCACCCCCAATACCCCGCGAGTTTCTCACCCTGGTATTGCCCCTTATCCCACCGAGCGAGGTAGCCTCAAAGGTTGCGCGGGCATGCGAGTTTGAACCGGGGATGTCGGTTTACCGCGTTGCGGCAAAATTGGGCAGTGGCTCTAAGATTTCGGCGCAGGATACGGTTCCATACACACTATGGTGTGCAAGCCAGCAGCTAGGGAATTATGAAGAAGCCCTATGGCTGACGGTAAAAGGGTTAGGTGATGTAGATACAACTTGTGCGATAGTCGGGGGCATCGTGGCGTGCTATACCGGGCAAGCTGAAATTCCCATGGAGTGGAAAAATGCCTGTGAACCGCTACCCTCTTGGATTGATTGAATAAAGAGAGGGGGGTGCTTAGCACCCCCCTCTCTTTATTCAATCGCGATAGTAAAGCGAAACGTTACTGGGGAATTGTGATATCGACCGGAGTCACTCTGCCATTGGGGGCAATGGTAGAAAGGGAGGGTTGAATTCCTGCCGCGTTACCGACAACGAGGGTAACCAACTGCTCAGGCTTCAGTTGACTTTGGGCCGCTTCCAAAACGTCTTGAGGAGTAATCGCTTCCACTTCTTTCTGGTAGCGGAAGATGAAATCATCGGGGTAGCCGTAGTACTCGTAGCGGATCAGGCGGGAGAGCGTTTGATAAGGTTCCTGAAAGTTGAAAACAAAAGCATTCAGTACCGCTTCCTTGGCGCTAGCAACCTCCGCCTCACTCACAGGTTCCTCCCGTACTTTCTCAACCTCAGACATAAACGCCTGGATGAACGGAACCGTAGCATCGGTACGAGTCTGCCCGCCACCGACAAATAGGCCAGGGTAATCAAATCGCGGGCTCCAATAGGCATATACCACATAGGCTAAGCCCTGGCGCGATCGCACCTCATTCACCAACCGTCCCCCAAAGCCATTCAGCACTTCGTTCAGCACCGACATGGCTGCGTGGCTTGGGTTATCTAACTGTCCACCCAGATGGCCGATCTGGATGTAGCTTTGGGTCAGCTGCGGTTGATCAACCAGGAAGACACCACCCGTTTGGGCCTGGGCAACCGGGGGTAGCTCCGTGCGGGCACGGTTAGCCTGGGCCGAAGCGGGCCAGTTATTGAAGGTGGTCTCAATGAGCGATCGCATCTTCGCCGAGTCAAAATCTCCCAGAATGCCCAGAATCATGTTGTCGGGGTGGAAGTATTGCTGGTGAAAACGCACCAGATCATCGCGGCTAATCGCGTTGAGCGTGGCGTACTCCACCGTTCGAGCGTAGGGGCTCTCTTGACCGTAGATCAGCTTATTAAACTCACGGCTGGCGATGCCATCAGGCTCATCGTTACGGCGGGCAATGGAGCCTTGCCACTGGGTTTTGGCCAGGTCGATTTTGTCCTGGGGAAAGGCAGGTTGGCGTAGCACTTCGGCAAACAGGGTGAACACGGTATCCAGATCCTCAGTCAGGCTGCTAAAGCTGACCGATCCACTGGTGGTATCAATGCCCGTTTCAATGTACGCAGCCCGCTGTTCTAACAGTTGATTCAGCACATCACCGGGATGGGCCGTACTGCCGCCAATCCGCATCACCTGGCCAATGATAGCGGCTAAACCAGTTTGGTTCGCTGGTTCCAGGCGAGCACCCGTACGGATGGTAGAAAACCCGCTCACCAGGGGCAATTCGTGGTCTTCCACCAGATACACCACCATGCCGTTGCTCAGCTCGAACCGGGTGTAGTCGGGCAGCGTCACCTCAGGCAAGGGGGGAAACTGAATCTGGTCGTAGTGCAGAGCTTCATTGGCTCGAACTGGAGATGGTAACCCCATCAGTGCAACCATCAAGCCTGCCAGAAAAAACATCAGGGAGCGTTTGTAGAATCGTCGCCCTGGGACGAGCCCACGCTGACGGGAAAAAATTGTCTGTATCGGTACCCACAACATAGGGGTCAAAGTCTCCTTTCAAGTCGCTGGATAAGATCGATGGGTGTCACAACCCCTCAATCGAAATCGTGTTTAAGGATTTTTCTGTGCATCTTGCCCACAGAAGAACCTTCAATCTAGGGCTGCGTTAGAGCAGTTGTTTTTCGTACGCTTGGCACAAAAAACCCGTTGACCTAGGGCTGTGTTGTGGTGGACAGGAGCCGACCCACAGTTAATTTTTCCGGTACAAAGGTCTGTTGAGCCACCTGCTGTACCTGTGCAGCATCAACAGCTTCCAGCGCTTTCAGATCTTCGAATAAATTGCGCCAACTCCCGGTTTTGGCTTCGTATTCAGGCAACAGGCTCGCCATGCCCTGATTGGAGGACAGCGTTTGCAGGGTACCAACGCGCACCTGGGTCTTCACGCGATCCAGCTCCTCCACGGAGACGGGTTCGGTCTTCAGCCGTTCCAGTTCCCGATCCAAAACAGTGGCAACTTCTTCAATCGTATGACCGGGACCCGTGAGGGCATAGAGCAGCATGGCGTTGGGGTAGCGATCGCCCGGAAAGCTATTCGCCACATCCACACTTAGAGCCAGGCCAGTTTCCACCAGCGTTTGATAGAGGCGGGAAGTGCGACCTCCAACCAACAGAGACGTTATCACCGAATAGACCTCATCCGTGGGGTCTGTAAGGCTGGGACGCTGATAGCCTTCCAGATACCAGGGTTCACTCTGGAGGTTAAGCACAACTTCTCTGGGCGCAGTTTGCTGGGGAGCCTCGGCCACAACATCCGGGGCTCGCGATTCTCGATTGAGCCGCCCGAAGTAGGTTTCAGCCATGCGTTTCACGGCCTGGGTATCTACATCACCGACCACAGCCATCACCATGCGATTGGGGGTGTAGTAGGTGTTGTAGAAGTCTGCAATATCCTTTCGAGTCAGCGTCGCAAGGTCTTCTGCATAGCCGATCACAGGCCGACCGTAAGGGTGGCCCGGAAATGCGGCTTCCAGAAACGCTTCGATCATTTTGCCGATGGGAGAATTATCCGTCCGCATCCGGCGTTCTTCTAGAATCACGTCTTTCTCTTCGTAAAATTCACGAAAGACGGGTTCCAAAAAGCGTTCAGATTCCAGCGACATCCATAGCTCTAGTTTGTTGGAGGGGAAGCTATAGAAGTAACGGGTGGCATCAGCGGAGGTGGTAGCGTTCAACCCAACTCCCCCGGAGCGCTCAACCAATTGCCCGAACTCATTTTGCTTCACATAGGTGGCCGCCTGCTGGCGCAAGGTATCAAATTCGGTCTGTAGCTGAGCCACTTCAGACTCTTGCTGCTTAGCTCGGGCATCCAGGAGTTTGCCAAACACCTGATCCATCTGCTCGAATAGCCGCTTTTCTGCATCGTAGTTGGTGGTTCCGATACGATGTGTTCCTTTAAATGCCAGGTGTTCCAGGAAGTGCGCCGCCCCGGTTTTGCCTTCCGTCTCGTAGGCAGCACCCACGTTTACGTAGGTCATGAACGACACCACAGGGGCTTGATGGCGTTCCATGACGATAAATTTCATGCCATTGTCGAGGGTAAACTCGCTGATGCGATCCAACACTCGGTCGATGTAGGGCTGAAGGTCGAGCGTCGGTGAGGCGGTTTCGGTGCGGGCGATCGCCGTCAAGGGCAAACTGCACCACATCCATACCCCCACCAGCACCATCAGAACCAGGCGCTTAAGGGAATTGACCATAAAATTTCTAAGTGCGATGAACGAAACGTGGGGGACTCTAAACCTTGAAGGTTGGCTTGCTATAGCCACCCCTCGGCATGGTAACCCAGGAAACTAAAGACAGGGATTGAGCTTGAAGGTTTCTGAGATGTCGATCTCAGGGTCCACTTAATCCACCGTCCACTATAGCCTTCCAACGAGCTAGGCGGCTCTCCGCTCATTCCGGCAAAATCTCTTTATATAGCACTACGCGCTTAGAAGCAGCAGGATTGTTTTTGGAAAGCCTTGCTGCACACAGCTTTCCAAAAACAATCGATTCTAACCAAACGATATAAAGCGATATATAGCAATGTGCAAGTGCGTTAAGTACAGCAACGGTGGTGTGGGGCACTTAGTGCCCCACACCACCGTACTTAATCGACCCGCACAGCGATATAGGCTGTTGAACCCAAAATTTTGGATGGATTGGCGTGTTACCGCGGTTCCTAGGCAAAATTTTGGGTTTAACAGCCCAGATACGCAAAATCCCTGGCTTGTCGACAAGCCAGGGAAGAGGTGTAGTCAGCATAGCCAGCGGGTGTAATGCCCTATTGCATCGGATGATTGTGAACAGCACGGTGATATTGGTGATAAAACACCAGGTAAGCATCGAAGAGGAACCCAACGAGACTACAGGCCACCGCAATCGTTAGTACGCCTGTAATCCAGTGGCCAGAGCCAAAAATTTGAAAAAATTGTAGGACTAACTGATTCAGCTCTTGCCCAATGGGGGCAATACCTGGAATGTGGCTCGCCAGGGCCGTGGTTCCTACAAGCCCGGTTAGCAGCAGCAGCGGTACCAGGAATGCAAAAAAGCTGGCGATAAAGAGCGATCGCATCAAACTCATCATGTCAATCATCAGGGTGACAGGGATCAATGTAGCGAACTCAGACAGCACAAAAGCGCAAGCTTTTCGTGCAGAGAGGCGATAATTCTACGATAAGGGGTGGAAGGGCGATCGCCTGTAGAATGCCAGAAATCTTAAATCGCTCTCAGAAAAGCCAGAAAATTTTGCGTAGGCTTCTCATATAGTGAGCAAGGCAGGTTAACAGGGGTTCATGAAGCCGTTTGTTACGACGACAGCAAGTAGGTGGCAGCATGGCACAGGATGTGGGAACAGGTAGCTTGAGACGGTGGGCAGAGCGTCTTACCGCCGCCGTTTTCTTGGGAGGGCAGGTGCTGGTGCATCTGTTAGGCGGGAAAATCCACCGCCGCAACATTATGGAACAGATGGCTATGGTGGGGCCGGGGTCATTGCTGATTGCCCTGCTCACCGCTGCCACTGTGGGGATGGTGTTTACCATTCAGGTATCCCGCGAGTTCATTAATTTGGGGGCAGGGACTGCGGTTGGGGGGGTATTGGCCCTGGCCCTTTCCCGCGAGTTGGCTCCGGTACTGACCGCTGTGATCGTGGCGGGTCGGGTTGGCTCGGCCTTTGCTGCCGAGATTGGCACTATGCAGGTGACTGAACAGATCGACGCATTGTATATGCTGCGTACCGACCCCATCGACTATCTGGTAATTCCCCGGGTAATTGCCTGCGGATTGATGTTACCGCTGCTGTCTCTGCTGTCGTTCGTCACTGGGATGTCTGGAGGGGTACTGATTGCCAACACGATGTTTGGTATTGACCCCAAAGTATTCCTTGATTCTGCTCAAAATTTCTTGATGGTTTCCGACTTAACCAGCGCCATCATCAAATCTGTGGTGTTTGGGGTTTTGATTGCCATTATTGGCTCCAGTTGGGGGCTGACCACCACGGGCGGTGCAAAAGGGGTCGGGCAATCGACCACGACTGCTGTGGTGACATCCTTGTTAGCGATCTTTGTGACTAATTTTTTCCTGTCCTGGCTGTTATTTCAGGGCTTAAGCTAGTCCTGCACGGTGAAATCAACCTGTGTTGGATGGTGTGGCATACGAGACCCCTCACCACCCAACATAGACAAAATTAGGAGATTTCCAGTAATGGAATTACCCCCAGAATGTTGGTACTTTGCCCGCGAAGCGGGCAAAGTACCAACATTCTAGGTAAATTCTTATGCAGAAACCTCCTTAAGCCGCTGAATAGGCTTTTTAGGAGAATTCCTCTAGCAAGTTGAACCGAAAACACGTCAGTTCGGGAAAGCCGAACCGCCCATTATTGCGTGCGCGACGCGCACGCAATAATGGGCTTTTTCGAGTGCCGCGCTTCGCGCGGCACTCGAAAAAGCCCTTAACCCGACTGACGTTAAAACCACTCATTGCCAACAGCGCATAAAGCTGATCCTCTCCCACCGATGCGAAGCGCCACATTCACCTCCCATCAATAACCCTTTAGCGCAAGGGGGTCTGGGGGAAGGTGCCCCGTCCTCCAGCCGAGGGGTTTGGGGAGCAGCGCGTCCCCAAGCAGAGTCTCTAATACTCCCCCCTGATTGCACTGTTCAAGTTAATTCAGTGCAAAAGGTAGTGTGTGGCGTGTAGTGCCACACACTACCTTTTGTACTGAATCAACCTACTAACACCGTAGGACTTGCTGTGAAGGATCACCTTCTTTCAGGTAAGTACTGACCACCATCAACCACACCAACAATTTCCAGATCATCATTAAAAATGGCGAGGTTAGCGATTGCCCCCTCCCCAATCCAGCCCAGTTCACCATCGACGCCGATCGCCCGCGCCGGATATAAAGTCGCCATCCGAAGCGCTTCCTCCAGGGGAATATCAACATGGTGAACGCAGTTGGCAACGGCTTCTATCATAGTCAGTGCCGAGCCACCCAAGGTGCCATCTGCCGACACACACATTCCATCCCGATAGAAAACCTCTTGCCCACCAATCATGAACGATGCCATGTCAGTCCCGACAGGCGGCGTTGCGTCCGTAACCAGAATCAGCTTCTCGCCCTTCAGTTGTTTGGATAGGCGAATGCTGTCGAAATGAACATGATGCCCATCTGCAATAATGCCAGCGTAAACATCAGGCCTACAGAAAACAGCCCCGACCATACCGGGATTGCGTCCTTGCCAGGGGGTCATGGCATTAAACAGGTGCGTTGCCATCCTCACCCCAGCATCAAACCCAGCGATCGCCTCCCCATAGGTGGCATCCGTATGCCCGGCCGACACCAAAATGCCCTGCTCTGTCAGCACTTGAATTTGTTCAGCACTGGCCTGTTCTGGAGCCAGGGTCACCAGCTTCACCGTCTCTCGGCCCGCAGCAGCGATCGCCTCCAACATTTCCCAGTCAGGCTTTCGAACAAAATCGCCGTTGTGAATGCCCTTGCGTGTTGGGTTTAGGTATGGCCCCTCCAGATGCAGGCCCAAGACCCGGTAGGGGTGGGCCTGACGATAATGGGATACGAGGGCGATCGCTTCCCGCATATCTTTATCCCCAGCCGTAATTAATGTGGGCAGATAGCTGGTAGTTCCACTTTGTAAGTTCGTCTGGTGCATGATGTCCAACGTTTCCGCAGTGATAGCGTCATTGAACATCACCCCACCACAGCCATTCAGTTGCAGATCAATGAAGCTGGGGGAAACGTTGGCCCCAGCTAAATCGATCGTGGGGCAATTGGCGGGTAATGCATCCAGGGAACTGAAGGAGTGGATGCGATCGCCAGCGATGACGAGGGCGCGATCGCGTACTATCGCCATCCCCGTGTAAAATGTCCCATTCACCAACGCGTACTGATTCATACCCCTCACTCCCACACTGAGCTACTACAGGCCTTACTTCCTGCAACACCTAATAATTTAACGGCACAGTTCATCCTATCGCGACACTTTATTTCTTCAATTTCTACAGTGCTGGATGGATCGATTCAGCAGTTAATGTGTGGAGGTAATCTCCACACATTAACTGCTTGTGATTCTATACAAGTGAAATGCCTTATTTAATTTAATCAACATCATATGCTATACAGCGACTATAAATCCATATATCTACAATCACCTATAGCGGCACGGAATCAACCTACATAGCACCTTTATCCTTCATTAAGTGGATGTAGTAATAGATATTGCATAACGTTTGAGACACCACGAGCTTATCTCCCAGAAGCATTTTATAGATCATCTAAGAATGCTTCTTTAACATCCTTGAATGATCTTCCATTTCTCGGAAATAGCGTACCGTCTTGACTTTTAGTTCCAGGGTTGCATCGTCATCACACGCTATGAGTGCACGCGGATGCCATTGCAACGCCGACACAGTCCACATATGATTAACGCCTCCTTCGATCGCCTGTTGAACGGCCTGGGCTTTCTTAAATCCCTGCGCTAGAATCATCACCTCACGGGCATCCAAGATCGTGCCAACTCCCACGGTTAAGGCTAATTTTGGCACCTTACTCAGATCATCCTGAAAGAAGCGGGAGTTAGACAGGCGGGTGCTGTAGGTCAACGTCTTCAATCGCGTGCGAGACTTTAAAGACGAACCAGGTTCGTTAAAGGCAATATGACCATCTTCCCCTACACCGCCAATAAATAACTCAATCCCGCCATACTGTTCAATTTTGGCTTCATAAGCTGCACACTCGCGATCGGGATTATCGGTATTGCCATCCAAAATGTGAATTTGGTCAGCCGGGATGTCAACATGATCAAAGAAATTCTGGCGCATGTAGGTGTGGTAACTTTCGGGATGATCCTTCGGCAGTCCCACATACTCGTCCATGTTGAAAGTAACGACGTGACGAAAGCTGAGGTCACCCGCACGGTGAAACTCGACTAAACGGCGATACATCCCGCGAGGCGTGCTACCTGTGGGCAGACCAAGAACGAAGGGGCGATCGCTCGTTGGCCCAAACTCCACAATCCGCTGCCGCACATATCGCGCCGCCCACTCTCCAACCTGACCGTTGTCACATACAATCAACCGCATTGCTGTTCCCTAATATCCTGCGCGTCTGGTTTTTATTGTGATGGCCCCTCGACCCTATCAGCTATAGGTGTTTACCGCTGATGCCCCTTAAAAAAGGGAGTCCCCTGCTACCAGAAAACTCCCCCTATCTTTATTTCACACCGTGCAGGTTTTAAGTACCGGCCCCCTGAGTCAGATGATTCTGAATCTCATTGGCATATTGATCAGCTCCAAGACCTAAAAGGATGTGTAAAACCCCCTCTGGTAACCGCAGAATTCCTTCTGCCCCTGCATTCCGTAAACCTGCCTCATCGACGGCGTTACTGTCGGCCACTTCCACCCGTAAGCGGGTGAGCGCCACAGGCTCAGCTCGACGAATATTCTGTATCCCACCCAAAGCACGGATAATAGTGCTTGCCTTTTGAGCCGCTTGGGGGTCGCGTTGTTGAGCGGGAGGGCTCGCCACTCCATTCGTCGGCTCTGCTGCTACCAGATTCGCAGGAGGAGCCTCAACCACATCAGCTTCTGGCCCAGCCGTTTTGAGATACTCACTCATATCCGTCTTCAAGTTCTCAGAGCGAGGGCCAAAAATAGCCTGAACACTGTTGCCCACCTCCAAAACCCCCGTGGCTCCCAGAGCTTTTAGCTTGCCCTTGTTCACCTTGGCTTTATCCTCAACAGTAACCCGCAGACGGGTAATACAGGCGTCTAACACTGCAATATTGTTGCGACCGCCAAAGGCCCGTACCAGTTCTCCAGCCATACCGCCCGTGGCTGCCGCAGCAGCCACCTCCCCAATGCCCTCGGGGGTGACCTCCTCATCTTCTCGACCTGGGGTTTTGAAATCCAGAACGCGAATGGCAAAGCGGAAGACGAAATAATACACCGCCGCCACCACAATGCCGCCACCAATGATGAGTTTCCAAACCTCGCCCTTGTCGCCGTTCCAGTTACCCAACTGATTAAACAGCGCAAAGTCAATAAACCCCTGGGAGAAGGTAAAGCCCATCCGTCCCCCCAGCGCCACAAACAGAAAATCACAGATTCCAGCCATGACGGCATGGATCACATAGAGGAGCGGGGCAACGAATAGGAAGGAGAATTCCAGCGGTTCGGTAATCCCTGTCAGGAACGAGGTGAGTGCGGCTGACACCATCAAACTACCCGTGATTGCACGGTTTTTGGGCTTAGCGGAATGCCAGATGGCCATCGCCGCAGCTGGAAGGCCAAACATTTTGAACCAGTAGCCCCCGCCTAAAATACCTGCGGTGGGATCCCCGGCAAAAAAGCGGTTAATGTCACCCCGTACCAATTGATTCGTTACCGGATCGGTGTAGGAACCAATTTGGAAGAAGAAGGGTACGTTCCAAACGTGGTGCAGGCCGAAGGGGATGAGCGATCGCTCCACCAACGCATAGGTCCCCGCCGACACTGGTATGTTGCTGCCACTCGCCGCTGCGTTCGCAAAGTTATTGATCGCACCACCCACAGGAGGCCAGATTATGCTCATCAGCACCCCAACGACGATCGCCGTCAACCCGGTAATAATCGGGACGAAGCGCTTTCCGGCAAAGAATCCTAAATACTGGGGTAACTGAATTCGGAAGAAGCGGTTGAATAAATAGGCAGCAATACAACCGATGATCAAACCGCCGAAGACCCCCGTATCCAGCGTTTCAATCCCCAGAACGGGCTTCATCCATACCGCAGGGGTTGGGTCCCCTGCCTGAATCAGTTCCTGCACCTGGGATTCAGTGACAAATTCTCGAAATGCTCCGACCGCTCCCAGAGATGCGATGAACACCATGAAACCAACCGTGGCCGCCAGAGCCGAAACCCCGTCGTTACCGGTATAGGCGATCGCCACGGCAATGGCAAAAATCAGCGGCAAGGCCCCAAAAATGGCATCCCCTGACGCCTTCATAATGGTCGCTAGAGATTCGGGCAACCACCAGAAGGTAGCCTTGTCAATCACACCACTTTCCAGGTTTTGCAGTTCAATCAAACGAGCGCTTCCCAACCCCAGCAGCAAGCCAGCAACCGGAAGCACCGATACAGGCAGCATCAGGGCCTTTCCCATCTGCTGCAATAGCGCAAAAGCTCTTTTCCACATAATGACGAACGTCGTGAAGGGATTTATTTAGATGGAAAGGTTTAAGACACCCAGCGTTTTCCAAACCATGGGTGTCTACCCGGACAAACTACTCTTCGATGAAGGGGCTGAGGTCGCGCACAGCAGCGGCAGTCTCTGCAGCCAAAGCCCTTGATGCTAATTCTCGGCACTCTACCAGGCTCAGGTTACGGATCTGGGCTTTAATGCTGGGAATGGTGGGTATGCTCACGCTCAACTCTTTCACACCCAGCCCAATGAGGATCGGTATAGCTTGAGGATCGCTGCCAATTCCACCACAGACCCCGACCCACTTGCCGTAGCGGCTGGCTCCGCGCACCGTCAGGTCAATCAACCGCAGTACCCCTGGATCCAGACCGTCAATGAGGGGGGCCAATTTGGGATGGCCACGGTCCATCGCCAGGGTGTACTGAGTCAAGTCATTTGTTCCAATGGAGAAGAAGTCGACTTCCTGGGCAAACTGGTCAGCCATCACCGCAGCCGAAGGCACCTCAATCATGATGCCAACTTCGATGGGAGCCACCCCCAGCCGTTGCCGTTCCTCCTCTAACATGGCTTTGGCCATGCGGATTTCGTCCAGCCGCGCAATCATGGGAAACATGATCCGCACAGTGCCTTGCTGAGAAGCTCGGAGAATCGCTCGCATTTGGGTACGCAAAATTTCGGGGCGATCGAAGCCAATGCGAATCCCCCGTTCTCCCAAAAACGGATTTTCTTCGTGGGGCATGGGCATATAGGGCAAAGGTTTATCCCCCCCCACATCGAGGGTCCGAATGATAACCGGACGGCCCTTCATTACAGCAGCGATGTTACCGTAAATTTGGCTTTGCACCTCTTCAGATGGGGCACTGGCGCTTTCCATGAAGACAAACTCGGTGCGCAGCAAGCCTACCCCTTCACCACCGAGGCCAATAGATTTTTCGGCCTCCTCCTGGTTGCCAATGTTGGCAACCACTTCAATTGGGTGGCCATCACGAGTGGTAGCAGCTTGTTCACGGGCAGCAAAGTCTACTTTTCGCTTCTCAGCCACGCGCTGAATTCGCTGGCGGGTGCTCTCCATTTCCTCAGAGCTGGGATTTAGCCGCAGACGTCCCTTGCTACCGTCAAGGATGACCGGCATGCCATCGGCTAGCCCCATTACCCGTTCTTCAGAACCCGCGATCGCCGGAATATCCATTGATCGGGCCAAAATTGCTACGTGTGACGTTGACCCACCAGCCACGGTGCAGAACCCAATGACGCGGGTGCGATCGAGGGTAGCCATATCCGATGGCGTCAAGTCTTCAGCCACCAGAACGGTCTGTTCGGGATAGGTTGCCGTTTCTGTCGTCACGCCGGTCAGAATCCGGAGTACTCGCCCGCCAACGTCTCGCAAATCGTTGGCTCGCTCAGCCAGGAGGGTATTCTGCAACTTTGCCAACTGATTGGCCTGGCTGGTATACACGTGCTTCCAGGCATAAGCAGCACTTTTCCCTTCGGTAATCAGGCTTGCCGTTCTGTCATAAATCTCTGGATCCTCCAAAATTTCCTGGTGAGCCGCAAAAATTGCAGCCTTCTTGGGATCCCCCTGGCCATGGACCTTGGCCCGCAGAGCTTCCACCTCTAATCGAGCCTGTTCAATCGCCTGTTCCAGCTTGCGCTGTTCCTGATTCGGCGTGCCCCCGACCTCTTCTACGGCAATTTCCTGATTTTTGACCTGGTGCAGGTAACCGACAGCCATCCCCGGAGATGCGGCCACGCCTAGAATCACATTGGGGTCCTCCGAACGAGGGCGCGGGGCGGGTTTAGCCTCTTCCATCTGGGCAATGCTAGAAGGAGCGGGCATTGGCTTTGCTCCCTCTTCACCCAGACCGGAACGAATCGCTTCAGAGAGCTCAGCGATCGCCCCCTCCGCATCATCCCCCCGGCCCTCCAGAATAACCACATCTCCCCGGTTGATTTGCATCCCCATCAGGGCAACGACACTGCGGGCATTGGCCTGGTCATTACCACGCCGTAGCCGCAACTCAGCCTTATACTTCTTGGCCAAATTAACCAGCACCGCTGATGGCCGCGCGTGCAACCCTTCAGGGTTCGGAATCACAATTTCCTCGGAACGCACCACATTTCCCTCCGTGGAGAGGGCTCCGGTGGCAGCAGCTGAGAGGGCGAGTTCCAGCACCATATCGCGGCCTGCAACCACGTTGCCCGTTTGTGGAACGAATTGCGCCACGCGATCGCTATTGGTAATCACGACCTGGGTCAGCAAGCTGACAGCATGAAGCGCGACATAATCAGCATCAAAGGCGATGAGGGGATCTCCAACTTTGACGCGATCGCCCACTGCCACCTTCGGGCTAAATCCCTGACCCCGTAACGTTACGGTATCCAGACCAATATGCATCAATACTTCCAAGCCCTCTGCCGTACGAAGAGTAATGGCATGGTTGGACGGATGCAATTGGATGACTTCCCCATCACAGGGAGCTTGCAAAATTTGACTGGTTGGATCAATGGAAATGCCATCACCCACCATTTTCTGGGCAAAAACTGGATCCGGAACACGGTCAATCGGTAAAAGCATACCCGAAAGCGGAGCTACCAATAACACACGGGTCGCAGACGACTTCGCGGTTGTTGTATAGGCCATTTAGTCTCTCCCAAGCTTCTATTTTTAAAAGTGACTTCAAAGCCTTAAAAATCAGATGTGTTTTGAAAGACTGACGTCAGCTACTGATCACTTAAAGTCATTGGATAATATTCCGATTGAGAATCCATGTGCCTTAAGCAACGTTTTCATTTAAGAAGCTTGAAGACTTATTACAACTGCTCCAAACAAATAACACTTCTCAAACCATATTCGCGAACGATAGCCCTTCTAAATAGGACTCAAACGCACGCGTATTCGGCTTGCGCACATATATAACCCTTACGGCTCCGGTAAAGGACGAGGGATGGATACGAGAGTTCGGTCCACATCCATCTCTCATCCCTTCTAAAGCAAAAAATGCTGTAAGTGCGAACAAACGCTTTGCTTTTTTTCAAAAGTTCCCCATAGATACCTGCTATCTATTTACCTCGTTTGTAATGCCGCTTTCCATTTTTAATTTGCTTGTTGTTCTGAGTTTTAATACTTAATAACAGACGGTTTCTCTCTATCTTACTGAGTAGCCTGGCTGTTCTTTTTATCACTACAAAGAAGGAGTCTAGAATAGGATTTAAGCCCTTAAAAAGCTGTATCAATCTAATACAGCACTGTGTGAGTTGATTAAGTACAGAAGGTAGTGTGTGGCACGCCACGCCACACACTACCTTCTGTACTTAATTAGCCTGGATACCGCTATATTTAATGACTGAAGTTTGCGTATGTTTAGAAATGGACTACTATTCCGACTGAGCAACGCCATTTACTAGCCGTAATAGTAGAGAAGGGTGAACGCTTAGCGCCCACCCTTCTCTACTACTACGGGTCGTTCAATAGTTATTCAGCAGAGACTTCTTCTACGGTTTCTGTGCGCGTCTCTAAAGCAGTCACAGCGTGTTGCCGGGTCTCTTCCAGCCCATCTACAGTCGGCAGAGCCTCCGTTACAGGAGTGGATTCTAATGGCTGATTGCGCTTAGAAAAACCCCATATGAAGAGGAGGGCGATCGCCCCAATCATCACAAACTCGGGCGGAACCAATTCTGGATGGATCACGCGAACCAGCAACCGCAGTCCCACCAGGGATACCGTCAAGTAACCGGCATCTTCCAAGTGCGTGTATTCGTCCAACCAGCGAATAAACAATCCCGCCATTAGTCGTAACGACAGCACTCCAATCAGCCCACCCGTTAGCACCAGCCAGATCTCATCGGAGATAGCAATCGCGGTCGTCACACTATCCAGAGAAAACGCCAGATCCGTAATGGCGATCACCGGAATCGCTTGCCAGAGGGAGCGAAACCGCGGCCCACGATGATGAGCTTCGCCACCCACCTCTTCTTCGTCAGAGGTGAAGTATTGAAACACCAACCACAGCAAATACAGGGCACCCGCCAGCTCAAACTGCCAGAAACGAATGACCCAGGTGGCCGATAGAATCAGTACCACCCGTAACAGAAAGGCTGCCAGCAAACCCAAATTTAGCGCTTGTTTCTGGAGTTTGGCTGTACCCAACCCCTGGGCGATCGCCGCCAACGCAATAGCATTGTCTGCTGACAAGACAGCTTCTAGCGCAATTAGGACGGGCAGTAACAGCAGAGTATCTGCCCCAAAATTTGGCTCAAGTAAAGAATCCAGCATGAACCCCACATCAGACGACTGGTGAATTGCAACCGGGGAAGCGATCGCCTCTACCCGGGTAGTCTTGGCTTACCGGGACAAAAGTGCTACAGCTTGCAAATTCCCTTTAATCAGCTTAACGTGGAAAACTCATAGAAGCTTGATTTTAGATTTGAGTTACCGGGGAATCGCCTCACGGGAGAGCATGGCGTTGTTGGATAGTTTACTTATACAGTTGCGGGCAACCTGGCCTATGGCAGTGGTTGTAGCCGAGTTTGTGACCGTACAGGATGGGCAGTTCATCGTCCGGGCATTAGTCCAGGTTAATGGTATGGCTCTGGCATCAGGTCTGGCCGCCGCTCATACGATTGAAGCCGCCGAGGATCGGGCTAAAGAACGGGCTATTCAAGCACTCAAGCTCCCAGCAAGCCCCTCATCTAGTTCCTCCATTCCCAGTCCTGAACTACCATTAAGTGGCAGTTTTTCAGCAGCAGCGACAGTTACGCCTCCCTTGCCAGCCATAACCACACCAATTGGGCGATCGCCCCTTCCAGAACCGCTGCCACCTGCAATATCAGCCCCCATCCCTGCACCTTCCTTTGACGAAGATTTTTCAGCAGGGCCAGTGGTTGCCGACCTCTATAGCCATACATATCAAAATCCTCTCGACGAACCTGACGATGGCCCCGACCCACGTCAGGTGTTGGAACAGATGATCCCAGCCAGCGAGCTGCTCAAGAAAAATCCTGAGGATAGTGCCTCCAGTGGCACTAAAAAGCCTCGTCGTAAGGAAACCAGGGCTGAGCCCTCCCGAGTCCCTGAATCAGTAGATTTATCAGATGTCATCGCGCAGACGGATGTAGAGTTGCAACGCCTGGGCTGGAGCCGAATCCGCGGACGAGACTATCTGTCTCAAACTTATAACAAGCAAACCCGCTCAGAGCTCACCGAGCTAGAACTCTACGAGTTTTTGAGCTACCTCAAAGCTCAACCGTCTCCCCCAGCTCTGTAAAGTAACTCTAGTTCGGCTTAAGGGCGTTTTTGAGCGCGCAGCGCACACGCAAAAATGGGCAATGTATATATAGCGCTGTGCGAGTTGATTAAGTACGGTGGTGTGGGGCACGAAGTGCCCCACACCACCGTTGCTGTACTTAACGCACTTACCATTGCTATATATTCTGGCTTTTGGCGCAGGATAAAAAACAGGTGCGCCTATGACGCACCTGTTTAAGACTTCTGTCAAGTTAAAGCTAGCTAGCCGCTGTAACCGGAGGACGGCTACCAACTGCTGCCTTGTCAATAACCTGATCAATCAGGCCATACTCTACAGCTTCCTGAGCAGACATAAAGAAGTCGCGCTCTGTATCCCGCTCGATCTTTTCAAGGGGTTGGCCAGTATTGTTTGCCAGCCAACGGTTCAGATTTTGCTTGTGATACAGAATCTCCCGAGCTTGAATCTCGATATCTGTGGCTTGCCCTTGAGCACCCCCCAGAGGCTGGTGGATCATAATACGGGAGTGAGGCAGGCTGCTGCGCTTGCCCTTGGCCCCTCCTGCCAGGAGAAATGCGCCCATGCTGGCAGCCAGACCAACACAGATGGTGCATACGTCAGGGCGGATGTGGTTCATGGTGTCAAAAATACCCATCCCAGCGGTAACGGAGCCACCCGGCGAATTGATGTAGAGATAAATGTCTTTTTCGGGGTCATCCGCTTCTAAGAAAAGCAACTGGGCCACTATCAGGTTGGCAACTTCCGAGTCAACTTGCTGCCCTAGAAAAATGATCCGCTCCCGCAGCAGGCGAGAGTAGATATCAAAGGCGCGTTCGCCGCGTCCGGACTGTTCAATTACGGTTGGAATCATGCCGCGTTGCTTCACAATCGAGGAATTTCTCTCATTCTACTGATTTCCCCGGCGAAGCGGAGTGCGGATTCACGATCGCCCACCTACAAATACGCTCAAAACTATTACTCCCAAAACTGTGCCGTTCGGAGTGCAAGCGGCACAGTTTTAGGAATCCATTTCACGGCTCCGAAGAGTGCTGCGGTTCATCCGGCTCTAATAGGTTAGTCAGGAGAGCCTGTAACCGCATTCGTCCAATGTAAGGCCACCCCCCACTCGCCTCAATATCCCGTAGCAAGGCGTAAAGTTCATGGCGCGTTTTAGGAAGGGTTTCCTGAAACAGTTCGTCCCGAATCTCTCGATGGAGCTTTTCGAGAATCCTGAGCAGACCCAACAACGCCTCCCCATCGCCTCGATAAGAGTCAGCAGTCTTCTGAACCAGTTGGGCGATCGCCTCCTGATCCTTCTCCTGCTGTTGCCTCTTTACAATACTTTCTTCAATAGGATAGTTCTCCATAGGATGCTAACGCTCCAAACAAAGTAGCAAACCAGTATGCCGCAACCATAGCGTATATAAAATAGTCTCCCTGATAGCCGCCCTAACCCAAAACCAAGGAGCAAATTTATCCATACCTTCATGCAACGGCAGTCTTTTCCAGATTCTCCCGCCCCTGCACCAACAACCGTTCACCATGAACGACTGGTCCGACTGCATGCACTTTTTCGCGCGAAAACTTGGATTGAATAAGTACAGAGGGTAGTGTAGCGCCACGTGCCACAACACTACCCTCTATACTTAATTAACTTGATACCGCTATAGAGATGATGAATTCTCATGCAATCGGAGGCGTCAGGTACTTCATGTCCCCTGCCCTTAACACAGAACGGCCCAAACTAGAACAAAACCTTCGGCCAGAAATGTTGTGAGAAGCCAGAGAACAGAGGCGCAACCTCCTGTAGAATGCTGATTAGCTGATCTGTATATGGCTTCGGCCCACCCATCCAAAAACAATCAGATTAAGAAAAGAGATATTCGAGGTTCATCATGAGGTATCGCGCTCTCGTTGTCGCATTCCTTGCATTATGCATGGGCTTGCTGACGGCCTGCGGTCAGGCTCCCTCTGACAAAGGCCCCCTGACCTACGAACAAATCCGAGGCACAGGTCTCGCCAACGCCTGCCCTGAGGTCACCGAAATTCGTCGGGGCTCCATTCCCCTTAACGCTAGCCAATCTTACTCTCTCGTTGATCTTTGCCTGGAACCTACCAGCTACGCGGTCAAAGAGGAGCCCGTTAACAAGCGTCAAGAGGCTCAATTTGTCGAGGGCAAAACCCTAACCCGCTACACCACCACAATTGACCAGGTACGCGGCTCTCTTAAGCTTGGCGAGAATAACAGCCTAAAATTCGTTGAAGAAGACGGGTTTGACTTCCAGGCAACTACTGTTCTTCTCCCCGGTGGCGAAGAGGTTCCCTTCCTGTTTACCATCAAAGGCTTGGTTGCTTCCGCCGCCGGCTCTGGCAGCATTAACGCATCCACCGACTTTGAAGGAGAGTTCAAGGTTCCCTCTTACCGGACGGCTAACTTCCTGGATCCTAAAGGCCGTGGTTTGGCTACGGGCTATGACAGTGCTGTAGCCCTACCTGCTCAAGCAGATAGCGAAGAGCTACAACGGGAGAATAAGAAGAAGTTCGATGTGGGCCGTGGCCGGATCTCCATGCAAGTCACCAAAGTTGATGAAGCAACGGGCGAAATCTCTGGCACCTTTGAGAGCATTCAACCTTCCGATACTGACATGGGTGGTAAGGAGGCAGTGGATGTCCGAATCCGTGGTCGCTTCTATGCTCGGGTTGAGGCAGCCTAGAATCTGCTTTAGAAACCTACCAGTCTGAGAGTTCTTAAATCTAGCTCTCAGAATTCTATTGGAACTTTTAGGAAGGAGCCTTTTGGCTCCTTTTTTTTAAAGACCTGTTTAGTTTTATTTCAAACCTGTGGATGGGATGTGGAAGAAAGAGCACGGTTATGTCTTTTCCTCCACACCCCATCCACACTTCCAGAACATAACTCAAGGCCTTATGCGTAAGGCGATCGCAGCCAGACCATTCTCCTAGTACTCGACAGCCTAAGTTTGTCAAAAGTGAGGGGTATAGAGCCCCCTTCCCCTTTCACCACATCCATCCACCTGCTTGAAACATGACTGATGAGGCGAGAGAGAAATTTTACATTTCCTTCACAAAGAAATGGATCTCATGTCATTTCTATAAAGTTCAAGCGAGAAATATCCCATCAAAAACCAGAAGGTTTTAAGTAGAAATGGGAGGAATTTGAGATATAAAAGGGAAATTCATGAAATAATGTCGGGAGCTCAGTACAACCACCGCCACTAGCGCAACAAATGATAAAATCCTTTGTTTGAAAACCGACCAATGTTTTATGAGCAATACACTTCCGTTGAGTTCACAAAATAAAGGCTGTTTTCTGTGCCCCTGGGCCGTACCCCCTAGCCTTTTCTCATGAAATAGAGCCGAATCTCGTCAATCTAAAACCGGAAAAAAATTAATATCTTTAGAAACTTCCAATAAATAATGATTAAATATTCAATTTGTCCAAAAGTTTGCTGTTTTTTTTAAGAATGTAACGGATTTGTCCGTAAGATTGGTGAGCATAAGGGGTTCCCGCTGAGCGATTGTGTTCAGATTCTGCCGACGCTGTTTCCATTTCTTTCGAATACCTCTGTTTTGCAATGATTTCACGGTCTCTATTAGCAAATGGGTGGTTCCGTAAAAATGCCGTTGATGAACAGTGGAGTCCCAGAATAGGTTTAATTAGCGTCTTCTATTTACCAAATGAGAGCCTGTTTTCCTCACGGATCTCGAGCCTCTAGCACTGAACTCCTTGTCCTAAATTCCCCCGAATATTCGTACAAGAATTCAGTGGTCTTTGTGTTGTCACCTGAACCTACCTGAAACTCGTCATGTCTATTCCAGTCACCAACGAACTTAAAAGCGAGACTCTAGAACTGTTGCGGGAGTACCAGAACAATCCCACTCCCCTCATTCGCAATCAACTGGTGAAACTAAATTTTGGCCTGGTTCGCAAGGAGGCCCACCATTGGGTTAACCAGTGCACAGAAAGTTACGAGGATCTAATCCAGGTTGGTAGTATGGGGCTAATTCGAGCCATCGAGCGGTTCGATATGGGCAAGGGCCACGCCTTTAGTTCCTTTGCAATTCCCTACATTCGCGGTGAAATTCAGCACTACTTGCGCGACAAGGGGTCTGCTGTTCGCATTCCTCGTCGTTGGCAAGCTCTACAGCATCAGGCTGCTGCTGTAACCCGCGAAATGCAGACTCAACTGCGCCGCCAACCCACCGATACAGAATTGGCAACAGCTCTGGAAATCTCTATTGAAGAGTGGCAGCAAATCAAGCTGGCCTACCGAAATCGCGCTCCGCTGAGTCTTGATGCTCCCATGCGTGATGAAGAGGATAGCTCTACCAGCCTGGGTGAGCTTCTGCCTGACCCCCAATACCGCAGCTTCCAATTGGCTCAGGAAGACCAAATTCGCTTACAGCAAGCGCTGGTTCAACTAGAGAAGCGCACTCGCGACGTACTAGAGTTCGTCTTTCTGCACGACTTGACCCAAAAGGAAACGGCAGAGCGCCTTGGGATTAGCGCGGTAACCGTATCTCGGCGCGTTAAGAAAGGACTGAAGCTGCTGAAGAAGTCAATGCACGCAGTTTAAGGCTCGATCGCTCTCAGGTAACCTATGAGGACGAGGGTTCACGGGACATTGTAAATTCGTGTAGTGGTACTACCTATCTATTTATTAATAAAAGAGAGTGGGAGCCTTGCTCTCACTCTCTTTTTGTCTAAAGCCCGTGGTTGATAGGGTTTTCCCCTTTAAAGTAGAGCCTGCCCACCACTCACGGCTTAGGCTAAAAGGTACTGGTCTGAGACAGCCAGAAAGGCTCAGAATGACAGGACAACCCAGGAATCCTTAGAAGTGTCTCTAGCATGGCAGGGAGATTTGATGAGGATGAAACTTTATTCTTTCTCCTCTGACAATCTTAAATTTGTTGTGGTAGATGCATTCAATTTCGTTTTTTACCAGTAGCTTAGAACTAATCCAAGCCCGACTGGTATATCTCTCCCTCATAGGGGGGATAAGCAAAAACTTAATAAATGTTACAATCTTTAATATTCACGAGGCCGGTGTCTCATTTTTGGAATCCATAAAAGATCCTGTTTATCCGCACCCATATTGTGTGTTGCTGGAGAGCAGTATTGAAATTTAGGGATCCAGTTCGATTTTGCGGAGAAAGGGCATAGGCATCTTCTAATCACGTCCGTAATTTTCTAGAGGATTGTATCGCTCAGTCTCTCAGTGCAAGGACTCTTGCATGGACATCACTCTAGCCTTTTAATTATTAGTACAATTGTTCTAACCTCACACGGAAGCGAGGTTTTCGCCATGAAAACATCCCAAGGTTCTACAGATCCAGTACGGGCTTACCTCCGAGAGATTGGGCGGGTGCCACTTTTAACCCATGAACAAGAGATTATTTATGGAAAACAGGTGCGCCGCCTGGGGCTGCTGCATGAACTCCGGGAAGATATGACTTCCGAGTTGGGCTATGAGCCTGATTTACCGGAGTGGGCTCAACGGGCTCAAATCTCCCTGGAGGATTTGGAGCAGGTGATCGCTGAAGGGGAACGTGCCAAACGGAAGATGGTAGAAGCCAATCTACGGCTTGTCGTTTCCGTTGCGAAAAAATACATTAAACGTAATGTGGATCTTCTTGACTTAATTCAGGAAGGTACTATCGGAATGCAGCGTGGTGTTGAAAAGTTTGACCCCTCCAAGGGTTATCGCTTCTCAACCTATGCCTACTGGTGGATTCGGCAGGCTATTACTCGGGCGATCGCCGAAAAGAGCCGTACCATTCGGCTCCCCATCCACATTACTGAGAAACTTAACAAAATCAAAAAGGCTCAACGGCAACTCGCTCAGAAACTGGGTCGCGCTGCTACCATGTCTGAACTAGCAGACGAACTAGAGTTATCGGTGAAGCAGGTGCGGGAGTACCTGGAGAAATCTCGTCTGCCCCTCTCCCTCGATCTGCGCGTAGGCGACAACCAGGATACAGAACTGGGTGAGCTTCTGGAGGACACCGGCCCATCCCCTGAAGATTTTGCCTCCCAAATCTCTCTTCGGGGCGAATTGGAAATCTTGATGGAAGACCTGACGCCTCAGCAGCGGGAAGTGCTATCCCTCCGGTTTGGTCTGGAAGATGGCCGTTCTTTAACGCTGGCAAAGATTGGCGATCGCCTCAATATTAGCCGGGAACGAGTTCGCCAGATTGAACGGGAAGCCCTTAACAAGCTGCGTAAGCGTCGGGCCGATATTCGTGAGTATCTAGCTAGCTAGGTCATCTCAAATTCGGCTGAACAAACTGTATTAAAGAATGGAGCGGCGCCTAACACCGCTCCATTCTTTATTCAAATGCTATCTATGGCACTACATACTTAGAGCCAACTAATTGGCCCAATTCTTAGTTCACCCCACCGATTCTGACGGTCCCCAATCTGCCTAGTAGGCTGCGGCCTAAGTTTGCAACCTATGTTTTTGTGTAGGGTGCTTCGCACCCTACACAAAAACATAGGTGATGGATTTCCGCCTCAGCGTACTAGTGGGATGTAGCGGGCAAAGCCCGCTACATCCCACTAGGCAGATTGGGTGTGGGGAAGTACTAGATTGCACCCGGTAGGGAGCAATGCGTCCTACTTTTTATCTTCAACAGCGAATGGGAGTTTCTACGATATCTGGCTGTTGAGTCGGAATGCGAACAATGAACTCGGTGCCTTGGCCTGGTTCGGATCGGCATTCTAAGCTGCCATTATGCTTCTGGACAACGATTTGGTAGCTGATGGAAAGGCCAAGACCCGTACCTTTGCCCACAGGTTTAGTCGTGAAGAAGGGATCAAACAGGCGATCGCGCGTCTCAGCATTCATACCTGGCCCGTTATCGCGAATGTAAACGGTAACCGTGCCGGGCTGAATCTCCTTAGCTCCGTTCCAGGAGGAGGGTTTGGTGGAGTCCTCCTGCGGGGTGAACTCAGTGCGAACGCTGATGATGCGGGGTTCGCCGTAGTTTTCCAGGGCATCGATGGCGTTGGCAAAGATATTCATGAATACCTGGTTGAGCTGCCCGGCATAGCACTCCACCAGAGGTAGGTGACCATATTCTTTAATGAGCTGAATGACACCCCCATCAGGGCAGGTCTTCATGCGGTTTTGCAGAATCAGTAGAGTGCTGTTAATCCCTTCGTGGACGTCCACCGGCTTCTTCTCGGCTTCGTCTAGCCGGGAGAAGTTGCGGAGGGATAGGACAATTTGGCGAATGCGATCGGCTCCGATCTTCATGGAAGACATCAGCTTAGGCAGGTCATCACTGACAAAATCGATATCGATGGCCTGGAGTGCTGACTGAATTTCTGAGGTAGGGGAGGGGTTGTGCTCCTGGTAGAGGCGCAGCAGGTGTAGCAAATCTTTGGTGTAGTTGTTGGCATGCACGAGGTTGCCATTGATGAAATTGACGGGGTTATTGATCTCATGGGCAATGCCAGCCACCATCTGGCCCAAACTGGACATTTTCTCTGTTTGGATCAGCTGGGCCTGGGTTTGTTGCAAGTTTTGTAAGGCTTCACTGAGCTGTTGAGCCTGTGTCTCTGCCGCACTGGCAGCGGCACGGCTCTTAGAGTAAAGCTCAGCCTGGTCGATGGCGATCGCCACCTGATCCGCTACTGCCTTCAATAACTCAATTTCACTGTCACTCCACAACCGAACATAGCCATGGCTACAGACAATTGCACCTAAACGTCCCGAGCGTGTCTCCAGGGGAATCATGATTTGGGCCAGCGCATCCATATGCTCCAACACCTCCTGTAGTTCAGGATCACGGTGTTCGGCCTCCTGGGTCAGATTGTCGACCCGCACCATCTCGAGATTGAGAATACGGCGGGCAAGAATGGCGGCCTGAGGCTCAGGGTAATCCCCCCGAAAACTGGGCAGTTTAGGATCCCGCGCCTCATGGGTAATCACCAGGGTAGGTGCATCCTGGCTGGGCCAGCACCAGAGGAAATGACAGCGATCGATCTGCAACAACGACCAGATCTCATTGACAGTCGTTTCCAGAATTTCATCCAGGTTCAGAGAATCCCGAATCTGGCTGGCTAGCCGGAACAATAGCGCTTCTCGACGGCTCATCAGCTCGGCGCGAGCCAGGGTGCGATCAATGGCAACTGCAATATTGTTTGCTACCAGGCCGAGAGTTTTGCGGACTGCCTGGGACATGGGTTTGCAATCGAACAGAGCCATGACGCCAAGTAGGCGATCTTCCACAATGAGCGGATAACCCGTGAAGCTTTGAAGCTGCTCCCGTTCCAACCAATCCTTTGCGCCAATGCAGACATCATTCGTTACAGTGTCAGTAAAGTAGGGCTGGTGGCTCTGCGCAATGAAACCAACGATGGAAATCCCCAGGGGAATGCGAGAGCTAAACTCCTTCGGCTGGCTATGATGCCCGGCAACGGCTTGAAGCTCGAGCAAGCGGGTGTCAGGGTTCAGCGTCCACAACCGTACGAAGGGAACATGCAGATAGCGCACCATCAGATTCGCGCAAGAGGTTAGCAGTTCATTCACAACTCCACCATGGGAGAGGACGCCACCCATTTCCGCTCCCAGCTCAGCCAGGTGCGATCGCTCTTTCAGCTCGTCTTCGGTATGCTTGCGCTCGGTAATATCCGTGGCAATGGCAATGTAATACTCAGGAACACCCTGGTCATTGGGAACCGGAACAATCGTGGTCTCCATCCAAAACAACAAATTGGTTTTGGTACGGTTACAGATTTCACCGTGCCAACTGTGCCCTGAGGTGATGGTTTTCCAGAGATCTTGAAAAAATTCGGGGGGATGATAGCCCGAGTTGATGCGGCGATGGGTCTGGCCGATCAGCTCGTCGCGCGTATACCAGGAGACTTCGCAGAAGCGATCGTTCACATAAGTAATCGTGCCGTCCCGGTCTGTCATCGACACGACACAGTGCTGGTTTTGGGCAGCAATCAGAGCGGCGGTGGTAGTGGCATCGGTTTCGGATTGGGGGCCGGGGAGATGCCCCAGATGGGTATGGGGGGTGGCAGAGAGGTAGATCAGCGATCGCCCCGATAGCGCTGTCAGGTTCCAATCTACCCGGCTATAAGTCCCATCCGTATGGCGGCAGCGACTCTCTACAGTGACTTGATGATTGCCACCGATCACCTTCTGGATCTGCTTCAGCACCTTCTCGCGATCATGAGGGTGAATGAAGTCTAGAAATGGCTTCGCCATTAACTCGGCGTTGCTAAACCCTAAAGATCTGCGCCAGCTTGGATTCAGGTTCTTCAGATAACCGTCAAAACCCAGTAGGCCAACCAGATCTGACGTGAGATTGTGAAAAAGTTTCTGATCGGCTTCGATTTGATGGTGACGGGCAATGGTTTCTGTGAGAACGACAGTCCGTCGCCGCAGTTCTAACTGAGATATCACCTGCCGGGCCAGAGCTTGCAAGCTCATCACCTGACTGGCCGTGAACATGCGGGGTAGCCAATCCATCACGGCCAACACCCCCAGGGATACCCCGCCCGGACTGACCAGTGGCACCCCACTGTAGGCCCGAATGGGCGAATTGGCGGCGGTCACAATGCCGTCGTCAGAGAAGCGCACATCGGTGCGGGTGTCGGGCACCACCAGCCCTTCTGCTTGTCGCAGGGTAGTGGTAAATAGCGAGAGGTCTTGCAGGGATGTGGTGGGTTCGTTCCACCCGACAACCGCTTTAAACCAGTAGCGTTGATTGGGTTGGGAGCCTGATTCCCCCCGGCAAAAGGCAATAAGCGCCACCGGCGATTGGCAAATTTGGGCCGCCATGGCGGCCAGATCATCAAAAGCGGTTTCCGATTCGGTGTCAAGGATGTGGTATTGACGCAAAATATCGGCCCTGACCGCATCGTCCTCAGGAAACTGAACTGGCATGATATGAGGGTTCGAGTGGGAGTAGAGATGCACCGGGAGATTTTGCACAATCTGTAGAAACAGCCCTGGTAGACCTTTGGATCACTTTATCCAAAGGACAAAAAATTCAACGAATCACTCTGTAGAATGCCCAATTTTATGCTCACAATAGAAACGATTGGGGGCAGTTTTAGTGGCTGAAACCTTGAATAATAGGAATTTTCATCAGTTTTCTCCTCTAGTAAGACACGCCCATAGGATTTAGCGTAACAAGGGTGCAGCACCTCCCGACTGAATAGCCAATTCGGCCTGGAGGAAGTCGACGAACTGTCGGGCTGTACGCCCCGATCGCCCGTTATGGCGTGTAGCCCACTGCAATGCCCGAAACTCCAGCTCTTTTGCCTCAAGAGTAACTCCTGAACGTTGAGCGAGATGACGCACAATAGCCAGATAAGTGTCCTGGTTGGCGGGTTCAAAGGTAAGAGTGAGGCCAAATCGATCGCTGAACGATAATTTTTCTTGCACCGTATCCCAGGCATGCACCTCGTCGGCATCGCTAGGCCGGGGGCGATCGCCCATAAACTCCCGAATCAAGTGCCGACGATTGGACGTAGCATACACCACGATGTTTTGAGGCCGAGCAGTGGCGTTACCCTCCAACACGACTTTGAGAGCCTTAAATGCATCGTCATCCTCTTCAAATGACAAATCGTCTACAAAAACAATAAACTTCTGGGGCTGCTCTCGCAGGCAATCCACAATGGTTACTAAGTCTCTCAGTTCAGAACGGGATACTTCTACAAGACGAAGGCCGCGATCGCCATATTGATTTAGCAGAGCCTTAACCATAGAGGACTTGCCCGAACCACGACTGCCATACAGCAAGACATGCAGGGCAGGGTAACCCGCCAGCAGGGCTTCTGTATTCTGAAGTAACATCTGGCGAGGCAGGTCATAGCCGACCAATGCTTCCAGGGAAATCGGATCAGGATGGGCAATACCAAACAAGTCTCCCCCCTGCCAGCGGAAAGCTCGATAGCGGACAAACTGCCCGACCCCTACCCGCTGATGGTAGGTGATCAGGTCTTCAATGGCATTGCCCCAGTCTGCATGTTGCAGAAGTTGGGTGGCGATCGCCTGCTCCGAGTGACTCCCCTCTCCCGAAACCGGATCCCAAATTGGGGGTGCCGTCGGTAGGCCTGCAGCATTTTGTACCCACTCAGCCACCTGAGGCCCCGTTACTCGATACAGACTCTGGAGTAGCCGCAAATCGTGCTGAGCTGCATGGGTGAGAGAAGCTGGCAAATCTGTTAGAGCCTTTTGGGCTTGCCGTGTAAAGGGATTGTCGTTTGTCAAGAGCTGCTCTAGCACGTAAGCCGACCAGGTTTGCTGGCGATCGGCCAGGGCACTAAACCAGACGCCATAAGCTCGTAGCACATCCAGGTGAGACCCATCTCTGCCGTTACCACCGCTGCCTAACGTCTGTAATAAGGCTAAAAATGTGCGCCCAGGTAGCTCCAAGCCGACACTCTGATATAGCACCAGAGAGGCCATCTGCTGTTGCAAAGTCTGAACCTGGCGAAGCAAGTGTAACTCCATAACTCCGTTGCACTCAATCAATTAAAGGTGTTTTAGAATGTGAGCCGAGTTAGAGGACAAATCCCAAAACAATTTATTATGGGCACGACTCTGAACATTTTTCCTGTAACCCTTGATTCTGCATGCGCTTTGTATGGCCAAAATCAGGGGGTTTAGAAAAAATATCGATCACAAGTAAATGTCAGTTTTTTTCGCATTGTAGCTACTGCTATACCATAGAGAATGGTGATGGGTGACTTGCGGCACTGGGGAGCGTTCGTAAGGCTGCCCATCGCTTCCACCGTTAAGCTACAGCTTTTTCTTTAAACCTTATGTTGAGATGGCTAGTACGCTGAGGCGGAAATCCATCACCTATGTTTTTGTGTAGGGTGCTTCGCACCCTACACAAAAACATAGGTTGCGAACTTAGGCCGCAGCCTACTAGCAGGATCACTTCGTGCTGCCATCCATCTCAACACCCTACAGGCTCAATTCCGTTTACAAATGACTGCGATGGGACCACCTCCAGGGGGGCCTTGGTGCTCGCTACCTCCAGAAATATAAATCATGGGATCTTGTACCACAGAGGCGACAACGGCTCCTACAACAGCCCGAGCCATACGAGTATGGCTAATGTCAGAGTCATCCAACATGGTGTGACGGCATCCCAAGATTTCTCCTGATGGAGCCGCTTCGGCTTTCGCCAGTACGGTGAAGACGCTGGCCACATCTGAACCCTGCTCGTCGCTTAAGTGTTGGGGGATAGCCTGTTTGACCGCAGCCGTATCTAAGGCATGGGTCATGACACTATGGCCAATGACATAATCGCTATGGCTTGCAGGAGAATTACCCAACACCAGAATTTCGCAGTTGCGGAGTTCGACTCCGGCCGACGTTGAAGCTACTGATGAGTAAAGCTGGTAGTTGTGGCAAATATCTGCCTCCGTGAGCTGATCGGCATTGATTTCTCCCAGGGCCAGAGCCACACCCAACGCCGAAGCTCCACGGGAGTAAGCCATCGATTTGTAGCTGTCTTGAGTGATGGGGGATTGCCCTTCGGTCTGACGTGAGGCTGTGATCAAAGGGCATTTGATTTGCACAAAGTGAACATCGGCAGGGGAAAGACCGGCATCGGCGATCGCCCCCCTCACCCCATCAGCCACCTCCCGCACCATCGCCAGCGTACCAATCTCATCTACTAAGAAATCACGTGTGTGGTGAATCCCTAATGCTAAGCCGGGATGCGGCTCACCCGTTAACCCCTCTTGTTGCCGCGTAAAGATGGTCAAATGTGGACTTAAAACCCCTTCCGTTCCACCCGACATCACAAACACGATGCGGTTAAGTTGTTCATTGGTTATGTGCGATCGCAAATACGATTTCAACGTTGCTACGGCAAACCCACGGGTAAAGTCATTCACACAACCGTTCCCTTCCGTTTTACCCATAATGGCAACGATATTTTGTGGATCCAATGTTTGATTTTGGATCAGTGCAATTAACTCTGTCAGGTCATCCGGTGCATTCTGAGGGACTTTAAAGACATCAACTTTCATTCCTCGTTCCTTCTCGTATGGATTTTAGCCACACAGCTTATATCATTAGTTCGGACAGTTTTTCTGAAACTTGATTTTGCGTGCGCGAAGCGCACGCAAAATCAAGTTTCAGAAAAACTGTCCAGAGTATTGTTATACGATCCCCGATTAAAGAAGCATACTATGCAGTGATGTGGCACGTTACGCTCCACCACTGCATAGTATGCTTCTTTAAGCATTCTAGGTTTGAGTGCAAGATGCAGTCAGCCCTGATTAATTGACATCGGGTTTGCGTTGGCTCCAGAGAGTTGCGGCAATGACCAAAGCGCCCCCTAGAAGCCCTCGGGGACCTAATGCCTCGCCCAACATCAAGAAGGCAAAGAGCGTGGCAAACACGGGTTCTAATGTGTAGATCAGGGCAGCTTCGTAGGAGGGAACCCAACGTTGGGCCAAGGCTTGCGTCCAAATAGGCGTGGCTGTAATGACCAACCCAGTGTATAGAAGCGTGCCGAAGTGGTGGGCGATCGCATCCATCTGTGTCAGGAGTTGGGGCAGTGCCCAAAGCGTGCCCAGCACCGCCATCACCGTGAGCTGCACAGCTACCAGAGGTAAGGTTGCATGACGCGGCGCAATCCGTTCTAACAACAGAATATAAACAGCTATCGCTACCGCGCATCCCAGGGTTACCACATCTCCCCAATTGAAGCCACCTCCTTCCCAGGACAACATGCCAACACCCGCCACCGCCACCGCCGCAGCCCCCAGCACATGGCTTGGCGGTCGCCGTCCTAATAGCAAACCAAAGAGAGGAACTAAAAATGCATTCAGACCGATAATAAAGGCTGAGCGGCTGGCTGGAATGACTTCCAGGGCAACCAATGAGAGCGCGCACTCGGCAAAGTAAATCGTGCCCAACAAGATGCCATCTCGCAGCAGGGACGGATTAACCTGCCGCAAACCGGGGAGAACGGCGATCGCAGCTAAGGAAAACCGCATAGCAATAATGGCGGCTGGAGACAAATCTGCCAGTATTCCTTTAAGCAAGGGGAAAGACGTTCCCCAGATAATGGTGGTGAGCAGCAGCAGCAGTAGCCCCTGGTAATACGGTTTTTGGCTCAGTGTGAGCATAGTAGTGCAGCCCAGATTGTTGTTCTAAGGTTCCCAAACCAAGAGAAGGGCCTCATGGCGAAGGCCATTCCACTTTGGGATAATCGATTCAATGGAAGGGTGAGTGCAGTGTTTGTTTATCGTGAAGGATTGTATCAATACCAACAAAAGGAGAAGTGCATCACGTCCATCAAGGAATTCGATAGATCATTTGCCCGCGGCCTGGCATGGTTTTGACATTCTGGGAGGCATTGCTGTGAATGACCATCGCCTGAACCCATTGAAGTTGTCACAACTTCAGGTGTTAATTGCTGTCGCTGATTCCGGTAGCTTCAGCGAAGCCGCATTACGGTTGCAAGTGTCGCAGTCGGCGGTGAGTTATGCGATCGCCACCCTGGAAGATGATCTGGGAGTTGTCCTACTCTCACGCGGTCGCTATGGAGCCCATGTCACTCCTGTAGGCCAGCAGGTCGTTGAGCGCGCGCGCCAGGTGATGTATTTGATGAATGACATTGTGAACCAGGCAAACCTAGCGAAAGGGTTGGATGGTGGCCAGTTGAGGATTTCGGCCTTTCGCAGTGCAGCAACCCATATTTTGCCAGATGTAATCGCACAGTTCTGTCAGCGGTATCCAGCGATCGCCATTCGCATTGCCGAATATGACGATCGCCCCGACGTAGAAACCGATTTGCGTCAGGGCCGTGCCGACATTGGCATTACCTATCTACCAACAGGTAGCGAATTTGAAACCTGGGAGCTGATGCGAGATGAGTTCGTCGTTCTACTGCCACCCGGCTTTGAGCTAACAAACCGACGGCTCGATTGGAGCGATGTTACCCGTTACCCGCTGATTATGGCCCCCGATGGAGATGGATGTGATGCGATGGTTTACGCTCACTGCGCCCACCATGGCATCAGCTTAGAAGCCACCTATAAAATTCGCTCGGATGCCACGATTGTGAATATGGTGGCCCGGGGCATTGGAGCGGCTATCAGCCCCCGACTGGCGGCAGAACCGATTCCAGCAGACGTAAAAGTCTACAGTCTGCCGGTTCCTCTATCGCGGATGATTAGTGTGGCGACTTTGTCGGATGCTTTGCTCACTCCAGCGGCCTATGCGTTTTTAGATTTACTCAAGCATCATCGGCAATACGAAGGCATTGCTGGGTAGGGTTGATTTCAAGATGAGAATTATAGTCTTCTATAGCAATGTGCAAGTGCGTTAAGTACAGCAACGGTGGTGTGGGGCACTTCGTGCCCCACACCACCGTACTTAATCAACGTGCACAGCGCTATAGACGTATGCATGGGTATGGTGAAAGGGGCACGAAGTGCCCCTTTCACCATACGTTTGGCACATGATCGTTTGATGCGTCAGCCGCATTCAAAACGATAATTCTCATAACGAATTGCCATCTTCTGAAATCCTCTATGGTATTCAAAGGCTGTAGGGTTTAGTTCGATGGTCCATGTCCCTAACCGAGGACACTCCGCCCCAGCCACCTCAACGGGAACGCTACCTCACTGCACTCCTGGAAGTGCAACAAATTTTGCTGGCGACCAAAGACAGCAACCCGTTCCCTGAGCTTCTGAAGGTTTTAGGGAAGGTGAGTGGGGCCAGTCGAGCCTATCTGTATGAGTACCAGCGTCAGGGCGATCTGCAGGGGAACGGTAAAGCCGGTCGCATTCCGAGGCTTTGGGCCCAGTGGTGCGCTCCCGGTATCTCCCCGCGCCAGGGTGACATGGAACCCCTAGAAGCGTGCTTTCCTGCGGGCATCGATCAGCTAGAACAGGGGCACCCATTAAATTTTCAACCCGGTACATTACCTGTCGCACAATACTTAGAACAGCTACAGATCAATGCATTACTCTACGTGCCCGTGCAGTTGGACGGAGGGCTATGGGGATGCCTCGGGCTGGATCAGTGTGGGTCTGAGTATTTCTGGGAAACGGCGGAGCTTGAGCTATTGCAGTCGGCGATCGCAGCAATCGTGCTCTGGAGTGAGCGGGAGCACACCGGCTTCCGTTTGCGCCAGAGTGAAGGCCGCTTGCGAATGATTGTAGAAAATGCGGCGATCGCCATTGTCACTTCTCACCCTGACGGTACTTTGCTGGACGCCAATCGGGCTTACCAAAACTTCTTGGGTTACAGTGCTGCTGAACTCAGAAATATGCATTACATAGATGTTACCTATCCCGAGGATGTGGCGCGGGATGTGGCGCTGACGCAGGAAATGATGGCGGGTAAGCAGGATGGGTATCAGCTTGAAAAACGTTATATCCGTAAGGATGGGCAGGTAGTCTGGGGGCGGTTAAATGTCTCGGCAGTGCGCGATCGCCAGGGCCAGGTGCAATATAACCTCGCAATTATTGAAGATATTAGCGCCCATAAACATGCAGAGGCCGCTTTACAGGAACGAGAAATTTTATTCCGATTAGTCTTTCAAAATTCGGCTGTGGGAATTGGGTTAATCAAACCGGATGGAACTGTTATTGCATACAACCCAGCATGCATGAAGTTATTAGGATACACAGAAGAAGAAATGTATGCGCTCAGCTTCTATGACTATACTCACCCTGATGATTTGATCTTAGATTTAGAACAGTATCGTGAATTACTAGCCGGTCGGATTGACGCTTATCAGATGGAAAAGCGTTACATTCGCAAAGATAAACAAATCATTTGGGTTCGACTGACCGTTTCAGCAATTCGTGATGCTCAGGGCCATACCGTTTTGACTTCGGGGTTGGTCGAAGACATTACCGAACATAAGCAGGCTGAAGCGGCTCTGCAAGAACGCACACGGCTTGCCATGCTAACCGCCGATGTCGGTCTAGCATTAACCCAGGGAAGCACTCTTCAAGAGATTTTGGGAAGCTGTGCCGAAGCACTGTTCCAGCATTTGGATGTCGCTTTTGCCCGTATCTGGACTAGACATGAACAAACGGGTCTGTTAGAGCTACAGGCCAGCGCTGGCTTGTATTGCTACCTGGATGGGAATCACAGCCGCATCGTCTCAAGCAGTACCAAAATTGGGTACATTGCAACCAGCCGCCAACCCTATATGACCAATGACTTGCTGCAAGATCCCCGGACCTCTGACAAAGCCTGGGTAGAACGGGAAGGAGTGGTTGCCTTTGCAGGATACCCCCTGATTGTGGAGGAGCAGGTGGTTGGGGTGATGGCCGTGTTTGCGAAGTATCCTCTACAGCCAGCCAGTCTGGAGGCGATGGGGGCGATCGCCCATGAAATTGCCCTGGGTATTCAGCGTAAACAGGGTGAAGAAGCCCTCCGTAGAGCCCTGGAAGCAGCAGAAATAGCCAACCGGGCGAAGAGCCAGTTTCTTTCTCACATGAGCCACGAGTTGCGCACCCCGCTCAACGTGATTCTCGGCTTCACCCAATTGCTTCTGCGGGGTCATGTCTCATCCCAACAACTCACCTACCTCGACACCATTAACCGCAGCGGTGAACACCTGCTGGCGCTGATCAATGATGTGCTGGAAATGTCAAAAATCGAGGCGGGTCAACTCACTCTCAACGAAACTGACTTCGATTTATATCACCTGCTGGACTGGCTCTACGCCATGCTATATCTCAAATCCAGCGCGAAAGGGCTGCAACTGAAGTTTGAGCGATCGCCCAACGTTCCCCCTTATATCCGGGGCGATCGCGGCAAACTGCTGCAAATCCTGATGAATCTTCTCACCAACGCCATCAAATTCACCTCTCGGGGTCAAGTTACCCTGCATGTTGAAGTCAATGGCTGGATAGGTACAGGGGCAGACGATTCCACTCGTCCACCCCATCCTATTACGCTGCGCTTCACCATCGAAGACACGGGTATTGGCATCCCGACCGAAGACTTCCCGCGCCTGTTTGACCCCTTTATGCAAAGCCATGCTGGGCAGGAAAGCCAGGAGGGAACTGGCTTGGGTTTAGCTATCAGTCAGCGCTTTGTCCGGCTGATGGGGGGGGAGATCACGGTTCAGAGCCAACTGGGGAAAGGGTCAGTCTTTGCCTTTGAGGTAGCCATGCATGCGGTTGCAGCCGCCACACGCGAATTGCAAAGTCTGAGCCAATGGGTTCAGGGGTTGGCTCCAGACCAACCGGCCTATCGCATCCTGGTGGCTGAGGACAAGAACCACAACCGTCAATTTTTAGTGGAGTTACTCACCTCAGTTGGGTTTGAGGTGCAGGCCGTAACTCAGGGGGAAGAGGCGATCGCCCACTGGCAGCACTGGCATCCCCACCTGATCTGGATGGATATCCGCATGCCTGTGATGGATGGGTACGAGGCGACTCGTCAAATTCGGGGTTTGGAGGCCGTGCAGGGGTGCGATCGCCCAACCACCATCATTGCCCTCACTGGCAGCGCCTTTGAGGAAGAGCGGCAGGTGGCGATTGCCCATGGCTGTGATGATTTCGTCCGTAAACCCGTTACCGCCGCCATCATTTTTGAAAAACTGACCCAATATCTCGGAGTTCATTACACCTATGCCAGCCCTAACGATATCCCAGACAACGCCCTCCACGTACTCGCGCCATCCCCCACCCTCGCCACAACCCTTCTCACGACCATGCCCCTTGCCTGGATCGAACAACTCCATCAGGCCGCCCTACAGGTCAATGCCAAAAAAATTCGCACTCTCATTCAGGAAATTCCAGCCGATTATCAGGACTTGACCCAACAACTCACGTATTTAATCGAGCACTTCCGCTTTGAAGACATTCTCAAGCTGACGCAAGGTTCCCATGCAAATTATTCATCCGATCATTAAACATTTCGTTGTCAAGAAGCCCTATAAATTCCTTTTAGCCAGTCTTTTGAGTTTCATCGTCATTGCTTGCACCCAAGCCCAACAGGTTGAGGTAACGCCTCAAGCCTCACCCTCCACGGCAGATGCCCCCCTGACCATCTGGTGGGAAAAGGGTTTCAACCTGGAAGAGGATGAGGCATTGCAGGCCGTTGTTGCCGACTGGGGGAAGAAAACAGGAAATCCCGTGGAATTAATTTTCCATACCACCGATGACTTTCCACAGAAAACCGAGCGCGCTTTGCAATCCGGCAACCCGCCCGATATTGTGATGAGCCACAATGCCGAGCGGGGACTGTACCCCAGACTCGGATGGGAAGGCAAGTTGGTCGATGTCACCGATGTGGTGGAGACGGTGCGATCGCTCTATCCTGACTCCATCATGGAGGCTGTGCAGTTCTACAACAATGCGGAGAAGAAGCGCAGCTACTACGCTGTTCCGTTTTCCCAATCCAGCAATTTTATTTCCTACTGGCGGGATATGGTGAAGCAAGCCGGTTACACCGATGCCGACATTCCTCAAGACTGGGATGGATTTTGGAATTTTTGGAAGGAACTGGGAGCGAAACTGCCTCAAGACCCCAAAACCTACGGATTGGGCTTCTCCTTCTCCGACAAAGCCGGAGATACGTATTACCTGTTTGAGCAGGTGTTGGAGGCCTATGATGTGCAGATTTTAACCCCTGATGGAGAGCTAAAAATTAGCGATCCAGCAGTGCAAGAGGGGATTTTGAACAGCCTGAAGTGGTACACGCAATTCTTCAAAGATGGAGTAGTACCACCCGACACGGTGAACTGGCTTAACCCTGATAACAACACGGTTTTTCTCAATCGTCAGGTGGCTATGACCCCAAACACATCGCTGACCATTCCAGCCACGGCACGGCAAGATCCGGAGGTGTATCAGAACAAGTTGGGTACGATGAGTTTCCCCTCGAAGCCCAACGGCAAGCCCATGCGGAACATTCTGACGATTAAGCAGGCCGTGATTTTCAAGGGCTCACGTCATGAGGCGATCGCCAAACAATTCCTCACCGACTTCGTCCAGCCCGCCACCATTAATAACTACCTGAAGGCAGCGGGACTGCGGAATATGCCCATCGCCAAACCCCTCTGGGATGACCCCTACTGGACAAACCCCAATGACCCCCACATTGCGGCTGGAGCCAAGGTGCTGACCTCGCCCAACACTCGCCCCTTCCCGTCGGTGTACCACCCCGCTTACAGTGTGGTGACGAAGGAGAACGTTTGGGGCAAGGCGATTCACCGGATTGTGGCGGATGGAGTCGCTCCGGAAAAAGCGGCTGAGGATGCGATCGCTGAAGTTCAAAAGATCTTTAATGAGTGGACATGATCAAACCGCTAAAATCGGCCATCCCAAACGGCGATAGCCCCCGCAATATCACCACTCGCGTCGCCAGCACCTTCCTATTGCTGTCGTTGTTAACAGTGGGCATTGTGGGTGGGGTGGCCTTTCTGCGGGCCAGGGATGCCTTGAAGCAGGCTGCTTTTAATCGGCTTAACGTCGCAGCCACTCTAAAGGAGGAAGAAATCACCCGCTGGTTTGAGGACCAACAACGAGACTTTTTCCTGATCACTCAGTTTCCCGATATCCAGTCCAACCTTAAAGTTCTGATCAATCCGCCCTCTCCCGAAACCCGACAATCTGCTGAGATTGCCCTGGGTAATTACCTCCAGGGTGTTGTCCGAATTAAACCGAATCTGTCGGAAATCTTTGTGCTGGATCGCACCAACCGCATTGTAGTTTCCAGCAATTTAGCCCGCAAGGGGCAGTACACGAATCTGGCCAGTGTGACGTATTTGAAGGAAGTAGCATCGGGCGATCGCTTTGCCCCCATCTTTTACGTCTCGCTGACCTCAGGCAAACCCACCGTGACCTTCGCAGCTCCCCTCAATGATCAAACCGGAAAGCGCCAGGGTGCAATTCTCGCCACCCTGAATCTCAATCAGGTTGATCAAATCGTTCGGGAACGGACGGGTTTAGGGGAAAGTGGCGAAAGCTATATGGTTGGGTCGCTGGTGAACGAGTTCAGTTTTATTTCGAAGGAATCGACCCCAGGGCAACAATTTAAGGGCGGAGTTAGCAGCCGGGGTATCGATACGGCGATGCAGGGTTTGAGTGGCTCAGGATTATACCAAAACTATGCCCAAGTGCCCGTCATTGGCGTATATCGCTGGCTGAATGACCAGGACATTGCCTTACTGGTCGAAATGCAGCAGGAAGAAGCCTTTGCTCCTGCCCGCCAACTGGCCGGGACAATCATTTTAGTAGGGCTGGTGTCTGTAGCGGGCCTTGCGGTTGGGGTACGTTGGCTGGCGCGGCAGTTACAGGAGTCACGAGAACAACTGGAACGCTACAGTCAACAACTGGAACAAAAAGCCGAAGAAGCCAATGCGGCAAACCGGGCTAAAAGCGAATTTTTAGCCAATATGAGTCATGAACTGCGAACACCCTTAAACGCAATTCTGGGCTTCACACAACTCATGACTCGGGATACTAGTATCAATGCCGTCCAACGAGATCAGTTGAATATCATTAACCGGAGTGGTGAACACCTGTTGACTTTAATTAATGATGTCTTAGAGATGTCAAAAATCGAAGCAGGGCAGGTCGCTTTGAATGAAGACAGCTTTAATTTAGGACAGCTTCTGATCACCCTTGAGGAAATGTTTCAACTGAAAGCGCGATCGAAAAAACTGAACCTGAGGTTTGAATGTGCGCCTAATGTACCACAACACATTAAAACCGACGAGGGAAAGTTGAGACAGGTGTTGATGAATTTGATTGGTAATGCCATCAAATTCACAGAAACAGGCTATGTGGCCGTGCGAGTGCGAAGAGCCCCAAACCCCGTTAGCCTCGATCCTCCTATCGACACCTTACTCTTCGAGATTGAGGACAGCGGCCCCGGCATTGCCAATCATGAAATCAAATACTTGTTTGAGCCCTTCGCCCAGACAGAAACCGGGCGAACATCCCGGCAGGGCACTGGATTAGGGTTACCCATTAGCCAGAAATTTGTGCAATGGATGGGCGGCGATATTCGTGTGAGTAGCGTACCAGGTCGCGGCAGTTTGTTCGCCTTTACCACTCCAGTACAGTTGGTTGATGCAGCAGAGGTGGTTGAAGTGCGATCGCTTCCCCCCGTCGTTGCCCTCGCCCCCAACCAGCCCAAATACCGCCTCCTGATTGTGGAAGACCGCTGGGAGAACCGCCAGTTATTGCTCAATTTGTTGGTACCCATGGGGTTTGAGCTGCAAGAAGCAGAAAATGGGAAGGAGGCGATCGCCCTCTGGCAAACCTGGCACCCACACCTGATCTGGATGGATATGCGAATGCCCATCATGGACGGCTATGAAGCGACTCGTCAAATCCGCACCCAGGAAGCAGCCCAAAAACTTACCACCCCCACCAAAATCATCGCCCTCACTGCCAGCGCCTTCGAAGAAGCCCGCTCCGTCATCCTGGCAGCCGGTTGCGATGACTTTGTGCGCAAACCCTTCCAGGTACACCAGATTTTCGAGAAGCTGGCAGAGCATCTGGGCGTTCAATATGTGTATGGGGAACCAACCGTTGCAGAACCTGTCGCCGCTCCTCAAGACGCGGTTGCAGCAGAACCGATTACCCTCGACACCATGCCCTCTAACTGGATTGAAGAACTGCGACAGGCGGCTACTAAGGTCAACGCTAAACAAGTTCTACAACTGGTACAGCAAATTCCACCAGAACATGCCGAGTTAGCACAAACGCTCACTCAACTGGTTGATCGCTTCCAGTTTGAGGACATCGTTATGCTGACCCAAACGGCCAAGTAAAAGAATAGGTTGGGGCAAAGCCTCAACCTATTCTTTTACTTGGCAGGGAAAGCCATTACGCTATGGTTTTACACAATTTCATCAAGACGGTCTCTGGAGAAGCCATGTGCCGCTAGACCAGCAATTCTCAGTATGGAATTGGGCCCGCCGCTTGCCTTCGGCAAGCGGTTTTCGGGCTTCAAAGCCAAGATTGCGCGCCCGTCGGGCGCGCAATCTTGGCTTTGAAGCTCATAATGAGAACTGCTGGCGCTAGACAATAGGGCGATCGCCATCGGAACTCATCGCTCGCAACCGCTGAGCCTCATGCCGCCAGCCCAGGACGAGTGGGTCTGTCTCCAAATCAAGCCCCAGCTTACGCACCCGACGTTTGCGAAATGCCAACTCATGCTGGGCTTTGACCAACTGGTCAGAGATGCGTTTATTGAGAAAAGGAATTCGACGGCTCTGGAACATGCGATCGCGCCGAATAGCTTCATACTCTTCAGGAGTAACCGCCTGTCCGACCTCATCCAACAGTTCTTCGCGAATAACCCGTCGTTCCCACACACCGCTGCGCCACAGCATGACGATCAGCAGCAGGATAAACGGCGCGTACATAATCAGGTCAAGAATACTTTTTTGAAACCAGGTTTCTAAAAAACCAGGGTTGGGAGGTGGGCCACCGGTCGGGGTCGGAGCTCCAGCGGCACGAGAGGCGATCGCAAACACCAGCCCCAAGCTATTGTTCACAGCATGGGCCAGCACAGCCAGAAACCACCCGAGGAAAATTGCCAACCAGCCCACCCAGTTTCGGGTGGTTTGCAGCATCAGACCCAGAAAAATTCCCAAAATGCCACTGTAGAGCGTATGCCCACTCAGGCCAAACAGAGCAAACCGCGCCCCCAGTTGTAGACCCCAGGGAGCAAAGCCATATTCAGCATAGGTTTGGGCCACGTATAGCGCTGACTCTAACCAGTTAAACCCAATCCCCACCAAGGCTCCATAGATAAAGCCATCGCGCATGTTATCAAACTCGGCATTGAGGAAAATCAGTAATGCCAGAATACCAATGCCTTTGATGGTTTCCTCAACCAGTGGGCCTGCAATAGGCGCACCAATTAACAAAGCAGCCTGAGGGCCAAGGGTCTCCTGAATCATCGGGTTTTCCGACACCCACCCGGCAAGCTGATTAATAATCTGGCCGTTGATGGGAGCCGACAATCCGGTGGCGATAATGCCACCCCAGAGCAGAGCCACGGCGATCGCCCAGGGTGACTCCCGCTCCCGCCGATCGAGGTACCACAGAATCGCGACCGGCACCACGGACAGCAGCGCAGTCGTTGCCAAGGCCGTCAAAAATATCAGAGCGGCATCTGGTTTGAGGGAGGTGAAGATAGCCAGCAGTTGTACCGTGGCAAAGGTGAGGATGGCCAACAGAATGCTGACCAGAATGATGGCGTTACGGCGACGGCTCAGGGGTGAGCCCAGCATTAGCCGATTGATGGGGGTTAAAGAGGTTTCGGTCATAGAAAGGGCGATCGTACCCAAAAGTTGCCCAGTATTTTCGTTCATTCACGATAATCCGGCAAGCCCACAGGGGCTTAGGTGCTACCTTTGATAAACCTTTTCAATTGGGTGAGGTACGAGAGATGAATGTGGGGCAATGCCCCACATTCATCTCTCGTACCTCATCCGATCGGAGAATGCCAGCAATTCTCAGTATGGGCCTCAAAGCCAGGAGTTCACGCCCTACGGGCGTGAACTCCTGGCTTTGAGGCCCGAAAACTGCGCGCCTTTGGCGCGCAGTTTTCGGGCCTGATTTCAAAATGAGAATTGCTGGGAGAATGCTAAGGCCAACGGCTCCAGAGGGTTAAATGCTAATGATAAGCATTTAACTTTACTTGTTATCAATCAGAAAATTTACCCCGTGTTGGGGTTGCGGGGCAGAATGGGTTCGGGTAGGGTAACTCCCGGCCAAGTTTCCAGAACCATAGACGTCTTCGGCAGTGGCAAGGGCGCGCACCGTCGGGTAGGGACGTCCAGCAAACACACTCATGTCGAGACGTGGAGCTAAGTTATAGCTTTGGCGAGCCGTGGGCTGGATAGGCATCGCCGCATTTCTGGCAGTGGTTGTAATACCCAGTACATCGAGTTCTGAAGAAGCCAGGGCAAGGAGGAGGGCGATCGCACCATCCACACCTGGATTGCAGTCGATCATAATGGGAAAGAAGGCCATGATAGGAAACCTGTAGAGGACGGCAAAACACCCCCTTGTCGTGGGGGAATGGCCCTGATTTTGCGATCTGCTGCCGATGTTTGGGAGCCCCCAGCATCTGTGTTCACCTTAGTAATTCGGATTCCTGTATGACTGCAACGATTCCATCTACTGAAAATCCGCTATTGATTGGTCACGGATTGCCGCCATTTGACGAGATTCGTCCAGAATACGTCGTCCCGGCTATGACGCAATTGCTGGCGGAGCTACACGACTCCCTGACGGAGTTGGAGCAAACCCTGGAGCCGACCTGGAGTGGTCTGGTAGAGCCGTTGCAACGGTTGGGCGATCGCCTCGGCTGGACGTGGGGCATTGTTAATCACTTAATGGGGGTGAGAAATAGCCCCGAACTCCGTCAGGCGCACGAAGAAGTGCAACCGGAAGTAGTCAAGTTCTACATCCGGCTGGGCCAAAGTGAAGCGATTTACAAGGGCTATGTGGCTCTGCGGGATAGCGATACCTGGAGCCAGTTAGACGAGGCCCAACACCGCATCATCGAGGCCGCCATTCGGGATGCAGAGCTATCGGGTGTAGCGCTCCAAGGAGAAGAGAAGGAGCGCTTTAACACCATGCAGTTGGAGCTGGCTGACCTCTCCACCAAGTTTTCCAATAATGTGCTGGATGCCACTAAAGCCTTCAGCCTCACCTTGACCCAACCCGAAGAAGTGGAAGGGTTACCGGCCAGCCTTCTGGCACAAGCCGCCCAGGGCGCTCGTGTTGCTGGAGCCGACGACGCTACTCCCGAACATGGCCCCTGGCGCTTTACGCTGGATATGCCCAGCTTCTTACCCTTCATGCAACACAGCCGTCGCCGTGACCTGCGGGAGAAAATGTATCGTGCCCATGTGACCCGCGCGGCATCGGGGGAGTACGACAATCAGCCGTTGATTGAGCGCATTCTCACCCTACGGAAAGAAATGGCGGGGCTGTTGGGTTATGACAGCTATGCGGAATTGAGCCTCGCCAGCAAGATGGCCCCCAATGTGGAAGCCGTGGAAGGTTTACTTAATTCTCTGCGATCGGCCAGCTACGACGCAGCGAAGGAAGACCTGGAAGCGCTGAAGACCTTTGCGAAAGAGCAAGGTGCGCCCGAAGGAGACGACCTGCAACTGTGGGATATTACCTTCTGGGCTGAGCGGCTGCGGGAGACCAAGTATGACCTGAACACCGAGGAACTGCGCCCCTACTTCCCGCTGGAGCAAGTGTTGGATGGACTGTTCTCCCTGGCCAAGCGGCTGTTTGGGATCACCATTACTTCGGCGGATGGGGAAGCGCCGGTGTGGCATCCCGATGTGCGCTATTTCCAGGTAGCCGATGAGAATGGGACGGCGATCGCCTACTTCTTCCTCGACCCCTACAGCCGCCCCGCCGAGAAGCGGGGGGGAGCCTGGATGGATACCTGCATCAACCGCGCTGTTCTCACCGAAAACGGTGTGCGTCAGGTGCGTCTACCGGTGGCCTACCTTACCTGTAACCAGACGCCTCCAGTGGATGATAAGCCCAGTCTTATGACCTTTGAGGAAGTCACCACGCTGTTCCATGAGTTCGGTCATGGTCTGCAACATATGCTGACCCGTGTGGATTATGGCCTTGCAGCAGGGATCAACAACGTGGAATGGGATGCAGTGGAGTTGCCCAGCCAGTTTATGGAAAACTGGTGCTACGATCGCCCCACTCTTTTCAACATGGCTCGCCACTATGAAACCGGCGAACCGTTGCCTGATGCAGATTATCAGAAGCTTTTGGCAGCCCGTAACTTTATGAGTGGGAGTGGGATGTTACGTCAGTTGCATTTCAGCCTGACGGATATTGAACTGCACCACCGTTATCAGCCAGGTGGCTCGGAGACGGCCAATGATGTCCGTCTGCGTCTTGCTAAGACGACGACGGTGATTCCGCCGTTACCGGAAGATCGCTTCCTGTGTGCCTTCGGCCACATTTTTGCGGGTGGGTATGCAGCGGGATACTACAGCTACAAGTGGGCTGAGGTTCTCAGTGCAGATGCGTTTGCCGCTTTTGAGGAAGCTGGATTGGAGGATGAAGGGGCGATCGCCCAGACGGGTCGTCGATTCCGCGATACGGTTCTTGCTCTAGGTGGCAGTAAGCATCCCATGGAAGTGTTCCAAGCATTCCGGGGACGTGAGCCAGATACGAAGCCCTTGCTGCGGCATAGTGGGCTGGCGGCTTAAAGCGGTTGAATTTTGGTGTGTTTGACGCACCAAAACTTAACTTTATACATGCCAAAGGGCAGTGCAGTGCATCGCCCTTTGGTATATCAAGGGCATGGTCTAAAGCTCCCTTGAAAGGTTGTTTTTCGTGCGCTTAGGGCGCGAAAAACAACCTTTAAAACAGACCCTGGCTAACGAGACAAAGGCTATAGTTGCTATGCTCCCTTGATTGCGATCGCCATGCAGACTTCACCCAATGCCCTAATCAAACTTCTGTTGGTAGATGATGATCCGATGATGCGAATTGGGCTCAAGCATTCGTTGATGACGCAATCTCAACTGGAGATTGCAGGAGTCGTAGAAGATGGATATTTAGGGGTTAAAGCCGCGACGGAATTACAGCCAGATGTCGTTGTGATGGATGTGGGAATGCCCCATATGGATGGGATCGCGGCGACTCAGCAGATTAAGCAAAAGCATCCTGAGATGAAGGTGATCATGCTCACCTCCCATACCGATCAGACAGAAGTAGTTGCGGCGTTGTCGAGCGGGGCCGATGGATACTGTGTAAAGGGGACAAGTGTAGAACAGTTGGTGAAGGCGATCGAGGTGGTTTACGAAGGGGCAACCTATTTAGATGCACAAGTTGCCCAATCGGTCATTACCCAACTTAAAACGCCAACCCCTGCGACTAAAAAGGCTCCATCTACAGCGGCTGGAACTTTATCGGAACGGGAGTTGGAAGTACTGCAATTGATTGTCGAGGGCTACAGCAACCCTGACATTGCCAAGGCGTTGTACTTGAGTGAGCACACAGTTAAAACCTATGTACGGGGTATTCTGAATAAGTTGTTGGTGAATGATCGAGTGCAAGCTGCCGTTACAGCGTTGCGATCGGGTTTGGTGGGCTAAATACTAAATACAGCGCTTTGCACTTGAATTAGCCACAGTTGTTTTTGTGAGAGCCGCGCTTCTCACGGCTCTCACAAAAACAACCAGATTTTAAACGCTTGAAAAGCGCTGTAAGTTAATTAACGTCAGTTCGGGATAAGCCGAACCGCCCATTATTGCGTACGCGACGCACACGCAATAATGGGCTTTTTCGAGTGCCGCGCGAAGCGCGGCACTCGAAAAAGCCCTTAACCCGAACTGAGGTTAATTACACATCCAGGGGGAGGGTAAACCAGAATGTTGAGCCCACTTCTGGAATACTTTGTACACCGATTTCGCCACGATGGGCAGTGATAATCTGACGGCAGGTGTAAAGCCCTAAGCCCAAGCTGAGCGATTGCCGCTTGTTAGGGCCACGGGTGTAGAGTTCAAATAGGTGGGCACACTGTTGTGGGGTCATCCCAGCCCCGTCATCACTCACCGTGCACCGAAGCCATCGAGAGGATGCCGATACTTTTTTGTGTAGATTGCCAGCAATCACTTCCGCATCCAGGGTTATGCGTAAGCCCGGACGATTGTATTTCAATGCATTGGTGATGAGATTTTCATACACCCGTCGAAGGTGAAGTGCATCAGCATGAACCGTGGGAAGGTTCACGGAAAGATTCGATGTGATACTGGTTTTTTCTTGCTTAAAAAAGGGTTGAAAGTCACAGAGGATGGAATCAACAAGAGCCTCTAGCTGGATTGGTTGAGGATGCAACGTAACCCCATGTAGCTCCGTTACGTGGGCTTCGAGCAGGGAGTTGATGAGTTCGAGTTGGCGATCGCCACTCTTAATCATCTGCTCCAACAAATCCTGTGGAATTTGGGCTGGCCGTCCAGATGGATTGAGGAAGCTTTTGAGGGTCATTCCCATCCCAATCACGGGATTACGCAGATCATGGGAAACGGCATGGAGAAATACTCGCAATTGCTGGCGCAAGTCATGTTCCCGCCGGATCGATTGTTCATGCAAGAAAACTCCTACATTAGCAACCACACACATCAATCCAATATAAAGACCACCCAGAACATAGGTTGCAGAGAACAAAACATCCGGATCACGCCATCCCATTAGAAACGGAATGACCGAGTATCCAATAACTATGGCCTGCGACAGGCAATGTAATTCCCACTTGACGGGGATAACGATCGCCTGAGCCGCATAATAAAGCAGCCAAATGTCAGCATCAAACTGCGCCTCACCTCGCACAATTGAAAGCACCTGGGAGGGAAACAGCGATAATGCTGTAATGAGCAACACGACTTTCTCGGGCTGCTTGCGAGTTAGTGGGTGATAGGTCAACGCGACCCCAATAACCCCACAGACAATTTCGGTGAGAGCAAGCTCAACAATACGCCTCAGCCGCTCCCCAACAATCAGCATCCTGGGGTCTCCCGCTGCATTCAGCATGGGAATTGTGAACGTCATATTCAACGTAAAGCTGATACTAACGGCGAACAGCACCATCCAGGCTAGTAACCGCACGCGATCGCCGATAAAGCTACGCCGCCACACCAAAAATTCCGATGCCACCCGGCCTGACATTTGCTGGCGATGCTGAAAGGATTCCTGCCAGTGCAGCCACGTGGTTCTGAATGTATTGGGAAAGGGGAGGCTTCTCATGCAATCGCCTTCTAGAGGACTTGAATCATGTAGCAATGGAATTGATAGCCGTATTCTGTATTGTTCTTTCCGAAGGGTTAGCGACCGGAACCACCCCAAAAGATTACGGTAGAGGAAACTTGTAATTCCCCCTACCGTCGGGTGAATTCTGGTGCTTGATCGAAACAGGACGTTGCACGAAGGGTTCCTGATTAGTAAGATTGTTCGCGCAATTTCCACAGCAGTTTTTGAGCACTCCAGGCTTGATCTAGCAGAGCCATAGCCGCTTCACCGGAGTATCCACCGGATGCGGTCATTTGCAGAGCACCATGCACAAAAGCTGTGAGATGTAGCTCAGCCATTGCTTCTGCGGAAATACAAACCGTGGGTTTTGCCAACGTTGATGGATGCATTGTGGTATCTCCACTCAAACATTTGTGATGCTCCTAGATTCTCTGGTTTAGAGGTTTTGAACTTCATGCGATCGCCCCAATCCGGTTATCGCTTGATTCACCCGATTGGGTGACCCATGAGACTAGACGACTCGGTGATGTGGAATCTCAAAATCAACCCCTACACTCAGCAGTAGAAACCTTCACGAGGGGGTACGACCAGATGCTATTTCTCATGATGCGAGGCAACCTCATGGTTACACCGCAACCCAACCTAAAAACCGATCGCTTGCTGCTCCGGCCTTTTACCCTGGCTGATGCGCCCCTCGTGCAACGATTTATGGAGGATGGGGCGATCGCCCACACCGCCCGCAGTATCCCCTATCCTTACGAAGACGGCATGGCCGAGCAGTGGATCGCAACCCATGCTCCAGATTATGAGGCGGGTGTGGCTGTGGTTTATGCGATCGCTCTACAAAACCACACGCTCATTGGAGCCGTGGGCCTCACCCTCAGTCCCGCAGATGCCTGCGCTGAGCTGGGTTACTGGGTTGGTCAACCTTACTGGGGTCAAGGCTACGCCACGGAGGCCACTCAGAGACTCATCCAGTTTGGGTTTGAAAGTTTGATGCTGAACCGCATTTATGCAACTTGTTTGGCCCGCAATTCTGCCTCTGCTCGGGTTTTGCAGAAGAGCGGTATGACCTATGAAGGATGCCTGAAGCAGCACGTTTGCCATCGGGGAAAACTGGAAGACCTGGAGCAATACGCTTTGCTAAAGCAGAACTATGACATTCGATCACTTGTATGAATTGTTGCGTGATGTTGTTACACAACAATTCACACCCTCAAAAACGATTGATACAAGAATTCGGCAACACATTTCAACTATGGTGTGAACCCTGTAGCCCAATTTTCGGAAGGAGTTCTAGAATGATGCATACTTCACTATTACGCTTCATTCGTTTACTGGGCGATACAAGCCTGATTGTGATCACAGTTGTTGCTATGATGCTCACCCATAACAAGAGCGAGATAAAGCGCCTCACAACCGTTCAATACACAGACGGCTCTGCGGATGTACAGTTAATTCCACCCAGAATCATGCAACGGAGCAACACGACACCCTAAAAAACTTGTGTGGTGTGCAAAGTACACCACACAAGTGCGTCCGTTCTAACGCTGTCACTTTCGGGTTGAGAGCGGCTCCTCAGTGCGAGGGCGATCGCCCACCTCTCCCCCATCACCATCCTGATCCTGCGCCCGACGCCGCACTGCATCGTGGAGAAACCGCTCAAAAATACGATCCTTCAGTCGCTCAATGTAAGTGAAGATCACCGGAACAATCACCAGGGTCAGCAGGGTTGAGGTAGTGAGACCGCCAATTACCGCGATCGCCATTGGGCTCCGAACTTCAGAGCCAGCCCCAAGGCCCATGGCAATGGGTAGCATCCCCGCAATCATGGCGATCGTGGTCATCAAGATCGGCCGTAGGCGGGCAACACCTGCGTCCAGTACAGCTTGGAACAGGGGTTTACCTTCCTTCTGGTTGAGAATTGCATAGTCCACCAGCAGAATCGAGTTTTTGGTCACAAGTCCCATCAGCAGCACAATCCCAATGAGGGCGTATAACCCGATTTCCTTCCCAGTTAGAAGCAATCCGACAAATGCGCCCCCTAGCGAAAAGGGCAGGGCCACCATGATAGTGAGTGGATGCAAAAAGTCATTGAAAAGTAGCACCAGCACAGCAAAGATAAAGACAACCGCCGCCGCCAATGCTGCTCCGACATTGCCAAATAGCTCGCGCATGATTTTGGCATTCCCTGCCCGTTCCTGTTGCACGGAGGCCGGTTTGTTTTGTAGGGCTGGAAGGGCGTTGACCTGTTGTAGAGCATTCCCTAACGCGATGCCTTGAAGGTTTGCTTCTACGGTAATTTGGCGCGATCGGTTGTAGCGATCGATTTGTGAGGGATCACTACCAAAGCTAATATCTGCAACAGTTTGAAGCGGAATGAGCGTGTCATCCTGCTTACGTACCTGCAAATTCTCAATAGTGCCAAGGTCGTTGCGATAACGTGGATCAATTTGAACGCGAATAGGAATTTGGCGATCGGGCAAGTTGAACTTCGCGAGACTTGCCTCGGTTCCTCCCAGGGTTGCCAGATACGCCGTACCAGCAATCTCTTGCACCGTTACCCCTTGGTCGGCAGCCCGTACGGGATCAGGACGAATGAGCAATTCCGGTTTTACCAGACTGGCCGTTGACACAACTTCCACTAAACCCGGAACCTGGCGCATTTCCTTTTCCAGAGCGTTAGCCGTTTGGGTCAGAGCATTGGGGTCTTCGCTCTTAAGAACGACAGACAGTTCTCGCGAGCCACCCGGCCCGCCTCGAGAAAAGCTCAACCGCACACCCGGAATTTGGCTAAACTGTGGCCGAAATTCATTCTCAAACTCGGGTTGAGATTCCCGTTCCCCCTTGGGTTTTAGCTTCACATAGAGAGTCGCTGAGTTGACCTGCTCATCCGTCTGCACCTGGCTGACATTGGGGTTTTCTAGAAGTAAGCGGGTGAGTTGTTGAGTAGCGCGATCGGTGTCTTCCAATGTTGAACCTGGCGGTAGCTCCATCGAGATAGTCGCCAATCCCAGATCCTCTCGACCAAATAGCCCAACCGGGATGGATGGCAGCAGCAGTAAACTCGCAATGAAGAAGCCGAGGGCGATCGCCAATGCCGTAACCCGATGCCGCAATGACCAGCGCAGTAGCGGATGGTAGAACTCCACCAGGCGATCGCGCCGTTGCCGTTCAGGCCGGGTCGATGTTCCACCATGGGGAACTTCGTTAGGCGTAAGTGGATTGGGAGGGGAAGGGGGGCGATCGCCCCTTTGCAGGCTGGCTTCTCGTTGTCTCTGCTTTCTAGTAGGGCTCTTGTGTCTATGGTCTTTCAGGAGGTAAGCGGCCATTAACGGAGTGACCATTCGGGCTACCAGCAGCGAGAAGAGCACTGATGCTGCAACGGTCACACCAAAGGGACGGAAGTATTGCCCGACCACACCCGTCATAAAGGCAACAGGGCCGAACACCGCGACGATCGACATTGTAGTGGCAACAACGGCCAGGCCGATCTCATCTGAAGCATCCAGCGCAGCACGAAAGGGAGATTTCCCCATTTGCATGTGTCGCTCAATGTTTTCGATCTCGACGATCGCATCATCCACCAAAATACCAACCACCAGCGCCAGCGCCAGCAGGGTCATGTTATTGAGGGTGTAACCAAACGCTTTGAGGATGGCGAATGTGGGAATGAGGGACAGAGGCAAAGCCACCGCTGTAATCAACGTCGCCCGCCAATCCCGCAGGAAGACCCAAATAGTAACAACCGCCAATACGGCCCCTAATACCACCGCTTCCACAGACGCAGCGTAGGATTCTCGGATGTATTGCGCCTGAACGTTGTTAATCAGTTCTAATTTGATATCCGATGGCAGGGTTTGTTGAAGGGTGGCGATCGCCTCCCTAACCCCTTCTTCAACCGCAACCAGGATGCTGCCATTACTCCGCAGCACCGAGAAAGCAACCACAGGTTGATTGTTAAGCCTCGCCGTTTGCCGCACTTCCGCCGTCCCACTGGTCACGGTGCCCAGGCTAGATAACGAGACAAAACCCCCTTGCGGCAGGGAAACTTGATACTGACTTAACGCTTCTACAGTCGGAGCACTGCCCAGGGTGCGAATGGTCTGCTCACTGTCACCAATCGTAGTGCGCCCACCCGGCAGGTTGGTGTTAAACGCCCGAACTTGCTCATTCACCTGGGTTGCGGTGATACTGAGGGCTTCCAGGCGAGCCGGGTTTAAGTCAATGCGAATTTCCTGATCAACTCCGCCAATGCGATTGACCTGGGCTACCCCCGATACTGCCAGCAATGCTCGGCTAATCTCCTCGTCCACAAGCGTACTCAGCTCGGTCACCGAGCGCTGGGGTGAGACTACCGCGTAGGTGACAACAGGGCCGCCTGTGGCAAAATCAACCCGTTCTACCACAGGCTCGTTGATGTCTTCGGGCAAATCCTGGCGAATCTGGGAGATAGCGTTGCGTACGTCATTGGTAGCGCGATCGCTATCCGTCCCCAACACAAAATTTACCGTCGTGGTCGAAAGCCCATCATTCACGGTGGAAACAATTTCGTCAATGTTGCCCAGGCTGGCGACAGCATCTTCTACAGGCTTCGTGACTTGCGATTCCAACTCCGATGGGTCCGCACCGGGCTGTGCGACGCTAACGGTTACTGCGGGAACGTCAACGTTGGGGTTTTGGTCAATGCCGAGAAATGGATAGGCAACTAAACCGGCAACGGTTAAAACCAGAAACAGGACGATGGTTGGAACGGGACTACGAATGGACCAGGCGGAGATGTTAAAGGACATGGGAAAGGGAGGGGGAGGATAAGTAGTGAGAAATGAGGGCGATCGCTCCTGGGGGACTTTGAGCGTCACAACGTAACCCAAGCGTCTTGACCAACCCGCCCTTGAAATCGGTAACGATGATGGCGAGGGCAGGTTTCGTTGTCAGGTTAACGGTGCAAGCCAGAGCGAGCGGTTCAGTCTGCTCTTGCGGGTATGAATGGCGATCGCAGGATGAACGCCGTATCCTTTCAAGGCGTTAGATCGCTCCTGGTACAATCTGGACGCGATCGCCATCACGCACATATCCGGCCCCTTCAACGACAACGCGATCGCCGATTTCTAGCCCTTTGCGAATCTCTACTCGGGTCTGGTTGGGATCCTCGCTGACTGTCCGTACACCCACATCAACCTGAGTAGCCCGAACGGTGTTATCGTCCTGAAGCACGTAGACGATTGAATTCCCATCGTTTTGCGGCAGAACGGCATCGGCAGGAATTGTCATAGCTTGCGCCGTTTGTACCGTTACAGCAGCGCGTAAGAACAGCCCCGGTCGCAGGAGTGGGCTCTCAGGCAGGCTGATCCGTACGGTGGCCTGGCGGGTTTGGGGATCTACGAGCGGGTCGATTTCGCGAACCTCGCCCTGGAGGTTAACCCGGCGATCGCTATCTGATGTAACTCGCACAGACTCTCCCACTCGCACCTGAGGCAACTCCGTTTCAGGCACTTTAGCTTCCAACTGTAAATTGCCATTCTGAATAATCGTGAACAGTTGGTTGCTGGCAGAGGTGACATTCCCTACCTTGGCAAGGCTCTCGGCAATCACTCCAGCCGCAGGAGCACGCACAACGGTTTGGGAGAGTTGCGTTTGCAGCTGTTGAACCTGGGCCTGCCTGCTCTGCACCTCTGCCTGAGCGCTATTGACTGCGGCTTGAGCCGCACCGACCGTTTCTCGCGCGGTCGTTGCAGCCGTAGTACGGGACTCTAGCTCCTGCTGGCTGATGGCCCCCTGATTAAACAGTTGTTGATAGCGTCGCTGGTTACTTTCGGCCTCTGCCAGGGTGGCCTGTTGCTGAGCCAGGGCAGCCTGCTGTTGCTGAACCGTTGCCTGGGCAGAAGCGACCTCGGCGTTAGCCTGGCGCAACTGAGCCTGCAAAACTGAATTGTTCAGCTCAGCCAACACCTGACCAGACTGCACCGTTTGACCTTCGCTCACTAACACCCGTTGTACTTGCAAGCCCGTTACTTCGGGCAACACGGGTAATAAATCTGTTGCCGCCACAGTACCCGTTACGTTTAACGTGCGAGTCACTGGGGTTATCGCGACCGCCGTAGCCGTTACACTCTGGCCGGGAGCAGCGACCGTGGGTCTGGTGGCAATGGGCTCTGATCTTCGTGATGCGATCGCACCCCAGCCGGTCATTAGAGCCACCCCAATTCCGAGCCCAATCAGGGTATATTTCCATCGCGCCTGTCTGCGAATGCGATCGCTTTCGGGCTCCTCAAATGGATCAAAGTCCAGGTCACGCGATCGCTCTAATTCAGATACCCCTCTTCTGGTGTAAGGGGTAGAGGGGTAATCTATCCTTTCTCGCCCGTCCGGGTCTGACATCTCATCCCTTGGGGATTTCATACGTTTTTGGCTCCTGCGTCCATCAATGTCTTACGTGAATCGTGCGACTCCAGCCACCATCTAAAGAGTCAGCACAACGGATCTTGGCGAAACACGCATCAAAGCAAGCTGCAATTCTTGTGGGATGGCCACCGCCCCATCAAGGTAGCTGAAAAACTCACCCCATTTATCGTCCTGATTTCCGTTCTAAGAAGCCGCTTGAAAAGTTCCGTGAAAAGTTGATTTTCGTGCTCAACGCGCACGAAAATCAACTTTTCAAACAGCTCTAAAAAGCAATCTTGCATCGGTCATAACCGCGCAAAATCAGCTTCTCAATAACCGCTTACTCCCGCTCCCGTCGATCGGTGTAGTCTTCAGAGGACTTGGGGTCGAGTTCCCAGCGGCGATCGTCTCGTTCCTCTAACATGTCATTGGTCCGCAGGAAGCTGCGATCGTCCGTTTGAATACCAACAGCAGCAGCCAGATCTTCGACAATGTCCTGATCAGGGGTGGCAACAGTTCCGCCGACGCCTTCTTCGCCCATCACAGCAGCATCTTCAAAGCTGGCATCGACATCACCACCTGTAATGACGTAGTCGGGTTCAGCCTGAAGATAGCTACCCCGGCGGGAATAGCGACCTGTGCGATCGGTCGGCTGTCCCTGCAAGCCGGTGCCGTAGGATTCAGTCATCTCCTGAGGGAGGTCGCTGATTACCTCGTCGTCATCCGCCGCATCGACAATGCCGTCGTCATCGGCATCCAGATTGTCGTCCGTATCATCGGCAGGAAGGGTATCAATGACCGCTTCGTTCAGATCCACTTGCTCTAAACCGACTTCCTCTTCAATTGACGGAAGCGTTGTAAAGTCTGGGTCTACGAGAGCATCAATATCCTCGTTATCCAACTCCGCCTCAAAGTCCCGCCGAGCAGCATCCAACCCAGCATTTGGCGTCATTTCTTTGGCGCTATCCATTGACATCCTCCTGGCAATCTTCTCTCCCTACCAGCACCTTAGCCAAAAGAGGCTGTTATTCCACTCTTCAAATAGGCAGACAAGTGCATACGAAGAAGGGTGCATCTCCGAAGCCAAGGTAGCCTTACAGACTTTTCTGAATTTCCGATGGCGTTCATCGTTCTGGGGGAATATTAGCGTTAGGAATTCCGCCTGCTGCGCCCTGAATCGTTTTTCTACCCTGAATCGTTTTTCTAGAAGTATTGTTCAAAGCAATCAATTCTTCTAGAAAAACCATCTCAAATATCCGTTTGCCCTTTACTTTTTGGATGCGAATAAGCTCGGATACTATATGTCAAAATCACACTTGAAGAAGCTATTAATTGGGGAGTTAAGCTGGCGACGATTCGTGCGATCGCTCCTCTTTATCTATGCTTTCTTCGCCGTCTATGTCTTCTTCCGGGCTGATAGCATGATTTTCTTACCACAGCCCTCCAGCTATCAAGATTCCAATAAGATTCTTAAATTACCGGTCACACCAGACGAAAGAATTTCAGCTACTTATCTCCCTAACCCCAAAGCAACCTATACCCTGCTCTACATCCATGGCAATGCTGAGGATCTGGGAGATGTTCAACCTATTCTGGATCGGTTACAGGAATGGGGATTTAACGTTTTTGCATACGACTACCGGGGATACGGCACAAGCACTGGAAAACCCGGTGAAAGAAATGCTTATCAAGACGCAGAAGCGGCCTATAACTATTTAACTCAACAGCTTCAAGTTCCACCGGATCGCATTATTGTGTATGGGCGATCGGTCGGAGGTGGTTCTGCAACAGAATTAGCAACCCGCCATTCCGTTGCCGGGTTGATTTTAGAGAGCACATTCACCTCGGCATTTCAGGTTGTGCTTCCAATTCCGCTACTGCCCTTTGACAAGTTTTCAAATCGCCAGAAGCTTCAGCGGGTGGATTGCCCAGTACTGGTCATACATGGCGAGGCAGACGAAACGATTCCCGTTGCTCACGGGCGGGCCTTGTATGAAGCGGCCGCCGAACCCAAGCTGTCTCTCTGGGTGGAAGGGGCAGGACATGATGACGTGACGTGGGTGGCGGGCGATCGCCATCACACCATCCTCCAGGCCTTTCAAAAGCTGCTTGAGCAATAAGAAACCTGACCATAAGTAACCTCAGTTTGGGTTAAGGGCTTTTTCGAGGGGCGCGCAAGGCGCGCCCCTCGAAAAAGCCCATTTTGTCGTGCGCTATGCGCACGACAAAATGGGCTCTTGGGCTTATCCCGAATTGAGGTTAAGTACATCCCTTCTCTAGATTTCTATTCACAGGTGGTATTGGATAATCATCCGAGAATCTCTCCTCCGACCTGTGCCCTGCTACAGCTCCTTGGTGCGCAGTCAGATGGCTGGAGGGATTCCTGCGAACCCAGTCCCCATGTAACCCAGTGTTTTCTATGGCTTCATCCCGTCATCCCCTGCTGTATCAGGTCAACACCCGTGTCCTGTTACAAATTCTCGCCAAGCAGCTCAACCGTCCTGCAACGCTAGACGATATTCCGGATACACTGCTCGATGAGTGGGCGATCGCAGGATTCGACTGGATTTACGTCTTAGGGATTTGGCAAACCGGCACCGCTGCCCCACAGGTATCTCGCTCAAACCCGGTCTGGATGGAGGAACACCGCCAGCTTTTGTCGGATCTGAACGATGAAGACGTTTGCGGCTCTTGCTTTGCTGTAACCGGCTACACCGTACATACTGCGATCGGTGGTCATGTAATGGCTGAACGGTTGCGCGATCGCCTTCACCAGCGCGGCCTCAAGCTGATGCTCGATTTCGTGCCCAATCACACCGCCCCCGATCATCCCTGGGTGCAAACCAATCCTGAATTCTACATTCAAGGAACAGAAGAACAGTTAGCACAAGAACCCGAAAACTATTGTCGTATCAAGCTCGCATCCGGTGAACAGGTCTTTGCCTATGGGCGCGATCCTTACTTTCCCGGTTGGTGTGATACGTTGCAGCTGAATTATGGCAATTCCAATTTGCATATGGCTCAGTTAGATGAGTTGATGGCGATCGCTCAACTTTGCGATGGTGTGCGCTGTGATATGGCCATGCTCATCCTGCCGGAAATCTTTCAGCGCATCTGGGGCATCCCAATGGAGCCGTTTTGGGAACGGGCATTTGAAAAAGTGCGCGCCCTCCATCCTGATTTTGTATTCATGGCGGAGGTCTATTGGGATATGGAGTGGGTGCTGCAACAGAAAGGTTTTGATTTCACCTACGACAAAGGTTTGTACGATCGCCTGCGTGAGCAACATGCCCGCCCCGTTCGCGAGCACTTCTGGGCCGACTTGGACTATCAAAACAAATCAGCCCGTTTTCTGGAAAACCATGACGAACAGCGCGCAGCAACAGCCTTTCCACCAGACGTCCATGAAGCGGCAGCCATCATCTCCTTCTTTTGCCCTGGCTTACGCTTCTTTCATCAGGGGCAGCGGGAGGGCTATCGGCATAGAATCTCGATTCATCTAAATCGTGGCCCTCAAGAACCTGTTGATCCGCGCCTGGAGGAGTTCTATAAGCGGTTACTTCAAACATTAAAGCAGCCCCTCTTCCGGGAAGGAACCTGGCAATTGTTAGAGGCTCAACCCGCCTGGGACGGCAACTGGACAGCGGATAACGCCATTGCCTTTGGCTGGACTGACGACAAACACCATGGCTTAGTGGTGGTGAACTACGCTCCGCACCAGAGCCAGTTCTATGTCAGCCTCCCTTTTAATGACCTGGACAGCACCATTCACCTTGAAGATTTGATGCACTCCAATTCGTACGATCGCCCTGACAGCACAATTCATCCGGCAGGGCTTTATTTCGATCTGCCACCGTGGGGCTATGGCGTGTTTGAGCTGAGCGATCGCCATCACTCCAAATCCTAAATTTTTGGGAATCTTACTAGTGGGTCATTTGACTCGAATATCGCCATTTTTTATAGGCGGCTGTCAAGATAGTAGGGAACCCTTGGGTGCCCTGCTATGACCCGTCGCCAAAAACATCCCCTGCGTGATCTGA
>NZ_JACJOO010000008.1 GCF_014695575.1 Leptolyngbya sp. FACHB-8 | reverse complement strand
TGGCTCAAACGTGGGTGTTAAACGTTCAGCTTTTAGAATAGAAGCCTGAAAGCCAGTGATAACAGGGATGATAGAAAATATTAAGAAGCTCTCAAATGACCTTTAGAGGGCTGGACGATCGCCCTGAATGGGCAAATGCTCAGCGTTTTGCGCCGGAAACGTTGATTTTCACACACTCTATTGGCTGTACGGTTTCTCATTTAGCGAACCACCAGGAACTTTACGCGGCCTTGGTGACACGAGGGTATCAATATGATTTAGATGCGTTGCAAGTTCTGGCTAAACGAGAACTGCCCTGTCGCTACATTGGAATGATTGGTAGCCAGAAACGAGTTCGCCAGGTCTTGCAGTCTGCTGAAAAATTAGGTGTTCCCAAATCAAATTTACAAACAATTTATGCTCCCATTGGGCTGAGTCTTGGGGCACTCACTCCCGAAGAGATTGCTGTGAGTATTGGAGCAGAACTCATTATGGTGCGTCGCCAGGGTTCAGGCAATCTCTCTTCACATCATTAATTTTGCCTGTTGCTGGGAGGTATGAAATGGGATGTGAAACCGCAGTTCCACATCCCATTTCATACCTCCCAGCAACACCCAACTCTGGGCCGAGTCTCCATTTTTGCAGGCACCTCCACGCAAGCAACGAGTAGAACCCTGTCGATACAGACGTGAAGAATTTATAAGAAAACCAGGAAAAGCTCCCTTTTCTTAATGCGTATGTAAAAATCTTAAGAAAATCTAAAGAGAACGTGCCTGGCTCATTTGCAGGTTTCTAAGAAAGTGGGCGCAGCTCTCTCTCATGGTGGCTTCTTATTGTGCCGTCTGCTTAGCTTTCTCTTTTCTCGCAGATTGTCTATATGACCTGATAGGCCCAGATGTAGGACGTTCTTATGAATGCTAGCCATCCTGAAGATATTCGTGGTCATTACTTGAGGCAAAGTAAACTTTCTACAGGTTTAGATTCGGAGTTCAACGGGTCGTTCTTACAAAACATTTGGGACTCGGTCGCAGCCTCCATCTTCGTAGTGGATGTTTTGAAGAATGGTGACTTTCGTTATGCTGCCCTGAACCCCAGTTATGAACGCCTGGTCGGAATGCGCTCTCAAGATGTGCAAGGAAAATCGCCAGAACAGGTACTGCCTGCTTCAGAGGCGGCCGCGCAACGACAGCATTACAGGAATTGTGTGCGCTTTGGTCAAACAGTTTCCTATGAAGAACGCTTTTCCTTTAAGGGAATTCCCAGTTGGTGGATTACAACGTTAACTCCGGTACGAGGTGCAAATTCTAAGATTCATCGTCTGATTGGCACCAGTATTGAAATTACGGAACGAAAGCAGGCGGAGGAAACCCTACGGCTTCAGGCTGAACGTGAGCGGTTAGTGAGTGCGATCGCTCACCGAATTCGTGAATCTCTTGATCTCAACACAATTTTGAACCGGGCTGTCACTGAAGTTCGGCAGTTTCTTCAGACTGATCGTGTCCTGATCTATCGATTTGAGGATGACGGTAGCGGTGTGGTGATGGTGGAATCTGTCGGCACCCCGTGGCGCTCAGTTTTAGGAAATCAACTCAAAGATCTATGCTTTGCCGAGAAGCATTTTGAACGCTACCGCCAGGGCTATATTCAGGTTATCGAAGACATTTATGCTATGGGGTTGCATCCCTGCTACATTGAGCTGCTCGCTGCCTTTCAGGTTAGAGCAAATCTTGTAGTTCCAGTTGTTACAGAGCAGACCTTGTGGGGTTTATTAGTGGTTCAGCATTGCCAGGGAGAACGGCAATGGCAACAGATAGACATTGACTTGCTCAAGCAACTGGCTCTGCAAATTGGGATTGCTGTGCAACAGGCAGAACTGCATCATCAAGTTCAATGTCTCAATGTTCATCTAGAAAAGCAGGTGCAGCAACGTACCATTGCTCTACAACAGGCACTAACCTTTGAAACTATTGTTCGACAAATTACAGAGCGAATTCGAGACAGTTTAGATGAGCAGCAAATTCTTCAGACAGTAACCCAGGAACTGGGGCAGGTTCTGCAGTTAAATCGCTGCAAAATTGAGCTTTACGATCGCCACTACAGCACGGCAATAGTTGCCTACGAGTACACAACTCATCTGCCAGATTGCCAGGGGAAAAACAGGCGAATTGATGACTTTTTGGATATCTACCAACCGTTATTAGAAAAAAAGACCCTGCAATTTACCGAACGGGTGCCTGCTCTAAATCTTCCACTGGGGATAGTAACCCGCTTAGCCTGCCCTATTTTTGTGTACGGGTCAAACCCTGAGGAGATTGATCAGGAGGTGCTAGGTAACCTCTGGTTATTTAGACCCCGGGGGGAAGTTTTTTATGACATTGAGATTCAATTGGCGCAACAGATCGCGAATCAGTGTGCGATCGCCATTCGTCAGGTACGGCTTTATCAGTCATCGCAACTCCAGGTTACCGAGCTAGAAAAACTAAACCGCCTTAAGGATGAATTTTTAAAGACTCTCTCCCATGAGCTACGAACTCCAATTACCAGTATTAGTCTTGCAGCTCAAACGCTAGAAACAATTCTGGAACAGGCAGGTGTGTTCAATCGGGAGGATTCTACAGTCAAAAACCTCTTTGAGATGCTGCATCAGGGATGTCAGCGTGAAACAAAAATGATTGCGGATTTACTAACATTGTCCCATCTGGATGCAGAGACGGCACCACCCAGCATCGAGGTTGTTGATTTACACGGCTGGCTACCTACGGTTGCCCAGAAGTTTGAAAAACAAATTTCACAGCAGAATCAACAGTTATATATTATTCTTGATTCTGAGCTGCCGCCTTTATTAACGGACACCTCGGATGTCGAACGCATTGTTGTTGAACTGCTAACGAACGCCTGTAAATATACACCCAGAAATGAATTAATTAGTGTTACGGCTTACACCAATGAGGATACCGTTCAAATTAGTGTCAGCAATACCGGAATTGAAATTGAAACTACCGAAATAAACCAAATTTTCAATGCTTTTTACCGTATTCCAAATCATGACCCCTGGCAATATAGTGGGGCTGGGTTGGGGTTAGCATTGGTGAAAAAACTGGTAGAGCGCTTGGGAGCATCTGTAGAAGTAGAAAGTGCTTCAAACCAGACAACATTCACAGTAAAGTTTCCCTACAATGTAGCAACAGAAAAACTTGAAAATTCCACGCATTGCAGACGAGTGATTACGTTAGGATGCCACTCCACCTCACCCGCGCTGTAATATCACCTCAGTTCGGGATAGGCTGAAGTGCTCATTTTGGCATGCGCGAAGCGCACGCCAAAATGAGCGTTTTCAAGTGCCGCGCAACGCACGGCACTTGAAAACGTCCTTAACCCGAACTCAGGTTAATATCAATTCATGTCAATTTCGTATAGTCATAGAAAGAGTTGGTGTGGCGCTTAGCGCCACACCAACTCTTTCTATGACTATACAACTAGAGGTCATATCAATATTCAGATTGAATCAACTTTGTTCGCTTCGGTAGACAGATGGTAAATTGTGTTCCTTTTCCTTCCTGACTCTGGAACGTGATTTCACCATTGTGCAGATCTACACAAGCTTTGACAATTGCCAACCCCAAACCTGTCCCAGGAATCATGCCGACATTACTCCCCCGGTTAAACGCCTGAAGTACCTGATCGTGGTTCTCCATCGGAATGCCAATTCCTTGATCCTTCACTTCAATCCAGATATGGGTATCGTTACCCGTTAAATGCACCTCAACCTCACGACCATCAGGTGAGTATTTGATCGCATTTGATAACAGATTAACCAATATCAACCGTAGAAGTTTATGATCCCCAAAAAAACCTCTGGTATTGCCGGTAATTCTGAAGCTCAACGGGTAATGCTCACCATTTGTCTGTCGCTGATCGTCAATCACATCTGAAATGAATTGCAGCAGCTCAAAGGGTTGGGGGGCGAAGTTTACCTTGCCCGACTCAAAGGTTTCGAGCACGAGGAGGTCATCAACCAATTGGGTCATCTGTCTGGCTTTCGTCTCAATCATTTGGAGGAACTGCTGCTGCTTGGCTTCAGGCAGCTTACTGCGATGCAACTTAAGCGTTGAAGCAGCCGTTAGAATCACCGATAAGGGCGATCGATATTCATGGGAGACGGTCGCGACCAATTGGGATTTCAATGCACTGAGTTGCTTCTCTGCTTCTAAGGCTTGCAACACTTGAGCCAGTTGCTCAGATTGTTGCAAGGCGATCGCTAGTTGATTGGCCAGCTCCCCTAAAAAATCAGCCTCATCATTTTGCCATTGCCGTGCTGACGTCTGCGCCACCAACAAGCCCCAAACCGTCGATAAGGAGTCGGAAACATGGGCTGGCAGCAGGATAGGAGCGATTAAATAGGGCCCTTCGTGTTCTTCTAACCGCAAAACTGTTGCGACACCTATTTCTGGTGCAGCAGTGGTCTGGGTCGCCTTCCCATCAAGCAAATAGGCATCTGTCAAAAAAGAGGATAATGCTTCGATTGGATCGGGGGCCTGGTCGCTCCTTGGACGGGTTTCACACCGCTTGCTGAGTATTTGTGGACTCGTTCCATACGCTGACGTATTATCGGGGTTAGGGATAACCCGATAGATGACGACGCGATCGCACTCCAATACCTGCTGCACCTCTGTTACAGCCGTATGAAGAATTTCTTCTAGATCGAGCGATCGGTGGAGATGTAGTGCTACCTCTGCCGTTAGTTGACGCGGCTTTGATGTTTGACTGAATTGATTGCGTTGCCGGGATTGCTGAACCGCATTGCGAACCGTAACCTGTAGAACGTTGGGTTCTAAATCTTGTTTGATCAGATAATCTTGAGCGCCCCGTTTCATAGCCTGTACGGCTACCCGTTCATCGCCCTGCCCCGTCACCATAATGACAGGAAGAGGGACCCCTGCCTGCTGATAGAGTTCATCTAAAAACTCAAGCCCTGTCATATCGGGCAATGAAAAGTCGAGTAAGATCGCATCGCAGTGCTGCTTCTGGCACAGGGCCAATCCTACCTCTGCCGAACCCGCCTCAATGAACTGGTAAGACTGCTCAGGATCTCCAGAAAGGTATTCTCGGTAAACCTCTCGATCTTCCTGGCAATCGTCTGTAATTAAAAGCGTCCAAATATTTGACATAGCAGGATACAAAAGGGAGGACTTTTATCTCAAAACTGCCACGTACCTAGAGCTTGTAACGGAAATCTAAAGGGTACAAATACGTGTAGCCCTTGCTTAGTTCCCATCGGCTCCTTCTAGCGGAGGAACGTTGGCCTGTAGCCAGTAATTTACAAATGCCTGAACAGTGCGTTCCAGTTCGTCCGAGTCTACAGGTTTAATCAAGTATCCGTTGGCTCCATTCTGATAGCAGAATTCAATATCTTTGGGATTGGAGGACGTTGTAAACACAACGATCGGAATTTCCCGAAGGCTTTCATCCTGCTTTAATTGCTCCAGCACCTCGCGTCCATCGGTACCTGGCAAATTTAGGTCCAGAAGAATTACCGAGGGCCGTTGGGCATTGTGTTGTAACCCTCCCTCCCCATCTTGATAAACGAAATCTAAAACCTTGTCCCCATTTGTACAACGGTAAATCGGATTTTTAACCTGCATCTGCTGCATTAGCAGTTCAAGTACCTCAAAATCCTCGTCACTATCTTCCGCAATCAACAAAGGGCTAATAGACGAATTTACCATTTTGTATTGCTAAACACGGATCTAATGTCGATATATTACAACATACTTCTATGTTTCACAAAAACCGAACAATATGGCTGGAATTTCATTAGGGGGTGAAAGCTTTCAAAGTTTGAGGCATACTCGGACTTTGAAAGCTTTCACCCCGTAATGGGTTCATATCATTGGAAAAAGTGTTGTGCTACCTGGAGAGTACAGAGATGTCTTTTCCAATGGATGATTACTGCAAAGTGAAATAGAACGTTGAGCCTTCACCATAGCTGGATTCTACCCAGATTTGTCCACCATGCCGCTCAATAATTTTTTTGGCGATCGTCAAACCTGCGCCAGTGCCACCGCCATATAAATTTTGCTCGTGTAGCCGTTTGAACAAGCGAAAAATGCTGTTGAAATGGCGTTCTCGAATCCCAATACCGTTATCGCGAACGTAGAACGTCGTGGAGTAATCAACTGGATAGCTTTGTGAGTGCATTGATGGTGCTTCTGTTGTCTGTCTAGATGTCCACTCATCTTTCCCATCTATATAACCGATTTCTATCCATGGCTCTGGCTTGTCGTTATATTTGATGGCATTACTAATCAGATTAGTCATGACCTCCTGAATGAGGACAGGATCACAGCTCGCTTTGGGGAGGGGACGTGGGATACGAATTGCTGCTCGAAGCTCAGGACGGCTAACGGGAAAATCTTCAAGCACTTGATGTAAGGATTGGTTGAGATCAACGGAATGAAGATGGAGTTCAGTTTGTCCAAGACGTGAGAATCTTAGCAGAGCATCGATTAGAGATTCCATTCGACGAGTTAGACGAACCAGGGTTTGTAGCCGAGATCTCCCGGTCTCATCCAATACATCAGAGTATCCCTTCAATAGCAGGTTAGAAAAGTTATGAATACCACGCAACGGTTCTTTGAGATCATGAGAAGCCGCATAGGCAAAAGAATCTAGCTCCTGAATAGTGCGCTCTAACTCCTGATTCATTCGAGTTAATTCATCCGCCTGCTTAAGCACAATCCCGACGATCGCACTCCTTAAATCTAAAGCATTCTCCAATTCAGAACTTTTCCAGGGCAAGGAGGTTGATTGCACAATCTGCTGCCACTGCTGAAAGGATTTACGAGGGCCAAGGGTCATGCTGCCATCGGTGGTCACATGGAGCGAGGAATGAGGATCGCCTGCCCAAGTGACTGTTTTCAACACTTCTGGGCGAAACCAAAGGATTGTGTAGCGGCGAACTTTAGAGATCTGCAACAGAAGCAACCCACTGGCACTATCTTTGAAGGCCTCTGCTTCAGGGTAAAGCTTGGGTAACGAATCTGTATAGAACAGTGGGGATTGCAGGGTGGGTAGCGCTTCTGCCCATTCTATAAGAATGCGAACTTCTTCTAAAGAAGGGGTTGTGCCAACTAGCGTAATTTCATTATCCAGGCAAATGGCAGCACCCTGGGCACCTACCAGATCTAACAGGCGAGGAGCTGGATGAACGAGGGCTTGTCTTAAGTCATCGACCTGGGAGATGGATTGAACAAACTCTGATTGCAGCGATCGCAGCTTTGTTAAATAACTGAGTTCTTCTGTGTTGACTTTGTTCGCTAATTCCGATGCAACTAACTGAGCCAATAATTCACAGCTTTCCCGAGCCTCATAGGAAATGGTTTTAGGTGTTTGGTGATGGCAGGAAATAAGCCCCCAAAGGGTTTCCCCTTGAGTGAGTGCGATGACAAAAAGAGCTGCTACCTCCATGTTGTGGTGATATTCCACACAGCAAGTATCCACGCTTCGTAAGAGAGATAAACTGAGGTCAATTGGCTGTTCTGTTGTTGGGTTTTTATTCGGAATTAGCTCAACCGATTGGGCCTTTAAGTGGGGGATATAGCGTACCATTCCCCGTCGGTATAATTCTCGAACAGGTTCTGGAATATCGGTTGCAGGGTAGTGGAGCCCTAGATAGGGGGAGAGATGGCCATGTTTGGCTTCTGCTACGACCTCCCCAGCCCCCTGAGCATCGAATTGGTAAACCATAACCCGATCAAACCCAGTGATATGTCGAACTTCTATGGCTGCAAGTTGCAGAAACTCCGTTAGATCGGGGATTTGTCGTAGTCGAGCGATCGCCCCTCTAACGTACGTGTATGGATGGAGAGAACGCGTTTCTGCTTGAACGCTTGCAGGTTCTAATTCTAAAATGATGCTGGTGTCAGAGCTCCGGTGCAGCATGCCATTGAAGACTTGCTGATGCCATGAAATGCACAGATTTAAATGGTTGAAGCCATTAAAATTGATGTGCTTCAGGCGTTTTATAGATTGTTGAATCAGGGCGATCGCTGCTTCATCCAATAACCTTGTTAGTGGCTGACCCAATAAATCTTGGGGTAAAACGCCGAAATATTCCTGTATGTTAGCGCTAACTTGCAGTACAACGAGCTCAGAATCGCTCAATACCAGTAAAACACCATGGGGCTGAATCGATCTTGCAAAGGGATCAGGTTCGACAGCTTCTCTGAGATGATGGCTGGATGTGTTGTTGGATTCTAACCCACTCATGGCGAGACGATGGAGAGCCCAGTCACGGGTCTAAACATCTAAACAAAAGCCAGAGGATGGTCATGAGAATTGCTCCATCAGGAACACTCCATGCCTGCCCTGGTGTTTGCTAGCAGATTTACTTACAGCTAGCAGCATATCAGGTCGCCTAGAAATGTATCGGTATTATTACGACTAATTAAAGTACCTCAAATAAATCTAAAGAAAATACTAAGGAGATTTCCAGCAATGAAATTATCCCCCAGGATGTTGGTGTTTTGCCCGCTTCGCGGGCAAAACACCAACATCCTGGGTAAATTCTTATGCAGAAACCTCCTTAGTCATTGCTTTGATTGTGCTTGTACGATAACCACATTTCAGATGAAAGCGATCGCTCTCTTCAGAATAATGTCGATCCCATCTATTTCGGAGGCACAAGCACAGATGAAATTACTGCCTGGCTTATTCTTTATATTGACTGGATTGTTGTCATGCTTCTGATAGTGCAAGCACGTCCATCCCGTGCACAGTTACCAGTTCCTCCTTTAAGTAGTTGGCAGATTGTTGATCTAACACAGTCCCTAAACCCTGATATTCCGCTCTGGCCCGGTGATCCGACCATTGAAATTCAACCCTGGGCTTCTTATCAAGAGGATGGCTACTTCATCAACCGTATTGCGATAGGTGAGCACAGCGGTACCCATTGGGGAACGCCAAACACTTTCATCGAAGGAGCAACCAGTGCGGAGCAAGTTTCTATTCAGAAATTGGTTGTCTCAGCCATTGTGATGGATATTCGTCAGCAGTCCGCCCAAGATCCAGACTATCGGCTTTCCCGTAGCGATATTGCCCATCGCGGGTGGTTCAGGAAGCCCAGCACGGGTGTTGGCATTGCTTCCCCCATGTAAGGTCAGTCATTTATGTTGTTGAAAGAGGACTCCATACTGTAAACAGCATCAATCTAATGGCTGGCTACACAGCCTAAATGCAATCTTACACATCCGTTGAAAAGGGCAAATATGACACTGCACGCTTCTATGGAATATCCACGGCTACCAATTCCGCCAGCCATCATGGTTTCGGAAGCGCAATCGTTCGCTCAATACACCATTCGAGAACGATTGCCAGCAATTATCAAACAGGCGATCGCCGACAACTCGTTTTCGCAATCTGCCCTCGCCAACCTCCAATCATTAGCCGCAGAACTGCCGAATGGAGCAATTCGGCCCATTCAAGCCGATGGAGGGCCTGATGTTGCTGCCTGGTCAACCTATGTAGAGCCATTCGAGGGTAATTCCTGGCTCAATACTCCCTTCTACTTTGCAGAAGCTTATTTTTATCGGCGTATTCTAGAAGCCATTTCCTATTTTCAAGCTCAACCCGGCCAAGCTATTGACCCCTTTGCGATACAAAAGCATGCGAGCCTCGCAACAGCAATGGCGGCGATCCGATCGATCGCGCCCACCACACAGCCTTCAACCTCACCGGCTAATCATGGCTGGCAACCCATCGATCTGATTCGCTTCCTATCTTTGGCACTCTGGGGTAATCGAGTTGATCTCAGTCTCTGGTCGGCCACTGAAACCAGTCGTGTGCGTACCGAAGTCGAGCAGGATGAGGCAAATATCCTGGTAAATCACAGCCACCTTATAACTGACTATCTAAGCCAGATACGCTCTGCACGGATGGACTTTGTTGTGGATAATGGAGGATTTGAATTAGCCTGCGATCTGCTTCTGGTGGACTTTCTGCTATCAACTCACATTGCTGAAACAGTTCATTTACATCTCAAACCTTATCCAATCTTTGTCTCCGATGCCATGATCGGAGACGTTCACCACACCTTAGCCGTGTTGGCAGCAGACCAGGATGAGGGAGTGCGATCGCTGGCTGCTCGTCTACAGGGTTTTATCAGGAGCGATCGCCTCTCCTTACAGGATCACTTCTTTTGGGTTGCCCCTCTGCCCTTTTGGGAAATGCCATCTGGACTTAAGCAAGAGTTGGCTCAGTCTAACCTGGTATTTGTGAAAGGAGATGCAAATTATCGAAGGTTATTGGGAGATTGTCACTGGGCGTTAACAACACCGTTTGAAGAGGTTGTTAATTACTTTCCGGCTCCCCTGGCTGCCTTGCGAACCATAAAATCTGAGGCGATGACAGGATTACGCTCAGAACAGGCTGAACAGTTAACCCGTGATGATCCCACATGGCTTATTAATGGCCAGTGGGGTATTATTCATTTCGTCAATAAAGCTAAGACTGTATTTTAAGAATTTGGATGATTAAATGCATACTGAATATCATTGGTGGATTTTTGCATTGCTATCTGCAATCTTCGCTGCACTCACCACTATTTCTGCCAAAATTGGTGTTGAATCTGTAAATTCCAATTTAGCAACAGCTCTTCGTACCATTGTGATTTTGGTCATTGCTTGGGGAATTGTTGGGATAGAAGGACAGTTCAAATCTGTATTTCAAATTGCTCCTAAAACGCTATTTTTTCTGGCCCTATCAGGAGTGACTACAGGGTTATCCTGGCTCTGCTACTTCAGGGCGCTACAAATGGCTCCAGCATCCTGGGTTGCTCCGTTAGATAAATCGAGCTTAGTGTTTGTTATCCTATTTGCAGCCTTACTTCTGAAAGAACCATTAACTTTAAAGGCTATTCTAGGCACAATTTTCATGTTGGCAGGCATACTAATTTTGGTTGTTTAGCCTGCTTCATGTAGAGAGATACATCTCATCCATCGAAACTTCTATACCTGTTGCCATTCTTGTTAGGAGATTTCCAGTAATGAAATTACCCCCAGAATGTTGGTGCTTTGCCCGCTTCGCGGGCAAAGCACCAACATTCTGGGTAAATTCTTATGCAGAAACCTCCTTAGAACAGAAAGAGTGAGGCGGCGTACTGCGCCGCCTCACTCTTTCTGTTCTAACAAGAATGGCTAGGAGTATATAACACGAAGAACTAATATCAAATCCGTTTGAAGAAGCATGACATGCTTCTTCAAACGGAGATCATACCATCTGTCAAAATTGGCGTGGTGAAATACTAGGTTGCTTCTATTGGTGGAATCCTGACTAGTAAACGCGATCGCAAATCTCCTGGCATTTTTGGAGGCTTCACATATCCATCTGCACTGTTTATGTAAAGCTCACTGAATTGCTGTAACTCAGACACACTTTGAGAATAGTTCAGGTCCACAAAATGATATGTGTATTTACCGGGGCAAACAAAGGTGATAGAACAGGGGCGATCGCATGTCCATAAACACCCGACAGATTGAACATCCAACTCAGAGGAATGCAATTCCTGTAGCTGCCGAAGTAACAAAACACCCTCTGTAATGGTGTCATCTTCAACATCATCATGGGCGATTGTCGCACTACAGGATTTACAAACAAACAGCGTATGTTTTGTCATGCTTAAGCGCGCTCCACGAGGTATTTGAATAAGTCATCAATCACCAAATTCGCGGCGATCGGGCCACTACCAATCCAATAATTGGGAACTCGATAGACCTTACCCTGTTTCACCGCCTTGAGCTGCTGCCAGAGAGGATCGGCGGATAGCTCATTCAACTTTTGATCAGCCTGGTGTTTTGCCTCAGGGGTGTTTTCTCCTGTCCAGACAAACATGACATCACCATCTGCCTGGTGTAAAACTTCACGGCTGATGGACACCTGGATGGGATTATCGAACAATTGAGAAGCTTTATCAGCCGCGATCGCCTGAGCCTCAGGGCGGGGCAAGCCAGCATCCTGTAATACCTTGCCGCAGAAGGAATCCTGGAGATACAGGTTGATGTAATCCGGGTAGACCCGAACGACGGAAACTTGAGTTTGAGAAAGGCGATCGCCCATCTGTTGCTGTAATTCAGCCAATCGGGCATCATAATCGGCCATGACTTGTTCTGCTGCTTCCGTTTTTCCCAGCATTTGGGCCACGGTCATAAAGACTTCTTTCCATTGACCGCTGTGCTCAGATTTAAACAGAAGTGTGGGAGCGATCTGAGAAGCTTGTGAATAAACTTTCTGGTAATAGTCTCCGCCAACGATGAGATCGGGCTGTAGGGCTAAGGCTTTTTCCAGGCTGGGCTCTCCCGTTGCTCCAAGGTCTTCAACACCTGTCCAATCCTGTTGTAAGCGAGTTGCGAATCCATCTGAGATGGGCGCCCCAACCGGTTTGATTCCCAACGCGGTTAGAAATTCCAGCGTGACGGAATCCAGGGCAACAATGCGTGTGGGCTGGAGCGGGACACAAGTTTCGCCTGCGGCATGGCGTACCATGCGGCAATCCGAAGGAGTTGTGGATGAAGTAGAGGAAGAATTTTGGCAGGCTGTGATGAGGGCGATCGCCATCACCATGAGTAAACCAAAACGAAGATAACGGAAGAGCCGACGCACAATTACAACCTCAATTTAGAATGTGACAGCAAACGATCCGATCACGGTAAAGGGTTCACCGGGTGTATTGGCCTCTCGGTAGCCCTCGCTATAGCGGATGTAGTCTATATCGAATAGGTTCTGGAAGTTGAGGGCAACACGCCAGTTATCCCGGCGATAGAACAAGGCTGCATCCGTCCGAACATAGCTGGGAAGCTGATAGGTATTCTCGAAGTCGCCTTCTCGTTCTCCAACGTAGAACAGCCCTAAACCAAAGCCTAACCCTTGCAAGTTACCCGATTGAATCTCATAGGTGCTCCAGAAACTAGCATTGTTGCGGGGAACGTTATCAGGACGGCTCCCTTCCAGGTAAAAGTTATCTTCTGTCACTTCTGCATCTGTGTGAGCATAGGATGCAATAACATTCCATCCGGGAGTAATTTCACCCGAAACATCTAACTCAATACCCCGGCTGCGAATTTCACCAACGGCAAGGGAGAAGTCAGGATTATCGGGATCAGGACCCTCCACATTCTGCTTCGTGATCTCGTAGGCTGCTAAGTTGGCAATCAGACGACCGTCGAAAAATTCACCCCGCACGCCTACTTCAAATTGCTCACTAATTTCTGGTTCCAGGAAAGAGCCTTCGACAGTTTGTGCAAAGGTATTGGGGTTAAACGACTGGCTGTAGCTGGTGTAAAGGGAAATCTCCTGGCTGGGCTGATAGACGATCCCGATGCGAGGAGTAAATCGCTCCACGGTATCTCCGGTTTCGGTATTCGCAAGGCTATTGACCGATTCAAAGTCAACAATGTCGAATCGTCCCCCTGCCAGGATTTGCAGATTATCCGTCAGGGCTATCTGATCTTGTAGATAAAACCCAATATTGTCCTGCCGGGAGGTGTTATTCCGTACTACCAGGGTCATATCATCCAGGTCAGGACGGGAAATCGGATCACCTTCTTCTGTGAAGATGTCGATGAAAAAGCTGGGATCGCCTGGTAGACGACGCTGTCCTCCCTGACGCGTGCTGCGGTTCCAATCTACCCCCGCTAATAGAGTATGCTCCACACTGCCGGTATTAAATTCCCCGACGACATTAGTTTGAAAGGAGTAAAACTCCGAATAGTCATCGTTAGACCGCCAGCGACGATCTAGAGTACCATCGTCCTCAATTGTCCAGCTATCCAAACGAAAGTCGAAGGTGTCGATGGAGAGGTAGCGAAACTCGTTACGGACTTGCCAGTTATCGTTGAATTCGTGGGTGAGGCTGTAGCTGGCACTAAATTCTTCCGTTTCTGCAACGGCATCCGGATCTTGGAAGAGGCGATCGTAGGGAACATCGGCGACTTCATCGCCGATCGCGGGAATTCCTCGGTCAAAGGGGCGATCCTGATTGATGTAGCTCACATTGAAGTCGAGGGAGGTGCGATCGCTCAAATTCAACGTTAGCGATGGAGCCAGAACAAAGCGTTCGAGATCCTGGTCATAGTCGCGGTATCCATCCTCGGTTGCATACAACGTATTCAGGCGATATAGAATGCGGCCATTCGCGTCTAACGGCCCTGTCAGATCGATGCTGGGTCGCAGCAAACCGAAGCTGCCAATTGCGCCTTCCAGCGTGTATTCCGCCACCGACAGAGGCCGTTCGGTAATCACATTCACTACCCCACCCGGCTCGATGTTGCCGTAGAGGACTGAGGCTGGCCCTTTTAACACTTCCAGGCGTTCAATCAGCTCAAAATCCGAAATCCCTGATGAACTGGAGGAGCCACGCCGGAAACCGTTTTCCAGAAATACATCTGTCTGAAAACCGCGAATGTTAATGCGGTCAAGGCTACCACCAAAGCTGTCGTCGGTATTGACCCCACTGACGTTGCGTAGGGCTTCACTAATACTATCCGCCTGCTGGTCTTCGAGAACCTGTTGGGGAACTACCTGAATGGATTGAGGAATGTCTCGCAGAGGAGTATTGGTACGGGTTGCGGTGGAGGCATCATCGGTAACGTAACCAGTTTCTTCTCCCAGAGCTGTGATCTGGATAGCATCTTCGTTGGTTGCGATCGCCGCTCCCCCATCCGGCACCACACTCAACACCAGATTGGATGCCTCAACACTAACCTCGGCTCCGGGAGGTGTGTTTTCTCCGGTAATTGCAATGCGAATGCGATCGCCTGGCAGCCCGCTGACACTCACCAATGCAATTCCTTCAGCTGGATTGCTAACGATAAAGGGATCACCCTCGGGTACATCCAGCACCGCACCGGAAATATCTCCAATTAGGGCATTGCCAACGACGCTGAAGACAGGAGCAGCCAGCGATTCTGCGCCCTCCAGCACCACCCGCAGGCCACCTTCTGTCGCTGTAACCCGAACCCCGGGTACGGTTACAACAGGCATCTGTGCTAGTTGTGTCTGCCATTCGCCCAGGGTTGTTGCAGGCTGTTCCAAACCGTTGAGTGTCGGTGCATCCGTCACAACTTCATTCGCCCACACAGCGGGAGGCAGAAAAACAGACACAAAACCGAGGGCGATCGCCCAACTATGCCATTGCTTCATCATCACACCACACATTAATTACTCACCCTTTGCAGCTCTTACGCCAGGCGCTCTGCGCCTTCATCCCCTGAACGCTGCTTTAAAGCTTGTTTTTGTGTGCGAGGTGCACAAAGAATTTTCAACCAGCTTTAAGGAACGTTGGGAGATCAGAACTGGATTCGTTACTGCAAATTATTCTCAAGAATTAGCTTAGCGGTTGGTGGTGTTTGATTAGAGATGGAATTGACTGCTGGACGGAATAGTTTGAACACTACGCGGAATTTTTATAACTACGATAATCCTTTGGATTGATGCCAAACTTTTTGCGAAACGCATTAGCAAAGTAGCTGCGGTTTGCAAATCCAACGGAACGTGCGACTTCTGAAATATTGCAATCCCTACTTTCCAGGAGTTGGCGGGCCTGCTCCAAACGATAATCGTGGAGCAGACCAAAGGCGGTAGTGCCGAACACTTGACGGAATCCTCGCTTCAGGGTGCAGTCATTGAGCCCTACCTGGCGAGCTAATTCCAGCAAAGATGGAGGATCTCCCAACTGTTGCAACAAAATATCGCGAGCTTGATAAATCCGCTCTACATCCTCAGGCTTGAGCCTTGGACGGGATGCTGGGCGAGGCTGATCCTGGGCGGCTTCCTCCACCAGTAATGCCATTAACTCCCAAACTTTGCTTTCCAAATACATCCGTTTCGTTAATCCCCGATACGGGCATTGGAGAATATGCTGAGCTGCTATTTGCATTGCAGCCGTTATCATCCCGAAATGGGTGTAATATTGCTGATCGGCATCTCGAAGCAATGCCTTTAAAGGTGACGAGGATAACTCAGAACCATGTCCCCAAAATGATTGAAAGACATCTAGATCAATGTGAACATTGATAGCCAGAGTGGATTTGGCTGCAAGGATTTCTGTTGTCTCCTTTGGTGCAAAACCGCTGCCAAATAGCTCGTATCGTCCACTTTTTATGCCTGAATGATTGGATCGTTGTGTAGTTTCCAGTAATAGTATGAACTCTAAAGGATGTGGCCGTTCTGGTAATTGCAGGATACAGCCTGTGTGGAGGCAGTAGTTGGAGATTACTAAACTCATTCCCTCACGCAACTCAATCTCCCGCCAATTACCTTTTCCCAGGACTGCTGGGTAGCTGTAAATTGTATCGAAGGTGTCGGGTTGGGATATAGGCTGATGCTCGGTTTCTTCCTCAAAAAGATCCCAGAAGGCTTTTGAAGTAAGGGTTATAGTCATGGCAGAGTATGTCAGTAGCGCTTGAAAGACTAATTGAACAAATTTTCAATATTCTGATTTCTTGTAATCCCTGCGACTCGCCCACAGACAGCCACGGAGCGACCTCAGAAAACTGACTAGAACGTGTTTTAGAAGATTTTTCGTGCGTAAGGTGCGCAAAAACTTCCAGGTAGCTTTAAAATACGCTCTAATATTTACCAGAATTTCTATAACCTGCTTCCAGTTTGTTCGAGGAGATTCTGTAACCTTATCCCGCACTCAACAGGTCATTATGGATACCAGCAGCAAGATAGCTAAACAGTAGCTATCATTCGTGTGATAAAGCATTTCAATTGATACACATTAACCCAATCATTTTTACAACCATTGGGATCGCCTCTTTACCTATATCCTCAAGCCGAACTAATGCCTTATCATTTGGCTCACAGGAATGCACAGAGGTGTCCCTGATACTGGATCTTGAATGATTCGGCTATCCAGCCCAAACACATCCCGCACGGTTGTTTCTGTCATCACATCCACAGGTGTTCCCTGGGCATAGATGTGGCCGTCGCGCATAGCGACCATAAAATCGGCGTAACGGCATGCCTGATTGAGTTCGTGCAACACCATTACAACGGTGCAATTGCGGCTCTGGTTGAGGGCATACAGCAGATCTAGCACTTCAATTTGATGGGCTAGATCTAGAAATGTTGTGGGTTCATCCAGCAGCAAGATGTCAGTGTTTTGGGCCAGAGTCATGGCAATCCAAGCCCTTTGTCGTTGCCCGCCCGATAGAGTATCGAGGGGACGCTCTGCCAGATCCAACAACCCAGTGGTTTCTAAAGCGGCTTCCACATGCTTCTCGTCTTCCTGAGACCACTGTTGCAACCAGCTCTGATGGGGATAGCGTCCCTGAGCTACCAGTTCCCGCACCGTCAATCCTTCGGGGGCAACCGGGCCTTGAGGTAAAATCGCCATTCTCTGAGCAATTTTACGAGTGGGAAGTTGGGCGATCGCCTTTCCATCCAAATATACTGTCCCCTTCTCGGGCTTTAGCAACCGTGACAGCCCTCGCAACAGCGTTGATTTTCCGCATCCATTGGCTCCTACCAGGGCCGTAATCTGCCCCTGAGGAATGTCCAGGTTGAGGTTTTGAACAATACGCCTGTCATCATAGGCCAGGGTTAGCTGCTGTGCTATCAAGGTCGATTGGGTTTGGACATTCGTGAGTGGGGATGTCATGATGTTTTGCGATTGCGATAGAGCAGGTAGAGGAAGTAGGGAGCACCTACAGCAGCCGTGATCAAACCGCAGGGGAGTTCGATGGGAGCAAAGAGCGATCGCCCTAAAAAGTCGGCCAGAAGCACAATCAAGCCACCCATAAGAGCCGCTGTAGGAATCAAACCTTGATGGGATGCACCGACCAGTTGCCGGGATAAATGGGGCGCCATTAATCCCACAAAACCAACAGCCCCGGCAGTTGCCACACTCGCCCCTGCTAGAGCTACACAGGACACCAAGAGCAGCACACGCTGCCGCTCTACGGCACTCCCTAACCCACGCGCTACATCATCCCCTAAATGTAACGTGTTCAACTCACGGGCACCGACCAGGGATAACGGAATAAATACAATGAGCCAGGGCAAAAATGCCTGAATGTGATCCCAGTTGCGACCATAAACGCTACCTGCTAACCATATCAGAGCTTGACTCACATCATTAATGTCCCCGAAAGTAATCAACAGGCTGGTTAACGCTAACGCGACCTCTCCGATACCAATTCCCACCAAGATTAATCGCATGGGGGAACTACCCCCATCCCATGCCAATACATAGATTAGGAATGCAGAAATGCAGGCTCCAAGAAATGCAACTAGGGGTAACCAGGCAATGGGAATGGATGGAAATAGAACAATTAACGACACAGCCGCAAGACTCGCTCCAGCATCCACTCCCACGATTTCAGGAGCCGCCAGGGGATTGCGGGTTAGACCCTGGAGAATAGTTCCGGCAATCGCCAGCCCCATTCCCACCAAAAACGCCGCTACAATGCGTGGTAATCGCAACATGTAGATGACGAATCCATAGTTGCTGTTGGTATTTAAACCAAAGAAGGTTTTCACCACATCCACAGGGGGAATCGGAAACTCGCCGTAGCTAGCACTGAAGATAGCTGTGATCAGGGCGATCGCTCCCAACACCAACAACACAAAAGGAACCCGTCGATCGACTCGGAAGGACAACGGTAAAGATTGGGGCCTAATTGTCAGCCAGCTTTTAACCATTAGAACGAGCAAGATAGATAAAGAAGGGTGCCCCCACCAAAGCGGTCATGATTCCCACAGGTAGTTCTTGTGGACGGATGATCAGACGCGCAACCAGATCAGAGAAGGAAAGCAAAATAGCGCCCCAAATGGCGGCATAGGGCAAAATCCAGCGATAATCCACCCCAACCCAAAATCGCACCACATGGGGGACAATCAAGCCCACAAAACCGATGGGCCCTGCCAGGGCTACAGAACTTCCAGCCAGAAGGACAATGGCGATCGCCACCAATCCCCGAGTCCATCCCGTCCGCAGCCCCAAACTTCGTGCCACGTCCTCCCCCAGGGCCAGCGTTGTCATCGGCTTGCCCAGACTAAAGGCCAGCAACAGACCAACTACCACATAGGGCAATACATTTCCTAAAATGTCCAAGTTTCTTCCGGCCACCGAACCCGCCAACCAGAACCGCACCTCATCCAAGGTGCGTTGGTTGAGAATGAGTAAACCTGTGGTGAGAGCTGCAAGCAGATAGCTCATCACGGAACCTGCCAACACCAACTTCAACGGGCTGGCCCCTTGCCGCCCTATAGAACCGAGGGTATAGACAGCGATCGCCGTCAGTGCCGCTCCCCCAAAGGCAACCCAGGTGTAGACCTGCATGGATGCATTGCCAAAAAGAAATGTAGTCCCCACTACCGCCAGAGAGGCCCCCGAACTGATTCCTAGAATTGTGGGATCAGCCAGGGCATTGCGGCTGAGACCCTGCATCAACGCTCCCGCTACCGCCAGAGCTGCACCAACGGCTGCGGCAATCAAAACCCTGGGGAGGCGTACGGTTTGGATGATCAAATGCTCTGTCGAGCCATCGAAGGTGATGAGCGATCGCCATACGGTGATCGGATTAATATCGGCAGCCCCTAAGGTCAGATTGAGCAGGAGACAAACCATAAGAACGGCTATGCCAAGCCCTACCCCCAGCCAGCGCAATGGGATCCGGGATGCAGAGTTTGAATCAGTCGGCAAGGATGTTCGAGTCATAGTTACTGGGCTGGGGCCGCTGAACGTTGGGTCGCTATTCCTACCTGCGCTCCTTCCACCGTTCTCAGAGCATCCATCACGGCGATGACCTGGCCATGCTCTACTTTGGTATCTGCATTAATGACCACCAACGCTGTTGTCTGAGTACCCATCAGTGTTTGAATTTGAGACGCCAACTCATTCAGGGCAACCGTCCGGCGATTGAGAGAAATTTGCCCTGATTCATTGATGGTGATAGCAATTTTGCTTTGCTGTTGGGATTGTGCCGTAGATGCCTTTGGCAAGTTAACCGGCAACCCTTCAGAACGACTTAGGAACAACGATGCCATGATAAAAAACGTCAAAATGGCAAAGATGACGTCAATCATCGGCACAATATTGATCTGCGGAGTTTCTTCAAATTCGTCTGGGATATTCATGCCTTACTCCACCGTTGCAAGAGCTGCTTGAAATCCTTCGTGGCGGCCCATATGTAGGACTTCTAGCTGCGTACCATATTCCCGCAGGGCAGCAATTTGCCGCCGATAAAACCCACGAAAGACATTGGCAAAGAACAAGGTAAATACAGCCACAACCAATCCTGCCGCCGTCGAGACCAGGGCTTCACTGATCCCTCCCGTCACCTGCATCGCACTCTCAGAACCGACGCTACCCAGGTTTAGTGACGCAAAGGAGCGAATCAAACCCAACACGGTGCCCAGTAATCCCAACAAAGGAGCCGTTGTTGTAATCGTGTCAAAAATGGTGTTAAACCGCCGTAGTAGGGGTAATTCGGCCTGGGTGGCACCTTCCAGGGTCAATTGAAAGGCGTGGGGAGGGAAATGTTCCACTTCCATGGCTTCCAAGAAAATGCGGGCTACAGGCAAATCAATATTTTGCTTCAGTTTCAGCAGGGCAGCCTGGAAGTCGTGGGGGTAGGTCCGCAGCACATCTCGCACGATGCGCCGTTGGCGGCGATTAATGCGCGTCCAAAAAACGAGTCGCTCTACAATCAGGGCGATCGCTACCACAGAAAACCCCAGTAGGGGCCACATGACAACTCCCCCCGCCCAGAACAGGTCAATAATCAGCATTTCGATTCTCGCTAAAATTCAGGCGAATCAACGGTTGAGAGAGATAAGGCTTTTGGATTATTGCAAACTCTTCTCAAGAAAAGAGAGTAGTAGGTGGTGGAACTGATGTCAATCCTTATAGAAAGAATTGATTTTTGATGCCCTCTTCAAAGGGGCTATCTGGTTTCAAGTACCTTTGGCGATGCCTTTGAAAAGCTGCGAATTTTTAGGTTTTTAATTGACAGTGAAACCTTTGAACTTTAGGATAAACAGGTTAGTTGGAACTATTCTCAATAAGCATCTTACAAATTAGGTGGGGCGCATGACGTTCTCAAGCACGGTTGCCCAGCAACGGGAGAAGCAGACCGTTACCCTCAAACGGTTTATCACCTATAGCTTGGCGGGATCGCTAACCATTCATGGATTAGGGTTGTTTCTTAAGGTGGCCCGGCCAGTGGTCAGCGATGAAATAATTCAGGAAGAAATTGCCATCGTGGTGACAGAACCGCCTGTGGAATCTCTTGCTGAAGAAACGGCGATCGCTCCTACTCCTGATTCAGGCTCTCCTGGAGGAGCGGCGCCCCAACCAGGGGCAGCTGCTGCGGCTACCGTTGTTGAGGCCCCGACGAGAACCGCACCAACTGAGGAGATCGCCGTAGAAGAGCCTGTTGCAGAACCAGAAGTAAGCCCATCACCTACGGCAGAAGTTCCTATCGAAGAAGTTGCTGAAGCTGTCGAAGAGACAACACCCGACGAGCCAGTTGAAGAAGTTGCTGAAGCTGTCGAAGAGACAACACCCGACGAGCCAGTTGAAGAAGCTGAAACCCCTGCTCCCCCTCCCCGTAATTTGCGTGACTTGCTCAACGATTTGCGGCAGGCACAGCAGTCCTCTGCACAGACAGCAAATTCCTCTGCGGTAGACACAAATGCTAATCGAGGACCTCGAGGCTTTAACCCTAGCGATTTTGCCCGTCCTGGCACTACAGAAGGTGTGACAACGGCAACGGGGCCAACGTCATCGGGGACGGGGATAGGCACGGGTACAGGTACAGGTACAGGTACGGGTGTAGGTACAGGTACAGGTACAGGTACAGGTACAGGTACGGGTGCAGGTACAGGTACAGGCTCAGGCTTAGGTGAGCCTAGAGAGGAAAATAATGAGCGTCCTTCCTCGGGCTCCCGTGAAATTACTTGTCGGGGCTGTGACTTCGATTACCCAGACGCAGCCGACGGTGCTGAAGGACAAGCACAGGTTATTGTGGAAACCGACGAACAGGGACGAGTCGTGTCCGTAACTCTGTCTCGCTCCACGGGTAATGCGGCCTTAGATCGCGCGGCATTACAACAGGCCCGTGAGCGGGTTCGTTTAAACAACGCTCGGGCTGGCGAAAGCTATCCCCTGGAGATTGACTTTGTGCAACCCAACTCGGATGCAGCACGCCGGGCCAGGGAACGGGGCGATCGCCGCAGCATCACTGTGGCTGAACCCACGGTTGCAGAATCCCCCTCACCATCGCGTAGTCCCTCAGTCCAGGCAGAGCGTTCTGCCCCAGAAGAAGTTCAACCCACATCCGAACCTTCGGTAGCGCCATCCCCAACAGGTGCAACTCCCAGTCCAGAGCGGGAAGCAGTAGAGCGTCCTTCAGAAACGACAACCGAATCAACTACACCAGTAGCAGAACCTTCTCCTGATAACAACGCGCCCCCGGCTGAGCCAAGCCAATCCCGTCCTTCTCCCAGACCCGACACCTCTCCCACACCTACATCCAGACCTACCCGGCCTGCAAGACCATCTCCTGCGGTCGATCGTTCTCCTGCCTCTGCCCCCACAACCGAGCGCCCTGATACTTCTCCAAGAAACCGCCCGGCCTCAGAGCCTGCTCGCCCTACTGCACCAAGGAACCGCCCAGCCTCGGAGCCCGCTCGCCCTGCTGCACCACAGCCTACAAGACCATCTCCTCCTAGGTTCAACCGTTCTCCTGCACCCGCAACTACGCGCCCTGATACTCCTCGGAGAAGCCGTCCGGCCCCGGAACCGGCTCGCCCCGCTGCACCACCTCGATCTGAAAATGTAGCCCCGCCGCGAGAAAACACACCTGAGCCTCCAAGCAATACGGCTGAACCATGAACTGGATGATTCACGAGTATTGATAATTCCTCATGAGATAGGTAGTAAGGAGATTTCTGAGAAACAATATCCCCATTATTTGGGAAAAAGGCGCGGCTTCGCCGCGCCTTTTTCCCAAATAATGGGGAAGTTCTTATCTGGAAATCTCCTAAGTTTACGGCCCTACATCTAATAACCTGTAATTCTTTTTGTGAGAGGGGTGACAAATCCACCGCTCTCACAAAGAACTACAGGTTGTTTTATTTGTGATCTTTGGTGAACAGACCCTTGCTATAGGTGTGGTTTCCTTTTCATCGTGGATAGGTGAGTAATCTCGCGATCGCTTCAGTATTATGTTGCTGCAGCCTAACACAACTTCTTAAGCAGAACCTTAATTTGATAGGCAATAGAGCGCACCAATCATAAATAGATAAATAGATAATAAGTAGTTCAACTTACTTAGAACTTATGCAAGTTCACTATATTTCATGCATTCTTGTTATATGTGCTTTGCTTTGCACACAACGCACAACAAGAGTACCTACTTACGTTTCTGCATATTGAGTTTTATCAGTATCCAATGAAACCGCTTTAAAGGCTTTTCGAGGAACTAAGGGTTCCTCGAAAAGGTTGACCGATTATTAACGATTAACGGTAGACATATCTGAATAGCGATCGCCTGCCGTAACTCCCTTCGGTGCTACTGCATTAATGCGCTCTAAATCATCTGCTGTCAATACAATTCCTGTGGCAGCCACATTCTCCTCCAAATACTGACGACGTTTCGTCCCAGGGATGGGAACAATATCATTTCCCTGCGCCATAAGCCATGCCAATGCTAGTTGGCTAGAAGTAGCGCCCTTTTCCTGAGCGATCGCCTTCACCTGTTCTACCAATTGCAGATTCTTGTAAAAATTCTCTCCTTGAAAGCGCGGTGAATTGCGACGGTAGTCGTCAGCCGCCAAGTCCTCTGGTTTTGTGATAGCTCCCGAAAGAAATCCTCGTCCTAAGGGACTGTAAGGCACAAACCCGATACCTAACTCACGCACCGTTGGCAGAATTTCATCCTCTGGATCGCGGCTCCACAGGGAATACTCCGTCTGCAGCGCACTGATGGGATGCACAGCATGAGCTCGCCGGATAGTTGCTGGAGCCGCTTCCGAAAGCCCCAGATAGCGAACTTTGCCCTGTTGTACGAGTTCAGCCATCTCTCCCACTGTTTCCTCAATTGGTACTGTTGGGTCAACGCGATGTTGATAATAAAGGTCAATCGTCTCAACACCCAGGCGTTTTAGCGATGCATCACAAGCTTGCCGTACATACTCGGGCCTGCCATTAATTCCACCCCAACCACCATCCTCTGTTCGCACATTGCCAAACTTCGTAGCGAGAATGACCTGCTCTCGCCGATCTTTTATGGCTTTTCCCACCAGTTGCTCATTAGTGAAAGGCCCGTACATGTCAGCCGTATCGAGAAAGGTTACACCCAGGTCAAGGGCATGGTGAAGCGTGGCGATCGCTTCCTCTTCATCACGACCACTATAAAATTCAGACATTCCCATACACCCCAGACCCAATTCCGAAACTGTTAATCCCTGGTTTCCTAATGCACGCTTTTTCATAGTTTGCTCCTTAAATTAGTGTTGGTTTAGTGATTAACGTTGCTCATAAGTGGTGTGGAATAGCGATCGCCCACTACACCACTCTTGGTTACTACATCAACCCGAACTAAATCATCATTGGTCGTTACTTTCGAAGAAGCATGGGTAGCATCAATTTGTTGTTGCTCTTCCAATCCCTTGTAATACTGAATCTTCCAACGAATGGCTTCCAGATTGCGCTCCAGTTCTTGAATATGAGCTTGCACCTGTTGCTCATGGGTTTCCAAAATAGCGCGACGTTCAGCGATCGCCTCCGGTCGCTCTCGGAACAATTGAGTAAACTCTTGCATTTGCCGAATCGACATTCCTGTAGTTCGAAGGCGGGTCAAAAACTCAATCCGAGAAATATCCTCCGCTGAATAACGACGATGTCCACTACTGGCTCGGTTGACAGGCTCCAGTAATCCATTGCGCTCGTAATAACGCAACGTATGAACTGACAACCCGGTCTGCTGCGCAACCTGTTGAATCGTTAGGGTCTGCATGGGATTCACCTTCAAAAGGTTAACCCTACCTTAGAACTTAGAGTGCACTCTAAGTCAAGTAACTTTGTTCAGATCTTGTACCAAACCCTGGAAGTCCTATTTTTCGTGCACGAAGCGCACGAAAAATAGGACTTCCAGGGTTTGGTTTTAGAAAGGTGCAAGATGTCAGTTTACTCGAGTAGTACTGAAATAAGCTGGGATGCTTGCCTAAGCCTGGCTTGGGGGCACGTCGCCCCCCAACCCCCGGCTGGAGAGACGACTGTCCGTTCCCCAGACCCCCCTCGGTAAGGAGACCTTGCATAGGATGCGTTAGATTGCTTCGCTTTGCCGGGGTTTTGAAGCAGATCCCGGTCTTTCTCTGGCCCAGGTTTGGGCTTATGTTAGTGCTATTCAAGTTTACTTGTATCTTGCACCAAAACCGAGAACCGTTATTTCTTCGTCGATTCGCAATGAAGAAATAACGTGTCATAAGCGCAGGAAACTGTTGATGATTAGGAGATAATCTTTGCCTTTATAGGAGCTTGGATCAAGCTTCTTGAGGGCGAGTGGAGGGCGATCGCCCTCCATTCGCTCATATACAGACTAGAGTTTGGACTAATTCTGTCTGCCGTGCAGCGAAACGTGCTCTGTGAGCACGTTTCGCTGCACGGCAGGTTTCGGGTTTCGCTTCGCTGAAAAGCTTGCCTAGTAAGCTTTTCAGTGAAACGAAACCCAATTTAGTCCAAAGTTGAGATACAGAAGAAATTGAGGGTTTCTCAAAATAGAATCATTTTTCTACACAGTTCATATATCTCGAATTATGTCGTTAAGCTGGAGAATACAGCTTTAGACCTGAAGTGACTTTTACCAAGAGTATCAACTCACGATAGTGATACTGATTATTTATAAATGCTGAGGCACTCAAAATGAAGCTTAATGGCAGTAAACAGCGACTCATTACCGCTGCTATTGGTTTTTGGGTGATGAGTAGTGCGATCGCCGGATGTAATACTATCAACCCACGATCCCCCTCTGCAACCACTACACCGACTCCTGTACCGACGGTCAACCCTTCATCCTCAGCAGCGGCCCCATCCTCAAGTGGCATGCCAGAGGTACAGCAATGGACAGCAATTTTGAAAGGCGACTCCGTACAGGGGTTGACCTTCACCATAGATGGAAGCTTGTCGTTTCAGGGTAAGGTTTTGCTTACAGAAATTCCAGTGACCTATGTAAGCGATGGGGATGTGATGTATGCTCAGCGGCTCATTATTTCTGACCCATCTCCATCTGGCAGATTTAACGTAATTAAAGCGTGCGAAGGCACGACGAATGAATCAGGGCTGTGTTGGGCAGTGTTTCTAGTCGATCGCCAATTAGAATCGGCTGAGAAAATCGGCATTGCAAAATATGGTGGTCAAGAATGGGTGCAATGGACTGCAGACGAACGCTACGCTGTGTTTGCAGAATCTACAGAAGGTATTACCTTTTTTGTCGCCCTCGATTTGGAGAGTAGAGAATCGAAGATGTTTGAGCAGACGTCTGCTAGTGCCGATTTGAGTACGTTTCGGTGGATAGATGATCGCGCCTTTGAGGCCAAGATTCTCTGCGATAATCAGGCTCCCTGTACAGCATCACCATTTCGCGGCAACATTACTACCTTATTCGCTCAATAGTCCGTTAATCATCTAACGTCTTATCTTCTGGTTTCTTTATATACGTTATGGCATTCTTACACTTTTAGTCATGGCAGCTATTACAATAGAGAGCCTCGGCTTCTACCAAACAGAGATGGTACTGCATCCAAGAAGTGTGTATTTGGAGGTTCCTTAAGGTTTAATGAATGCTCACTTTTCTGATAATTCTCCATTTGGTACTGAGTGATTATCCAAGTAACAAAGTCTGTTAAGGAAGACGCTATTACAAATTTATTATTTTCATCAGGCCCAAAATTAATAACTTGTCCTCTTACTCCTGCAACGCCAGGGTCTAAATCTATGCCCAAATGATTGCCTGATCCATCATGGGAAAAAGGAATCCATCTAAGGTTAATGTATATGGGTTTGATGGCATCATGTGGGTAAGATTCCCCAGTAATCTTTGTGGCACGGCTTTCCTCATTAAAATCCTCAGCTTCTTTCGCAAAATCCTCAGCAAGACCTTGCCACGTACACCATTCACCGTAAAGTGCATCCGTGCTCAAAAACGGCAATCCCAAAAACAATCCCGGAGCTTCTCCGATTTGACCGTTATGCCGTTTATAAAAAGCTCTAAAGTCTTCTGGTAAGCTGCAGTTTAACCAACGCTCTAATTCATCAAGCTCTTCATCCGAGCATCCAGGGTTGAGATCTGCAAGTACTTCAGGGAAGTGCTGACTTAACCAATGTTCTAAAGTGAACCAAAGTTCATTCATAATTTATCTAATCAGTAGCCCAACCTAATTAAGCATAAGACCCAAAGGGCTGTGCCGCTCGCTTTGTGGATGGCATAGCCCTTTGGGTCTTATGCTAATTGTAACCACTGACTTCCCAATGCATAGCGGGTTATATCATATCGGGTTAAATGCTTATGACAAAAAGTGTCGTGGTGCAAAGCGCCACGACACTTTTTGTCATGAGCATTTAACTTTACTTGTTATTACACCTGCCTGTATAACCTGAGTTTGGTCATGAACGTTTTCGAATGCCGCACAACGCGCAACACTCGAAAACGCTTATCCCTAGCTAAGATTACATAGAATCTAGAAATCTGTATTTCCCACTGCCGTCGGTGTTACTCGACAGCAGAAATACCAGCAGATTCACAGTCATGATCAACCGGGTTACGTGGACTTGCTGAGAACGGTAACTACCTGGATACCTGATAATTTCTTGTGGGTCATAGTACTTATCGTGAGAGGCTGTTTGGAAAATTAATCCTTCGCGGACTTCAAACAGCCTCTGGGATATGTACTATGACATGTTTCAATGTCTGGAAGGGTTGTTCTTTCGTGCGGTTTATAGACGAAAAAATAACCCTTCCAAACCGGCTCTAGTTCTGATAACATCCACCTCCCAACTCGTTATGGGTTTCCATAGTGGGTTGTGAGGCATTACCAGAAGGAACAGGATCAATGATTACCTTGATGGGGTACGCTTCTATGTTGGCCTACAAGCTTGGATATTTCCTTGGAAGTGTTGAGGAACAGGAGGGAACACACTATGTCCTGATCCGCATTGAAGACCGATCCTGTATTGCCTACAAGTCGCTGGATGGAGTTCTCAACTTCCTAGCCGAAAAGAATGAAATCAATAGCTAACAGGAAAAAGCTTATCTATCTTCCAAATTACATCCCTGTCAGTATTGGTTTACTATCCTGAATGCTTTTGGATTTGGCACCCATTTCCTTAGCCTCATTCCATCCGCCCATATAGGCGTCATCATGAGGCAGGCGAGGAAGTGCTTTGAAGTCCAGGTAGTAGTCAACGAATCCAACTGATTTTCGTCGTGCTGGAGATAAAACAATCAGCCACGTCAGGTCTTCCACAAGTCCGTCTCCTACAAAATGTAACAAAGGGACTAAACTCTAAGCACTTGTTAGGGAACAAAAGCCTACGTAGGCTGCGTATACATCTTAAATTGAACTAGGCAATTATACCATCCCCTGATAGGGGGGTTAATGCTAGAGCGATCGCCCCAAAAAGACACGTCTTATGGGTAGGCACAAACCAGAAGATTAGACGCTGTAGCCTTTTATGAAAGGAGACAGCAAATCATTAGGGTATTGTAATCACTCTTAAGGAATAATGTTAAGTTCGTCTATGCAATCCATAGATCTGTGCCTATATGAGGTAAATACTGTTTAAGTCAGTAATCTTTAAGCCATGAACAGCGACGATGACCCGTCTTTTCGTGCTGTATACCCCTCTAAAAGGCTGTTCTATGGAGTGGCTCTCATTAAACTTGCAATTCTGCCAATTGTTGCCATTGCACGTATGCTCTTGCACCCGACCACGTCTCCGGTGATTACTCTGGATGAGTACAATCGCATTCAACCCGAGATGACAATCAGCCAGGTGCAGGCGATCGTTCAGCATCCTGGGGTAGAACTTGAGAAGCGCCATCCAAAGGGCCCAGGCATGGCGAATTTACAGATATATCAGTGGCGAAATGATAGTGGTTCCCATGCTTTAGTTTGGTTTCAGAATGGGGAAGTGGCAGGAAAGGTCAAGGTCAACTTGAAAGAGTGAATAGCTCTTGAAAGGGGTGGATTGCAACAAAACGCAGATGTAAGACTCGGCCGTTCAAAACTGTTGGCGGTTCTGAGTTGTGTTCTTCATTTTTGAGAAGTCGCTCTCCGAGCGGCTTCTCAAAAATGAACTACCCTATTCAAGTTGCATAACCTGAGTTCGGGTTAAGGGCGTTTTCGAGTGCCGCGCAACGCGCGGCACTCGAAAACGCTCATTTTGGCGTGCGCAAAGCGCACGCCAAAATGAGCACTTCAGCTTATCCCGAACTGAGGTTTGCATAAGGCCATAACCCAGATCCGAAAGGATGAGAGATGATGGAGTGAGATTTTATCTGTTGCCGCTTACCAATGTCACGATCGCTCACATTTCTCCTCAAATCCGACTGATAACCAGACATCAGAGTCAATCAGTAGATTTGAGTGAGTGGATTCAAGATGCCCGTTAATCATCCGTCAAAATCTATACAGCGATCGCGTCTGCCGTGGTGTTCGTCTTTTCTGCTCCTGCTTTGCTCGCTCGCCCTCGTATTAACCTTATGGCAAGCTCCAACTGTACGGCATAGCGCCGGAGCCTCGACCGAGCTTCGGGGTGTTTGGATGACCGACATCGGTGCGGCATTGATGTACTACACAACTCGGCTGGATGATGCGATCGCCAATCTTGCCAAGCAGGATCTCAACACCCTCTATCCCTCCGTCTGGAACAGCGGTGCAACCCTGCATCCCAGTGCGATCGTTCAACGTGCCAGTAACACAGATCGACTGTGGCAAAAGCTGCCTCGTCCCGACCCGCTTTCAAGTCTCCTCAGGCAAGCCCATCGACAGCATGTGCGACTAATTCCCTGGTTTGAATATGGGCTGATGATTCCGCCACAGTCTGCGATCGCGATCGCACATCCTGACTGGTTGAGCAGCACTCGGGATGGAAAACAGCAGGATGAGGTGAATGGTCAATCCTGGTTCAATCCTGCTCATCCTGAAGTGCAGCAGTTTCTAACCGATTTAATTGTGGATGTTGCCAAACGTTATCCGATTGATGGCATTCAGCTTGACGATCATTTTGCCATGCCCATTGCCTTTGGCTACGATGCCTATACTGTCAAACGTTACCAGGCTGACCACCAGGGGCAGGCTCCACCCACAGACGCACGCGATGCTGAGTGGGTGGCCTGGCGAGCTGCACATGTGACAGCATTGATGACAAAAATCGCTCAGGCTGTCAGAGCAGTTCGTCCGGATGCCGTTGTCTCGCTCTCCCCCAATCTGCCAGATTTTGCCTATGAAAATTATTTGCAAGACTGGTCTCGCTGGATTGATCTCGGCTTGCTGGATGAAGTTGTGGTGCAAGTCTATCGGTCAGAATCATCCGCATTTGCCAATGAATTATCCAATGCTCGACTGCGCCAAGTGCGATCGCAAATTCCAGTCGCTATTGGAATTTACACAGGTCCGTTCCTTTCCCCCCAATCATTGGAGCAGATTCGCCAACAGGTTGATCACGTGCGTCAATCACAATATGCAGGTGTGTCATTCTTTTGTTGGGAAACAACATTTTGGTGGTTCCGCCATCCGTCTACGAAGGGCGATCGCATTTTCCAGGAATAGGACAGTTTATTGTTAAAAAGCCTCGCGGAGCGAGGCTTTTTAACAATAAACGCTTTGAAGAAAAACACTCCTATTCCAGGGAGTTAATTAACTCCCGAATACGCTTGCCCTGTTTGGGGTCGAGAGCTTTTGGAAAGGTAATATCCAGCAGTAGAGCGGAGCTTCCATCAGTGTGGTCGGACTCGGGCTGAGGTTTCACCCGCTTGATTTCTGCCAGTAGTCGAGTGGGGGTTGGCTCATCTTCATACTGTGAGAGAAGCAATCCAACAACAGGAACTTGTTGAAGCTGTTCCGGTGGAATGTTGGGAAACGACGGTAAATGCAGACGCAGGTTACGCGTGTTGATTTCAGTCGCAATGGCCGAGTAAAAATGACCCTCCCAATACACTTGCGCTGCTGCCCGAATTTGTTTGCGAATCTCCACATTCTTAGCAGGTTTTGGGTCTTTGAAGGCCCGAGGCAGTCCAGAAGCGAGAAATGCCAGAGCTGCAAAGGGGCGATCGATTTCCTGGCGGTACTGGGAATACCACTGCTTCACATCGGAGTACAGCACCAGTACCAGGGCATCGGACTGGGCCTGGGAGAGGTCAACAAAATCCATTGACACCACCACATGATCCTCATCCTGGGGAGTGACGCGCATGACACGGGCATTGACGAAGGCACGAGCCCCGTAATCACCAATTAACTCTAGCTCCACTTCATCGGGTAGATTGGGCCAGGTGGTGAGCTGGATTCTAGCTCCCGTCTCACTCACATCAATCGTGCGGCCATGCCAGGTCTGACGGTTACCGTAGATCACGGCTTCTAACTTGCGATCCAGTCGGTGCGATCGCCGTAACTGCGGCTGCTCAAGGGCCACCAGAATTGCGGCTGATAGTAACAACAGATTGAACACACTCCAGCTCGCGTTAATAATGGCAGCCTGAGTTTCCTGTGGCCGTAGGATCAACCAGAAGGGCACTGCCATCAACGACAGGCCAATCAGAATGGCCACAATCACCGAAGGCTTTGCCGATTCCCAGTCAAAGGAACGCTTGGCAACCACTTGCCCCTTATCGGTCACATTAAAGTTGCCAAGCTTCGGATTGATCAAGGCCATGAATGTGACAATGCCATCCTGAAACGCCATGGCGTATTCAAAGATCTCATTCCAGAAGGAAAAGCGAACGGTTTTATAGGTGATGTAGTTCGCATTCATGGCCAACAAAATGTGGGGCAAGGCATAGGCCAGGGTAACGACCCCCAAACCCCGAATAGAGTTAACCCCAAACAGCAGGAAAAGGACGGGGGCGATCGCATACATCAACCGAGGAAACCCAAAGAAGAAGTGGGTCGTGGCTGATAGATAACAAATGCGCTGAGGTAAGGATAGTTTCAACTTGCGGTTAAACATGGGATTTTCTAACCGCAGAATTTGCGCCATACCACGTGCCCAACGCACCTGCTGGCCCACATAGGAGGAGAACTTTTCGGGCGCTAACCCCGCCACCATAATTTTGTCGTAGTAAACCGACTTGTACCCCAGGGAGTGCAGTCGCAGGGACGTGTGGCAGTCCTCCGTTACTGTTTCCACCGCAATGCCGCCTACCTTGAGCAAATGGGCTTTGCGAATCACGGCCGCCGAACCGCAAAAGAAAGCAGCATTCCAAAAGTCATTTCCCTTTTGCAACACCTTGTAGAACAGCTCATTACCCACCGGCACTCGCCCCTCGGTCAGCAGGTTGCGCTCAAATGGGTCAGGGTTGAAAAACCAGTGGGGCGTCTGCACCATAAAGACCTTAGGGTCCTGGAAAAAACCGACTGTGTTTTGCAGAATGTCGCGGGTAGGAATGTGATCACAATCCAGAATCAGAATCAGATCACCCCCAGTGCGCCGCATGGCGGTGTTGATGTTTCCCGCTTTAGCGTGATCGTTGTTGTCCCGCACCAGCATCGTGCAACCCACCTGGTCACACATCTCCTGGAGCAGTTTGCGGCGATCGGGGAACTTACGCCCATCATCCAGCACATACACCCGCTTGCGTTGGCTGGGATAATCAACAGCCATTGCCGCCAGAGCCGTCTTACGAACAATCTCAACATCCTCGTTGTAAGTGGGGATGTAAATATCCACGTTGGGCCACTGGGCCTGGGGAATTGTATCCAGGGGAATAGGGGTTCGGTGCTTCAGTTTAACGGTCTGGAAATAAGCCAGAATCAATGTGACAACCGCATATAACTCCGCACCGTACAGCAACAAACTGAAAAAGGTATTAACAGCCCCATCAAAGTTGAGGGTGTTGAAGGTGCGGTAGTAAAAATAGCGCAGGGTTGTAACGATGCTGAGCCACACCAGAAATAGGTGCAGGTACTCGCTGGTACGGGGCGAATCCTGATACCCTTCCAGGTGCACAATGAACCAGCCCAAACCAATCAGCAGGACGGCAATCCAGAACTGCGGCCAGAAGGGGAGGGGCGTCACAATGAGCGGAATGGACACCAGGATGACAGCACCGATGAGTGCTAACAGGGGCCATTGTTGCCGCTGGAATCGTCGCTCAAACCCGTCAGGCAGGCTCCGGAGCAGACGGACTAACCAGTGGCGTTGTCCAGGGGTTGCACGGGAAGTCATCACTCATCTCCGGAACGATTGAACTGGTTCAGATAAAACTGCGATGCACCAAACAGCAGCAGTGCCGAGCAGAAAATTCCAACGGGTAGGGCCAGCCAGTGGTCTTGCAAAAACTGGGAGGCCACGCGTAGGGGCGATCGCCGTCCAATCTGCACTTGGGGCACGGATTGCAAGAACTTTACGGTGTAAGCATTGGCATCATAGGGAGCTGGGTTATCAGTGTTACTGCTCACCAGAGCCGTATCTCCCTCCAACTGGAAGAAGAGGGAGTCGTTGCGGAAGAGGTCGCGCACTTCACTTAACCCGGCATCACTTTGAGCTGTAAGCCCCAACAGAACGCGATGAGAGTTCCAGGGTGACACCACTGATCGCACCACTCCTTCTCCATCAGGCAGGGTTTGAATCTGGGTCTGATCTTGCTGTCGAGCGAAGAAGTTGCCCAGGGTAAACCCATTGCTGGCGAACACGTCGGGGAGGGGGAAGCGATCGCGCACGCCAATGCCCACCAAATTCTTCTGGTCTCGGGCTTCCTGCGGCAAGCTATTCTGCCGATGTACGGCCAGTTGGATGGCGTCAGAGTCGCTCAGGCGGCCCAGGCGCTCGGCTACCTGCACCAGGGTGAGCAAATCCCCTCCGGTGGGTTCGTTGGGTAAAACAATTGCCGTCGCGGATAGATCCTGAGGAGCGGTCAGGGGAAAGCCCGCTTGCAGCAGCTTCAGGTCAGGCAAATTCACCACCTGTTCGCGTTTTACCTTAAACCGAGTGCTGTCCGCGTAGACCGTCGCCCACATCTGGTTATCAATGCTCTGAGTACAGGTGCTGCCCTGAAGGGGGGGCAGAATGAACTGCACCGTCAGCTTTGAGGTGGGCGTAATCAGGTCAGCGGGTAATTCCACACGTAGACGATCGTGTCCTCCCTTGACGGAGGTTAGCTGCTTTCCGGCGATCGCCACATCATCCAACCGCACCTCCACTGAAGCTCCTCGGGGATTGATCTGAGGGCTGTAGCTATAGTCCAATATCAGGGAGCTACCGGGTAGGAGCTTCTCATCGGGCAGGGGGCGAAAGTCGATAGCGATCGCAGGTGGCAAAGCACCCCGTACCGTCATGTCCTGATAGGAGCTGCCATCTCCCCGTTGTAAATCAGCCAGGGTGAACGAATTGCGATCGCTGGGCAGATAACGGGGCCACTGCCGGGGCGCAGGCGATTCTGCCTTGCTCGTCTGGCTTACTGTAATGAGCTGTCCGGCGCTGAGTTGGCGATCGGGTTGCACCAGAAACTGCACCGCTTTATCGACCCCGGCTGCCGTATTCGCCGTTGCTACCAACACTGGCGCATCGCCATCCCGAGTGGTGGCCAACATCAAAACTCCTGTATCTCCTCCCAGGGGGGACTTATTGGCATCGACCAATTGCCCATCTTTTACCGGGAGTGGTAGAGACAGGGTGCTGAGAACGGGTTGCTCTGCTGGGGTGCCCAGCACGATCAGCCGTTCATTTGAACGCAGATCATCAACTGATTGAATCAGGCGAGTTTGGATAGGACGGAACCGTTCTTGCCGCCCAAAGGAGGCTTGCATGCGGGCCACTGCCGTCAACCAGGCATCGGTCATCTGGGCCGGTTGGAGGTAGGCCAGTTGCTCAGGATCTAACCCCAGTGGATCGAGGAGAGGATAGGGATAGCGGGCAAAATCCAGGGGAACATCCTGAGATTCAAAGCTGAAGATTAGTTTAGAATCGGGCAAAATCTCCGTCCACAAATCCGGGTCATTCAGGGCGGGGCACTCAGCGGAATCGGTCTGTTGCACCAGCATGGAGATTTCGTTGAAATTCTGAATCAGGTTGGGTGGAATGTTGAACAATGCCTGCCCAATTTCAGAGCCCTTGCGATTGAGGGGAATGGTGCCGACGCTAGTGCCATTCACCCGCACCGTCATGGAGGAGCGATCGCTCAACAACTGCGGCGAGTGTTGAAACCGAATCATGGCCTTAGCCGATCGCACTTTCCAACTCGTCGGTCGGGTAAACCCAAGGCGGGCCTCGTTCATCCGTCCTTCTAACCGAAAGCGATTTCCCACGACTGGGCTGCGGTTAAATTCCAGAATGTATTGGTTGAGGGTGGGCTCCTCGGCGGGAGCCGACGAACTCGATGGGGCCTCGGTAGCAGTCACCGCAGGGCGATTAGAGGGACGGGAGGAACGGGAGGGACGGGAAGCAGGCTGGGTGCGGGGCGAGCGAGGTGCAGACTCCGCAGTTGCAGGACGCTCACGGCGGGGTGCCGCTGCCGGACGAGGACGGTAAACAGGTCGACTCGCAGGCTTTGGGGTTTGGACGGGAACTGGAGCAAATTGCTCAATCACCTGGTTTTCTTGCTGCCGGATAGGAGCATCAGTGGATTGGGCCAGGGAGGGCAAGCCCTGAAGCAGCAAAATCCCCAGACATCCGCTGAGTGATACCACTAAAAAACGCCGCCATCGGGGCCAATGGCACAATCGGGTGAACGGGTTAGAAGTTGACCGACGTGGGTGAGACATAGAAACTCTGTAGGACAAAAGGGTGACCGGAAAGCCCCGATACGACCAGGGATACAACGTTGTCGTTAAGGTGTGGGCCGGGCCTGCAGGAGCGTGTCCGGCACCAGCACCGGCGTGGATAAACCAAACCAGGCGAGGTTTTGCACGTAATAAGCATTGGGGTTATCCCAGATGCCATTTTGGTAAGTGGATAGAAGTTTGGGGTGGAGTTCAGCGGCGATCGCCGGGTCCACCACCTGGAACGCTGCGTAGAGCATGGCGTACTGGGCGGTTGCCTCGTAGGGCACTAGGGGTTTTCCGGCTAGATCAATGCGAGCGGGAATTTGCTGCTCTGCCTTCCATAAGGATTTGGGATGGTCAAGGCTCTGGCGTAGAAATGCGATCGCCCGCTCCTCCTTAAACCACTGGGCGTCTAACGTGACCCGCCACCAGACCCGGTAGGCATCAAACCCATACTGAGAGGACAACGACTCCTGATTGAGGACCGGTTGAACACTTTGGGTGCGAAGGTTGACCCGAACCCAGTCGCTGGGCAACCCGACATTCGAGAGCGTGGCAGCATTTTCTAACAAGCCATAGCTGTCCTCCACGAGCCGCATCCAATCATGGGTGTCATCCACCTGGGCAAACAGCCGAAATGCTGAGGGAAACAAGTAGGAGGGGTTGAGGAGAACCTCGTCGGGTTGGGGGCGGAACGCCTGTGCCGGGCCGGGAAGCAGGTAGAGAGTATTGCTTTCGTCAATGACGGCTTGTTGCCACAGATCCTTGAGTTTGGTACGGGCCAGCGTTAGGTATTCGGGCTGATTCCAACGGCGGGAGGCGAGGATGAGGGCGGCGATCGCATCCACATCGGCATCGCTGGCAAAATTGGCATCAATCGTGCCCCAGCTCTGATCCGGCTTCTGGCCCCACTTCCAGGCCCAGAGTGAATCTACCTGGCGATCGCCCTGCCACCGTTGCAGGTTGCTCTCGGCCCAGGCAAGGGTTTTCTCAAAAGTTTCGGGGTCATCCATCCACACGGCTCGGAGCATGGCGTAGGCTTGCCCTTCAGAAACGGTGCGGCTCTGGCTCTCCCAATCAATCACGCGGCCATCGTTCTGGATGAACCGTTGTTTGTAGGCTTGCCAGCTCTCTTTCAAAATGGTCTGGTCCGCGTCAGATAACCCGGCCAACCAGGGTTCTGCGGACAATGCTGCACCATTCGATGTGGGTGAGGCCGACGCTGTACTGGTTTCTGGTGGGGGTGTGGTATTAGAAGCTTTTGCCTGATCCTGGACGTTGACGCATCCTGTTAAGCCCCAACCCATCACGCCAATCAGTGACCAGCCCATCAACGAAAGGGTCAGCCTCATGGGGGAATTCGGTTTATGAAACGCCCAGAATGTGCGGGCGATGCTCGACCATCCAAATGATTTCGGCATGGAACAAATTAACCCGACCTGCTCATGGTTATAATTGCGGATTTTTGGATCTAAAGAAGATGTTTGAGGCCTACTTTGTAATCTCTTAATGAAAACGTTAGGTAATTCCAACGAAACATTAAATCCGCTCAATATGGATAACTCGTATAGATAGCTTTTAAAGCTGTCTATCAACCAAAAGGCTTATTTCCTAGTAGTTTATTCAATAAAACTACAAATGGATAAAATCTAAATTAAGATCTGTGATCCTTGCTAGACAAGGAATAGAGAAAATTTTGCCGACTGAAGCCATAGCTCAATCTGGCCTTCTACTTTTAGAGATTGATATGACAAAAAGCATGGAATTTTTCAAAAAATAACTACTTTTCACTTTGTATCCTCCTAAAGACATATTCAGGGGTAGCCGAAAGTAGGAGATTTGCAATATCTCCACAATGGGTGTTGAAGGGTGGTATTTTCTGTTAGCTAATCTTGATGTTGCTGTACGAATTTAAGTCGTGTTTTTCGGCAGAAGGGCTATAGCAGCCCTTCTGAATCATTTATAAGGAGAGCCAGTTAGAAAACAGCTTGCTAGGGGCGTCGAATAAGTAGAGAGGCGATCGCCCTCCGCCTTCTAATACCGCTCCCACGGGGGTTGAAATCCCCGTTGTTGCAACATGCCTTCCTCAATCCGCTGAACTTCTGCGGCAAGGGCCGGATTGACACTTCCGGTAGCTGCCTGTTCTTGCTGCAACCCTTGCAGTTGTTGCCGTGCTTCCATGGGCCGCCCCTGGGCAGCCTGTAGTTGAATGCGAGCCGTGCGGGCTGTCATGTTTTGGGGATTGAGGTCGAGAACTTCGCTATAAAGCCGCTCGGCCTCCTGAAATTGCCGCTGCTGGAATCGCACCCCAGCGAGAGCCGATAGGGCATCGGCATTATTGGGATCTCGAGCCAAAATCCCCTCGTAGGTTTCACTGGCCAGGGTTAGGTTTCCTAACTGCTGAGCCAGTTGCCCCTGCACAAAGTAACCCCCCAGGTTATCGGGGTCCTGGGCAATCAACTGGCGGATGAGCGCTTCTGCCTCGGCTGGGTTACGCAGTGCAATCACCTGGGCCAACCGTAGCTGTAGCCCCGTATCCGTTGGGTTAGCAGCTAAAAGCTGCCGATACAGGTTCTCCTGCTGAGGATTGGGAGGCAGAATACTGACCAGGCTCACCAACTCCGGCGATACCTCAGCATTCGGCGTTTGCAACCAGGCTGTAAGATACGCTGTCGCCTGAGCTTCAGAGATCAGATTGGCCTGGTAAGCGAGGCTGGCCCGTCCCAATTGCCGGTTGAAATCTTGAGGATTACGGGCTACCAGTTGGTCATAAATAGCCAGGGCTTCCCCCACTCGCCCCTGTTGTTGCCGGATGCCGGCCAGTCCTTGCAACGCTCCATCAATTGCAGCAGGGTCAGTAATGCCGCTGGTCAGCAGGCTGGTATAGCGTTGGGCCGCTGCCTCTAGGTTGCCCTCCTTCTGATCGATGGCGGCCATCAGGAGTAAGATGCCGTTCATGTTCCGGCTTCCAGCAGGTGTCGCAGAGTAGGACGCCAACAGGGCTCTTGCTCCTGCCAAGTCATTCGTCTGAATGCGCATTTGGGCCATGCGGAAGGTCAGCAGGGGTTCATTCACCCCTGCCCCCTGGAGTGCCTCAAATAACGGCAGCAATTGGGGATCGGGTGGATCGAGAAGGACGAGAGCCTGGGCGATCGCTCGCAACTGCCCTGCTTCTCCTGGCAAGGTTGGAAATGTCTGCTGCAACTGCTGAGCCAGAGCCGAACGAGACAATCGCCCCGCCTGGGTCGCCAGCACCAATCGACGGATCTGCAAACCATAGTCGTTGGGCTGTTGTAAGACCAGTTGCTCGTAAAGCTGCAAAGCCAACAACCGTTCTGAAGGGATGCCGCTCAGGACATCGGCAGCTTCTCGGGCGATCGCCGTGTCCACCGTCGGTGCTTCCGTCAACACCTGCCGATAGAGCGCCGCCACCTCCGCCTGGTAGCCCGGTTGCAATGCAGCCATACTATTGAGCGCCCGAGCTAAATCCAATCGGGCATCCTGCCGCCCTCGCAGGGGAGCAACGGTGGCTTCCGCCTGAGCTAATTGCCCCAGGTCGGCGTAGGCGATCGCCAATGCCGAGCGTAGTCGAATTGCATTCTCATCTAACCGTTGGGAGCGGCGCAGTTGGGCATCTAGCAGGGCCGCTGCCTGAGCCGGATCGCCTGTTTCTCGCAGGGCCACCGCATAGGCAAGTGTGCTACTGGGGGAAAGCGTAGCTCCCTGGGCTCGCAGGCGATTAAATAACTCCAGGCCACGGGCCGGATCACCGCCATAGGTGTAAACTTCTGCCGCTGTGCTGAGAACGGCTGGATCAGGGTTTTGGGCGATGACTCGATCGTAATCAGCGATCGCCTCGGCTAATCGCCCCTGGTAAAAGTACAGCTTGGCCCGCTGAGCGCGAGCTTCTGTATTATTTGGCTCCCGTTGCAATAGGGTTGTCAGGGCTTCAATGCCTCGGGCCTGCCACTCGGGGCGGTACTCGCCCAATAACCCAATACTGGAGAGGGCCAGCGTATTGCCGGGGTCTAGTTGCAATACGCGCTCGTAAGCTTGCAACGCATCCGCATCACGGCCGGCCCGGCGATAGGCGATCGCCACCCCCAACTGTCCTTCCAAAGATTCGGAGTTTTGCCGCAGATAGCGCTCAAACTCGCTAATTGCCTGATCGACCAATCCCCGTCCTAGCAAACCGTAAGCTCGCTGAAGGGCTGCGGGGATCGGGGTGGTCTGAGCGATAGTCAGGTCTGGGCTTGCCTGAGCCAGCCCGACGATGGGTGAACCGACGATGATGCTGGCTATGGCCACGCCCATCAGGGTTGGAACCCCTTTATAAGCTTGCATCATGCTCTGCCTACCTTGATCTGGGTGTAATGTCAAAATCCGTGCGAACCCGCAACCCTGCAATAGTTTCTGAGAAATCATCAATCTGTTGCAGGGTAAATCCTAGTCGCAAATTGGGTAAGACCGGGAAGTCGTAGAAAAGCTCCAGGGCATCCGGCACGGGATTATTGCGATCGCGGTTCACCTCATCCGAGAGGTTGCGACCATAGGCCACTCCCAGGCGATCGTTCTGCATCAGTAGATCCAGGAAGCTGAAACCAAAGCTATAGGTATCGGCCTCAAAATCATCTCCCAGGCTATTGAGTTGGCCGTAGCGCGCAAACAATCCCAGGTTAAGGTCGGGGATAAACGTCTCTGCGTTCAGGCCGTAAGCTTCCAGGCGATCAGAATCGGCATCACCGGAAATATCAGTGTCACGCGAGGAGACATAGGTGCCTCGCAAAATGGCGTTCCCCACCCGAAAGCCCAGTTCTCCCGCAAAGCCATCCAGTTGAAAATCTCCAATACTTTCACCGGAAGAGAACCCTGCAACTCGTGCTTCCAGGTTGTCATTGAGGCTCCAGTTCACCACAACCCCAGGACGCGAGTCGATGTTGGCCGCAGCTAACGCCGGATTAGTCTGAAAGATGTCGTTAAAAAACTGGCTCGCTCCATCCTTCGCAAAGCTGTTGCGATCGAAGTAGGACGTGAGATCTACCTGACCCACTGTAAAACGAAGGTTAGGCACGCTCTCAGGAGCCACAGTTACATAGAGTTCATTAATATCAACCCCTTCATCCCCCAGGTCGGTAATCTCTTCATCCCCGGTAATCACGTCCAGGGTGCCGCCCACCACTACTCGGGGACTGAGGGGATACACCGCTGCTAACCGGGCTCGGGCTGAGAAGTCGTCGGCTGCATAGATGGCAACCCCCTGAAAACCCAGAGAGGGGGGCGTCAGAGCACTTGTGGGAATTGTGGGTTCAGGAGACTGAACCACTGATGCCGGAGGGGGCGCAACTCCCGGAGCCACCGCCGGGGCTCCATAGGTTGTTGCCGCGGGATACCCCGGAATCCCATAACCTGCTTGAGTGGGTGCAACCGTCGGATTTGGGTATCCCCCTGGGGTTGCATAAACCATGGGAGGGGGATAGCCCGCCGGGACTCCATAAACCACGGGAGTTGGAGCCGCCATTGGTGCTGGGTAAGCTCCAGGCGTCGCATAAACCATAGGAGCTGGGGCCGCCATTGGAACTGGATAAGCCCCAGGAACTGGATAAGCCCCAGGAGCGGGATAAGCCCCAGGAGCGGGATAAGCCCCAGGAGCGGGATAAGCCCCAGGAGCGGGATAAGCCCCAGGCGTTCCATATACAGGTACTGAATTCGCAGGAACCGGATAGGCTACTGCCGGAGTTCCAGAAGCCAGCGGTGCTGAGGGATACAGCGGGATCGCACCGGGTGTTGTAGGCGGCACGACCAGAACATAAACCGGGGCCTGGGCCGAGGCTGGGTCGGGGGGAGCTTCAAAGACCTCCTCTCGAAAAGTGGGTATAGAAGCGGGAATCGGGGGCGGGGGTGGTAAAGTTTGGGCGATCGCCTGCCCCCATTGCACCTGCACCGTTCCTGAAGATGGGGCCCCTACGGGAGTTGCCGTTGTAACAGGCGAGACCGGGGAAGGTGGAACGGATGCACTGGACGGTAGAACCTCAATCTGTGGGAGTGATTGAGCAATGATTACCGGAGTCGGTACGGCTGAAGCTGTAACCTGTGTAGCGGTATTCAAGGCAGAAGCCTCTACCTGCCTATCAGAGACAGATGCTTCTACGGGCGGTGCGGTAACATCTTGCACCAGAGCGACAACAGAATTTGGGTCAGAACCCGGCGAAGCAGGCAATGACTCAGCTGCACCTTGAGGGTTTTCCGTGAAAAACGGCTCCTCTAGCCCATTAGCCAGGACAGGGAGCTGCCAGATGTTCGTGATAACAAGGGTTAAAGCCAGGGGAGTTGAAAGGCTCAGCCAATAAGAAATACGAGTGATAGGAGCCAACCAGACATATTGTTTCATCTGTTTATCCACAGAACGGCACACGGCTGAGAGAAACTCCTAAAATGCAAGTATTTATCTTTACAATTGGGGCTTTAGCGCGCGCCCCATAATCGAGATGCTGCGGCATTTTTGGAAAGGCGCATTTCAGTGGCATACGTATATTAGAAATTGAGTTACCTGATTGTTGTCGCACCCTGAATACACCATGTTTCTACTCAAACCCCTCTCAGTGCTCCTTAAATGTTTGCTTGTAGTGGTGAGCTTGTGGGCGATCGCCGGATGCACCTCTATTCCTCTGTCAAGCCCATTTGTCTCACGAGAACCCGTCGACGTCAATCTCAGTATCGATGCAGTAGAAGCCACAGAAACCGGAGGGGTTTACCGCCTAACGGGCCATACTAATCTACCGGAAAGCACAAAACTGAGCCTGTCGGCCATTCGTCGTCTGGACACGACGGAAGCTGCGTCCTTTAACCAAGAACCCAGCTACACCATCCTCGACCGCCAGATCACCACCGTTCAGCAGGGAACCTGGGAAGCGGCCTTAAATCTGTGGCGCGTTGCCCCCTCTGGCCAGTACCAGGAAGCCTGGCAACTGGAGGCGAAAAACTTGGGTGTTGCGCCCAAGCCTTCGGAAACTGTGCTGTTTCAGGCTACCCTTGAACCAACCCAGCAATCTCAGAACCTGGAGTCAGCCCTGGAGCGATCGCGCGTTCTATTACGGGGCGATCGCGTTCGCTTTACGCCCGATGGCGAGGTCTACGTCTATACCAGTCGAGATCTAACCATTGCTCTCCCGACAGGTCGTACGACGCCCCCTGTAGCGCAGCAGCCAGCTTCACCTCCTGTTAATCAGGCAGCTCAACCCAGCCCTGCGCCACTCACGTTGGACGCCACCAGTGCACCCCTTAACCCTGATGAAATGTTGCGATAAAGCGTAACCATTCCGGGTTGTACCATCGAGCTAGGCAGCCCGGATGTTCTGCTTTTCTGCACTGTGTTCTAATACACTGTGCTTTTCTACTTCAGCCATCAGAACTTTGATCTGGTGCAGAAGTTCACTGACGGTTTGGTTGCTAGCAGCAGTCTGCTGGGGAAGATGGGCTTCCTCAGAGCGGGTCTGGCGCAGGTAACCGGTGTACGCCTGTGCTCCTGGCATAGCCATCCGTGCTTTTTCCAGCACTTGCTTGTGGCTCGTGCTGTTCAGTGTGTTTCCAGATGTGGCGGAAGTAGACAAACTATGTAGCATGGGCTGAGACGAGTGGGTGTCAACGTTAGGTGACACAGCCTTCACCGGGTGATCCGGCCCTGTAGAGCCGTTGTAAACGACCGTGAAGCTAGATGTCTCCAGGCCAGAGCCAGATGACAAGAGAGGTTGTTCTTCAGCTTCTAGAAAATAGCCCAACGAGGACGACTGTAATCGCGCATCTGAGAACCGGAGTTCTTCAATCAACGCTTCTTTTTCACGTAGATGTTGCTGTAAAACCGAAATTTGTTCTTCAGTGCGAACTGATTTTCGGGCAGACATCCGCCATCCCAGTAATGTCGCACTAGTCAAGCCAATGCCGAGGCTACAGGCTGTAGTGAATCCCAAATAAGGTACTGCCAGCTCTTCAATACTTCCTTGGTAGACGGGTTGCCCCTTCAACTCAACAAGTACAGGTTCTTTCGGCACAGAAACGAACGGTAAGGCCAGAGCCGTGAAAACGGCTCCTGACAGAAGTGTCGCGGGAACTAAAACACGATGGAATAAGGAAGGCATAGCGGTAAATGTGGATAGATATGCAGGGATCCGAGAAAGGAAATTGCCCATCCAGGTTTGGACAAGCCAAACTCATACAGTTAGCCAGGACCTTCTCAACGCTGTCCTTGAACAACCTGGTAAAGATACCGAGATTGTTATGTGCAAGTGTATCGGTAAATATATGGAGCTAGATTTAGGCAATGTGAACTTTCAGGCCGATATGTGAACTTCCTGTTAACTTGCCTCTTGGAAATCCAAAAAATGCTTGATAGTGAAGGGTTTTAGAAGAAGTAGATTTTCAATATCTTTCTAACTTAGAAATAATCTTTATTGGAAATAGTAATAAATTTTGTTTCCCTTTTGATAATCTCCGTCTTTAGGCGGATGGGCTGGTCTAAAGCATGTAATAAGGCAATTGCTTCTTAAGCTGAAGTGCTTGCTATACAAATACTTCACCGAATGTGTCTAGTAGCGTAAGTGGGTTTTAATGTAGCGAGTTATATGAGTAATTCTTGTTTTATTCATAAGCACTATTTTAGATATAGCTTATTTAGAAGTAATAGTTTTTGAAGAGTTTTATATCTAAACGGCACCTGTCTAAAGTCAGATTTTGCACGTGAAATTGCCTGTTAAGGCATAGGTGGAGAAGTTTGCTAGCTGCCTCAGCAATAACACGTAGATTTATTGGCTTAGTAAGCGGCAACTTTTTTATTTTTTTACGTCTTTATCAAGAGATGGCTTGTTCAGGGCCTGTCCACTACAGCAGTTGGCGAGGGCATCAGCATGAGCATGTTGACGAGACGGCGATCGCACAACCCGAAATGGCCTCCCCCTTATGGCAACCTTGCCCCATGGCGTCGGCTAGTTGAGCGTTTTCTATTACCCGGTGTACTGGCCTTTGGCCTCGTTGTCTTTAACGCCTGGTGTAGCGTTCCGATGCAAAACAACTCAGTATTGCCTCCCCTATCTACTCAAGGGGAACGCATCGTTGACGCCCAAAATCAACCTGTCCTCTTGCGGGGTGTGAACTGGTTTGGCATAGAAACTGAAACCCAAGCTCCCCACGGCCTTTGGGCACGCGACTATAAAGACATGCTGAGTCAGATTCGTCAGCAGGGGTATAACGTCATCCGGTTACCCTATTCTGTCCAAGGATTGCGGAGCGATCGCACCAACAGCATCAACTTCAGCATCGGCAGTAACCGTGAACTGGAAGGCAAAACTCCCCTGAAGGTGATGGATGCCATTATCCAGGAAGCAGGCCGCCAGGGTTTAATGATTCTGCTGGATAGTCACCGCCTCAACAATCAGCGTATTCCCGAGCTCTGGTATGGTGACGGGTTTACCGAGGAGGATTGGATTAACACCTGGACGATGCTGGCAGAGCGTTATCGCGACCAGCCGAATGTGATCGGGGCAGACTTAAAGAACGAACCCCATGGAGCAGCAAGCTGGGGGACAGGCGATCGCGCGACAGATTGGCGTCTGGCTGCTGAGCGGGCCGGTAACGCCATCCTCCAGGTCAACCCTAACTGGCTGATTGTCGTAGAGGGAGTGGAACGCAATGTACCGGGGCAACGGTTATCGGCGCACTGGTGGGGTGGCAATCTTGAAGGGGTACGAGACAACCCGGTGCGGTTGTCTGTGAACAACAAATTGGTTTACTCGCCCCATGAGTATGGCCCAGGAGTAATCAATCAGGCCTGGTTCTCAGAGTCCACCTTTCCCCAAAACCTGATAGAACGATGGGAAACGGGTTTCAATTACATTGCTCGGCAGGGTATCGCCCCAGTCTTGATTGGTGAGTTTGGTGGACGACAGGTGGATGAGCGATCGCCCGAAGGCGTCTGGCAACGGCAACTCGTGACTTATATTCAGCAAAATAATCTGCACTTTACTTACTGGAGTTGGAATCCCAATAGCAGTGATACTGGCGGGATTCTGCTGGATGACTGGCAAACAATCGATGCTCCTAAGCAGAATCTCCTCAATCAGCTTCTCCCCGTCTCTGGTTACAGTGGTTCCTCTTCACCCTCACCCACTCCCTCCACTTCTCCTACTCCCCCTACTCCGAGTCCATCCCCCAGTCCCACTATTAACCCTGGTTCTTCACCTGATATGAGTTTGCAAGTCATAACGCAAATTCAATCGGATTGGGAAACGGGTTTCTGTGTTGCCTTTCAAGTCCGTAATAGCGGCACAACCCCCGTGAATAATTGGCACCTGCGATTTCAGATGAATCAAGCAACGATTAACAATAGTTGGAATGGTACTTTTAATCGCCAGGGTAGCGATTACACGGTAGAGGCACCGGACTGGGGACGGACACTTGAGCGCGATCGCTCAGTAGATATGGGCTTCTGTGCTAACAAGACTGGCAGTGATTACCAGCCGCGTCAAGTTCGGGTTGAATTGATGTAATTTTCGAGTGCCGTGCGTCGCGCGGCACTCGAAAATACCATTTTGACGTGTATTCTGTTCATGCCATAATAAGCACTTCAGTTTGTTGCTTATTATGGCTATTCAACTCAGTTCGATATAACTGAAATCTATCTTTAGTTTTGGATTATGCTGTTGAAATTCCTCTAACTGATAGGTGAATTCTTCTAAAGAATACCGTCTAATGAGGTGTTTCATTCTATAGCTATTTAGAGCGAAGCAAATGCCTCAATCTCTTGCTCCGCTTTCTCTATATCAAACATCAATTCCTAAAGAGCCAGAACCGAAGCGACTGGCCTGGCTAGAAGGCATTCGGATCATTTCTGCTGTCATGATTTTGCTATATCATGCCCAGCTGTATTTCGGAAATTATGCATTCACACCGCAGCCCACTGGATTGCTTCACAATCTAGAAAATTTATTGGAGATGGGCGATCGCACGGGTATTCCACTACCCATGCGAATGGTTGCGATTCCATTTTGGTTTGGCTTTCAGTTTCTAGATATCTTTATCTTGATGAGTGGCTTCAGCCTGGTGCTTTCTTTAAAGCGACAACCATTAGCCACAGGTCAATTTCTTAAGCGTCGCCTATTGCGTCTACTCTTTCCTTTCTGGACAGTCGCATGGTTGTCCTATCCCGTATTGTGGATAATTGGAACGCTAACAAATAGTTATAAGCCTGATGCATGGCATAGCTTCACAGGCCTAACCTTTCCGCTCACGATGGACTATCGGGGCACCTTGCTCCTTTCCACCAGTGGTCCCTGGTGGTTTATTCCTCTGGTTATTAGTTTTACTCTGGTTTTTCCCCTCCTCTGGCATCTGCTACAGCGTTGGGGTGTCCGTAATCTCCTATTACTGAGCTTGCTGCTAACGATCGTCTATCGAATTCTGGCTATCTATGTATTCGATGGGCATCCTACTTACGTTGTCATCGATACACCCGCTCATGAAGCTCCCTTTCAGCTATTTTTATCGAAACTTTGTACCTTTGTTGCTGGAATGGCGATCGCAGTAGCTTATCAAAAGGGACGTGGGCCTATTTTTTGGAGCCAACGTCGAGCTCTTATAATGGGTAGCCTGCTTTATATAGCAGGGTTTACTTGCCAGTTTTATCGGGTAGGTTGGGTTATTGTGGATCTGCTATTACCTCTAGGTTTAGCATTACTTTCCATGGTGCTGACTCGGCATATCAGCAGTATTGCATGGCTACAGCCCGGTTTAATTCGCTTAGGCGCTTGCAGTTACAGCTACTTCCTCATTCATAATTTTGTGGTTGACCGCACCTTAAACCTAATTGTGCAAGGCGATCTAGTGCGTTACCTGGTGCTACTACCTGTCATGATTGGACTAACCTTGATATTAGCGGTTGGAGTAGACGCCATCTGTCCTGCCTTCCAACAACTTATCCTAACTATTTGGCATTCAATTGACTCAACTTTGTGTCGCCCTTCTCAAAAAATGACAAGGTAGCATTCGGTACTAGACGTGTGATAAGAAGGGGTGAAAGGAGTACGAAGTAACCCTTTCACCCCTTCTTATCACACGTTTGAAACATGACCACAGCATTTTAAGGAGAGTTTAAAAAGGTTGGGTTTCTAGATTCTTCGCATAGAAAACCAACCTTTTTAAACAAGTTCTTCCCCAGGTTTAACTTTGGCGAGTCGGGATCGTGAGCACAAACTCTGTTCCTTGACCGGGAAGCGAATGGCACTGTAATGAGCCTTTGTGCTTCTCCGCTATAATTTGATAGCTGATCGAAAGCCCCATACCTGTACCTTTTCCAATGGGTTTAGTTGTAAAAAAGGGATCAAACAGCCGTTGTTTGACGTGTTCAGGAATACCTATTCCATTATCGATAAAGTGAACACTAACATGGTTTTGATCAACCAACTCCGTACGAATCTGAATTCTGGGAAAGTAGTAAGGTTCTTTTAATTTCGTCGTGTTAGAGTTTTGTGAATTTTGTTCTGCTTCAGCGAGCTCAGAACTTTCTATGAGATCCTGCCTTAGCCCTGAGGTATCTTTTGAGCTTTCTTCTAAAGCATCAATGGCGTTACTGAGAATGTTCATAAAGACTTGATTGAGCTGCCCAGCGTAGCACTCGACTAGCGGCAAATTACTATAGTCTCTAACAACTTCAATTCCCAGTCGATCGCTTTTAGTTTTAATCCGATTTTGCAGGATCATCAGGGTACTATCAATACCTTCATGGATGTTCACCTCCTTCATTTCTGCTTCATCCATGCGTGAGAAGGTTCGTAGAGATGCCACGATTTTTTGAATTCGATCGGCACCTACTTTCATGGAACTCAAAAGCTTTGGCAAATCATCAATTAAAAACTCCAGATCAATAGCATCTGCTTCTGCCTGCACAGTAGGATGAGGGTTTGGGTGATGTTGTTGATAAAGTCTTAATAGGCCTAACAAATCCTGTGTATATTCATTGGCATGTATCAGGTTGCCATAGATAAAGTTCACAGGATTGTTGATTTCGTGGGCAACACCCGCAACAAGCTGTCCTAAACCAGACATTTTTTCGCTCTGAACAAGCTGCATCTGCATTTGCTGAAGTTCCTTGAGAGCATGTTCTAATTGCTCTTTTTGTTGCTGCAATAAAACCTCTGCCCGTTTGCGATCGCTAATATCAAAACTAGTTCCCACGATCCGATAAATTTTCCCCTCACTATTATGTAAAGGGTTTAATGTAGCAATCGACCAAAATTCCTGTTCCTGGAACATCAAGCGCTTTTCATCTGTAACCATGGTTCCTACCTGTAGGCATTGGCTTAAGGCTTGAGTAATTTCTTCTCCGGCCTCTGATCCAAATACTTCCTTAGGTGTTTTACCAGCAACCTCAGCACTCGACAATCCAGATCCCTTAGCTGCATTCGCATTCCAGCCAACATAACGGAATTCACCGTTGTCCAGAACATCTAAAACAAAGATGACATACTCAACATTGTCATAAATGCTACGCAGAAACTGTTCTTGTTCCTGTAACATGGCTTCTGCTTGCTTGCGATCGCTAATGTCTTCGTAAGAACCAAATACACCGATTACCTCTTTGGCGTCATTATGCAGAGGAATTTTGTTGGTTCTAAGCCAGAAAAAGGTTCCATCTTCGCGAACCTGCGATTCCTCATAGTTGACTTTAGGAACATTTGTTTCTATAACAAATTGATCATCGGCTCGATAAAGAGGGGCAGACTCTTTCCAGGCCAACTCAAAATCATCACGACCCACAATTTGCTCTGGTGATTCTAGTCCTGCATCGCGTGCGAAAATTGTGTTACAGCCAAGGTAACGGAAATTTTTGTCTTTCCAAAAAACACGTTGTGGAAATGTATTAATGACCAGTTGCAGCATTTGTTGAGACTGCTGCAATGCTTCCTCGATTTGCTGTCGTTCTCCAATTTCTGATTGGAGGGTTTGATTGATTTGAGCAAGTTCAGCAGTACGTTCTATAATTCTGCTTTCTAGTTCTTCATTCAATTCTTGCAGTTCTGATTCTACTTGTTTCCGTACTGTAATTTCACTACAAACGGCGGCATACTGATAAGGTTTTCCGTTTTGGCCTAAAAACGGCACAACTGTCATATCTATCCAATAGAACGTTCCATCCTTCGCCCGGTTCTGAATCTCACCCTGCCATACTTGGCCCAGGGAGATAGCGGCCCACATTTGTTGAAAGAAAGACTTGGGATGGCACCCAGAATTAACAATGTGGTGGTTTTGTCCAATCAATTCGCTTTTAGAATACTTGGAAATCTCACAGAATTTATCATTAGCGTAAGTAATAGTTCCTTCAGTATCCGTAATAGCTACAATAGAGGACTGATCAAGAGCAAACTTAATATCTGCTAAATCTTTGAGGGATCGCCGTAGTGCATCTTCTGCCTGTTGGTGTTTAGTAATATCTCGTGCAATCTTAGATGCACCAATAATTTGTCCAGTTTCGTCTTTAATAGGAGAAATAGAGAGGGAGATGTGAACTAGCGTTCCATCCTTTCGCCTGCGCACCGTTTCAAAATGTTCGACTCTCTGTCCTTGTTTGATCTGGTCAAGGATTTTAGACCCCTCATCCAATCGATGATCTGGGACAAGTAGATTAACAGAACGCCCAATTATTTCCTCAGCGGAATAGCCAAAAATCCTTTCGGCACTGGCATTCCAGCTTGTAACCGTACCATCCAATGCTTTACCAATAATGGCATCGTCGGAGGATTCAACAATTGCTGCTAAACGCGCTACTGCAATCATTTCTGCGTTCGCAGTTTCTAAGCCTTCAGGTCGCATTTCTATTTCCTTTGAGAAAATAATGAGAGCAATTATTGTGGTACTTTGCTTCAGATTGCCCAAGTCATTAAATAGTCTCCCTTGGTCCGTACTTACTTTAAAATTCTTTACTTTTCCAATACCTTCACCATTTTTTCAAGCTCTTGATTTTGCATATGCGTCGCGTATGCAAAATCAAGGGCTTGAAAAAATGGTGAGTCTGTTATTTTGAATAAGCATTGTTAGAGCACTAATTGGAATAAATCGTGCTAATCAGATACCTACAAAGAGTAATAAGCATTATTTTTTGAAGGATTGATTGATCACCATTAAAAATGGGCAAGCTCTTTCTGTTACCTGTTCTCCAGATTGCAAAATCTAAACCGAATTAGGGCATGTTTTAAAGCTTGCTGAAGGGGTTATTTTTCAGGCGCAAAGCGTACGGAAAAATAACCTTTAAAACGAGCCCTAGTTTCACGCTCGATGCCGCCCCAATTCCGTTGAGCGTGCTGTTTGACGTTTTCGTTTATCTAAAAGTTTGTGTTTGGAGATTTTATGGCAACTTCTTTACCTGCAATCGTTGTCACAACCAATGCCAATGGCGGAGCCGGATCGCTGCGGGCAGCGATCGCCTCAGCTCAAGCAGGGCAAACCATCCGCTTTGCAACCAACCTACGTGGCAGCACCATTACTCTAACGAGTGGGCAACTGGTTGTTAATAAAAATGTGATCATTGATGGTGCAAATGCGCCCGGGTTAACCATTAGCGGAAACCAAACCAGTCGGGTCTTAAAAACGGGCGATAATACCAATGTCACGCTGAGAAATTTGATTATCGCGAATGGCCGTTTAACGGGAAGTGATGACGAAACTGGGGCAGGGGCAGGCATCCGTACAGGGATGGATAGTACGCTGACCCTCAACCGTTGCCAGGTTAATCGCAATACGGCTAGCTACGGTGGTGGTATTTGGACGGGCTATCGAGCACGATTAACCGTGCTAAACAGCAAGTTTGACGGAAATAATGGCAGTGTTGCCGTTGAGGAGCGGGGTGGTGGAGCGATCGCCACCAGCAGCGGTGGTGTCCTAACTGTCCGCGGAAGCAGCTTTGTTAACAATCGCGGTAGCAATGGTGGTGCTATCAATAACCTTCTCACCCAGCTCCTCGTTGAAAACTGCCTGTTTCGCAACAACGACTCGACAGCAGGTGGAGTGAAGGCTGGAACCAGTGGATATGGCGGTGCTATCTATGTCGATGGAGCTGATCCCGATACGGCCCATGATATCCCCAATGCTCCGGGTCGTTCGATCATCATTCGCAATAGTCGAATTGAAGGGAATCGAGGGGCAGGGCAAGGCGGCGGCATTATGCTGTGGATTTACGGGGCCGATAAAGCCCTCGTTGAGAACAGTTCCATTACTGGCAATGCAGTCACATGGGGAGCTGGCGGTGATTCCCTGGGTGGAGGATTGCGGCATGGCAACGGGCAACTAACCATTCGCAACACGACCATTGCCAACAATACGGCCTTATCACAGGGAGGCGGCTTTTGGGTGGGAGGGCGATCGCCCGTCTCCATTATCAGCAGTACCTTTGCCAATAATCGGGCCGACGATGGCCAGGGTAATGGGCTAGGAGGAGCCATGAGCTTTGCGAACAGCCCAGGGTATGCCGTCAACATGACCAATCTGACGATCGCCCGCAACTATGCCGGATTCGGCGGCGGAGCCTTCTGGCCCAATGACACTACTGCAACTCTGGCCAATTCAATCGTTGCCTACAATACCACTGACAACCCCTGGAACCTCAATACCCACACAGGTCGACCATTAACCGATGGCGGGCATAACATCCAGTTTCCTGGTCCTCTGGCTACCAATGATGTGAAAGTGACGGCTGGAGTTCGTATTGTTGACCCCAAACTAGCGCCTCTCGCCCCTAACGGTGGGCTCGGCTCAAGCTATAACCTCTTGTCTGGTAGTGCTGCGGTGAATACGGCTGGTAACGCTCCTAGCCGTGACCAGCGTGGCATTACACGGGATGGCACAGCCGATGTTGGAGCTGTTGAATTTACGGCCCGGCGCACGTTTCAAGGGGGAGCAAGCAATGATTTTCTCGTTGGAACAACGGCTGGAGATGTACTCCTGGGGGCTGAAGGGAGTGACGTATTGATGGGTGGCGCAGCTCGCGATCGCCTTACAGGGGGATTGGGAGCTGACGTCTTCCTCTACGGGGGGAGTAGCGAAGCGGTAGCGCTTCGGCAGTCCCGTGGCACTACAGTGGATTGGATTACGGACTTTAATGCAGTAGCAGGCGATCGCATTCTTCTCGATGTGAATGATGATTGGATCGGCGATCGCCCCCGATCGTTATCTAATGCTGGCAGGGTTAGTGGCGGTACTTTGGCTGAAGCAAGGCAGGCCGCCTATACCGATAAAAATCAAAGCCAGCTGGGTAATCAACAGCTACTCGCTCGTGAAGCCGTCTTTTTTAGTTGGAATAACCATACCTATCTAGCGGTTAATAACGGTAATCCTGCTTTCTCGGCCAATGATGATTTATGTGTCGACATGACGGGTATCCGCATGGCAGGTACCGATTCAGGGGCAGGTGTACTGGCGACCAGTAACTACTTTGGCTAACTAAGGAGATTTCCAGTAATGAAATTACCCCCAGAATGTTGGTGCTTTGCCCGCGAAGCGGGCAAAGCACCAACATTCTGGGTAAATTCTTATGCAGAAACCTCCTAAGTCACTATCGCTGATAATTTGTACCAGAAGGAGATAGGGCAAAGCCCTACCTCCTTCTGATTAGGAAGTAATAGCCTTCCCACGCCAGTTCAAGCTATTTCGATTGAGTTGCTGTAAGTAAGAGTCAGGTTGCTCAATCACACGATTTGCAAGAGCGATCGCCTGCTCTAACTGCTCCTCAGTCAATTGCTTATAAGCAGGATTGCGTTTGCGATCCAGCACTTCATACCAGCAGCGACCAAACAGGTTATCCAGAATAATCCGCTGAAAGCAATGATTATAGCAAACGGGAAAATTGCGGGATTTTGCTAGCTGCGGTAGAGCGTGATTTGTAAGCTCAAGATACTGCTTGCGGAGTTGAGTCAGGCGATCCATGGTGTGTAGAGGTTGAAGAAAGCAAATATTCGGTGTTCTGGTGTTCGTGCCTCCACTGTTCTGCTTGTTGACGGATTTGTTGTAACTCTTCTGATGAAATACGTTCTAAATTACGTAGAATTTGTATCATCCGTGAATTGTTCTTTAATTTCTCGTAGTGCCTCGATAGAAAATCCCAGTACATAAAGTTAAATGGGCAGGCGGTCTCGCCAGTTCGGCTGCGGGGGTTATAAGTACAGCGTTTGCAATAGTCACTCATGGTATTGATGTAGTTTGCGGAAGCTGCATAGGGCTTCGAGGCCATCATGCCACCATCCGCATACTGGCCCATGCCAATTACGTTAGCTTGCATCACCCAGTCATATCCATCAATAAATGCTGCATGAAACCAATCCTGCAACTCTTGGGGAGAAATACCAGCAATTAAGGCGAAGTTGTTCAGCACCATTAACCGTTGAATGTGGTGAGCATATCCTGTTTCTTTCACCTGTTGAAGAACATGGTGTAAACAATTCATCTGGGTATCACCCGTCCAGTAAAAGTCGGGAAGAGGCTGCGTGTGGTTAAACCAGTTACGCTCAGGATAGTCTTCACCCATGTAGATGTAGATGCCGTGCATATACTCACGCCACCCGAGAATCTGCCTGATAAATCCTTCTACACTACTCAACTCCCAGGTATTGCGGTTGATGTAATACGCTTCCTCTGCAGCTTGCACCACTTCTAATGGATGCAGAAGTCCAAGATTCAAGTAGGGCGATAACATGGCGTGCCACATCGTTTGCTCCCCCGTCACCATAGCGTCCTGGTAGGGGCCAAAGTTAGACAAGCGTGTTTCGATGAAGAAGCGAAGGACTTGCAACGCTTGTTGGCGAGTGACACCCCATTGAAACGTTTCAATCTGCCAGTAAGCTTGGCTATCCTTAAATGCTGGAGATTGCTTGACCCAATCAATAACCTCTTGGGTAATCGTATCGGGCTCAAACCAGAGGGCTTCAGGCAACGTCAATTTGCCCTTTGGCGGTTTGCGATTCTCTCGGTCGAAGTTCCAGCGGCCACTGGTCGGATGCTCTCCATCCATCAAAATTTTGAAGCGTTGCCGTCCCTCACGGTAAAAGTCCTCCATCAAAAGGCGTTTGCGCGATCGCGCCCAGTTCACAAACTCCTGATCCTGCCAGATAAAGCGGTTGTTGGGGGTAAAGGTAACAATACAGGGCAAGTTGAGCGACTGAATGAGTTTCGCAAACGGACGATCAGTTGGCGTCATCACCCGCAGTTCGGTAATGCGATATTGCTCAATCCATTTCAATAGGGGCGTTTCGAAGTCTTCTGATTGAACATAGCTTACTGGCCATCCATCCTGTCGCAGTTCCTCAGCAAAGTGACGCATGGCTGACCACACCAGCACCAGTTTTTGCAAATGATAGGGTAACTGTTGAGCGTGACGCATCGATTCAATGAAGAAGACAGGCGTTTGCTGAGGCTGTTGCACACAGCTTTGCAGTGCTGATTGCCCTGTCCAAAGTTGATCGCCCAGTACCCAAACACCCGTTACCATCGATTCAAAATCCCGCTTGCTCAGTGGTTATCTGAGTGCGATCGTTACAATTGCTTTACAAAATAGCCTCTGCCTTTAGGCGCAGGTATACCAATCCTGATGAGCTGCTTCAGTCTATGCAATTTAAGGATGAATGCAGCCTCATCCAACACCAACTGGGGTTTGGGGGAAAAATATCTTTAATCCTAAATCTTTAGATGCTTCTACGATGCATTTCACGCCACCCCCTCCCTTACCTACTGCAGCAGAACCCTACGACGGAACGCGTGTTGAGACTAAGCAAGCGATCGCTGCCTATGTAGAACAATTAGGTGACCTTTACGCCTACTGCTACCAAACGGCTCAGACAAAGCTTGGAAAGAATGCGACTCCTGTCGTTCTCAGTACTGCCACTACAACTCTCTTCCAAGCTGCTCGTGAGAAGTTTAATCCCTAAGCAATCCCTAACTCTACGGTTGGGCTAGTTGTGCTAATTAACTAATCACAACCCAGGCATAGGTTAAGGCCCCGATTAACCCTAAACCAACAACCAATTCCCGTTGCTCACGCCAGACACGGGTCACATTGTCTAGCAAAAATCTCACAGCAGCACGGCGTTCCTGACCTAGTTCTGCCATTAGCGTTGCAACTTTCGCGTCGACCTCTTCCAGCGAAACATCGCCCCGCTGATAGGCTGCTTCTAGCTCATCCAGCTTGCGCCAGTAATCGTTCGTCGCTTCTAGCAAATTAGGAATCATGGCTACAAACACATTAAGGTGTGTACTTTTGTAACACCTTAACGTGGTCATTCCAGTCATTTGTTCTGTAAAAGGTTAGAAGCGCTGTAGCTATTCAGTTAGAACCGCCTCTCCTCCTTTGTTCTCATAATTTCTCCTGTTCCTTGCGCCGAACCACGTCTGCGATCGCTCTAACGAGTAACTCCGGCTCAATCGGTTTGGTGAGGTGTTTCTGATAGCCTGCTGCCATAGCCTGCTGATAATCAATTTCGCCAGCATAAGCGGTTAGGGCGATCGCCGGAATTTGCCCACCCTGCTCTGGCGGTAAAGCCCTGACCTGACGCAGCAGCATATACCCATCTACGTCAGGCATTCCAATATCGCTTAACAGGACATCTATCTGCGTGTGGGACAGTGCAGCGAGCACCTCGCTCGCCGACGCAAAGGTTGTTATCTGTGCTCCCGCCTGTTCCAAAAGAAATGCCACAACCTCTCGCGTATCGGCATCATCATCCACAACTAAAACATGAATGCCAGTTAAACCTGCCTCCGGCTCCAGTAAGCTACCGCCCTGCATTGTGGGTGATGAACCTTGTAGCAGCGGTAGCTTCACTGTAAATGTTGCACCAAGCCCTTCCCCTGGGCTCTCGGCTTGAATGGTGCCGCCATGCAACTCCACTAAGTGATGCACGATCGCCAACCCTAACCCCAGCCCGCCAAACTTGCGGGTGGTCGCGCCATCCTCTTGCCGAAAGTAGGCAAAGACATGGGGTAGGAAATTTGGATGGATGCCCTTTCCGGTATCACGGACGGTAATTTGCGCCATCGAGTCTACCCGTTCTAACCGGATATCTACACGGCCTCCTGTAGGTGTGAACTTGATGGCGTTAGAGAGAAGGTTCCATACGACTTGCTGTAGTCGGTTGGAATCCCCGGCCACAGATCCAACATCTGGTTCTAACCAGGTATGAACTTGAATAGATTTGGATTCAGCGGGTAACCGCATGGTTTCAAGTGCCGCTTGAATAATCGAAGCTAAATCTGTTGGGGCAATATTCAGACTCAGTTTTCCTCGCAGAATGCGGGAAACATCGAGCAAATCTTCAATGAGTTCAGCCTGTAGGGCAGCATTACGGGCGATCGTTTCCAGTGCTTGACTCGTTTTGGCTGGATCTAGCTTTTGTTGTTGGAGCAGCTTGGACCAGCCCAAAATGGGATTGAGGGGCGATCGCAGTTCATGGGAAACAATCGCCAGAAACTCATCCTTGATACGGTTGGCTTGCTCTGCTGCTGCCCGTGCCACTTGCTCACGGATTAGCAGTTGTTCTCGTTCAGCTTCCGCTCGCTTTTTATCCGTTACATCCAGCACAAGCGACAGCACCGAAATCAACTGTCCAGTTTCATCGTGCAGACTGGAGTTATACCACTCGCAGTGAATGATATCGCCCTGCTTTGTGTAATTGCTGTTGGAAGAGAAGACATATGGCTCCTCTCCACTCATCAGCTGCTTACAGGTTTCAACGACTTCTTCAATACCCTCCTCAGTGACTATGGGTAGGTCATTGAGCAATTTACCCAATACGTCATCTGCCTGCCAACCAAAAATTTTCTCTGCCGCCCCAGACCAGCGTGTAACTTGCATGGCTCCGTTCCACTCAACCACAGCCATCGGCGTGTTCTCAACATGAAAATTGAGCTTTTGCAATGCTTGTTGAAGTGCTTCCTCCGATCGCTTCCGTTCCGTTAAGTCTAAATAAAACCCAATAATGTCCTGTTGCTGATCGTAGGGTTCATCCAGCAATGCCGCTCCGATCAAGATGGGAACACGTGCGCCATCTTTGCGAATGTATTCCTTTTCAAAGGGTGTTGCCACGCCTTTTACCTTTAGCTCTTCCTCCGCTGCTACATCAAGCGGTAAAAATTCTGGTGGGGTTAAATCTGTCCATTGCACTTGTCCTGCTTCAACTTCCTCACGGGTGTACCCCACCATGTTGAGAAAATAATCGTTTGCATAATGAATGCCACCTGCAAAGTTGCCAAAGGCAACACCAAATATATTTGACTCGGCAAGACGACGGAACCTCCGCTCACTTTCCTGCAGCACTTCCTTATCTCGTTTGCGATCCGTAATTTCGGCTGCAAATACGGTGATTCCCTGCTCTGATGGGTAAACACGACATTCAAACCAACGGTTCCAGGGTAAGTGCAGGTACTCAAACTGGAGATGCACCTGTTCACGCATGGCCCGGTGAAATTGAGGGTAGACCTCGGTGTTCACAGCCTCTGGGAAAAGATCCCAAATGCTATGGCCTATCATCTCTTCACGAGATCTGCTAGCCATCTTACAGAGGCGATCGCTGACGTAGGTATAGCACCAGTTGTGATCTAGAACAAAGACGCCGTCACTAATACTGGCAAAGATAGTTTCAACCTGTTTCTGTGCCATTTCGGCTTCTTGCCGTAATAGCTGCTCTCGTTTCGCGGATTCCTGCCGTGCTTGTTCTGCTAATTTCTCCTGGGTAATGTCGCGAACTTCGATAATGGTACCAAGGACGCGATCGCCCTCCCGAATAGGACTAGCTGTATAAGCCACAGGATAAAAATGGCCATCCTTGTGGACAAACACCTCCTCCCCTTGCTCCTGATTATTCTGAGGAAATGCCTGGTCAATGGGACACTCACAGAGGGGGTAAGGACGGCCATCTGGGCGGGTGTGGTGAATGACATCATGCAAAGCACGCCCCCTTGTTTCTGAAAGGCTATAACCTGTCAGGGCCTCCGCAGCCGGATTCATATAAACACATTCTTGGCGCTCATCCATGATGAAGAGAGCAAGGGTTGCATTATTGCAGACCACCTCAAGCTGGCGTTTGTAAAAGTCAGCAGGCAGCGCTTCTTGAGGTAATCGATGATACTCGCTCAACAAAAAAGTCTGCTCGGATACCATGCTTGCTTCTCTTCAACCTCCTAATACGTAATTGTTACTTGTGTGTTCTGCCCACAGAGCCAAGACACTGCGCTTTTTCATTCAATTAGCTTGTCACAAAGTAGTCACTCTTTGAGCGTGCTGGGTACAATAAGCCCCCTGCTATGCAACAAGTGCAGCACTAACAAGCTGCATTTTTACTCACCTTAGCGGTTACCTTATCTCTCCCTATGGATTGATATAACTCTAAGGTACGGTAAATTATTCTATGGCTCACCTTAAAGTCTGTTTGGGTAGCCGCAAGAAGTGTTGATTTTTAGCACGTATGATGTGCTAAAAATCAACACTTAAAATAGCTGCTGATTCTCTGAAAGATTCTGTAGTTCTCCTGCAAAACCTTAAAGCCGAACCAAGAGAAGTAATAAATCATTATCTTTACTTGAGAATGTAATAGAAGGAGAAACTACTGAGGTCATCTCTGTGATTCTAAAAAAATATACCTTAGGAAAGCCTAAGCAACCTCTCTTAAGACAGACCTGGCAAGCAAAACTAAATAGAAGTCTTCTACTGAGTAGAAGTAAAACGGTTTTAGCAAAGTTAGCAGTAATCTATTTACTGCGATAATACTATTCTTTGATTTTTTCATCCGTCTTTAGATAGACACATTTGCTCTTAGAGCTTAATACGTGGCTGTATCAACGATGGAGGCTAGGTGACCCGTTGTGATGTTGTGATGAGCTACTTAACACTCCCAGAAGTGTATGCATCCGTGAACAATTATTCTACCATTCTCCTAAAACCAAACTCTAGAAGTTCTATCTTTCGGGTGCGAAACACCCCAAAGGTAGAACTTCTAGAGTTTGGTACAAGATTTAAGGAAAGCTACACGCCATGTGGCTTTTCAAAAATACCTGTCCTACCGGGATTGCGTAAAGCAATATGAGTTACAGCCTCAAGGAGTCACTGCTAATTTTACAGGCAAGCGAATGACGAAATCTGTTCCCTGCCCAGGTTTCGAACGGCAGATTAACTGCCCTCCGTGCTTCTCAACGATTTGATGGCTAATAAACAGTCCTAACCCTGTTCCTTTACCCATCGGCTTCGTAGTGAAGAATGGATCAAACAGCTTCGTCTGAATTTCCTCTGCAATACCTCTCCCGTTATCCTGTATCGATACTTCTATCCAATCAGCATCAATACGGCGGGTGCAAACAATAATGATTTTTGAAGAACCTTTATCTGTCTTAGTCGTTTCTAATTCATCGATCGCATTTCCAATCAAATTCATAAATACTTGGTTGATTTGCCCGGCATGGCACTCTACGTCTGGTAAATCGCCATAGTGCTTTTTAATCTGAATAGGTTCGCCAGAGATTAGTTTTAGGCGGTGCTGGAGAATGAGAAGTGTACCTTCAAGACCCTCATGCAAATCAATCGCTTTTACCCCTGTTTCATCCACCCGTGAGAAGTTTCGCAAAGACTGTACAATCTCGCGAATTCGCTCTGTTCCCAACTTCATGGATGCACATAGCTTGGGAAAGTCTTCTTCAATGTATCCCAAATCACTATATTCGAGAAGTTGACGTAAGGATGGTGCAGGATCCGGAGTATATTCCTGATAGGCTCGGAGCAAGTTTAATAAAGTTTGAGTGTACTCTTGAATGTGCGTCAGATTACCACCAATAAAGTTGATTGGATTGTTGACTTCATGGGCGATACCTGCCACTAACTGGCCCAAACTAGACATTTTTTCACTGTGAAATAACTGAATCTGGGCTTGCTTGAGATCGTTCAACGTCTGGGCTAGTTGTTGTGCCTGTTGTTGGGTCTGCGTCAATAGTCCAGCGTGTTGTAGAGCAACCCCCAGTTGTACGGCAATATGATTTACAAATTCAACTTCAGAAGCTTTCCATTGGCGAGCCGCAGAATGTTGATATACACCCAATAATCCCCAAAGATTAGTTGCCGCAAAAATGGGAATGACCATAAAGGCCTTAATATGAAACTGCTCTAGAAGATCAATGTGGCACTGCGTATACCCTTGCTCGTAAACGTCATTCACAATGGTTTTCTCCCCACTGCAGTAACGTCCGCCCTGGGTTTCTTGCAAGTAAGTATCATTCCAAATGGTACTGACGCCAAGCTTCCCGACGCTGCCCCACTCTGTTGTTACAGCTTCATAGCTACCAACAAATTCTCCACCCCAGTTGGCATTAAAGCGGTAAATGGCAACCCGTTCTGCTTGCAGCACTTTGCTTAATTCACGGGTAGCACTTTGAAAGATGGTGTCTATCTCCAGAGACTCGCGAATTCTGGCCACGATGTGGAATAGCGCCATCTGCCGTTCCACTAACCGTTCTAGTTCAATATTCGATTGTTGAAGTTGTTCCGTTCGCTGTCTTAGTGCTTCGGTACGTTCTTCTACCTGTTGTTCCAGGCCCGAATTGAGGGACTGAACCTGCTGGTACAACCGATACTGCTTCACAGTCGCCGCAAAGCGCTCTCCAAGAGCCTGAGCATAGCGAATCTCCTCGTCTGTCCAGGATTGTGCCTGTCCCTTTTTAATTTGTCGCCAAACTTCAAAGGATTGACGCGGCATCAATTGACGGGTATCAGGATTGTGATAACCCGCCCACTCAATCTCAACATCCAGTTCGCTCCGAAAAAAGGTTAGGCAACCAATAATGTGTGCCCCATGTTTGAGGGGAATAATCAAGGCACTGCGAATTTTTGTGCCATTAAAAAACGGAGCTAGGGTGCGAAGTAAGGGTTCTTGATAGATATCATCTACAGCCCAGGAGGTCGCTAAGGGCTTGAAGCTATAGGATGATTCTGCCAACTCATAAACCGATCGCATCCACTCAACCGACCAGGGGCGATGCCCTGTTTCATCAGAATCATGCTCTAAAATAGAGTGCAAATATTTTTGCCATAATAGATTTTCTTCAATGGGACGGCCCTGGGCAACATCGATTAGAGCAGGTTGTTCGCCCCACGTATAAATTTCTCGCTCAGACTGAGAATCAGCGAACAAGTATAGCCTGCCACCGGCCTGAAGCGTACTCGATGCGAATTCTAAAGTATCTTGCCAATCAACGGTAGGAGAGGTTTGGAGCCGAGCTGTAACACAGTTTATATTGGCTTCCTGCCGGGCTTGCGATCGCACCTGCTCCAGTAGAACCGATTGGGCGATCGCAATGCCAACCTGATCTACCACCGCCTGAATAAATTGCAACTCATCCTCCGTAACCGTGCGAGGCTCTGCATGGTGTGAAACTAACAAACCCCAAAGTACGTGGGAGGACTGGAGCGATGGCGGATGATAGGTTCCCGCCGTTTCCCCTTCCAGGACGATGGGAACGACAACAGAGGATTGAACCCCCATTGCTGTTAAGTACTCTCGGTGGCAAGGATCGACAGGGCGATACCGAATATCAGTGGTGCTGAGTGCTTCTTCTGTATCCGGGCAGTTTAAGTGACTAATCCCAATTTCATGGCTATCTAAATTTACAATCGATCGCTGACGAGCCCGCACGAAGAGTTCACGGGCATAGCGGGGAATATCGTCGGCGGGAAAATGAAGCCCTAGAAGGGAGGGTAGGCGATCGCCTTGCAACGCCTCTGATACCACTATCCCATGCCCATCGGGTTGAAATTGATAAATCTTAACGCGATCGCTTTCCAGATAGGCTCGAACTTCCGCTGCTGTTGTACTCAAGATCGTCTCAAGATCGAGGGATTGGCGAATACGATTGGCAATGCGGTGTAATAACCCTTCTTGGGTCAAAGGTGGAGCCGGATTTTGAGAAAACAGCATAGGGTGGTAACTCAACAGAAATTGAAAGTTGCCAAGATTAGAGTTCCCTTAGACTATGAAAAATAGCTTCAAGCTGTATAAATAGCTATTCCATTTATCACATTCTCTGTATTTTTTCTCAAAGACTAAACTCTATAAGAAGGTGCGTGAATAATACGCCTCCTTCGCCTAGCCTACAGGCTCTCTAAAAATTGCTTGGAAACAAACTTTTATGATTGCAATTCTACTTTAGGTAAACAAAGCTCGCCAGAGTAAGTAGCCTAACTCAATTAAACATAAAATCCTAAAAAGCTATGCCATGCGCTGTGCATATGTCACAGCTTTTTAGGATTTCATGTTCAATCATGTCCACTTACTCAGCCTAAAGAACTGGAAGGCGGCTTGAAAAGGTTCGCCATGGGTTGATTTTTCGTGTGCATCGCACAAAAAATCAACTTTTCAAACAGGCTCTGGTATCAATTTAGTTTTAACTCAATCATTGAGCCTATCTATGTTATTTGCGGGGAACTTTAAACATCTATCTAAAGGCATAGAATCAGACTATCCTATACCATTAGTTCGGACAGTTTTTCTAAAACCCTTGCTTTTGCGTGCGCTTTGCGCACGCAAAAGCAAGGGTTTTAGAAAAACTGTCCAGAGTGTTACTATACGAAACAATTAATATGAAATGCAGTTAAATAACCATCCTGAGAAATGGTGCTGACAGTGTCCATCATTCTCTCTATAGTAACCATAAACCAGGGACTATATTAAAAACGGACAAACAGAAGCTCGTGCAGAATTATGAGTACGGCGCAAAGCCTGTACCAAAACCTAGAGGGAAATTTTTCGCCGCTTAGAGACAAAAAGTTTCCCTCTAGGTTTGCTTTTACAAAGATGCAAGACATGAGTAGTGCTAAACCATATCGTGCTGGGCTTCAAATGCTTGTTGAGTGAGTGGAAGTTGCATGATGAATTGAGTAAGAGATTGGCTGCTTTCTACCCAAATAGCACCACCCAGCCGCTGAACTAACTTTTTGACCAGAGACAAGCCTAAGCCAGTACCCCCGTGTTTCCAGGGATCGTTGTTGGGAATGCGATAAAACTTTTCGAAGATGCGATCGCGCTCTACCTCCGGAATTTCCACACCTGTATTGCTGACTTCGATCAATATAAAGTCGCTACTGTGGTTTGACACTAAACGGGCCGAAACGTTGATATTTTCTCCAGGTGGCGTGTACTTAAAGGCGTTTTGCAGTAACTCTGTCAGTGCCCGTTCTAAATAGGCCAAATCGGTTGTGAGAGGTGGTAGGTCTTTGGGAATGGTAATATCCAGGTGTTGCTCTTGGTGATGAGTACGCTCAACAAACGGCTCTAACACATGAGCAATCCAGAACTGCAGATGGATGGGGGATAACGTGAGGGGATCTGCACCAGAATCAAGCCGAGTCAAATCTAATAAATCATTAATCAGCCCAATTTCCCGCTGGTATTCTGTTTGCAGGATTTGGAAATAGCAATTGATAGGATTTGTTTCTGGCTCAAACACACCCAACGGACGCAAGCACATCTCCAGCATCTCAATAGCCATTTTTATACCAGACAGCGGTGTTCGTAATTCATGAGATACCGTACTCAGAAAATCATCTTTGAGTTGATTGAGCCGTGCTAATTCTTCTACCTGTGCTTGAGCAGCGTAATATAAGCGAGATTGACGAAGGGCGATCGCGCATTGATTCGCGACCTGTTGTACGAGCCGCACCTCCTGATCATTAAATCCCATGCTGGAAGGCTTGAATAACCAGAGATCACCCAATACTCCCTGATCATCCATCAGAGGGCAAGCAAGCACAGCCAATAATGACTGGTCAGATCGTAGAGGATTAGAAGCTACATCACAGAATTGGCAAACCTGTCCTTGTAGCAAGAATTGATAAATTTCCCGATTGGGTGCGTTTGCAATAACGAAGGTTTTTCCCTGAGCTGAGGATAGATGGTTGCTAGATTCATAGGCAATGGTAGACGTGGTCTGATCGGCGTTGTAAATGCCTGTGTCACAGCACACTGTTCCTAGCCCTTGAGCCAGTTCTTGCACAGCAGACCGCAAAATTTCCTGTTCATCCAGACTGTCACGCACCTTATCTGTAATGCGTTTAAGCAGGGCTTCAAAATCCAGAGCTTGCTGAAGTTGCGCTGTACGTTCCTGAACTTGCAATTCCAGATGGGTGTTCCAGTGCTGCACTTGACCGTACAGTTCAGATTGCTGAATGGCGATCGCGACCTGAGTTGCCAGTTGTACGACTAGCTCCCGCTCTAACGACTGCCAATGCCGAGGACCATTGCACTGATGGGCCACTAATAAGCCCCAAAGTGTTTGCCCCTGCCAGATAGGAACAACCAGTTTGGCTTTCACCTGGAGCCTTTCCATCAATTCGATATGGCACTGGTTCAAACCTGCAGTGTAAATGTTATCCCTTACCTGAATTTTGCGATCGGCATAGACTTGTTCGCGATTTTCAACGAAGTACGTATCCCGAATTTCCATATTCAGGATGGAGTTCCAACCGGAGGCCACCGATTCTGTCACTACGATACCACTCCAGTCCGGGTTAAAGCGGTAAATGATAACGCGATCGCATTGCAGAAAGTGACGCACTTCCGTCACCGTCGTATTGAGAATGGCCTCAAGATTAAGTGATTCACGAATATGTTGAGCGATCGCTGTGATCATGCGCTCCCGTTCTGTTTGGTGCCGTAGCGTCGCTTCTGCCTGCTTTTGAACGGTAATATCAGCAAACGAAGTTACCACCGCGTAGGGATGAGATTGATCAGGACGTGACAGCGGTTGAGAGTTGATAGAAACCCAGGTGAGGCTGCCATCCGGCTTGTGAACACCCATCATGACGTTCGACTGAGGTTCTCCTGTTCGCAAGGTTACCGTAGCCGGGTGTTTTTCTCGGGGGAACGGCGAACCATCCTCATAAATCGCTTGCCATTGCGGATTAATGGGGGTGCGGCCCATCATCTGTTCCGGGGTGAGGCCTAAAATCTTCTCGGCACTACGGTTGTAGGCCATAATTTGGCCATCAGCCTGCTGAAGCACGACCCCCTCTGCCATCACAGACACAACCGAGCGATAGCGCTCTTCACTTTCCTGTAAGGCAAAGAGCAGCGCATTTTTAGACTCAAACTCGGTGGCCAGTTGAATTGAAGCCGTGAGAAACCCGGCCATCAGTTGTAGGGTCTGGATGTCTTGCTCAGTGAAGGCAGCAGGCGTTTGGGAGAAAACCTTTAATACGCCCATACAACCGTCTGTGACCTTCAGGGGAACCACAACCATAGATCGCACGCCAGCCTCACGGCATACAGCTAAATTGACGTTTGGCTCAGTCTCGACATCGTCACATTGCAGAATTTTCCCTGCTGTCATACAGCACCCCGATAAGCTGTTTTCAACGTGCAGTCGAAGACCCAGAGAGGATACTCCCATGCCACTTGCAGCCCGGCAAACTAACGCATCTTCTTCCAACAATTCAATCACCGCCCCCGATGCCTGAGTCAAGGCTTGAGCATGCTCAACGATCAGGTCCATGACCGCATCCAGATTAGGATGGTTCAGGGCGATATCCTGTTGCACAGTGATGATGGTGGCAAGCCGCTCAGATTTTTGCTGAAGCGCCGCTTCTGCTTGCTTTAGTTCAGTAATGTCAACTGAGTTACCAATGACGCCTTGAACCTGATCATTCGCATCAATCCAGGGGCGAATGACGGTTTGATACCAGCGCAACTCTCCATTCGCGGTTGTGATCTGTTGAATGTGCTGTTGAGTCTGGCGACTCTGCATAATTGCTTGATTGCTCGCCAAAAACTGCTCAAGTTGCCGCCAACCAAAATTGGGATTAAATTCAGGTTCCCGTTTTCCCAGCATGGTTTCCACGCTGCTGCCGTGAATTTCAGTACTGGCCTGATTTACCACCAGTAGCCGACCCTCTTTGTCTTTTACAAAGATAGAACTGGGAACCGTATCAATAACTTGGTGGAGAAAAGCTTGCTGGGCTTCGAGGTTGGCTTCTGCTTGTATGCGATCGCGCAGTGCAACTTCCTGAGCCGTAATGTCTTTCTCATTCACCAAAATCATCACTTCGCCCGTAATCGGATCATTCACACGTCGTGCATCCATCCCATGCCAGCGAATGCCCTCTAGCGTCAACACTTGCGTTTCAATGCTAAAAACTTCTTCAGCCTCAAGTACAGCCATGGCTTGCACTCCCACCATGGGATCAACAAAATGGTGCAGGAATGCATTTTCCTTACTCACATGAGGGTGAACAGTATCGCCGTAGCAACGTAGTGCGGCTGGGTTTTGTAGCAGGGGCACACCGTCTAGCGTGTAGAGCGAGATCATGACGCTGGTGTGTCGCAGGGCTTCGAGCGATCGCAGTGTGGTCTGGTCGATCTGGTGCGGCATTTCCATCGTCCCCTCCACAAGCATCGCCAATCGGCCCTTCTCGATTGGGATACCCGAGCAACGGCACTGTACCGATACGGGATGCCCTCCTGGATAGAACGTCCATTGCTCTACCAGAGTTTTGCCCTGTTCAAACTGCTGCAAGTAGCTCTGTAAACGAACCTGCGTGGATTCTGACACCTGGCCAAAGTCACGGGTTAGTAGCTCATCTCGGCTGGCTGCATTCCAAAGATGTAAGGATGCTTGATTCGCCCAATGGATCTGCGATCGCTCAATGTCATAGATCCAAACTGGATTTTGCAGAAAATCAAAGGCTTTAAGAGACACAACCTCTCCACCATGACAATCTATTTGATTAAAAGACGAATGACTTGGGAGGTTAGCAGATACGGGTTTCGCGTCACTCATTGGGGCAATCTGCTCTGTCTGAAGCTGTGGCAGACCCTCTTGCAGCACGACGGGTTGCCCAGAGTTTAGACTTTGAATTTTGCATCCCAGTTGCATGGCAAGGTGCTGCAAAATCTGGGTGTCAAGTGGCAGCCATTGACGGGGGCTTTCACACTGATGGGCAATCAGCAACCCCCATAGTTCTGGTAATAGACATTCATCGATGACTGGGAGCAGAATCGGCACGACCAAATTAGCACGTACCTGAAGCTGAGCCAGCAGCGAGCGATAGCAAGGCACGAGGTTTGCCGTTTCCCGATCTTCAACGGCATGCACGCGTCCCTGTTGATAAAGACGATTCCATTTCGCCTCAAAACAGGGGTCATAAATGAGCTGCCCCTGGATAGGTTGCCAGTTGTCTCCCACGGATTCCGCAATCACGACCCCATCTCCCTCCACCAAAAAGCGGTAGATGACCAGGCGATCGCTCCTTAAAATTCCTCTAGCGCCATGAGTTGTGGCCGCTAGAGCTGTATCCAGATGAGCAGCACAATAAATCTGCCGAGAGAGGTTTGTAACCTGCTCCAAAACCTGTCCCAAACAAGCGTTGGCATGATGAAACGGCATAGTAAAGGGCGATAGGGTTCAGAGATACTTGTAGTATTCACTACATTGACCTACTGAAATAAGAAGGTTAAAGAATTTACACGATGTATTAATAAAATATTAATATTTGCTGACCATGTAGATGTTACGCACTGAACTATTTCTTAAGAAGGTCTATGTAGTGTCTGACCTTCCTGGGTGGGGTTTCTTAAGCCTCTGGCTGACAGCAATTCTCATTTTGAAATCCAAGCCGAAAATAGCCCGCCGAAGGCGGGCTATTTTCGGGGTTTCAAAGCTGAGAATTGCTGTCTGATTGACGGGCTTTGTGAAAAACACGCACGATGTGCCACGAGTAGGTCATGTTTCAAACATGTAGATGGGATGGGGTGCATCCCAGTTTTGTTAATGTGGCGGGCGAAGCCCGCCACATTAACAAAACTGGGATTTCAATCTGCAAAAGTGGGATGTACCCGATGGGATGTGCTGAAAGGGGCATGAAGTGGTCCTTTCCCATCCCCATCCACACATCTAGAACATTACCCTACGAGTGGTGCTCATCAGCGGAAAAGTCTTCCCTGGCCCCTTTTTAAGCTCCTCCTTAAGAGTGGCGGTAGCGTTATCCCATGTGTCCTACTGTGGTACAAGCGATCACGATTAGCAATGTCCTTCACAAAGTCCTTACCCATTCCAGATTTGATTCGTCACCTCCGGCAGCATCTCAACCTGTCCCAGGAAAAATTTGCTGCACAATTAGGGGTTTCCTTCAAAACGGTGAATCGGTGGGAGAACGGGCATAGCTTACCCTCCCCGATGGCAATGAAATTACTGGAAGAATTGCTGAAGTCAACCGGGGAAGCAGAGAAAGGTTTGTTGCAGCAGGATTTCTCCAAGGGAGAATGGGATGTCTGAAATGTTGCCCTCTACGGGTTTGAATGATGTTCTGATTACTGCCGCCTTAGCGCAGAGGCCGAGCCGAACCCCAAACTTACAAGCCGAGACTGAGGCGCTTCATACCGTAGCGCGGCAATTGGCAGAGCAGTCCCAAACCATGCTCAAGACGCTGGTAACGGTGGCGAAAGACTTATGCCAGGTAGGGAGCGCTGGGGTGAGCTTGCTAGAAGTTACCCCTGATGGGGAAGAGATGTTTTGTTGGAGTGCGATCGCCGGAGCATTAGCTGAGCACGAGGGGGGAACAATCTCAAGGAGTTTCAGCCCCTGCGGTACCTGCCTGGATCTCCAGAAGCCTCAACTTTACTCCCATCCTGAACGGTACTTTACCTACTTAGAGGAAGCAAAAACGACGATTGTTGAAGGGTTGACCATTCCCTTAATGGGGGCGACTAACCCCTTAGGAACGATCTGGGTCGTGTCCCATGACGAATCACGCCAGTTTGATCTGGAAGATGTGCGGCTCATGACCAGCCTCGCAGATTTTACGGCGGCTGCCCTGCAAAGTATTCATCTGCGCCAAGCGGCTGAGGTGGCCTTGCAGCGAGAGCAAGCGGCCCGTCAAGACGCGGAAGCAAACCGCCGAGCTTTTGATGAATCGGCACGACGAGCCGTTGAAATTCTAGAAAGTATTACGGATGCTTTTGTCTGTGTCGATCAGGATTGGCGGATTACCTATGCCAATCAGGAAGCCGCGCGAGTGAACGGTCTGCAACCGGAGGAAATGGTTGGAAAAACCTACCAGGACATGGAGCCGTGTGCGATCGCCACTGTTCTAAAACAAATCCAGTGCCGCATCACCGCAGAACCAGAAATAACGCAATTTGAGGTATTTGATGAATCTTCGAAGAAGTGGTTAGAAATTCATGCTTATCCTTGTAAGGTCGGTTTCAGTGTTTATTTTCGAGACATTACCGAGCGCAAACAAGACAAAGCCAGACGCCAGGAAGCGGAATCTGCTCTCCGAGAAAGTGAATCCCGCTTTCGTTTAATTGTCGAGAGCGCAAGGGATTATGCCATCTTTACCCTTAATGCCAGTGGTATCATCACCAGTTGGAACCCTGGAGCCGAACGGTTGTTGGGCTATCATGAGGCAGAAATCATCGGTCAGCCCAACTACATAATCTTTACCCCAGAGGATAGGGAAACTAGACAATCCGAGAAGGAACTCCAGACCGCGCTGGCTCAGGGGCATGCAGAGGATGAACGCTGGCACCTCCGCAAAGATGGGAGCCGGTTTTTTGCCAGTGGTTTGATGATGCAACTGCGGGATGAAGCGGGCAACCTTCAAGGTTTAGTCAAGATGCTGCGGGATAGAACCGAAGCGCATCAGGCCGCAGAGCGAGAGCAATTTTTGTCCCGGGCGAGTGCTGTATTAGCGGAGACTCTCGATTACAAAATCACGTTATTTAACATTGCACAGTTGGCTGTACCATTTCTAGCCGACTTTTGCTTCTTTGATATTCTCAGCCCCAGCAACCAGATTGAGCGAGCGGCGTGGTACCACGGTGACCCAACCAAACAGGAGTGGTTTGAGCAGCTACAGCAATACACCCCACCTCACAAGTGTGAGAGCCACCCCATCACAAAGGTTCTGAGCACGGGTAAAGCCAACCTGATGTCTCACGTTACCGATTCATGGATGCAAATAGTTGCTATTAATGCTGAGCACCTTCAATTCATGCGAGATTGCCAAACGCGATCGCTCATCACCGTTCCCCTTACAGCTCATGGTCGCAGGTTAGGAGCATTAACCCTGGGCTTAACCGCAAGTTCTAACCGCCGTTATACTCCAACAGATTTGGCTGTTGCAGAGGAACTCGGGCACCGGGCTGCACTGGCATTTGATAATGCCCAACTGTACCAGCAGGCCCAGGAATCCAACCGGATGAAGGACGAATTTATGGCGGTACTCTCACACGAGTTGCGATCGCCTCTTAACCCAATTCTGGGTTGGATCCAGATGCTGCGGAAAGGCGTTTTGGATGCAAACAGAACGGCAAAAGCCTGGGCAGCCATTGAGCGCAATGCCAGGCTGCAAGCCCAACTGGTTGAGGATTTACTGGATATCTCGCGCATTCTACGTGGCAAGCTCAGCCTGAATGTGGCACCTGTTAATTTGGTGGCGACCGTTCAAGCCGCGATGGAGACTGTTCAGTTGGCAGCCCAGGCCAAGTCCATTGAGATAGAGACAAGGCTAGACTCTCACGTCGGATTGGTTTTAGGCGATGCAACCCGATTACAGCAAGTGGTTTGGAATGTCCTCTCTAATGCGGTGAAGTTCACACCAGAAGGCGGCCAGATTGAGGTGAGCTTAGAGCATCAGGATAATCAGGCTCTGATTACGGTAAGGGATCGGGGCATTGGCATTCATGCTAGCTTCCTGCCCCATGTGTTTGACTACTTTCGGCAAGCAGATGGAGCAACTACACGCCGCTTTGGGGGGCTGGGACTGGGGTTGGCGATCGTGCGTCAGTTAGTGGAGGCCCATGGTGGATCGGTGCAAGTAGAGAGCCCCGGCGAAGGGCAGGGGGCAACCTTTACCATACGGTTGCCACTGATAACTGCACAGGCCGTTCAAGAGGAGAATAGGCAGCCTTCAGAGGAGGACTTTAACTTACAAGACACGCAAATCTTAGTCGTGGACAATGAACCCGATGCGCTAGAGTTCGCCACGTTTGTTTTAGAACAAGCGGGCGCAAAAGTTATCTCGGCAACATCCGCTGATGAAGCCCTGACCTTACTCAGCGAATCCCAACCGGATTTGCTGGTCAGTGATATTGGGATGCCAGACATGGATGGTTATATGTTGATGAAACAGGTGCGATCGCTTCCACCGGAGCAGGGAGGTAAGGTTCCGGCGATCGCCCTGACTGCCTATGCCGGAGACATCAACTACCGGCAGGCTATAGCAGCAGGGTTTCAACGACATATTTCTAAACCGATAGAACCAGAGACGTTCGTTAAAACAGTTGCAGCTCTAGTGCAACCGACTCGGCATGGAGAAATTTAACCCAGGTGCTAAAAAATACCTTCTTGGGAGTATGTAATATTTTTTAAAATGACTTGAAATATATTCACTGATAGCATTGTTCTGCTACGTCAATACGGATAGAGGCAATTGTTAAACTGCCCCGGTCTTGAGCAGGGTCGGGTATGCTTAATTCTCTCTCCCAGTTTTTCTGCGAATCGTGCTCCAGGTCTTATTCAAAAGCACCTGCCACTCAAAAACGATTGCTTCCATGTATCCCCAACAGTCATCGAACCCTCTCATAGCTGTGGACCCTGCCATTGACCGACGTCCACTCACGGTGTCGCCTGATGTTTCTGTCAGGGACACAATTATGATGATGAGCAAAGCGCAGAGCAGTTGTGTTCTGCCGGGGCTGGAACTCTCGCTCAATACCATTTTGATGAGCGAGGCACGAGCGAGTGGCATTTTAATTGTAAACGGGACACAGCCCTTAGGAGTATTTGCCGAGCGAGACGCGTTACAGGCTATTGTTTCGGGGCAAGACCTAACAACGGTAAAAATTTCTGATGTGGTGTCGCGGTCCATCATCGCCTTAACCCAATCGAGGGGTCAAAATACATTGACTGCCCTTGCGCAAATGCGTCAGCATCGGATTCATCATCTTCCAGTCCTTGATGAGCAGGGACAATGGCTTGGTATCGTGACCCTACCGAGTATTCGCAAGGTCCTACAGTTAGATGAATTATTGAAATCAAAGCAATTAGGCGCAATCGTTTCTCCACCAGCCATTTACGCGCCTGCAACAACAACCATTCTTGATCTGGCCCAACAGATGGTCGATCATGCGGTTGATTGTATCGTACTAACGGCAGCTCATGAGACAGAGAATAATTCTTACCCAGTAGGGTTGATTTTAGAGCGGCATATCCTTCAACTTTGGTCATTAGGGCTAGATTTATCGCAAATACAAGCCCAAACGATCATGAGCACACCATTTCTGCACTTTGCATCGTCAGAGTCAGTATTAGTTGCCTACTGGAAAATGCAGCAAGCAAGAGTACAGCGGTTTGGAGTATACGGAGAGCAAGGCGACCTTTTAGGCGTGGTCTCACCAACAAGTTTCCTGCAAACGTTGGACTTGAACGAGATGTATAGCGCGGAGGAGGAGCTACAACAATCGATTGAGCACTTTAAAATCTCACGCACGGAATCTGAAGACCAATACCCAGAGCTTGACCGCCAGTTATTAAAAAACCCGTCAGGCTTATTAGAGCAGTTGAAGTGTAGTCAGATTCTCGCCACAATGGCGCTTCACATTCGAGAATCCCTTACCCTGCATGACATCCTCCAAAGGAGTGTAGAAGAAGTTCGACAATTTCTTAAAACTGACCGGGTCATCATTTACCAGTTCAACCCTGACTGGAGTGGCACGACTGTGGTTGAGTCGATCGAGAACGGTTGGAGACCTGCCCTGAATAGTAGTATTCGAGATACTTGCTTTGGGCAAAACTATGCCCAGGCCTACAAAGAGGGACGGACTCAGGTTTGTGAGGATATTTACACGGCTGGTTTAACTCAATGTCATATTGACATTCTGGCTCTCTATGATGTTCGAGCTAGCCTAGTCGTACCAATCCTTCAGGGAGAACATCTGTGGGGATTGTTGTGTGCCTACCAGTGCTCTGGACCGAGACGATGGCGAGCATTTGAAGTTGAGTTGCTAAAGCAACTGGCAACGCATATGGCGATCGCCATTCAACAATCAGAGCTATATCAGCAGGCTCAGAATGAACTTAAGGAGCGTAAACGAACTGAGGAGCAACTAAAGCTATCGCTGAAAGAGAAAGAAGTTTTACTAAAAGAAATTCACCACCGGGTCAAAAACAATCTCCAGGTAATCTCCAGTGTCCTGCGCCTCCAATCAGACTACATCAAAGATGATAGGGTACTCGCGCTATTTAAGGACAGCCAAAATCGAATCCGTTCAATGGCGCTGATTCATGAGAAGCTGCATCAATCGAGTAACTTGCTCAAAATCAACTTTGCTGAATATATTCGTGACCTGGCCGATAACTTGCTTCGCTCCTATGCAGCTAATTCGAGAGCTGCAACTTTACGAACTGAGGCAGAGAATGTTTGGCTCAATATTGATACAGCGATTCCCTGTGGATTGATTATTAATGAATTGGTTTCTAATGCCCTAAAACATGCCTTCCCAGCCTCCAATCCAGAAAATGAAATTGTTGTGAGAATCTTTCCCACAGCTAACAAGCAATTTACATTAGGTGTTCAAGATAATGGAATTGGCTTTCCACCAGAGCTGGACTTTCGTAATACCGAATCACTCGGTTTAGAATTAGTCTGCATTTTCACAGAACAGTTAGAAGGTACGATTAAACTGGATCAAACTAACGGACGAGGAACAACTTTTACAATTACATTTTCAGAATTAGAGAATACTGGGAAGGTACAATAAGTGGCTTCTGAAAAGATTTTGATTGTTGAAGATGAAAGAGTCGTTGCTCGAGATATCGAGAAGCGGTTAAAGAAGTTAGGATATGTTGTATCCGAATCGGTTGCTTCTGGAGAGGAAGCCATTGCCAAGGTCGCAGAATTACGACCTGATTTAGTTTTAATGGACATTCGGCTAAAAGGCCATATGGATGGTATCGAAGCGGCAGAACAAATTCGAACTGATTTTGATACCCCTGTCATTTATTTAACAGCTTACGCCGATGATGCAACCTTACAACGGGCAAAAGTAACTGAACCATTTGGGTATATTGTTAAACCGTTTGATGAGCGAGACTTACAGGTTGCGATCGAAGTTGCCCTCCGCCGTCGTTTATCAGAGACGGCCATCCGCGTCGCTCTGGAGAAAGAAAAGGAGTTAAGCGAACTAAAATCTCGATTTTGGTCAATGGCGGCTCATGAGATCCGGAGCCCGATGACATCTATTCTAGGTTGCGCCCAATTGCTTGAGCATGAGTATCACAATTTGACTGAGGAGCGGCGACGCGAGTTCCTATACATGATTCAGGAGTCGCTCCGAACTATGGATCAATTGTTGAACGATTTGCTGGCTATTGGTCGTGCTGAAGGCGGAAACTTGAAGTTTGAACCAGCACCTTTAGATTTAGAGCAGTTTTGTCTAAGCTTGGTGGAGGAAATACAATTTAGTGTAAATCCTCACCATCGCATTAGGTTTAATTGCCATGGTGATTGTGAAAATACGTATTTGGATCAGAAGCTTCTCAGACACATTCTCACTAACTTAATCTTAAACGCAGTTAAATATTCGCCTCAAGGTGGCACCGTCTATTTTGATCTTTCCTGTGCTCCGGAAGAAGTCACACTACAGGTTCGAGACACAGGCATTGGAATTCCCCTTGATGCCCAACAGCGTTTATTTGAACCTTTTCAACGAGCAAACAATGTCGGCGATATTCCAGGCACAGGACTAGGGTTGACTATCGTAAAACGGTGTTTAGATCTGCACAGTGGGCAAATTGCTGTTGAGAGTGAAGTGGGTATAGGAACAACCATAATTATTAAATTACCACACCACCAATATGCAGATAGTCAACAGGAAAGTACCGTGTCGAGTTGAAAAGAGTTCCGGGATGCTTACCCATAGTTGTACTCAATAGTTCAACCTGCTTAAACATAAGATCTAAAAGGCTGTGCCGCTCTTCGTAAGCAGCACAGCCTTTTGAATCTTATGTTTATAACAAGTAAAGTTAAATGCTTATGATAAAAAGTAGCGCGGCGCTTTGCGCCGCGCTACTTTTTATCATAAGCATTTAACCTGGCATAATATTAATCACAACCGCCCACTTCAGGAAATTGAAAGTATGACAGAACAAAGCTTCTAAGCTCACCACTTCTAATAGCTTGAGACTTGAGGAAATCGCCCTCTGTAAGGGGCTTTCAGCGATACATACAATATCTGTTCACCTAATCCTTCTCTGTGCTATTTTCTTCAATAACTTCTAGATAGCTAAGCACTCCATCTAGCGTCCGATAACCGACTATCCTTCCGGTTTCCACGTTGATAAGAACGTACTGTTTATCCAGCAGCTGAAGCTGATAGCCACGTCTTGAAGCTACTGCTGCTGCATACTTTTCTAAAGCATTCATGACAGCCTACCCTAAAAAAGCGTCCTCTAAAATCTTCTGTCGCAAACATTACTTCAAATTATTAGGGTGGTTCATATCCTTTTTATTGTTTACAAGTGACTATTTTAGAGAAAAGGGTGTGAGGATCTTGTGTGGGTAATAACAAGCATTTCCATAAAAATCATAAATAGCAACCGTGCTGAAGCCGAATCACAGCCATGTCTTTAGATCTGATTCCATAAGGAATTTATATTCTTTGAATGAATAGAAGAGGCAAGCGATCGCTACTATTTAAGCAAAGCTACCTACATGAGGTAGGGCGATCGCGCCAAGAACCACCCCGGCTCCAGATTTATATCATGTCGGGTTAAATGCCTATGATAAAAAGCGGCGCGCCGCTTTTTATCATAGGCATTTAACTTTACTTGTTATTAGGTGTCTTGAGAACAGTTTTTCAAGGATTTACCTACCTCTCAGGAGCGAAATAAGCAGGTAATTATGGGTCCACAGGAGCGAAATATGAAGGGAGAGGTGGCTATTCCTATGACTCCTCCCAAAAGGCTGTTTAAAAACAGTAACGTAAGCGCTTTGATTTTATTTATCAAGCTCAATTTAATGCTGTTTATAACAGGATTGGAGCAAGTTCTAGTCATACCCAGAACTCGCCAAGTAATGCCGAAAGATTCTGCTATGTGATGCTATTGATTCAGCCAGTATTCATAGTTTCTGTTCGAGTGCCTGGTATGGGACACCTAACAAAAAACAGACCGTTTCTATACGAGGTGGAGTTCGTATGAACTGCTAAGTGACTCACTCTGCTGTAGAAAAAATATGAAATTCAAAGATATTGAAAATCCTCAAATAACTGAAGGGTTTTACCAAACTGTTACTAGGGCAGGAGTGCCTACCTATATGCCCTGCAGTATCATTACCGGGACATATCGAGGGAATCGGATTACTGCCAAATTTCGCACACCCTATGGCGTTTCTATCCCTGACAGCGAGGAAGCATTTTCAGTACAGTCTGACACCTTATCTAGCGAAGACTGAATTCCTGGTACTTCACCATATGGGTGCATCCCACTTTTGCAGATTTGGAAACCCACTTTTGTGCGTGAGGCGCACCCTCACCATACCAATTTTGACAGGTGAGATGCGGCACAGCAATTCTCATTATGAGCTTCAAATCCGAGAGTTTGCGCCCGACGGGCGAGAACTCCTTGATTTGAAGGCTGAAAATAGCCCGCCGAAGGCGGACTATTTTCAGCCTTCAAACCAAAATGAGAATTATTGGATGTGGCAGGCGAAGCTTGACACATCTCACCTGTCAAAATTGGTGGCCTGTCACAATCTTTATGGTGGTAAACAGCAGAAATCAATCCATGTTTGGCAGGGGAGGATGATCTGCACTTTCCACTCTCAAACATGGGCAAATTTAAGCTGTTGATTACTAGAGCAGGTACCCAGTCTGCTTGTAGACTAATCCAGTCTTAACCTGAAAGCGATCGCTAGCTCTAGGAACGTTAAATACATAACAAAACAAAAAAACTATAGACAAAATAAAATTAATTTCATAGATATTTCATTTGTTTCCGATACGCTCTCTGATATGGGTCAATGACTAACGTATAGAGGCTGCGATCGTCCATGACCGAATCTGCATACATTCCCGAACGAGTTGTCGAGTTGATGTCATTACCATTAGGCCAGTTTACAGAAGTAACGAAGGATATCAGTCCCAGGCCATGCGACCCGGGGAGTGAACCAGGATTGTTTCTGCGGATTGAACCAACTTTAGCTAACATTCCAACAAAACAGCTACTTCCCCGACTACTCCGGGAGTACCGCAGTGGACGTCAAATCTTTAATAGCTGGCTACAACTGGCCTTAGAGAAATGGGCAGCGGAAAGCCCTGATGAAGCCAATGCTTGGACAAAACTTATGTATGACGGTCAACACCCCTAATAAGTGGTACTCCTATTTCTTAAAGGATAGAGAAAAAAGGCTGGTTTTAGAAGTTGTGCAAAGCGTAACTTCTAAAACCAGCCTTTTTTCTCTATCCTTTACAGAAGTGTACTACCTTATTTGGATTTGGGTGAACAGTTAGACGAAAGATACGGTGGTAAAACTACAGCTCCACGGAAGTGGATAGCAATGCATTGGATTTTTGAAGGAAAAGAGAAGGATTATAACTATGCTGGTTACACCATTCGATAACCTTCTCTTCAATTAAAGCCACTTCTTCAGGTAAGAGATCCTCTCTCCAACGACCGCGCTTTGCTGAATCGATATGGTTCATGTGAAGTAGTGTTTCTTCATCGTGATAATCAACAATTTCGCGGTGATCGTTAGGGTTTAAAGGCGTTTGTAGAAGTTGTTTGCGAAAACATTCAATTCGTTGTTGTTGAGATTCTAGGCTATAGTCATCTGCAATCTGTTGGCATTCCTCCAGGTTAATATCCAGATTTAGATGGTGGGCAATTCTGAGGACTTCTTCAGGTGGGTTATCCATTACCCTCTGGTATGTAGAAACAAGTGTATTGGGTAATGTTGTCCAAATTTTATAGTTATTCAAGCATGTTTCTAGAAAACCCTCATTCCATATAAATTGAAATGACTTTTGACGCTGTTTGAGATAAGACGAAAAAACATCTCGGACATCCCTAAAGATGTAAATTCCTAATGCATTATCTTGTAAAAACTCTGCCTGGATGGATTCTGTGCAAACATGAACTTTGACGACCTTGAAACCCGGTTTATGGGTATGGGTACGTTGTATTTCTGCAAAGCGATACGCATCAATCCAACCAATCTGCTCGCCAACTCCTGCATCTTTTACCAGCCGCGTTGTGATTTGAAACTGTAGAGTTGATGCTGACCGGAACATGCCACCACAAAAGACCCACATAGGCTTCTCTCATGCAGAAATCACACCTAACCTACAGTTTCCGGCTACTGTTCTGCCTCTCTACCAGGATAGGTATTTGTAAACTGGATCACAATTGTAGTTTGGATTACAATTATGTTCCCTGTTTTCTACAAAACTCTTTTGTGTGTCTGACAATAAGCAAGGTTAAATACACACAATAAAAAGTGTTGTGACGTGGTGTGCCATACCACTTTTTATTGTGTGTATTTAATACGACATAACATGAAGCGATGCAACAAAATGCGTAATTATTCTTTGGGCTGGGGAACACGTAGGCGAGGAACTTGGGGCTGTGTCAGCAACGATCGCCATAGTTCTTGATATTGGGCTGTCATCGACTGGATGGTGAAGTGCTGAAGGGCTACTGCACGGGCATTCTGACCTAATTGGTGACGGAGGTCGGGACGATCGCGCAAGTACATCAAGGCTGCCACAAGGCCATCGACATCGTCCTTATCGATCAAGAGCCCGGTCTTTTCAGGGATGATCGCTTCAGCAACGCTACCTACTCGGGTGGCAATGATGGGGCGGGCTGCTAGCATTGCTTCCACTACGGTAAGAGGAAACCCTTCGGAGCGGGAAGGTTGAACAAAGACATCAAACGTGGGCAGGTATTGTCGAGGTTGATCGACCCAACCGGGTAGGAGCACGCGATCGCTAATCCCTAATGCTTCTGCCAGTCGCTCCAGTTCACCTCGGTAAGCTCCGTCACCCACGATAACCAATTTGGTCCCTTCAACCTGGGCAACCGCTCGTAACAGGACATCATGGCCTTTCATCGGATCAAGCCGTCCGATGCTACCGATGTGGAACCAATTGTGCTCGGTTGAGGTTGCCTTGTCTGAAATACAGGATGTTGGATCAAGCTCGGGAACGCCATTGGGAACCGATAGGACTGTCCGGCGTCCGAGCGCATAAAAGTCCTCCATTTTGCGTCCACACTCCTGGCCTACGGCGACATGAGCATCGACGCGGAGGCTTAGCGATCGTGTCCTGAGCCAGGTCCATAGATCCGTTGTTCGCAGAGGAAGTTGATCGACCCGCACGACCCGTGCTTGGGGTAGAGAGAGGGCAGCCAGTAGCCCTGTTGCGCAAGCCCAGGGAGTGCAGAGGTTGAGATGAACAATATCAGGTAGGAGGCGATGGAACGTGGTCAGGTGCGATCGCAGTGCTGCTAAACCTGTGGCTGGTAGCACATAGCGTTGGGTTTGAGGGCGATGTCGAGCGATCGCATTGACAACGGTTGAATTAACGCCAACGACTGTTATTGTAATGTCGGAAGAGGCGTTGGTGACCAAATGGCCAAGGCTAATTTCGGCTCCACCAATACCAGCGGAGTCCGTATAGGCCAGAACGTGCATGATTAGCGTTTCAACTCGGCTTAAGATCTTGCAGCAACAGGGCCAAGCGGATTTGCACAGCTTCATCAAAGCAGCGTGGATCGAGACCTGTCAGCAAGGCAATTTTTTCCAGGCGATAGCTCAGGGTGTTGCGGTGAATGGAGAGCTGCTTAGCAACAGCGGAGGGAGTACAGCCCAGGTTAAAAAAGGTCAATAGTGTATCCAGTAAATCGGGTTCATTGTCGAGGGGGCTTAATAGATGGGTTGCCAGTTCAATTTTGGTTTGCTCATCGGCGACACAAGCAAAGGCAGCAATTCCCAAACTATCCAGACAATAAACCCGGTTATGACCGTTGAACTGGCGGCCTAACCGTAAGGCAACCTGAGCATCTTGATAGGAGCGGGATAAACCATATAATCCGGGATGGTAACGGCCTATCCCAATGCTAATGGAGGCTCCCGTGTCACCCCGAAGGCGGCTCATTAGAGCGTTTCCAGCTCGTTTAACGGCCTCTAAATTGGTCCACGATGAGGCCGCGAACTCATTGGGGTTCATGTCATTATGCATGGCCCAACTGCCCATGTTGCGCGTGTCGCTAGCCTTCAGGACGGCAAATTCTCCATTGCCTAAGTCGGCACAAATGGTGTCGTCAGGGAGGTGAAAGAAGCTGACAATGCTGTCGATGATGAATTGCGATCGCGTCTGTTTTGTGGTCGTTTGGTCTGAGTCTGTCGCTTGAGCACAAACAAATTCACTGGCATCAATGAGAATGACCGCTCGGGGAGGCGTGAGATCCAGCTCAAGCCGTCGTGCCTGTTCTAAAATTACATCATCTTTCCCAAACTGCCCATGTAATAAACCATAAATGACTTGATTTTTATAGCGTTGAGCACTCGTGGCAGATTGGTTCAGAATCATGTCAACAAATGCTTGTGAGATCTGAGACGAAAGCATTTCTGGCTTTATTACTTGCTCTATCATCATTTCGTTCATGGGGCGATATCCGTGGAGCAAAGACGGTGGAACTTACTCATGGAGTGAACAGAGTTCATCGATCTTTAAATGAACCAGAGCCGTTGATTTTCTGTTGGCTTGGCTTCTCTCAATGACCTCAAGGAAAGATATTGATAGCCCAGAAAAATAATGACAGAAGTCTTAACTTATCCAGAGATAATTATCACTGCACTACTACGTCGGAACAAAAACTATCTAAGGTGGGGTTTACTTCTATTTTTCTAACAGAGTGGCTTATGAGACATGTACTGAGGCTATACAACAATCCAAAATCGCATCATGCAGGTTGTTATTGAGCTTAAATTAGATACTGACATCAGCTTGTTGTAAAAAGCTCGATTACATCATCTTCCCAAAGGTGTAATAAAGTCTGAAGAAAATCTATCGATCGATCTCCAACCTGGCTTCATTGGGCATTTGCACAACAAATTAAAAATTTTCGGTATGGTTTTTTTGGCAAATGCCCAATGAAACCCAAAATTGAGTTTTCTAGGATGAGCATCACAGCCTGCTCTGCGTGTCTATGCTCCATCTAGATTCCCAACCAAAGCGCATTCTTGTGGTGCGATCGCTACCCGGATTAGGCGATTTACTGTGCAGTGTCCCAGCATTGCGGGCACTGCGGACAGTGTTTCCGGCATCTCAGATTTCTTTTTTAGGGTTGCCGGAACTGCGATGGTTTGGCGATCGCTTTTCTCACCTGATGGATGACTGGGTGGAGTTTGCTGGATATCCTGGCATTCCTGAGGGTTGGCAGGGGGTGGAAGCAATTCCGCCGTTCCTGGCAGCGCAGCAAGCCCGAAACTATGATTTAGCCATTCAACTGCACGGAAATGGTAGCTATATCAATCCATTTCTGATGTTATTAGGAGCCAAGCTCAATGCGGGCTTCTTTGTACCGGGACAGTTCTGCCCCGACCCTCGTCATTTTCTGCCCTATCCTGCCGGAGAGCCAGAAATTTGGCGAATGTTGCGGTTACTGGAATTTTTGCAAATTCCACTTCAGGGGGATCAACTCGAATTTCCACTGCAATCCTCAGATCATGCTGCTTATCATCGACAGGTTCAACATCATGGATTGCAGCCTCAATCCTATGTCTGTATTCATCCGGGTGCAAGTGGAGACGATCGCCGTTGGTCGACGGAGGGCTTTGCAGCTGTTGCTGATGCCCTGGCCCAACAGGGTTATACCATCGTGCTAACGGGAAACGCGGCTGAGCGATCCCTGACGGAACAGGTGGCCCAACGTATGGTGTCGCACCCGATCAATGTAGCTGGACAAACCCAACTGGGGGCGATGGCTATCCTCCTGCAACAGGCGGCTTTGCTGGTGTGCAATGACACGGGGATCTCCCACCTGGCTGCTGCTATGAAAACACCGAGCGTGGTGGTTTTCAGTAACTCCGAAACCCAACGCTGGGCACCGTTAAACCGCGATCGCCATCGGGTGGTTGATGTGCGTCAAGCACAAACGGCCACCTCAAAAATGGTTTTAGCAGAGGCTGAGCATCTACTGGCAAAACAACCGCAATGGGAGGTGGCCTGTGCAGGATGAATGGCTCTCCACAATTCAACGGTTGTTAGTCATTCAACTGGATACTGCGGATGCCATTCGGGGAGCGATCGCAACACTCCAACAACATCGGCCGGATATCTCCCTGATTTTATTAGAGGCCCAGAATGATGACGGTTCGAGCGTTAGCTACATCTTGCCCGGTGAGATGCCTCTAACCGTCCACGATAATTTCCAACACGCCACTATTGAGTGGATTCGGGAGCAGTCGGTGGATGCTGCCGTTGTGTTGAGTGCTAGAGAGCGATCGCCCTATACCTGGGCCTATCGCTGTTATCTGGCTGGAGTTCCTATCCGCATCGGTCAATCCCTGGAGTTTGGTGGGCAAGTGCTATCTCATTGCATTGCTCCACCGGACACAACCGTCTCCGATCCCCATTTGCATCTCCTTCAGACCTGTGGGCTTGTTGCCACTGAAGCGTTGCCTCAAATCTGAATGGCTGCCGCTTGCTAAAACGTGATCCCCAAATTTTCCTGTTTGCCATAACGGCCATAATTAGCGTTTCAAAAAATCGTATCCCATCCTGCATTTATCCTTTATCGATACCCACCACCCAGCCATGCGACGTCTACGAATTCTGACCTGGCACGTTCACGGTAGCTATCTTTACTACCTGACCCAGGCTCCCCACGATTTCTATTTGCCTGTCAAGCCCGATCGCCCAGAGGGTTATGGGGGGCGGCTGCCAGGTTTCCCCTGGGGGGATAACGTGCATGACGTAGCAGCCGATGAAGTGCGTCACCTGCCGTTTGATTGCGTGCTGTTTCAATCACGACGCAACTATTTGCAGGACCAGTACGAAATTCTATCTCCTGAGCAACGTCAGCTCCCCCACCTGTTTTTAGAACACGATCCACCTCGGGAACATCCTACCGATACAACCCATGTGGTGAACGATCCCAACATGTTCCTGGTGCATGTGACCCACTTTAACGATTTGATGTGGGACAGTGGTGAGACGCCGACCTATGTTATTGATCACGGCGTTATCGTACCCAACAACGTTACCTACACCGGAGAGATTCCCCGGGGAATTGTGGTGGTCAATGGATTGCGATCGCGCGGGCGTCGTTTAGGGTCTGATATTTTTGAAAAAGTGCGTCGCCAAGTGCCCATTGATTTGGTGGGTATGGGCTCTGAAGCGCTAGGTGGGCTCGGCGAAATTTCCCATGAGGAACTTCCCGGTTTCCTCAGCCGTTATCGCTTCTTCTTCCATCCCATTCGCTACACCAGCCTGGGTCTATCTGTCTGTGAAGCCATGATGCTGGGGCTTCCCATCGTCGGCCTTGCCACGACTGAACTCCCCACCGTTGTAGAAAACGGCGTTTCTGGCTATGTCAGTACCGATCTGCAATGGCTTATCCAGCAAATGCAGATACTCATTGATGATCCCGCTCAGGCGCTCTTCCTGAGCCACAATGCCCAACAGTATGCCCAACAACGCTTTTCCATTCAGCGCTTTGTTCGTGACTGGAATGATGTGTTGGAGTTGGCGATCGCGCGTCACAGCCCGGTTTATGAAACGGTTTAGTTGGGAAGGCAGAAGGCAGCGGGCAGAAACGTTGATGTCGCCCCACCGCTCCCCGTACCTCTGCCCCCCTGCCGCTCATTCCCTACCACCCTCACACCCTTTCCTAAAACCATGACTAAACGTATAGCTCTCATTAGTGAACACGCCTCACCTCTGGGCATCTTCGGTGGTACTGATAGTGGTGGCCAAAATGTATATGTCGGCCAAGTTGCTAAGCATTTAGCTGGTCTGGGTTATCGGGTGGATGTCTTCACTCGGCGCGATCGCTCGGATCTTCCAGAGCAGGTGATTTGGCACAATGGAGTTCGTATTATTCATGTGCCTGCTGGCCCTGCGACATCCATTCCTAAGGAAGATCTACTCCCATTCATGGGGGCATTCACGCAGTTCGTTCAGTCATTTATGGAGCGGGAACGGAAGCAGGCGAATGGCTCTCTGAAAGGACAACAATTTTATCAGCTCATCCATGCCAATTTTTGGATGTCAGCATTGGTGGCGTTACAACTGAAGCGACACACCGATATTCCATTTATTGTCACGTTTCACGCCCTGGGGCGTATTCGGCGGCAGTATCAAGGGAGTGCTGATCGCTTTCCCGATCAGCGCTTTTCTGTGGAAGAAGAGGTGGTGCGGGCAGCGGACTTCATTGTGGCGGAATGCCCCCAGGATCGCGATGATCTCATTCAGTTCTATCAGGCTGAACCCAGTAAGATTCGTGTGATTCCCTGTGGGGTGGATGCGGCTGAATTTTGGCCCATTCCGAAGGCGCAGGCCCGTGCTACGTTGGGGTTGCCATTGCGCGATCGCATCGTGCTGCAACTGGGCCGTATGGTGCCTCGTAAAGGGGTAGACACGGCGATTCAGGGGGTTGCTGCCCTGAATCATGAAGCCTGCTTGCCGACCCAATTGTTGGTAGTTGGAGGCGAAGCTCCCACCCCTGACCCGGTAGCAACTCCAGAGATCGGTCGCCTGCAAACACTGGCCCGGAAGTTAAACCTGGCGGATAAAGTCACCTTCGTGGGACAACAGGGGCGCGAAATCCTGAAGTACTATTACAGTGCGGCGGATGTTTTTGTGACAACACCCTGGTACGAGCCCTTCGGTATCACCCCGCTGGAAGCGATGGCCTGTGGAACTCCTGTGATTGGTTCCAATGTAGGCGGCATTAAATTCACCGTTAAGGATGGTGAAACGGGCTACCTGGTACCACCGCAGCGCCCCGATCGGATATGCGATCGCCTCGCCTTCCTCTATCGCCATCCTGAATTACTCAACCTGATGGGGCGTCAGGCCATTCGCCATGTAGCCGCGCAATTTACCTGGCCTAAAGTGACCAGTGCGATCGCCGCCCTCTATGAAGAGGTGCTAGCCACTCCTGCCCTTTCTCTGTCCACCGTGAGTGATGAGGTACAGGCCCGCCTGCGGCTGGAGGATGCCTTTGATGCTGCTATGCACACTCTCCAACAGTCTAAACAGGCTTTAGGTGCTGATATTTTGGCGGCAGCTGCTCAACTTGGCATGTGTTTCGAGCGGGGCGGTAAGGTGCTGATCTGTGGCAATGGTGGCAGTGCGGCAGATTCGCAGCATTTCGCCGCTGAGCTAGTCGGGAAGTTCCGATCGCCCCATCGGGCTGGTCTGCCTGCGATCGCTCTCACCGCTGATACCGCGTTACTGACGGCCTGGTCAAACGATGAGGGCTACGAGGATATTTTTGCGCGTCAGGTTCGAACCTTCGGCCAACCGGGGGATGTGCTGATGGTGATGAGTACCAGTGGGCGATCGCCCAACGTCATCCAGGCGGTACAGGCGGCTAAAGCGCGCAATGTCTTCACGCTGGCATTGCTGGGCGGTGACGGTGGGAGCGTGCGCGAGCTGGTCGATCAGGCCATTTGCGTTCCGGCCACCGACCCCCAACGCATCCAGGAAATTCACCTCTTGGTGTTGCACCTGATTTGCGAATGGATTGAGGAGGATATGTTGCGTTCGAAGAGTGCAACCCTTCCCGAAAACACCTGGGATGTTTGTGCAACCCAGTCTGTGTCTTCCCCTAATCTGACGTTGACTCACGTTCCTGCTCAACGGGAAACACCTGTGGTCGCGTTAGAAACCCAAGACACCGGGTGCTTTTAAAAAACCGGTATCTGGAAACCCTAACTTTGCAAACCCGTTTTACTCAAGGAGTCATTATGCAAACGCTACCTAAAACCACTCGTGCCAACCAGAAACTAGCCGATAAAGTCGTCATCGTAACGGGCGGCGCACGGGGCCTGGGAGAAGCGACCTGCCACTGCTTGGCGGAAGCTGGCATGAAAGTGGTGGTCGCTGATATGCGGCAAGAATTAGCCACCCAAGTTGCAGAACAGATTCAGGCGCAGGACGGAACGGCGATCGCCCTCCCTCTCGACGTTAGCAGCCCCGATAACATTGCTAAATCGGTAGACACTATTCTCGAAACCTACGGAAAAATCGATGTATTGGTGAACAATGCGGGGATCGATATTACGCTTTCTGTGGAAGAAATGGCGATTGACGAATGGCAGCAGGTGATTAACGTTAACTTGAACGGGCCGTTCTACATGTCCAAAGCTGTTTTTCCCCATATGCGTGAACAGGGCGGTGGACACATTATTAACATTGTATCTACGGCAGCGAAACGCGCTTGGGCCAATGCATCAGCTTATCACGCAAGCAAATGGGGCTTGTTGGGACTCAGCCAGGCATTGCATGTAGAAGGGCGATTGCATCAAATTAAAGTCACCTCGGTGATCGCTGGAGGAATGCAAACTCCCTTCCTGCTGGATCGCTTCCCTGATATTGATGTGACGACGCTGCAAGATCCCCGCAACGTGGCTGAAACGATTGAATATTTGCTAATGCAACCCAAGGAGACGGTGATTTCTGAAATCATGGTGCTGCCCATGAAGGAGACTTCATGGCCCTAGGGCGACTAACCAATATGGAGGTTGGGTGGGCTAAGCCCGCCCAACCTCACGTCTTAAAGCCAGCCGTATTTCTCGACAAGGACGGCACATTAATTGTGGACGTCCCTTACAACGTGGACCCGGAGCAGATACAGTTACAACCCGGTGCAGCGTCAGCGGTACAACGACTCCATCAAGCCGGATATGCCTTGGTGGTTGTTTCCAATCAATCCGGGGTAGCCCGAGGTTACTTTGCGGAAGCCGCTTTGAAAACCGTTGAGCAACGTTTGCAGGAACTGTTGGGAGTACCGCTGGCAGGGTTTTACTATTGCCCCCACTATCCAACCGGTGTCGTGCCAGAGTATGCGATCGCCTGCTCCTGCCGTAAGCCCGAACCGGGAATGTTGCTGCAAGCCGCCGCCGATCTTCACCTGGATATGAGCCGTTCCTGGATGATTGGCGATATCCTCAACGACGTTGAAGCCGCGCATCGGGCTGGATGCTGTGCCATTTTGATCGACAACGGCAACGAAACGGAATGGGAGATGACCGAAGGGCGATCGCCCGATTTCACCGCACCCGATATGGCGATTGCCGCCAATTTTATCCTTCACCAGGCTAAAGACGATGACACCAACGGATTCGATGCTGACGTTTCTCGATCGCTTCGCCCATCTGCGCGTGTTGGTGATCGGTGACGCCATTCTGGATTGCTTTCTACAGGGAGGCGCCAGTCGTATTTGCCGTGAGGCTCCTGTGCCTATTGTGGATATTGAGCGGATACAGGATGTACCGGGGGGAGCGGCGAATACGGCTGCCAATGTTGCCAGTCTGGGTGGCGATACCTACTTTCTGACGGTCGTTGGCATGGATGATGCGGGCGATCGCCTGCAAATTGCTTTAGAGCAACAGGGTGTACAACTGGATGACATTCTATGTCACCCCAGTCGTCGTACCTTGATCAAACAACGAGTAATGGCAGCCGATCATCTGGTCGTACGGTTTGATCAGGGAAGTACGGGGGCGATCAGCGAAGACCTGGAGGATCAGCTTATTGAGCGGCTACAAATCCGCTTCCTCACCTGTGATGCGGTGATTATTTCTGATTATGGTTATGGCATTCTGACTCCTCGTGTGATCGATGCCCTGGCCCAACTTCAGGCTGAAAATCCCCGTGTTATTGTGGCCGACTCCAAGCATCTTCAAGCCTATGCGGCGGTCGGGGTCACGGCGGTGAAGCCAAATTATGGCGAGGCAACAGCGCTCCTGAATTTGCCTTCGTTGTTAGGAACAGCGCGCGTGAACCAAATCACACGGGAAGGCCAGAGGGTTCTAACCCAGACGAAGGCACAATTGGCTGCTATCACATTGGATGTTGATGGAGCGCTCATTTTTATGGGCGACCATTCCCCCACGCGCACTCTGGCTCAACCGGCTCCCAGTTGCAATGCCACAGGGGCGGGAGACACCTACGTGGCCTCTCTGGCGTTAGCTCTGGCCGCTGGAGCCGATGCGAATGCAGCCGCCACCCTTGCCGGGGCTGCAACTGCGATTACAACCCTGGAAGTGGGGACAACGTGCTGTGAGCTGGCTACGTTACGGCGATCGCTCTCAGATACCCACAAACGCCTCAGCGACCAGGCCGAGCTTCTCTCTGCTGTAGAGCAGATCCGCAATCGGGGCAAACGCATCGTCTTCACGAATGGTTGCTTCGACTTGTTGCACTCGGGCCACGTCACGGTCTTAGAACAAGCTAAAGCCTTGGGCGATGTGCTGATGGTGGGCGTGAATACTGATGAAAGCATTCGCCAGCTTAAGGGGGATGCTCGTCCGGTGAATGGGTTGGGCGATCGCCTTGCGGTGTTGGCTGCTCTGGGATGTGTCGATTACGTGATACCGTTTGGCGACCTATCGCCCCGGGAACTGATTCGTCTGATTCGCCCTGATGTGTATACCAAAGGTGGAGATTACACCCGGCACAGCTTACCGGAAACTCCCCTGGTAGAGGAACTGGGCGGTGAAGTCATTATTTTGCCTTATGTGGAACAGCGCTCTACCACCGGCATGATTCAATCCATTCGATCAGGGAGGGGCTAATGACCGACGTGACCTGGGAGCAGGACTGGGCCGCCGCTAAGCGAATTCTGTGCATTCGCCTCGATAGTTTAGGGGATATGGTGATGACCACCCCTGCCCTCAATGCTTTAAAAGCGGCCAATCCAGAGCGCCATTTGACCTTAATGACCTCTACGGCAGGAGCGGCGATCTCCGCTCACCTACCCATGATTGACGAGGTTATGGTCTACGAAGCCCCCTGGCTGAAGGCAACTGCCCCCCGCCAAAACAGCCAGCCAGAATTTGAAATGGTGGAGGTGTTGCGCGATCGCGCCTTCGATGCCGCCATTATCTTCACGGTCTACAGCCAGAACCCGCTGCCTTCGGCTTTCATGTGCTACATGGCCGACATACCATTGCGTCTGGCGCACTGCCGCGAAAATCCCTACCAGCTCCTCACTCACGTCATCCGCGACCCCGAGCCTGAGCAGTTCACCCGCCACGAAGTCCAACGGCAACTGGATCTCGTCGCCAGCATCGGAGCCCATCCTGTTAATGGTGACACCCGCCTCACCATCGCTACTTCTCCCCTGGCGGAGTGTCGCATAGCCCTGCGCCTCCGGGAATTAGGGCTCACCCCCGATCGCCCCTGGATCGTCATTCACCCTGGAGCCACCGCCCCCTCCCGCCGTTATGCACCCGAGCGTTTCGCTGAAGTAGGGCGATCGCTCCATCAACAAGGGATAACCGCCGTCTTCACTGGTAGCGCTGAGGAACAGGAACTCGTCGAATCCATCCGTCAGCAGATGGAAGTCCCCTCTATTTCCCTGGTGGGCCAACTCGACATCCCCGACCTGATCGCCCTCCTGCAAGCCGCCCCCCTGCTGCTTTGCAACAATACCGGCCCCGTTCACCTTGCCGCCGCCCTCGGCACCCCCGTTGTCGACCTCTACGCCCTGACAAATCTACAACACACCCCCTGGCAAGTGCCCCACCGGGTTCTCTACCACGACGTCCCCTGCCGCATCTGCTACCGCAGCATCTGCCCCGAAGGCCACCACCATTGCCTGGAACTCGTCACCCCCGACCAGGTCGTGACAGCCATTTTGGAACTACTCGCAGAAACCAGCGCTTCCGAAACATCTGTATCCCTCAGCCCTCACCTTGTTTGAGAGTTGCGAAGGCGAACCCACACCCCCTAGCCCCCTCTCCCAAAAGAGGGGGAACCGGAACAGGTTTATATACGCTCTCCAACAACACAATTTCTAAACCCATGTCAACCATCGACGTCCTAATCCCCACCTACAACCGCCCCACCGCCCTAGCCGTCACCCTCACCAGCCTCAGCGCCCAAACCCACCCCGATTTCAGCATCATTGTCTCTGATCAAAGCGACACCTGCGACGTCGCAGACATCAGCGAAATCCAAACCATCCAACGGGTGTTGCGATCGCACAACCACCCCACCCAAATTCACAAACACCTTCCCCGCCGAGGCATCGCCGAACAACGCCAATTTCTTCTCACCCAGGCTACCGCCCCCTACGTCCTCTACCTCGACGATGACGTCATCCTCGAACCCTGGGTTATCCAAACCCTCCTCGAAGCCCTCCAAAACCAAGGTTGCGGCTTCGTCGGCAATCCTCTTATCGGCCTCAGCTTCCTGGACGACATTCGTCCCCACGAACATACCGCCCTCCAATTCTGGGAAACCGCTGTGCAGCCTGAAATCGTGCGATCGCACACCCCCGAATGGGAACGCTGGCGACTCCACAACGCCGCTAACCCCTACCACATCCAACAAAAACTAGGCATCACCCCCGACAACCCCCGTCTCTACCGCATCAACTGGATTGGTGGTTGCGTATTATTCGATCGCGCCAAACTGCTGGATGTTGGTGGCTTCAGCTTTTGGCAAGACGTCCCCGCGACAGCTTGTGGTGAAGACGTGTTAGTGCAGCGGCGCTTAATGGCCCAGTATGGCGGTTGTGGCCTACTACCATCCGGTGCCTACCACCAGGAATTGCCTACAACCCTGCCCGATCGCACCGAAAGTGCGTCCAATTTATTGTCCATATAAACGCTGATGTTTCCCATCAGCCCCCATCGGTAGAACCCCTGTGTCCTCCCTCACCCGTATCCTCTTCATCGAACTGCTTGGCGGCTTAGGCGACGTATTGATCGCCCTGCCCGCCATGCAAGCGATCGCCCAATCTCACCCTCACGCTACCCTCACGGTTCTCACCTTTGCTCCGGGTGGCGATCTGTTGCACTATCATCCCCTCATCCATCGCGTCATCCAGATCCCCAAAGGCACCGCTCGCCACGCCGTACAAGTTCTCACTCACAATTCCTCTTTCGACCTGATCATTACCGATACGACTTACGATGGCATTGCCGATTTGGTTCAACAAAGTGGTGTGCCCCACGTCGTCACTAACCTGTGGCGGAATCCACCCGATCATCAGAAAGTGAGCGATCGCTTCCTCCAACTCCTCCACGAAGACGGTTGGATTACACCAGAAGCGCTGAATATGAATCAGCACCCGCGTATCTACCTGACCCCGGCCGAACATGCGGCTGCCCAGGCACGTTTGGGCGATCTGCCCCACCCCCGTATTGGCCTCTATTCCGACGCCGGAATGGCCATCAAACGGTGGCCCACTGAAAACTTCATTACCCTTGCTCACGTTCTCCAACAAGAACATCAAGCCAGCATCATTGTCCCTGAAGGGTCTGATACGGCTTCTATTCAGGCCATCACCGCAAAAATTCCCACGGCTAAACCCTGGCCTAAAGGAACGCTGCGAGAACTCGCGGCCCTCTTTGCACAACTCGATGCTGTTGTAGCCGCTGACACAGGCCCGGCTCGTATTGCGGCTGCCCTGGGCATTCCTACCGTCACATTGTTTGGGCCATCCTGGGGCGATCGCTATGGCCAGCCTCTGCCTCATCAAAATCTTCAGGGTTATCCTTCCTGCCCCGAACGCTACATTCCCAACTTCACCACTCAATCCTGTTGGTACAGCGGCCAATGTCCATTTGAGTGGAGGACGTGTGTTGATGACATTTCGCCTGAAGCCGTTCTCACCGCTCTGATTCCTATGATTTCTGCTGGTTTAGAAGGCAGAGAATTACCGGAGCAGGAGGGTAAAGGGATAAACCAACGGTTAGAAGGCATAAGGCTAGGATCAAAAACGGGCAGCTTCCCTTCCCTCCTTCCCTCTTTCGCTTCTGCACAGAATATCCTCGCCATTCGTCTCGATAATATTGGCGATGTGATCATGACTGGCCCCGCTCTAAAAGCTCTGAAAGCAAACGCCTCGACTCAGCTGACATTGCTGGCAAGCCCTGCCGGAGCGCAAGCGGCTGCCGTATTGCCGTGGGTTGATGATGTCATTGCATGGCGATCGCTCTGGCAAGACCTGGGGCGGCTCCCCTTTGACCCGGACCGGGAATGGCAGTTGATCGAGCAATTGAGAGCACGGCAATTTGATGCGGCTGCCATCTTCACGAGTTTCAAGCAGAGCCCTCATCCAGCAGCCTTGATTTGTCAAATGGCTGGAATTCCTGTGCGCTTAGGGTTCTCGCGAGAAGAAGATGTTGTGCTTACCCATACGGCTTCTGCACCTCCCGACGAGGAACATCAGGCCGAACGTAACATGCACTTGGTGGAATTCGTGGGTTATTCAGTCCACGATCGCAGCTTACAACTCCAAATACCGGCATGCTCCCTCATTCCTGATGAACCCTATTTACTTCTGAACCCATGGGCCAGTTGCCCATCTCGCACGTATGATCTGGAACGATTCGGAAAAGCGGCTGCCCTGTTGAGTGAACAGACTGGGTATCGGGTGGTTGTTACAGGGTTGGAAAAGGACCGCGATCGCGCCCGTCCATTATTGGAGATCGTGGGCGATCGCGCTATCGACTACATGGGACAAACGAATTTTACAGATTTAGTCGCGCTGGTCGCTCATGCTCGTCTGATGCTGTCTAACAACACTTCCACCATGCACATTGCCGATGCCACGCGCACTCCCAGCGTCATCCTCTTTGCCGGGACTGAGTTGGAACGACAATGGCGGCCCCGCAGCACACGAGCGGTTTTGCTACGCTGTCCGACCTCTTGTAGCCCCTGCTATCAGTTCACCTGCCCCTATGAGCTGGAGTGTTTAGATATTACTCCAGAGGCGATCGCGGTGGCTGGCCTATCCCTATTACAGGAGGCCCGTCTATGCGTGTAACCTTTGTGGCCGGAGGTTATCAGCCTCAGCGGTGCGGTGTAGCTGACTACCTTGCGCACCTACGCACACACCTGGCCAAGCAGGGTGTTGAATCTCAAGTTGTGACGTCACAGGTTTCTGCCCAGGCTATCAATAAACCGGATGTGATAGGAGCCGTAGATGATTGGGCAATGCCCAACCTGTTTCCCCTGGTGCGGACATTGATGGCTCATCCTACAGATGTGTTGCATATTCAGCATGCAGCAGGGAGCTATGGGTTTCAGCGTCCCATTTTTTTGCTGCCGCTTCTGTTGCGATCGCTCGGCTATCGCCCACCTATTGTTACCACAGCTCACGAATATGGCTGGTGGGAATGGACGCCCAGTTGGATTCCGGCTGGATTGTTGGAATTTGCCAAAAATTGGGGCCAGCAACGCGGTTGGTGGGATCGAGAAGACGGCTGGTTATTGACGGGTAGCGAAGCCATCATTACGACCAATGAAAATATTGCGGCAATTATGCGCGATCGCCTTCCCCAATTGGGCGATCGCCTCCATTCCATTCCCATTGCAGCGAACGTAAGTGTTGCCCCCATCGATCGGGATATAGCCCGGCGTCAACTACGGCAAACCTGTAATTGGCCGGAAGACACAGAAGTGATTGCCTTTTTTGGGTTTCTTCATCCTGTTAAAGGGATTGAAACATTGCTGCAGGCTGTGCAAAAGGTGGTCTACTCACGTCCCAATGTCCGGTTACTTCTGCTAGGTGGAGTGGAAACCCTCTCGCTACAAGGAGAAGATGCAGAACGCTACTGGCAGAAAATCCAAGCTTGTATTGCCGAATTGCAATTATCTCAGTCTGTTCATTGTACGGGTTATATAGATGCGGAACAGGCGTCTCATTACTTATCAGGGGCGGATATCGGTGTGCTTCCATTTAACCCCGGCGTAACCCTTAAAAGTGGCTCATTGTTGACTTTGCTAGCCCATCGACTACCGACTGTCATCGCGGAGTCAGTAGAAACGGATCCCGTGTTAATGTCAGACTTGGTGAAGCGTGTTTCTCCCCGCTGTGTGCCCTCTCTGGCTAACGCTCTTCTGGAATTATTGGATGATTGTTTCCAGTGCGATCGCTTATCGGAAAATGGATACCGATTTGTACAGTCGCGTACCTGGGAGGCGATCGCCCTCCAGCATCATGCTATATATCAAAAAGTTATAAATCAATTCTCCAATTAGAGTCTGTTTTTTCGTGCGCAAGGCGCACGAAAAAACAGACTCTAGCGGAATTCCGTTTGGCTTTTTAGCCAGCAATTCTCATTTTGAAATCCAACCCGAACATAGCCCGCCTTCGGCGGGCTATGTTCGGGTTTCAAAGCTGAGAGTTCGTGCCCGAAGGGCACGAACTCTCAGCTTTGAAACCCATACTGAGAATTGCTGCTTTTTAGCCGAGGGTCAAGATTATCAGGTTGTGGGGTGTATTGCGATTAGCATGGTGCCCACGCTTTACACAGACCAAAGCCAGCTCAGAAGAAATAAACCACCCAGGAACGCTTCTGCCACAACACCCCCGATATTTTTAACTGTAATACTGCGATCGAACAGACTCGACAACAGACGTACCAGGGCCGCTCCTAATGATGCAATTCCTAAAACTGTAAACGCATCTGTTGACTGCAACCATAAACAGGTAGCTCCCAACCCCAGGAAAAAACTTCCTAACGTTGATCGAATTTCAGAAATCCCCACCGGAGCAATGGGTTGAATACCCACAAAAGCAGCCATGGTTTTGGGAAAGAACAAGGCGGCTCCCCCTAACACCATGAGAAGGGCTGCTGCAACGTTAGGTGCAAGTTGAATCAAAGTTTCCACACGCAAAATCTTGAAGCAATATCTCCATTTGTAACTACCGATGTTAAAGTCGGTACTGTCTGCCGATAGAATTTCCTAATTTCCTCCTCGGGCAACTGTCGCAAGAGGAGTTAGCGCTGATAGACAACCACGTTAGCGGCTTGAGCCCGTTGCGATCGCTCATCCTCAGCGGCCATCAGGTTACTAATACGAGGTCCTTGGCAACTCTAGCCCATTTAACGGTTCTGGGTTTAGCAGAAAACCCATAGGCGATCGCACTTGTCCACTTCGCGACCTCAGTGCGCGTTATTTCGAATAAGATATTTCCATACTAAGTACCGGACAAAAGCTTGCAAAGATTGAGTAGGAGAGGGTTTCATGAGAATTACCACATTCATCCACGAAACCCTCATGAACCAGATTACTCTAATCCGAAAAACATTG
>NZ_JACJOO010000079.1 GCF_014695575.1 Leptolyngbya sp. FACHB-8 | reverse complement strand
TGGCTCAAACGTGGGTGTTAAACGTTCAGCTTTTAGAATAGAAGCCTGAAAGCCAGTGATAACAGGGATGATAGAAAATATTAAGAAGCTCTCAAATGACCTTTAGAGGGCTGGACAATACTCTGAACAGTTTTTCTGAAACCCTTGATTTTGCGTGCGCTTAGCGCACGCAAAATCAAGGGTTTCAGAAAAACTGTCCGAACTAACGTAAGAGAGAGCATGATTGAGAATCGTTAATTTGAAATAACCTCAGTTCAACCGAAGTCCCCTTTTTGCGTGCACAACGCGAACGCAAAAAGGGGACTTTGGCTGATCCCGAATTCGGGTTGAAATAGAAGCAGATGCCGAAAGAGAATGAGGGCTTTGCATTTGTTCTTCTCGTTCCTGACACCCAGGGTGATGCGTATAGAATGGGCGGGTGGATTTATTGCTGAGGGCGATCGCCCCTTCATCTACCATGAAAGCAACCGTCATGACTGCCGCAGGTGATCCTTCTGTTCTGGTCTATCAGGAGTACCCTGAACCTGAGCTTCAGTCCAGTACTGATGTGCTCGTCAAGTTAAAGGCTGCTGGCATCAATCCCATTGATACAAAGTTGCGCCAGCGAGGTACCTTCTTTCCTGATCGAATGCCTGCTGTATTAGGGCTGGATGGGGCCGGAGTTGTGGAGGCCGTTGGGCCAGATGTCCGACAGTTTCACGTTGGTGATGAGGTGTACTTCTGCAATGGGGGCTTGGGCGCGCATCCCGGCACCTACGCTGAGTATGCCGTGGTAGATGAGGCATTTCTGGCCCCTAAGCCTGCTACTCTGAGTTTTGCGGAAGCCGCGGCGGTGCCTTTGGTGGCGATTACAGCCTGGGAAGCGTTGTTTGATCGAGGCCGTTTACAGTCTGGGCAAACGGTATTGGTACAGGCCGGAGCGGGTGGTGTGGGCCATGTGGCAATCCAACTGGCGAAGCAGCATGGGGCTCGGGTGTGCGCAACAGTGAGCAGCCTTGAAAAGGCAACGATGGCACACAACCTGGGAGCCGACCTGGTCATTCGCTACGCCGAGGTAGATCCTGTGCAGACGGTACTGGATTGGACGGAAGGCAAGGGGGTAGACTTGGCCCTTGATACAGTCGGGGGGACGGTACTCTCCCAGTGCTTTGCGGCTACTAAGATTTATGGTGACGTGGTGACAATTCTGGCTCCAGATGCGGAGACGACCTGGAAAGTGGCGCGCGATCGCAACCTCCGTTTCAGCTTTGAACTCATGCTGACACCTCTGTTGCAAGGTTTGAAGTCGGCTCAAGAAGCGCAAACCGAAATTCTGCGACAATGTGCTCGCCGCATTGATAGCGGTGATTTGAAAATTCACCTGGCTCAGACCTTTCCCTTAGAGCAGGCAGCAGAAGCCCATAAACTTTTAGAGCAGGGGGGATTTTTGGGCAAGTTGGCTTTGGTCATGGAATAGTATGGCGCGACGGCTGGTTCTTGTTTTCCTGTTGGTGTTGAGTTTGTTAGGGTTGCCAACTCCGGCGTGGGGGGCGATCGCCCAACCCGATCGTGTCCCCCTCACCCTGGAGGTGCTGCAGCAACGGTTGCGGAAACCACTCCAGGTGGAAGGGCAATCGGTGGTGGACTTACGTCGTACCGTCATTGATTTGCGGTCTGAGAATGGAGCGTTTCGGGATGACTTTTATCGGTTATTGCGCGATCGCCTCGCCCGTTCCCCAGATCCCCTCGGTATCGATCTCAGTTACTCGCTCATTCAAGGGGATTTTAGTATCAGCAAGTTGGGGCTTAAATCCTTATTGGGGGAGGATTTGTCGGCTACTTATACCGATGCTGAGCAGGCGCAGTTGAAGCGCGATCGCCGTCGAATTGCTCAACTCAGTCAGTTGTCGCGATCGCTCCTGACACAAACGCAGGCACCCCAACTTCAGATCACGGTGTTACGGGGGATTGTGCGTCTTACCCAGGCTCGCTTTGAGGGGGCTGCTAACTTTGCTAACACCTTTTTCTTACAGGGGTTAGAGGCGATCGGAGTCGATTTTGTGCAGGGGGTGGATTGGTCTGAAACCCGCTTTAGTCAACCGGCTGTTCTGTCAGGGGCATTGTTCCGCCAAACTGCCCGGTTTCGCAACGCTATTTTCTTTGAACGCACCAGCTTTAGTCAGGCCCGCTTTCAGGAGGACGTAACATTCCAGGGCAGCGAGTTTCAGGATACGACCAACTTCAATAAAGCGTTGTTTCAGCGCAATGTGAATCTGACCCGTATCCAGTGGGAGGGTAATGCAGATTTTGCTCAGACGACCTGGCAGGGCATGGCCGACTTCGATCGCAGCCAATTTAGCAAGGCACTCTTTTTGTCGGAGGCTAATTTTAATCAGCCTGTCAGTTTTCGCGAGGTGCAGTTTGGGCAACCCGTGAACTTGCGGGGGGCTGCGATATTAAGCCAGGCAGATTTTGGAGATGCCAGCTTTGCCCCAGGAGCTTATCTGAATGTAGCCGGAATGCAATTCAGCCCCGACACGGGAACCATTTTGGGTAATAGTGGCCAGATTGGAAACGTCATTTCAGTGCCAACGCTTTTGGGTAATGAGACGTTGCTGCGGAATTTAGTTCGCAACTTTCGTTCTTTAGAACAGATTCCGGATGCGAATCGAATTAGTTATTTATCCCAGAAGTTAAGGCTCCAGCAAATTCAGCGGGAGTTGTCGGGTGTCAATCTGAACACGGCATCTGAATCGGAATTGCAACGAGTGGGCTTTACCGCAGATCAGGCTACCCGGATTGTCGAATATCGCCTTCAGCAACGATTTCGCAGCACGACAGACGTGCTAAAGCTAGAGGGGTTTGACCTGGCAACCTATGTGAAGGTGCGCGATCGCATTGTTGCCACGGTTCACCGTGCAGGTCCTGCCTGGTTGGGCATGGCCTTTCGCTGGTTGTTGCTGAGTAGTGTGCTGCTGCTCACAGCCTTTGGAACGAACGGGCAACTGGTGTTTGGCGTGGGAGTGGTGGCGATCGCCTTCTACAGTCTGGTGTTCTGGTTGATTGATCGGTTTCGTCGCCTGCGCCCTAAAGCGATCGCGCCTACCTGGGAAGAGGCAGCCTGGATGTTGGGAAGTAGCGGCGTACTCACTCTGTTCGGCCTCTATGCCATTTTCCGCAATGCCGAGTATCCGTGGCTGACGCTGCTCTGTTTAGGTCTGTTTTCAGTGCCCGTCCCGGTGTTGTTAATAGCGCGGCTTTACCAGCAGGGCCGCTATCATGATCTACTCGACACCAGCTACTTTGTGGAGGATGCCAGTCTCCGCCAACTGCGTATTCTGATTAATCGCCTGCCAATTATTCCTCGCTACCCGATGTTTCGTGAACGCTTCGCTCCAATCCTGTGGGATCGTCGTTGGAATTGGCTCAACTATCTTGATCTCAGTTTGAATAATTTGCTCCGCTTTGGCTTCAATGATATTCGTCTGCGGGATGAGCATCTGCCGGGGATTATCACAACACTGATGTGGTACCAGTGGACATTAGGATTGCTCTATATTGCATTACTGTTGTGGACGCTTTCGCGTACCATTCCAGGCGTGAACTTGTTGATTTATTTTAAATAAGAACCCTGGTCGGTTGCTCAACTCAATTCAACATAAGACCTGAGCTGGACCGCCCGTATCACGGACGGTCTAGTCTCTCAGGCCACCTAGCGAGATTAGACTTCCTGCATAAATTGTTGCTCGGCAAAGCCGAGCAACAATTACGTCCTCAAAAACTGATTTATGCAGGACGCCTACTCAATTCTGCTTGGTGTGGTTGGTGTCAAAATGCCACATCTTATACTGATTGATCCCAAATTCCATCTGCAGCAAGAGCCGGGGATGGCGAGTTGGGGTTGTCCCTTTGTGGAAAGTGTAAGGATCGCCGGCAAACCCAAACCCGGCAGGACCACACACCGTTTCAACAGAGTCTGCACCGTAGGTTTCGATCAACGTTTCGTCGGGGATACTAGCGCACCGTTGACCCATGAACTGGTGATGCAACTTGCGATTTCGATGGGTGCCTCTGAGATAGACATGGGGGCCGCTCTCGGCATCCACATCCGTCAGGTAGAAGAAGAATTTGATGGTTTTGTAATCGTTAATGTCGCAGTGCAAAACTTGGGCTGCAGCTAGCTTTTCAGCTTCACTGGCGGGTGCTGGGAAACTCCAGGCGATCTCGCCTCGATGGTATTGGGGTTCTCGACCCAGGTAGGTAGATGCGATCGCCAACAACAAGGGGTCTGTCTTCAATGCCTGAAACGGCTGGAAGGCTTCATGGGCATCGAAGTAACTACCCAATAAAATGGGCCGTCCTAACTTCGCTTCTAGAGCAGAGCGTTCATGCAAGAGAAACTTTAAGTCAGGATTTCGGTTGGCGTAGCAGGGCGTTGTTTCTGCAAACTTCAAAAAGGCAGCAAGAGTTTTAGAGGAGAGTTGCAAACCCTGGTAGTAGCCATCCTGCTCCAAAATTTGGCTAACGCGGTCAAAGGAATTTTTGATGAAAAGGCAATCGGAGGGGAGCAGCGTAGAGGCCTGAGCATTACTCTCCGGAGTTGAGGTCGCCCACTCTCGGACTCGCTGAAATCGAGCTAGAGTCCTCATCCAGTAAAAACTTGGATCTTCAGTCAGGCAAACCTGGTTTTCTCGGACGGTGTTCACAACCTTAGTGGCAAGTTTTGCCACCTTCCCGATGTGGGATTCAGCCTGGTGCGTAATTACCATGATGAATTCAGCCAAGAGACGGATGCGTCTAAGCTATCCCTTACCCATTAGGTCGTCGATAGTCCAGTTCGCTGAGCCTGTGAAGTTCTGATGAATATAGAACGACTAAATCAGTTGATATAGATTCATGAGAGATTATTATCTCTGGCCTGTGGTTTATGCGTATTTTTGCGGCTGACATATCGGGAGATATACGCGAAAACTACTATCCCAATTTTCTGCAAAGCAATGTATCAGTAACATGCTCTGGCATAGTTTCATTTGAAGGCTGTGAATTGTTGGGTGTTGCGATCGCTCCTCATGCCCCGTTCTTATGCAGCCCTTTGCGCTTGACTCAACCTTGGTTTTAGAGCGGTGCAAGATACACACTTCTCCCAGGGTGAAACCGTGAAACGGTTTCACCCTGGGAGAAGTGAAAGAAATAGGTGTTTTTTAGGAGCGAGTGGAGGGCGATCGCCCTCCACTCGTTCCTATACAAAAGAGATTGTGAGTTCCTTGGGAGTAATACTAAATCTTTTTACCAGCCGCAGGTTCGCTGATGTTCTCAATATCTACCAGGTTCCACGTTAGCCCTTTGTTGCGATAAATACGTTTTTTCTGGTTTGGATAATCTCCGACATCGTGTTCCAGGCGTTGCCCTACAACAATGCATTTGAGGACAGTGTCACCGTTATTTCTGAGACAGTGAGCCTCTCCGCCAGCACGGTAGCCAATAAAATCTCCTGCTTTTACAGCGTATTTTTGATCGCCAATAGTGGCTTCTGCTTCACCTTCAAGAATATAAACACATTCATCTTCGTGATAATGCCGATGCAACTCTGTCGATTCGCAACCTGGCTGAACCTCAATGATATGAAAACCAATGCCCGTTAAGCCGGTCAAATCCCCCAATGACTTATTAAGCCGACGGGCATTTTCATTGAGAAAATGTGTTTTCTCAATCCCTGCGTAGTTCTCGATTTCCTCTTTTTTAAGAATGTACTTATCCATAAAAAACGATATCCTCGTCAGTAACTACCCATCTCACGGTTCAACCAATAATTCTCCATGGCTTGCTCAATCACGAGGTCATAGTCGTCACCAGATTCGAGCTTCCACCAAAGATACTCAACAATAGCGGATACTTGTTGAGCATCATAGCGGTCAAATTCTTCGCGGGCGCGTTCTCCCATCGTGCCACCGCCCCAGATCTTGGCAATCTTCTTTTTCTCCACCATCGGTGTCAAGCTCAAACACAAGCGAATTGATGGATCGGAGCACATCAATTGACCGCGAATATCAGCAATCATGTAAGCGGGAAGATAAAACCGAAGTGCATCATTAGAGAAGAAGGACAGAGCACTTCCCCAACCATCAGGAGCTTGGTCAAGAAATTTAGCATCCAGCTTCTGCCAATCGGTTTTTCCACAGAACTCGGTTACGAGAGCTGCGGGTTCATCGCCGTAGGTACTATGTGTAAGATTCTCATCGCCAGGATAGTTCACGTTGGCGAAAGCCTGTTTAATTTTGGTAATGAGCGCATCACACATGGTTAAAGACGGTGTTTCTCAACGAAGTGCCTAACGATAAGGGTGAGCTGTTGAGTTGAATGGCTTAGCCTGTTAATTCCGGTTGAATAACCCGATCATGATTATTCAACCGGATGGAGTGCTAGCCCTTGACACAGACAACTTGCTTTAAGGTTGCTACTACTTCAACCAGGTCAGACTGGTTCGTCATAACCTGATCGATAGGCTTATAGGCTGCAGGAATTTCATCCAGCACACCAGGGTCTTTACGGCACTCAACGCCCTGGGTTTGTTGAATCAGGTCATCCAGGGTAAAAGCATTCTTTGCCTTGTTGCGAGACATCAACCGCCCTGCACCGTGAGAGCAAGAACAGTAGCTCTCAGCCGACCCCTTACCCTTCACAATAAAGGACTTCGCTCCCATGGAACCAGGGATAATGCCATAGTCTTCCTGGCGGGCGCGCACAGCCCCCTTGCGGGTGACGTATACCTCCTCGCCGTAATGGATTTCCTGCTCGGCATAGTTGTGGTGGCAGTTTACCTGCAACTTAGATTGGGTAGGCTTGCCTCCAGCCAGGTGCTTCTCGATAATGCGGCGGAACCGCTCCATCATCACATCCCGGTTATAGCGGGCATAGTTCTGCGCCCACTGTAAGTCGCGCCAGTAGGCGGCGAACTCAGGAGTACCCTTCACAAAATGAGCCAGGTCTGGGTCGGGCAGCTTGGTGTCGGTCAACTTAGCCAGCTCCTTAGCCGTATTCATGTGCCGCTGGGCCAGCATGTTGCCGATGTTGCGGGAGCCAGAATGTAGCATCAGCCATACCTGCTCCTGGGCGTCCAGGCATACTTCAATGAAATGGTTGCCGCCCCCTAGAGAGCCCATTTGCCGGAGAGCCTTCGTTTCCAGGTGTTGCACCCCGGCGTGCAGATTTTTGAACTGGTTCCAACCCTGCCAGTTGTAAACCTGCTTGCTCACCTCCTTGTTTTCGTTGAAACCTGTGGGAATGGCTGCTTCAATATCCAGACGAATCTGCTTCAGCTTGCCGTCTAACTGGTTAGCGGTGAAAGGAGTTTGTACAGCGCACATGCCGCACCCGATGTCGACCCCAACGGCAGCGGGGATAATGGCATCTTTGGTGGCCACTACAGAACCCACCAGAGCACCCTTGCCTAGATGGACGTCGGGCATCAAGGCTACGTGCTTAAATACGAAGGGAAGAGAGGCCACATTCTTGGCCATTTTAGTCTCGTCAGGCCCGAGGTCGTGGTTAGCCCAGGAGAGTACGGGTGCCTGAGTCTTTAGCGGCAGCTTATCGTAGGGCATAAGACTTTTCCTTGAATTAGAAGAATGAATGGATAGAGGCTGGAGATCCCCCTCAACCTCCTAAAAGGACTGCGAGGGTAGAAAACCTGCTTTTGCCAAGGGTCAATTGGCTATAACTGGCCCTTCCTTTTGAGAAAGGGGAAGGGGGATTTCCGATGAGGGATTCAGCGATCGCCCCTCACTTTCACCCCCCACCCGCTTGAAGAAGGGAAGCCCATCAGGGGTTAACGATCGCGTGCCTTCAACTGGCTCCGCATATTTTTGTGAATTTGCTTCCAACGTTTCTTTTCCGCCAGTTGCGCCGACATATCCTGTTTGCGAGCCAAGTGTTGCAGCTCGCGTTGGAGCTTCTGGTAACTGGCGAAACGTTCTGGATCGAGAGTCCCCTCTGCGATCGCTGTTTCCACGGCACATCCCGGTTCTCCCTGATGGGTGCAGTCTCGAAAGCGACAATCTTCTGCCAACGCTTCGACATCTTCGAAGGTGTGGCTGAGGCTGTCCTCGCTGCCCCAGAGTTGCAGCTCGCGCATCCCCGGTGTGTCTAATAGAAGTGCACCCGAGGAGAGTTGGAAGAGCGATCGCCCTGTTGTCGTATGCCGTCCCCGGCTGTCGCCTGAACGTACGGCTTGGGTGGCCTGCATGGCTTCCCCTAACAACTGGTTTGTCAGGGTGGATTTTCCGACGCCCGACGAGCCTAACAGAGCAACGGTTTTTCCCGGTTGCAGGTAGGAATGGAGGGCATCCAATCCTTCATTCCATTGGGCGCTAATGGGGTGAATGGGCACCCCAGGGGCAACGGCTTCTGCTTCGGCAATGCAAGAGGAGAGGCGATCGCACTGATCCGCCTTATTCAGCACAATGACAGGATTGGCTCCACTTTCCCAGGCGAGGAGCAAGTAGCGCTCAATCCGTCGGGGATTGAAGTCGTGATCCAGACCCGAGACGAGGAAAACCGTGTCCACATTGGCCGCTACGACCTGTTCCTCAAGCCGGGAGCCTGCTGCCATCCGAGAAAAAGTGCTTTTCCGTGGCAGGACGTGATGAATCAGTGCTTCAGCCTCACCCTCGATCAGCACCCAATCCCCTACTGCAGGGAAATCCTGGGCATCAACGGTTTGATGCCGAAAGCGGCCCGAGATCTCAGCCATGAGGCTATGCTGTTCCCCCTGCACCTGATAAAGACCTCGATGGGCCTGCATCACACGGGCAGGTCGCCACCCCTCTGATTGAAAGGCAACGTAACGCTGGGAGAAAAACTCATCCCAACCTAAAGACTTTAGAGACATTGAAATGTATCCTCTGCGAATAAGTTAAGTCGGGGTTCGCAGAGGAAAGGAGCCGGATGACGGCAATCAGTTCCTCTGCAAACTCACAGATGTGAGCGGATTGAATTCGCAAGGTAGAACCGACTCAGCCATAGATCCTCCTTAATTTCAAGGCTTATACTACATTGATACTACACGTCCTCTGAGAGTGTCAACACCCGATCAGGTAATGTTATCTTGATCTGCTTCAAAGCTCTGTGATGAGGACGTTCGATCAAACGTCCTCATCACAGAGCTTTGAAGCAGAACCATCTGTTTAGCGAAATCCCATTTCTACGGGAAGTTGCTGCGTTTGCAGGCGTTTGAGTTCGGCCATCAGGTCATCCCCGCTCCGGCGGGCTTCCCATTTGCCACTCAACCTGGTTGTGATAAGCCAGGTGCCCTGTATCAGGTTCTCATCCTCAGAGACGGTGCCCCTATAAGCAATGGCGTAGGGCGAACTGGTGACATAGGTCTTCGTAAAAGAAACACTGCGCCCGATCGCCTCTCCATTCAGCATCGCTTCTCCCAAATAACTGTCATCCAGGATGCTACCGCTGAGCGTGTTTTGGGCCTGAACCAGCGTCATTTCAAAGCGTGTCGGTTCGCCATCCTGCCAGTAGGTTCCAAGCCAGCTTCCAGTGAGGTCTGCCATGACGTACCTGGGGAAAATGCTTTCAGTTTGCTATGCGTTGAGGTTGTTTGTTGGAAGGGGCACGTTGTACCCCTCCAACAGGTCAGGCCCAGAAACTTTCGCCGGTATAGGTGATGCCGGGGAAAAACCAGTCCTTCGGCTCAACGTAGCGGAAGCGTGTGTCAATGCCGTCTAGAGCCGCTCGAGCTTTGGAAGAGAGGGTGTGGGAGGCGATCGCAAAGTTTTCGGCAATCCGGCTTGGGTTGACAGATTTGGGAATCACACTGGTGCCTCGATCGATGGCCCAGGCAATGAGCAACTGGCCGGGTGTAATCCCCTCTTCAGCCGCGATGTCTTTCACGATAGGGTTGTCGAGCAGTGGGGGTTCGTCACTGGCCTTCATGCTAGCGGGGCGATCGGATGAACCCAGAGGCGAGTAGGCAGTGAGGTAGATACCCTTTTCCTGACAATAAGCCAGCAATTCATTTTGGGGATTGTAGGGGTGCAGTTCCACCTGGTTCACGGCTGGAGTATGGCCACTTTCGGAGATCAGTTGCTCCAACCGGCTGACGCCAAAGTTAGAAACGCCAACACTTTTCACAAGGCCCTGGTCCCGAAGCTTGACCATGGCTTCAAAGGTTTTTGCGACGGGCATTTCAGACAGCGGCCAAAAATCGTCGGGGCCTTGCGGCATTTTCTTCCCAGACCGAAAAGCTACAGGCCAATGCATCAGATACAGATCCAAATACTCTAATCCCAGCGCATTTAATGTTTCCCGGCAGCCGGCCTCCACAGACTCAGGTGCATGAAAACTATTCCATAGTTTCGAGGTCAGGAAGATGTCGCCCCGTTCTACCACTCCCTCCTGGATCGACTCTCGGATGCCGCGTCCGACCTCTTCCTCGTTCTGGTAAATCCAGGCTCCATCGATGTGGCGGTAGCCAACCCGGAGAGCTTCTTTGACCGCTCGATAGGCGTCTCCTTCCCGTGACTTCCAGGTGCCGAGGCCGAGTGCAGGCATCGTGTTCCCATCGTTAAGCGTCACTGTCTTCATAAATCTCCTTGAGGCAGCGTCGGGACAAATATCCTGGCGAAAGTATCTCATCAATGTATCGAAAGGGTTGGTGTCCTGTTTTCTGCAATTAGAGGGGGATTTTGCTTTGCAGGACACCCTAATGTTATTGCTATCGCTCGGTTAGCTGGAACACTAGAGGCTATTGAAGGTATTGCCAATAGCCTCTAATGTTCTAGCTAACCCGACAAAGGCTATTAGATGTGATTGAGTGCGCACATCTTCAGGTGGCATCCAGGATCAGCTGTTGTTCGGCCTGGGCGATCGCCCGTCCCACCCACTCCACAGCATCCGGCGATACTGACAGCCCTGTAATGCCCCACTGCACCAGTTCTGGAATGATTTCAGGGTAGTGGGCAGGAGCTTCGCCGCAGACCATGCAGGGAATCCCTAGGGATTTTGCCGTATCCACAAGATAATGCATCGCTCGCATGACTGAGGGATGGGCAGCGGTATAGGTGTCGGCTAGATCGGCCTGGTCGCGATCGATCGCCAGCAAAAGTTGAGTCAGATCGTTAGTTCCAATAGAGATGCCCTGAACTCCGGCCCGTACGAATTCTGGTAGTTGGAACAGGACCGCTGGCACCTCTGCCATGATCCAGACCTGAAAGGCTGGATTATGACAGAGGCGTGTCTCCTTGATCCAGGTGAAGCAGGTACGGAACTCCTCTACCGTACGGACGAAGGGCAGTAGCAATCGCACATTGGTGTAGCCCTCCTGTTGGAGCTGTTGAAGTGCGCGTAACTCGGCCTGAAAGAGGGTCGGGTTTTGCAAATAACCCAGGGGACCATGCCATCCCAGGAGAGAGTTTTGTTGGGAGGATGGCGGGTGCACGGAAGGATACTCGTGCGATCGCAAATCGGCTGAACGGTAAAACACTGGCCGCAGGGCGAAGGCTTCCAGAAAGGGGCGAATTTCCTGCGCGAGCCGTTCTACGAATGCGTCTGGATTGGCCAGGGCTTGTTCCAGGGTTTGGCCCTCCAGCAAGCGCATCATCAAATGTTCAGAGCGCAGCAGTCCCAGTCCATCCAGGGGAAGTTGAGCGATCGCCGCTAGCCGCTCTGACTGACTCAGGCTCACCATGAGTTGAGTGGTGGTCGACTGAGATTTGACAGGCCCTGAAGGTAACGACGTTGAGAGGAACTGAGAAGCAGTCGCCGCGAGCCGTGCAATAGTGCCGCGATCGCCGTCCAGGAGCACCATGTCTCCTGATCTCAGATCTTCCATGATCCCCACAGCCCCGACCACAGCCGGAATTCCTAATTCTCGGGCCAGAATGGCCCCATGGCTCGTGACACCGCCCTGTTCGGTAATCAGACCAGCAGCCCGTTGCAGGGCGGGTAACCACTCGGGATTAATAGCACGTACTACCAGAATATGATCACGCATCATGTCGGGCTGTGGAGGCAACCCCTGCATCACCAGCACAGGCTTGAGAACTCGCCCGGTTGCTGCTCCGACTCCAACCCAGTGCTGTAGGGTTTGCTTGCGCAGCGCAATGAGCACCGATTCTTCGAGTGGGGTAGGTTCTTCTTGAGAAACCAGGGTTCTACCCTGGCGCAGGTTGACCTGGGTTAGCCAGAAACCTGGAGTTCCCTGGGGTGAAGTGCTATGGCACCATTCCATATCCAGGGCGTAACCCAGGGTCTGCTTGGCGCGAAACCCTAACTCCTGAAGCTGCCGAAGCTGATCCGTGTTAAGGGTCGGCTGTACCGAGGGGGAAGGCATCAGCTCTAACTTCAGCGGAGATGGCTCTATGCCCGAGCTTCCTACGGGGTGCAAGTAGTAGGCATAGGTTTTGGGGCGGATCTCGACCGTTGTTTTCATCTCAGACTGTAAATCCAGAGTGTATTGATCTGGAAGCACATCCCCCCTGACTAACCCGTGGCCCAATCCCTGGACTGACTGAATTTGAACAGTCGTTTCATCAACATGCATTTCCCCGGCTATATCCGCTGACCACAGAGGTTGAATCAGGACGCCCAGATGCAGATGCTGCAGAGGAATGCGCGATCGCGCCCAATAAAATAAGCTGCGGGCGTGGAACAGCTCAGCCCACACGGCCTGCAAGGCACGAGCGAGTTCGGCCTCTGTAACCCAGCAGGCCTGACTTGCCAATAGCCCCCGTACCCGCTGGCTCAGACCTGGGTCACCGCGCAAATTAAGGGCAAGGGAAGGGCGCACGATAAGGGCCGAGGCTCCCCACGGTTGCACAGCGGCCAGGAGTTGAGCTGTCCAGTCTGACGATAGGGTGGTTGACTGGATGGCATGGCGCATGCGGCGGGCGATCGCCTGCAACTGGTAGGGGTTGTCTACATTCAGGTGCAGTGACGAGTTGGGGAGGTCAGACAACATCGGCTCCACCGAGTTAAACGTTTCCAGGAAACGTCGCATGACGGGAGTCGTAACCACAAGCCCAGGAATGACAGGATAGCCCTGCTGTAACAACACGCTGAGGTGATAGGCCTTATCTCCCACCAACAAGCGTTCCGATGGCTGCACCTGATCAAGCCAGCGAAATGACTTTGAAATTTCGACTGACATCTCCATCCTGGAACCCTGGTGCGAGCGGATCAACGAATAGTAGGGGCTATGGGTATTTCAGACTGGTTTTATGAAAAGCGATCGCAAAAACATGAAATGAATAAACTGCAACTCTTGGGATAACTATCTTATCCGTCTAAACAGATCAGGACGGCCATGCCACAATTTAATCCAAAATCCTCAGCATCCTTAAAACAGCCCTGGGATAAGCATACCGGAGCCGTAAAGCCCCGCCTATAGTAGGTACCTTTCATTTTTATTGAGAGGTGGCACAAGAGCTGTTCCTCAATAAAAATAGTTGGGTCTTGTTTTGAATAGGTGCAGGATAGATGGGCACGTCGCGCTACCTCGAGCGGGTAGCCTAACTTACAGCATTTCTTATTTATTTAACCTCAGTTCGGGATAAGCTGAAGTGCTCATTTTGGCGTGCGCAAAGCGCACGCCAAAATGAGCGTTTTCGAGTGCCGCGTGTTGCGCGGCACTCGAAAACGCCCTTAACCCGAACTCAGGTTACAGCACTTTTCAAGCCTATGAGGTACAAGTTATTTTTGTGAGAGCCTCGCTCCGCGAGGCTCTCACAAAAATAGCTGCATTTTATTCAAGCGCAAAGCGCTGTATTTAGGTAAGACATAGAGAAGGGGTGTGTGGGACAAACCGATTCCCTTCCTGCGTCTTACCCAGTAAGCAAGGGTATGGGCGAAGCCTGGTGCTCCTGCTTCTAAAGCAATTTTGTGTATCTAGAAGCGGTGTCCCCAATCAAGATAAAATCAATAGTCCATTCTCTTCAAGCCGGAGTGGAGCGCTGATAGTCCATCGGCTTAAATTTTTCCCCTTGCTATGCCATGAAACATACCATCTCAGTCCTTGTGGAAGATGAAGCCGGAGTGTTAACGCGCATTGCCGGTCTGTTTGCTCGTCGAGGTTTCAATATCGAAAGCCTGGCTGTTGGCCCTGCGGAACAGTCTGGGGTTGCCCGCATCACGATGGTCGTTCCTGGGGACGACGCCATCATTGAGCAATTAACGAAGCAACTCTACAAATTGATCAATGTTCTCAAGGTACAAGACATTACCGAAGTACCCTGTGTTGAGCGGGAACTGATGCTGCTGAAGGTCAATGCCACCAGCTCTACCCGCTCTGAGATCATTGAGCTGTCCCAAATTTTCCGGGCTCGCGTGGTGGATGTGGGAGATGATTCTCTCACCCTGGAGGTTGTGGGTGATCCAGGGAAGATGGTGGCGATCGTTCAACAGCTTGGCCGCTTTGGCATCCGTGAAATTGCCCGCACCGGTAAAATTGCCCTGGTGCGTGAGTCGGGTGTCAATACCGAATACTTAAAATCGTTGGAAGCAAAGGTCTAATTACTCGGTATACTCCTTCATGAAAAGCGTGCGGCACTTTGTGCCGCACGCTTTTCATGAGGAACGAGATGACTTACAGCCCATTTCTTAACAGGCTATTGGCAATTTGGTGATAGGTACTTTTGGATGAGTGAGATAGGTTTAAGCACTCTGCCAACAATTTTGTCCCACCATAATATTGGCGTAGTAAGTTCTTCTCATCGTCCGAAAAATTCCAATCACATTTCACCTGAAAGTGTTGGCTTAAAAACTGACGCACGCGATCTTTCCACATCGCATGACGAGCATGCCACCATTCGGTTTGGTTGGGGTAGTTGCTCAGTTGCTGCTCTACTTGAAAAGACCAGGCTTCTACAGAGGCTTTCAGCTTCAAACTCTCCACAGAATTGACGAGACGAGGAATCTTTTTGATTGCAGTGAAGAAGAGTGTAGGATCTGTTGCTTTGGCATGGAAGATTCTAAATAGCAGGCTATGCATGTCAAGCAGTTGATTAGAAATCATGCTCGGAGCTGAATAATAGTCCGGGAATTCTAATTCCTTACGTCGGTTTAAGCTTGTAAATCCTGAAATCCGTCCTACATCTTCAATACAAAAAACAAAATATATTGCTCTGAGTAACGTGTTTTTATAGGGTTGGCTTGAGGTAAATTCTTCGGATGTCTGGCCAACAAACTGATTTAGCCAATCCACAAATTCCTGAAGCTTTCCATAGGGTTTCAGTAAATTATCTAATTCGTATTTCATGTTCATTAAAAAATCATCGACTCTATCCCCATGCAACAATTCAGAAATAATTTCAATCACGAATCTCCATCGATCATCCAAAATATAGGGATAAACAGTGGCTTGTTCCTGTTTTGAAACGAGATAAACCGCTGTTAGGTATTCCTGAAAAGTAAGGTGGGAAAACGAAAAGTAGTTGGCAGCACGGCGGACAACCAGGCCGTGTTGAAACTCAATGGCTTCCAGGATATCCGTTGGATCTAGTGACAACGTATCCATGCTAAGAACATCCTGGAAAAAGTTTTCCACAGTATGTTCAAGTTCGTTGCGGTAAAACAATGTTTTACCCTGCTTAAAAAAGTTTGTTGCAATAACGCTCAGCAGTGCTTTTTTCGCTTTTGTAGGAAGCTGGCTGTAAGGATTGGGAGCATCCGATTGGCGAAACCTCGCTTCATTCCATTCCTCAAACAGAATATCGAAACCTTTTCGATACAGTGTGATCCGGTTCATGGGAAATTCTCCCTCCCGGTTAAACACATTGCAAAGCATGGGTAACAGCAACGGTGTCTTGGCTAGTTCAGAAATCGCGCGGTGGCGTTTGAGCCGTTCCATAAAGCGATCGCTCTGGTCATAGCTTGCAATCAATTCAAACCACCGTTTGGCAAAAGCTTTAATCTGAGGTTGTCGAAACTCTGCAATTTCTAATGTTTCAAAGCCAATCAAATTGTGAATGCGTAAGGGTGGGCGGCAACTGATGATGAAATGGCAATGGCGAAACTGAGAAATGAGTTCCCGGAGTTGAGCCTGGATGGTGCGACGGGTATTCTCGGGTAGTTCATCAAAGCCGTCGAACAAAATAAGTAGCCTCCCCTCCGCTAGCAAACGCTCGGTTCGGGTTTCTGCTTGCTCAATCTGAGCTATCGCAAAGTATTTGATAATATGCGCTTTCAGATTGACCTTATAGTCCTCCTCTAAGAACTCACCAAAGGGGATGAAGATGGGAACTAATTCTGGAAATAAATTGCCATTAATACATTGCAGGGCAACCCAATGCAGATAGGTAGTTTTGCCAGAGCCGGGTTTGCCATACACCAGCATGCGATTAAACGTTTGAACGGCCGCTCGCCCAGAAATGGGTTGCACCGAAGTTTGGTAACTGATGCGGCCAAAGGTGTCGGGGTCCTCGTCAAAGGCGATCGCATGCTCATCCAGAATATGCTCATCCACCGCGTGGGGGCTTGGTGTCAGATTAATGTCGATAAACATATCTGCCATCGGCCGGCCCGGATTGTAACCCCACAATGGCACCGTCCCACAGTCGTGCTGAATCTTCTCGCAGATTTTCTCTCGCACTTGCTGCACCAGGCCATCGGTGATTTCTAGGCCGGACGGGTTATGAAAACCGCTTGAAGAGAGCGCTTCTTCGCCTACATCATGCCAAGTCAAACCTAAAGCGATACAGATTTTGTCAAAGGTATCGAGGTTTTGAATGTCTTGCTTAAAAAAACGGTAAACGGAAGTTCTATCAACTTGTGCTTCTTTCGCTAGTTCTACTTGGCTAATGAATATCTTTCGGTAGGCTTCTTGAGCCCGCTGTAGCCCAGAAGCTGATAAACGCAAACGCATAGGCGTTAGTCAAGATGCACGCTGTAGCCCTTAGTTTACTGAATTTCACCCTCTAAAAAATTGCAGGTAATAAAACTCAGCTATGCTGCTAAATCTATCGCCCTATACTCGTTCATTTAGTACGAGAGGGATCGGATGTGAAACACCCAATCCCTCTCGTACTAAACCAGCCCCAAATAAGGCAGACCTTGTTAAGAAGTGTGTCAATTTTTGTTGCAGCAACACCTGCAACATACTCCGTCCACAGTGGCTTTGTAGAACGGATATATCAAGCGAATTCCACTCCCGTCCTCTTACTGCTGAGATCGGGGTGCTCACCCGTAACACCTGCCCCTCACAAGGCGATCGCTCGGTTAAATGCTCGTGAGTTATTCCGGGCGCTTTCGTTAAACACCTTTGAGGTTGCCTGCCCTGAATTCATTCAACCCTATCAGGAGCCTTTTCCATGACCTTTAGCGTTCAAACCCCCCCAGAAGGCCAACATCACCCCCACCTCGCTTGCCCAAAGTGCAGCATTAACTCCGTTGTACAACATGGCGGCACGTATGTGTGCCTGAACTGTGGTTTCCGGCGCAATGTTTTTGAATCTTCAAAACCTCGTAGATCTGATGAGTCTGCTGGTGCAACAACAGTTCTGATTATTGTGGCGACCCTGATCGTTTTGTGGGTGACGGTTCCCTCTTCGCCATCACCTAACGGAACATCAACGTTGAATACGCCCACACTGAACGAGGCACGGTAATACTACGAGAAAGGGTTGAGACGTGCTGGAACGGTTAGCTTGCTTGGGTTATGTCTACAAGCTAGCACCTTTCCTCAACTCTGGATATCGTTGGTTCTCGCGCTGTAATTGGGATGAGCAACATCATCCATAGCAACCCGTAGTTCTTTCAAAAATGTGGCATTGGAGCGATCGCCGCTACTCCGACGAATTGCCCCCCGTTCCAATGCCTTTTCCTGGCCCTGTGGTGTAACCGTAACACGCCTCTTTTGAGGAGATTCAGGTGCAATTCCTGACTGTGCTTTTAGGGAGGGGAAGAGTTTACCTCTTTCACGATCGCGCCTGGGACCTGCGACCCTCCCTTTTCTAATCCAGATAGGACTTACAGCGCTTTGCGCTTGAATCAGCCACGGTTGTTTTTGTGGGAGCCACGCGGAGCGTGGCTCCCACAAAAACAACCAGGTTTGAAGCGCTTGAAAAGCGCCGTATGCGAGGCCCCCATCTGTAAGGCATTCTTGCTGTGTGTGGCGTACCTCGCACATCATGCACAACAGGAATGCGTAAGCCCTACGAGATTGACTGCTTTTCCGGAGGCCTGGTTCTCGGAAAAGCAGTGTTTAAGCAAGGGGTGGCAGTTCTCCCAAAATGTTAAAACGAATGTGATTGATTGACAGATCTCCAATGGAAACTTCCAGGGAATCATCGGGCGTGGAAAGGGCCTCAAAGCTAATGCCCTTTGCCATCTCAGCATGCCACCATGGTAGGCCCATGAAGAAGCGCGTAGGATACGGGCCCCCCTCAACGACATCATCCACATTCGATTCCATGGGCAACCAACCAACACCGGGAATGTAAAACTCAATCCAAACGTGGTTGTAGTCGGGTTCGAGGGGTGTGTGATGGCGATCGCCAAACGGAGGGCACTTATACCGCCCCACCGTCCGACAGGCAATTCCATTCAGGCGCGCCAGCGCCAGCAAGACGCCCACATACTCACCACAGGAGCCAATTCCCCGTTGCCACACTACATCCGGCGACGCAATGTGAACGGTCAGACCGTAGGACAGGCGATCGTAAACGGTATTACGAATCTTCAGCATCTTACGAAGAATATTCGTCTCCGTTCCAATCGCTTCCCGCGCGGCCTGCTGAATCAACGGGTTATCCATAGACAGCTCATCATCATCCACCAGATAACGGCCCTGAAATTCCAGCGGCAAGGCTGGTACGTCATACACGTCGTCGAAGGTGTACTGGTATTTGATACCCCGCACTTCCAGTAACGCCTTCCATCCAAATAGATAGCGATCGCCGGTCTTCAAGGTCTCAAATGAGAACACCGCAACCCGCTGTCCTTCGTGAATTTCTTCAGTAAAGGGCAAACCAATCGGTTCTACCGATCGTACTTTCTGCCGATCTGTTTCTGCGGGTAGCGCAATCCGCCATTCCAGCCCTCGAATATCGACTTCTTCCAATGGCGCAATCTCTTCCACATAGGTCATTTCGATGAGAAACCCATTGGAGAGAGTGCAGCGCTTCTCGGCGTCGTAGTGATAGTGCAGTGGATGAATAAAGGTGCGATCGCGCACCGATAACTCATAGGGATAATCCGGATTGTTGGGGTTATCCCGCACATACGGTTCTTCGCTGGAGTAGGAAACGTAGAGAACGTTGCCTTCTGGGTGAAAGGCCAGCCCGGTCGGCTCGACAAATGGCGTAAGGATGCTGAACTGCACTTCCCCAGTGGCACGATCCATGCAATACACACTTTGCTCTGTGCGATCGCATACCCACAATTCTTCCCCTCGGATGGTTAACCGCTCCTCACCCACACCGGGTGCCGGGAAACGAGTAATTTCCTCCCCGGAACGCGCGTCAAAAATCAAGATGTAACCGCACTTCTGGCAGCTGACATAGATGGTTGATTGCCATACGGCTATTCCATCTGCCGGGTAAGGCAGTGAAGCAAATTCTTCTGGCTCTAAGGTACTGAGTGCGCAGCGGTAAATGACATTGTCCTGAGTGAACCAGAGGGTATCGTCAGAAACTGCCAGGCTCGCTACGTCGAGGAAGCGATCGCCGTGGTGCGAATTCAGAATAGTGACCTGATCTGTCTTTGGATTGATCTTTAGTAAATAGCCCTGAACCGGGTCTACGGCCAACAGATCCCCTGCCAAAATGCACAACCCATACAGGGCGCGCGCTCCGATGGGGCGAACGAAGCGGTGATAGGGGTCAAAGGCCGATACCACAGACGCCGGGGTAGGTGAGTGAGGAGTAGGGGCGGATTCCAACAGCATAGGGAGACAAGCACTCTGAAATGACCGGAGAACGGAGCCTGGAGCGGGAGCACGCCCCAATTACCGACAGGACAACCAACGGTTTCTCGCCTCATCATAGACAAAAAGACTCAGAGGCAAATGTATTCCACGCATGATTTTGTTTTTGAGGTAACTGGAGCTTCTCTCTTTGTGGAAAGGGCTTCAAGAATGCAGGCTAAGGAGTTCGGTTGGATTCACCCACCTGATACTGCTTGGCGACATAGAAGAAAAATTTGAAGTAGTCATCAAAATCATCGCTGGGCGATCGCCCCTCCCAGTAATAAATCACGCCATTCTGGGTCAGGGTCAGCCGCATATTGCTCATGTCTTTCCCAATCTTTACCTCTAGCTGTCCCTGCAACCCCTGCTCGGTGGTGAAGTTCGGAAACATGCCATGCTCCGGTTGCGGAGAAGAGACGGATGGCACCTCGGAAACCTGGCTGGCCCATCCTTGGATGGTGACCTGGTTCTGCTGAGGAGCTTGAAATTCCCGCCCCTCCCGGTTGCCCAAAATCGGTTTTGGAATCCAATTATCAGGGTGGGGAAAGGCGAAGTCATAACGCTCATTCTGGTAAGTCTCCCACTGAGCTCGCTCAAGGTTGGACAGTGGTTGGCAAGCTCCCAGTAACAGCATCAAACCTACCCATCCAAATCGGCTAGAAGCCTTGCACCCTATGCTTCGAATAGCGCTAGAGAGGCGATCGCCCCACCCCTTTCCTGACGCTGCTTTTATGAACAAATGTAACGACATTGACGGTAAACCGTCATGCTGGCTTGACAGCTCTTGGAGAGGGCTACTATCCTGATCGAACATACCCGGGTATCAATTACGTGTAATCGCTATCATGCAAGACAAGCAAAAGGTTACTCTCTATCTCCCCGCTGAATTGCACCGCCAGCTCAAGATCAAAGCCGCGGTTGATTCAGAACCGATGTCCGCCCTCGCTGAGCGTGCCATTGTGTTTTATCTCACTCACTCCGAGGTGGTGGATGAATACGAAACCGCTCATGGGCATGTACATCGTGTCTATGCCTGCCCCGATTGCAGTCACTCTTATGTTATTCGGGATGGTGCATTAGTGCCCTTAGCTGAGAAGGTTGCTGTCTTGGAAGACGAGGAAGAAGTTTCCGTTAGTGTCTCCCATGCCGATTGGCAGGGTGAAGAAGAGTTAGTCCCCTGCTAGAAAACTCCTTCTCCAGGGGGTCGAAAGTTATTCGGTTTCTTTGGTTTCCTGGTAGTTAGTGTTTGCGTCGTCTCGCCAGTAGGTGGTAGGTCAGTTGATTATGAAAGAAGAGCTCAATGTACTCATTCAAGCTCAATATCCCCTGATCTACCTCGTGACTTCGGAGGAGGAAAGATCGGAACAGGCGATCGCCACGATCGCTCAAATGAAGCCCCAGCGTCGAGTCTACATTTGGACGGTTACCCACGGCATCGTTGAGTTTGGCCAGCCTCGCAATGTTACCCAGCACAATACCGTATCTCCAGAAGCCGCGGTTGAGTGGGTCATTCGCCAAAGAGAACCCGGTATCTTTATCTTCAAGGACTTGCACCCCTTCATCGATTCTCCTGCGGTGACTCGATGGTTGCGAGATGCGATCGCTAGCTTCAAGGATACTCAAAAGACTATCCTGCTTATGTCTCCGGTACAAAACGTACCCATTGAGCTGGAAAAAGAAGTCGTCGTACTTGATTTCCCTCTCCCTGATATGGGTGAGTTGAACGAAGTCTTGACACAGCAGTTAGAGCAAACGCGCTCTCGCCGTATTACCACGGAAACCCGTGAGAAACTTTTGAAAGCGGCGCTTGGTTTGACCCGCGATGAGGCCGAAAAAGTCTATCGAAAGGCCCATGTAACAGCGAGCAAGCTGACGGAAACTGAAGTAGACATTGTTCTTTCTGAAAAGAAACAACTGATTCGTCGCAACGGCATTCTCGAATACATCGAAGAAGATGAAACCCTCGACTCTGTGGGTGGTCTGGAAGAACTGAAGCACTGGTTGCGTCAGCGTTCCAACGCCTTCACTGAGCGGGCACGGGAATATGGTTTACCCCAACCCAAAGGGATGTTAATTCTAGGGGTTCCCGGTTGTGGAAAGTCCTTGATTGCAAAGACTACTTCCCGACTGTGGGGTCTGCCCTTGATTCGGTTGGATATGGGCCGGGTGTATGACGGCTCAATGGTGGGTCGTTCTGAAGCAAACCTGCGGAATGCTCTCAAGACGGCTGAATCCATTTCCCCTGCTATCCTCTTCATCGATGAAATCGACAAGGCTTTTGCCGGTAGTACAGGTTCAGCCGATTCCGATGGCGGTACTTCCAGCCGTATCTTCGGTTCCTTCCTGACCTGGATGCAAGAGAAGGCTTCCCCTGTATTCGTGATGGCCACCGCTAACCGGGTGGAGCGTCTGCCCAGTGAGTTCCTGCGGAAAGGTCGCTTTGATGAAATCTTCTTTGTGGATCTTCCTAATAATCAAGAACGCAAGGAGATTTTCCAGATTCACCTATCAAAGCGGCGGCGTGACATTACCCGCTTTGACCTGGATCAGTTAGTCGGTATTTGTGAAGGTTTTTCGGGCGCGGAAATTGAGCAAGCGTTGATTGCCGCAATGTATGAAGCATTTGCCCAGGATCGGGAGTTTACCCAACTGGACATTATTGCCGCCATCAAGTCCACCTTGCCACTTTCCAAGACCATGAGCGAGCAGGTTACTGCTCTGCGCGACTGGGCGAGACAGCGCGCTAGACCTGCCGCCGCCTCCGTCGCTGAATATCAGCGCATGGAGTTCTAACAGACTTTCCCATCCTGCTCCCAACAGGAAGGAAAGGCTAGCGATGCCGCTAGCAGTTTAAGAAAATACGCCGTTGCGGTTTGCCCTCCAAAGGTTTGACAGGCGGCGCTCCCAAACTCTAAACGTTGTCGTTTCTCTCAGTTTCTCAACAGGAGGAAATCCCAAATGTCTCACTTTAGCACTCTGCGTACCAAGATCACCGATGCCGAAATCCTGAAAGCGTCTCTGCGTGACCTGGGTATCTCGGTTAAGACCGAAGCCGATGTGCGCGGCTACAATGGTCAGCGCGTTCGCTCTGACATCGTAGCTGTTCTGGAAGGCGAGTATGACCTGGGCTGGTCCCGCAACGCTGATGGGTCTTTCGACCTGATCGCTGACCTGTGGGGTGTTGCTAAGAAGCACAACCAAACCGAGCTGATCAACTCGATCAACCAAAAATACGCTGTGAACAAGACCTTGGCTGAAGTTAAGCGCCCTGGTCTGCAGAACGCCAACGTTAAGCTGGTACTGCAAAAGTAGTTCTACGAGAGCGTTCCCAATCGACGGGCTGGCCTGTAACGGGCCAGCCCGTTTTTTGAGGTAAAACAGGCCTCATCATTTGTGGTGTGTGGGGTGCTAAGCACCCCACACACCACAAATGATGAGGCCAAAAGGGGGGGCTTGCTAACAGCAAGCCCCCCCTTTTTGTGTAGTTTAGAACTGGCGTAAGAAGCGCAGGTCGCTGTTGTAAATGCGGCGGATGTCGTCAATTTGGTGGAGTACCATGGCAATTCGCTCAACACCTAAGCCAGCAGCGAAGCCAGTGTACACTTCGGGGTCGTAGCCGACGGCTTTCAGCACATTGGGATCGACCATACCGCAGCCCATCACTTCGAGCCAGCGCCCCTTCCAGCGCACATCGACTTCGGCGGAGGGTTCCGTGAAGGGGAAGTAGCTGGGACGGAAGCGAATTTCAATATCGCCAAACATGGCTTCCAAAAATACCTTCAGGGTGCCCCGCAGATCGCTGAAGGTTAGCCCCTCATCCACAGCGAGAATTTCGAGCTGATGGAACACAGCAGAGTGAGTGGCATCCACCGTGTCGCGGCGGTAGCAACGGCCTGGAATGGCAATCCGAATGGGGGGATCGTTCTCTTCCATGTAGCGGATTTGCACGGAGGAGGTGTGCGTCCGCATCAGGTTGCCGTTGGGCAGGAAGAGGGTGTCCTGCATGTCCCGCGCTGGGTGGTCGGGCTGGAAGTTAAGGGCTTCGAAGTTGTAGTAGTCAGTTTCCATCTCTGGACCTGTTGCTACGGTGTAGCCCAGACCCACGAAGATGTCGATCATGCGATCGATGGTGTTGGTCAGAGGGTGCCCCTGTCCCTGGGGACGGAAGACACCCGGCATGGTCACGTCCAGGGTTTCCGATTCAAGTTGGGCCGCGATCGCCGCCTGCTGCAACCCCTCCTTCTTCTCGGTTAATGCGTTCTGTACGGCTTCCTTGACCTCGTTCGCCAGAGAGCCGATGCGGGGCCGTTCTTCGGCGCTCAGTTTACCCATGGCCCCCAGCACCTGGGAAAGGCTACCTTTCTTGCCCAGATACTTAATGCGGAGCTGCTCCAGCTCATCCAGGGTGGTGCTGTGGGCGATCGCCGCCTGGGCTTCCTGACGCAGGCTAGCCAATTGTGTCGCAAGATCGGTGGACTGGGTCGGGGTACTCATGGGTTCTTAAAAGACTTCTTCGCGTAACGGTACTTAACACCGCCTTTCCTAACCAGTGTACGAGGTTGGCGGTCGCTATGGGGAGAGTTTTGTTGGAACGGGGGATATTGCGTGCTTTGCACACAATATCCCCCAACGCTCTCTGGGTAGCCATCGACCTCTCAAACATCTTTTAGACTGGCCTTGGGGGTTTTGTCATGCTCTACGATGCTTGCCCCCTTTGACTGCTCACCCACAGCGCCTGCTCACCACCATGAAATTGCTTATCAGTAACGACGACGGTATCCATTCCCTGGGTGTACAGACCCTGGCGAATACCCTGGCCGATGCCGGGCATGAGATTACTGTTGTTTGTCCCGATCGCGAACGCTCAGCGACAGGTCACGGACTGACTCTTCATGAGCCTATCCGGGCACAGCCTGTTACATCTGGCTTTGCTTCAGGAATTAAGGCCTGGGCCTGCTCAGGCACACCCTCCGATTGTGTAAAGCTAGCCCTGGGCGCTCTGCTAGATGAGTTTCCGGATCTGGTGCTGTCTGGCATTAATCATGGCTCTAACCTGGGGACGGACGTTTTGTATTCCGGAACGGTGTCAGCGGCCATGGAAGGGGTTATTGAGGGCATTGGGGGAATTGCTTTTAGTTTGTGCAGTTTTACCTCGCAAGATTTTAAGCCTGCGGCAGAATTTGCCCGAACCCTGGTGAAGCGCTTAGAAGACCAGCCGTTGCCTCGCCCCATGTTATTGAACGTTAACATTCCGCCCGTTCCTGCTGATGAGATTGTCGGAGTGATGGTCACGCGTCAGGGCTTACGACGCTATGTAGACCAGTTTGAAAAACGAGTAGACCCCCGCGGCAAAACCTATTACTGGTTGGCAGGGGAGTTGTTGGAAGATGTGCCACAGCCTCCCCTAGAGTTTCTAGCCCTTGCGGAGACAGGATTACAGTCGGATGACCTAAATTGGATGGCAGGGGTTGCGACAGATGTGCAGGCGATTCGCAAGAAATATATAACTGTTACGCCATTGCAGTACAACCTAACTTGTGCATCTGGATTGGCAAGTCTGCGGGATTTGAAGTTAGAGTGGTAGTAAGGTGAGTCCAATCTACCCACGCGATCGCAAAGATGGGTGGCCGTCCTCTAGCTGGGTGCAGAGAATTCGTAAAGAGGGCTATGCCATTCGTAGATTTTTGCGATAATTTTTAGCAGAACTGGGGTATCTTCCGTGTGGGCAGATTAAACTGGACAGATTATAGAGTCAGAGGCTAAGTTTCACTTGCTGAGGCTATTCTGACGACGGGTGATCAGTCCGAATCGCGATATTGCGATTTCTCCTGTCCCATAGAACATCTTTGGATACAGGCTGGAGACGCACTTCAGATCACAGCAGGGTCGAGAAAAATCTCGCATATTAAGGTCAATGGGCTAGAAAAGGCTAAACCTGGAGTCAGGACATGGGCTGGGTTTAGGCGATGGCAAAGCTCAGTGGAATCCAATAGAGAAGATTCATGTCAAGTACGGAAAGCCAGTTCAAGGTTCGCTTTTGGGGTGTCAGGGGAAGTATTGCCTGTCCGGGGGCCGAGACGGTCCGCTACGGTGGCAATACGTCTTGTATCGAAATGCGCATAGATGGGCACCTGTTCATTTTCGACGGAGGTACCGGCCTGCGGGTTCTTGGGCAAACCCTCTTGCGGGAAATGCCTTTGAACGCGCACATGTTCTTTACCCATTCCCATTGGGATCACATTCAAGGTTTTCCCTTTTTCGTTCCTGCTTTTATCAAAGGCAATACGTTCAAGATTTATGGGGCGATCGCACCCAATGGTTCCACCATCGAGCAGCGCCTCAACGATCAGATGCTGCACCCCAACTTCCCGGTACCGCTGCAAATTATGGGTGCGGATCTCACCTTCTACGACATTGGGGTGGGTGAAACGGTCACTGTAGGTGACGTAAAGATCCAGAATGCTCTGCTCAACCATCCTGGTGAAGCGGTTGGCTATCGCGTGACCTACGGCAATCGCTCGGTGGCTTACGTGACGGACACGGAGCATTATCGCAACCGCCTTGATGAGAATGTTCTATGGTTAGCGCACAATGCAGACCTGATGATCTACGACTCCATGTATACGGATGACGAGTATTATTCGGAGAAGTCGAGCAAGATTGGCTGGGGACACTCTACCTGGCAGGAGGCGGTCAAGGCCGCAAAGGCCGCAAACGTAAAGCAGCTCGTTATCTTTCACCACGATCCCCTTCATACGGATGACTTCATGGATCAGGTTAAGGAGGATACGGCGAGGGTGTTTCCCAACAGTGTGGTGGCTTGGGAAGGCCTGGAAATTGATGTGATGACAATTCAGGGAGATCAGCCGGCGCTGCTGTCTACATCGACTTGAAAGTGCCGCGCAGTAAGTCCGGAGTTTTTTGAAGGTCAGTATTAATATAAAAACACGATTTTGCATTAATACTAACCTTCAAAAATAATCCGGTTGTGTTGTGTGGCAACAGAGTATGTCAGAATGTAAAGCGTGTGGATTACCTCTTCGCCCGATCTAATTCAAACGCCGACCGTTGTTGCCCTGGGTAACTTCGATGGGATTCATCGTGGGCACCAACGCGTCATCGAGCCAATATTGTCGGCTTCGCCCTCCCTGGTGACTTCTGGAGCGGAGGGAGAAGCCTCGATTCCTGCTTCTCCAGAAGTCGGTGTGCCAACGGTGGTAACCTTCCATCCGCATCCACAAGAATTTTTTACGAATCAGCGGCGATCGCTCCTCACGCCCCTGAGTGAAAAAGCGGCTTCCCTGCAGCAGATGGGGATTCGGCAACTGGTGCGTTTGCCGTTCAACGAAGCCCTGGCTCAGATGACGCCGCCTGAGTTTGTGGAGGCTATTCTGGTGCAGCGGCTCCGGGCGCAGCGGGTGAGCATTGGTCAGGATTTTTGTTTTGGTCGCAATCGCTCCGGAACGGCAGTGGATCTGAAGGCGATCGCAGCCTCCTTTGGTATTGATGTTACGGTTGTCGACCTGCACCGAGATGGCGACGAGCGTATCAGTAGCTCTGCGATTCGTGCCGCTTTGTTAGGAGGCGCTCCCGAACGAGCTGCTCAGCTTTTAGGGCGGCCTTATCAGCTCTGGGGCGAGGTGGTGCATGGCGATGCCCTGGGCCGTCAACTCGGATTTCCTACCGCGAATCTGGACGTGCCTGCGGAGAAATTTATACCCCGGCTGGGGGTTTATGCGGTGCGGGTTGCTGTGGCTTCAGCCAACGATCCAGTGCCACCCGCAGTCCTTCCTGGGGTGATGAACCTGGGAATGCGTCCCACGGTGAACGGGCAGACCCAGCGAGTAGAGGTACACCTCTTAGATTGGCAGGGGGATCTGTACGGTCAGGTATTGCATGTGCGTTTGGAATCATTTTTGCGACCCGAGCAGAAGTTTTCCTCCCTGGATGAGCTGATGGCTCAGATTCAACGGGACTGTGAAGCGGCGCGATCGCATCTGAGTCTATCCAGCATTCTGTAGATTTTGAGTGGGAGTAGTCGTGCAACTGTCACGTCCACGCATGATGGGTATTGGTGAGTGATAGGGTCGCATCATGTCTGACGCATTACGGATCTTGTTTTTGTCCACTACAGTGGGACCGCTGGGGTCGGGCCAGGGTGGTGGCGTAGAACTGACCTTGAAAAACCTGGCAGCAGAGCTGCGACATCGAGGACATACCGTTACTATTGCTGCCCCCGCAGGTTCTGTTTTGGATGGCTTTGATGTTGCCCAAATTTCCGGAACCTGGCAGGATACGGCCCAAAGGCAGGAGCGCTCAGACCCAATTGTCATGCCTAAAGGGGCTGTGCTGGCGGAGATGTGGGAGTATGCGCGGCAGCAGCAGCCCCAGGTCGATGTGTTGGTGAACATGGCCTACGATTGGCTACCCTTCTACCTCACCCCGTTTTTTGAGAAGCCGATTGCCCACTTTGTGAGTATGGGTTCCCTGACGGATGCTATGGATGTCGTGATCGGCGAAGTCGCGGCTCGTTTTCCGGGAACCATCGCAATGCATACAAAGGCTCAAGCCGACACCTTTCCCTTCGCTGACCAATGCCGCATTCTCAGTAATGGCCTGGATTTGTCGGAATATACCTTTCAACCTCAGCCTGACAGCGTATTGGGATGGGTAGGCCGCATTGCTCCAGAAAAGGCGTTGGAGGATGCGATCGCTGCCTCTCAACAGGTTGGCTTACCGCTGCGAATTTGGGGAGCGAAAACTGACGAGGCCTATTGGCAAAGCATGGGCGATCGCTTCCCCGATGCTCCCTTTGAATACGTGGGGTTTTTGTCGACGGCGGAACTGCAACGGGAGTTGGGAAAATGTCAGGGATTGTTGATGACTCCTCGCTGGGTGGAAGCGTTTGGCAACGTCGCGATTGAAGCGCTGGCTTGCGGTGTACCGGTCATTTCTTATCGTCGGGGTGGCCCGGCAGAGATTGTGCAAGATGGAGTGACGGGATACTTAGTGGAGCCCGATAGTGTCGATGGCTTAGTGAAGGCGATCGCCCGTCTTCCACACATCAATCGCCAAACCTGTCGGCAGCAAGTGGAAGCCCTATATTCCCGAGAAGCGATGGGCGATCGCATGGAACAATGGCTTTGGAATGTGTATCAGAATCACCGTTGCTGTACTTAACGCACTTGCACATGGGTGCATCCCACTTTTGCAAATTTGGAAACCCACTTTTGGAGGTGAAGCGGGCGAAGCCCGCTTCACCTCCAAAAGTGGGATGCACCCCTTGCACATTGCTATATTTTGAAGCCCTGGTTACCTGTTAAAAAAGGTGAGCCATTGGAGGCTAAAGGACAGATCTGGGTTTTGGTGCAAGATCTGAGATGATAGATCCCATAAAGGTAACGCAATGTTACAGGGAGATCGGTTCTCCCAATCCTTTTGTAACGAGATGGACAGAATCTTTATGGCAGAAATTCAATTTTCCCGTGGCATTACCGAAAGTGTTATTCCTGATGTGCGGCTGACTCGTGCTCGGGACGGTAGTAACGGCACCGCCACCTTTTATTTTGAAAAGCCCGTCGCCCTCAGTAACGAAAGCACCGAAGACATCACCGGTATGTACTTGATCGATGAAGAGGGTGAGTTGATGACGCGCGAGGTAAAGGCCAAATTCATCAACGGTCAACCGGAAGCATTGGAAGCTCTGTACATTATGAAAAGCTCCGAAGAATGGGATCGGTTTATGCGCTTCATGCAGCGCTATGCCGAAGAAAATGGCCTGGGCTTCAGCAAATCTGACAACGAATAGAGCCTGTCCTCGTTAATTTTTCGTGCGCCAAGCGCACGAAAAATTAATCTTTCAGGTAGTTTATATATCCTATCCATGACTTCTACCCCCCACCCTGATCAAGATTTTCGTCCAGTCGTCTGCGCCATTGTCACCGTCAGTGATACCCGCACCCGCGAAACGGACACCAGTGGACAAGCCATTGAAATGGCGCTGGTGAGTGCCGGGCATCAGGTGGGGAGCTATGAGATCCTGAAGGATGACCCAGCGGCGATCGCAACCCATGTGCAATCCCTCTGTGATGACTCGGCTATTGCCGCCATCATCCTCAATGGCGGCACGGGTATTGCCCCTCGGGATACCACCTATGATGCGGTCGAGCGTTTACTGGAGAAGACCCTACCAGGCTTTGGCGAAATTTTCCGCTGGCTGAGTTATCGAGAAATTGGGTCACGAGCGATCGCCTCCCGTGCCGTAGCTGGAATTCGCCAAAATACCTTGATCTTTTCTCTTCCTGGTGCCCGGGGAGCGGTGGTGTTGGCCATGGAAAACTTGATTCTCCCGGAATTACAACACCTGATCAAACAACTGAACTCATAGTTTGGACTAATTCTGCCTACCGCGCAGCGGGTTTTCGGGTTTCGCTTCACTGAAAAGCTTGCGTAGCAAGCTTTTCAGTGAAGCGAAACCCAATTTAGTCCAAAGTCGAGTTAATCAACCTGAGGTCGGGTTAAGGGAATCTTGGAGTGCCGCGCAACGCGCAGCACTTCAAAATGGACACTTCAGCTTATCCCGGCCTCAGGTTAACCAAATTCCCGAAGAAGGTTTCTGCATAAGAATTTACCCAGGATGTTGGTGTTTTGCCCGCGAAGCGGGCAAAACACCAACATCCTGGGGGGTAATTTCATTGCTGGAAATCTCCTAAGATGATAGAGATAGGGCAGGTATGAAGTCCCTGCCCTAATTTTTTAGTGCTGTACTCTGTTCGGAGATTAGGACATGCTGGTGGCGATCGCCTGCCCCTGCCCCTGCTGCTCTTTCCAGTAATCGAACTTGGTGATGTCGATATGCTCGACCATGCCACCCAGTTGCCGCACCTGTTGCACCATATCGGCGGTACCTCCCAGGCCATCGCCACCCTGCCCATTCCACAGGGCAATCAGACGAACGCGGTTGATGTCGTACATCAGCGTTGAGTAGAGAGCCCAGCGATTGTTGCGTTCATAGGGGTTGTCGTACCCGGGGACGGGGCCCAGGCGATCGGGCTGCAGATGCACTGTGATATTGGGGCTGTTGATGATGGTGTAATACCGTTCTACCCAGCTATCTCCAGCAAAGCTAACCGAATCGCAGATAAACGCTGAGGATTCGAAGGGGAGATACACTTCAATCCGCATATTGCGCCGCAAGCATGCCTCTGCAAACAGGATGTCACCTCCACAAGCCAGGCCAGGGACGATCGCAATACAGTTGGCTTGAACGGAAAACTTATCCAGCGCTTCCTCCAGGCGACGCGTTGCCTCCGGTTCGATAGAAGCAGGAAAGCGGGGCTTAGCTCGTGAGGGATTATCCAACATGTGGCCACTGAAGAGAAGTACCTGGGATGGCTTCGACCATTCCTCCTCCTCTCGGTTGGGAGAAACCAGGGACTCTGCTTGTACAAGGCGATTCAGCTCGGGTTGCAGAACGCTAAGCCCGATCTCTACAAAAGCCGGACGAAAGTTAAGAGACTGCAACAGATAGAGCTGCTCCAGCGTAGCCTGCAGCCCAAATTTGTAATTCCACAGCACCGCCAACCCTTTGCGATAGGCCGTAGCGACCTGTTGCGGAGTCTCCGCTACACAGACCGCTAAATCTCCTAACGACATCGCTGCCCAGTAGTCGTTTGGTGTGCAGTGTAGAGTACTTTCCAGGCAGAACTGCACGGAGCCACAGAGAGTTGGCAGCTTGCTGCGATAGGCTAGCTCATCAATATCACCGCTTTCCACCTCAGCACTAGTGGCCAGGTGATCGAGCAGCGCGGTCAGCATCAGAGCATTAATGCCGGGATAGTACTGGTTCTGATCCAGCCGGTAACCCCGCAGGTAATTATCGATCGCTCGTTGCAACAAAAAGGAGGCTTCGTAGGCTGTTTGCAGACGCTTCTTGGCATCGGTAATATTTGACCAGGCATGCTTCCACAGATCTTTGTAAATCCGGGCCAGGTAAGTGGCTGCTTTGACGCAGGTAGGCACGTCGCCCAGTACTTTTTCCAGCTTGACGATCGCCTCATCCGATTGCCCCAGGCGGCTCAGGTGATAGGCTTCCTCACAACGAAAGTCGACATTATCAGGATTGAGCTTTAAACCCTGACGATATTCTTTCAATGCCAGAGCAGAGTTCCCCATATCTTTCAGTGCTTTACCTGCGTCTGCCAGCACATCTTCCTTCACCAGAGGGTTGCTGACTTCTTCGGCCAGCAGCACCACATCGCCAATGCGCTTTTGCCGTTGGGCGATCGCAATCCTCGACTGCAAGGAGGTGTATTCCTGCCAGTAGCCGGTTGCCAGGGGGGTACGCAGGGTACGGCGATCGGGTTCGATCAATCCATTTAGCAGGTTAAAGACTGGGCTATGAACCATGTTGCGCTCAGCTTTCCAGGTTGCCCCAACCATCTTGATCAGGGCTGCTTTATCTTTTTCGAGGTAGGCCGGGTCGGGGCAACCGTTCTCGTCACAGTGGTAGGGCAGGGTTCGTACATTGAAAATGTCGAAGGGCATGTAAGCCCGGCCTGCCTGGATGTGGACTACGCCTCGTTTGCGGAAAGCATGGCGAATCCCTAACTCGTAGAAAACATTGGCGTTGTCGATGCTGAGGTCGGCGATCGCTAAATCTGCCAACAGCAACTCCTGAAACATGTCGGTGAGGATGTCACCGCTGGCCTCTTCCTCATCGGCTCGGAAGGACTCAAAGCCGGCTTCTTCCAGAGCGGGACGAATCAAGTTTTGGTAGATACTGTTGAAGTCGATCCAGTGACCGTCGGGCCCCTGTTTACGGCCAAAGGGCATGATCACAAAGGCATGGGGTCGGCTCCGCTTGTTGATGTGGGATGGGGGCTGATTTATTGGGGCCGCAGTTAACGCTTTACCACTCTGGGAACCGTTGGAAACTACTTCGGCGGTGGTGATGGTGAGAGCGGGTAATTCTTCGGTAACGGCAACTTGGGTAAGGGCTGTTCCGGCGGTAAGAGACTGGGCCGTTCCCTCTTTTTCCAGAGAGCGGGTTTGGAGTTCCTCTACTAGCGATGCAGGAAGGGGCTGGTTCAAGACTTCCTGAATCAGATCAAACTGTTGATCTTGCAGTATTTCCATCGAGTCTCGAATCTGGTCGGTAATTTGACGGTAGGGGCTCTCCAATAAAGTTTCAGTGGCGACCACTAACCGAAAAAATTCCAAACTGGTACGTGCCAAGTTTGGAAGGCTGTTCCAGTAATCCCGTAACAGGGTTAACCCCAGACTCAGTTGGCTAGCTGTTTCAATGGCGGGTCGGAGCGCAGAGACTCGCAGCCACAGCACCAATGCAATACTCAGACACAGGGCGATCGCTCCCCAGACCAACACGTTGGGAGCCACAATGGGCACCAACACGACTGCTCCAATGCAAATACCCAGGGCGGTTTGGGTGCGATGGCGCTGACGAGTCAACCCGTGAGTTTGCTGCGTTAACTGTTGGAGTTGGGCCACCAACCGCTGCTGCAAATACTCATGGGCTGTGAGGTTTGGAGCCTGTTTTAAGGAGGGAGTTCCGCTGCTGTCGGGAAACGGAATCATCAGCTCCTGCAATTCCTGCTGAATGCGTCGCAGCTCTTGCTGGAGCCAAAAATCGCGATCGGCTCGATATTGCAATAATGTCTGATAAAAGTAGATGGCTCGCTCAGTTGCGGCCATTGCCGCGTTGAGCGTGGTGCTGTTGTGGCTAAACCGATTGGATAGAAACACCAGACCCAACAACCCTAAGCCCACAAGCGCCAAGACCACCCGGCTGACTTGAGACCACTGTGCCAGGTCAGCCGGGATGTCTTGAAGCAGGCAGGGAAGCAGGGCAAAGCAGGTGCCGATCGCCGCCAGTGCCACAATGCCTCCCTGCCACGATCGCTCTCGCTCCTGGGTGCGTTGCACCTGATCGCGAAGGTGTTGATGCAGGTGAAGGGCGGTGGCGATCGCCATGGATGGTGTGGAAGATAAACCCTGGCTCATAATTCTGACCTTGTACAAGCGCTGAGGATTATTCTGGCAGCTTTTCTACGAGACGCTTTCAGGTTCACCCTAGATTTAAGGTTTTGCCATAGAAAAGTGAGGAATGGGTAATGGCACTTCTGATATGGCGATCGCCTGGTCAGTTAGCATGTGGGGATCTAGTACAGCCCTAAGAATGGGTGAGGGTGAACGATCGCATGCGGCTGACTGCCGCCACTAAATCCAATTTGCGAAACGTGGTCAGATCACCCTGAAGGTTTGGGGCAAGAGCGTCCAGATTGCCCTGAGCCGTGTTCAGGAGTTGGTCGATTGCCTCTATCAACGTTTGCTGACCATCAAAATAATCCTGACGCAGCAGGGCGATCGCCGCTCCCATCGCTCGTAGCTGGCCTCCATCGACTAATTGATCGAGGGCGCTAAGGTCAATGGATTCGCGTCCAATCACCAGTTCGTCCACTTCGTGTACCTTCAGTTTGGGTGGACGAGAATCATCCCAATTCTGAGTCAGTGGGACAGGGATGCGGCTGGGGAGGGAGCCGAAGCGATCGCCCCCTTCCATCGTTCGGTGAATCGTGTATTCGGCTGCGATCGCCCGGGCCTGCTCGGTTACGGCCTCTGGCTCGTAGTTCGTCATGGCAATCACTGTGTCAGCCACATCAAAATAGTCGCCACTGCCGCCCATCACGAGCACGGTGGAGACGCCATACTCCTGATAAAGCTGTTGGATTTTGTCGATAAATGGGGTGATGGGTTCGCGATCCTTGGCAATCAACGCTTGCATACGGCGATCGCGAATCATAAAGTTGGTGGCTGAGGTATCTTCATCCACTAAAAGAGCTGTGGCTCCCGCTTCCAGGGCTTCCATGATGCTGGCAGCCTGTGACGTGCTGCCACTGGCGTTTTCAGTGGAAAAATGGGTGGTCGAACGACCCTGGGGTAAGTGGTTGATGAAGGGGGAAATATCGACCCCTGTAATGCTGCGGCCATCCTCAGCGCGAATTTTGGTGGCTTCTGCCACCGTTACCACCTGTTCACGACCATCACCGGGGATGTGGTTGTAAATGCCGAGGGCGATCGCCTGCAACAAGGTCGATTTGCCGTGGTAGCCGCCCCCCACAATTAATGTGATGCCCTCGGGAATGCCCATGCCACGGATGGGGCCCTGGTTAGGTCGTTCAAACTCGACTTCTAGTTCTCGCGGAGCCCGAAAGGGTTGAGCCGATTCTTGTAAGGGGCGATCGTCTACACCACTTTGGCGGGGAAGAATGGCACCGTTTGGGATGAACGCGACTAGGTTGCGGCTGGGCAATTGCTGCCGCAGCCAGTCAGCGTCTTCGACGACATCAATATGGCGGCGCAGAATTGATGCATCTAACGCGGAGTAGATGAGCGATCGCATCACGATCTCAGGCAAATCTTCACAAAGCAGTTCTGCGGCTTGCCGACCCAGAATGGTGCGACCCTGAGCAGGTAGACCGACAACAAAGCGAGCTTCTACACAGAGGTCAGATACCCAGAGTGAGGAACGTTCTAGAACCTGCTGGCCTATAGGGGCGATCGCAACCAGGCCACTTTTTCCACTACCCCGGTTGGTTTGCAATCGGTTTGCCTGGTAAGCAAACTGGCGGTGCAGGAAGTCACACAGGGCGATCACCCGGCTTGGGGTAGCGTACAGGTCTTGTGGAAATTGGGCTTGGGTTTGCGGCACTTGAACACGCAAACGACTGGGTGCAGCAAAGGGATCCCCCTGCACGTAGTCGATAAACAACGTGAAGTCCTTAAATTGATAGCGACCTTGAAGGTCTTTGTAAGCTTTGTAGCTACGACCATCTAGCCGAATAAATTGCGAATTGAGATCGGCATCTGTTGGCATAGGCACCTTGAGAAAATACCGGACTTCTAAAGCTTCCTGTAACTAAAAAATAGGGCTACTCCAGACGTACGCATTCTTAGTGTTTTTGATGTAAATTGTTTCGGCTAGTTCTGTCTACTTCACTGTTCTCAAAAATAGTTCATGCGTCATGCAAGAACTCTGTGTTGTGTTTGTTCTTTTAATCTCAAAGTTTTCTGGCTATTAATTTCCAGCCTCACTGAATTACTACAGTGCTTCAAAGGTTGCTGTAAAACCCTCTAAAGCCACGCATTCTTCTATAAATTCTTCGGCTTCATTAACGTTCTCAATTTGATATTCCATAATGCGACGTTCGTCATCCTTCATTTTTTTGGAGGCTAACGGTGTGCTGGAGTATTTTTCAGCGATCGCTTTAAACTCGGTTGCGTATTGGCGCCAACTTTCAGCAGGGCATTGAACAATAACTCGCCACATAGGTTTCTCTCGCGTTATATCAGATGCATCAATTATTTAGAGTATTCAGAGTGTTTCACAAAATGGGCTCTGAATGTTCGCAAAAGTATGAAAGTCCATTCAGGACAAAAGGGGTGGGTTGAGGATGTTTCAACCCCAATTTGTACTAGACCTATTCGCATCCCGCTACAGAGCCTCGTGTAGTGCAGTGCGCGCAAGTAGCCCAAAGGATTTGGAGCCCTGCCTTCAAATTTCTTAAAATAGCAGTAATCCCATTTACCCAACCTATCCATGACCCGTTCTCCGGTTTCTTCCGATTCTGCCGCGACCTCTGCTTCTGAAGCCCTGCCAGATACCTGGCAAATCAAGTTGCTCTATGACGGGCAATGCCCGCTCTGTGTTCGAGAAGTAAACTTTTTGCGCAAGAAGGACGACGGCCGGGGGCTGATCGCGTTTGTGGATGTTATGAGCGATCGCTACACCCCCCAAGAGAATGGCGGCGTCACCTTTGAGGCGGCGATGGGACATATCCATGCGGTGCGCCGCGACGGCACCGTGATCAAAAATGTGGAGGTATTTCGTCAGGTCTATACCGTATTGGGCTTGGGCTGGGTGTATGCTCCCACCCGCTGGCCGATAGTGGGGCCATTGGCAGACTGGGCCTATAGCGTTTGGGCGGATTGGCGCTTACGGTTAACAGGGCGTCCTGACCTGGCAACCCTGGTGGCGCAACGACAAGCCCGACTCGCTTGTGGAGAGGGCGATCGCTGCCGTCTAGGTGAGGGCTAATCTCATCAAGCCTGACCTTGTACCCTTTTCCCAGACAATTGGCTCTTTCATCCCTTCAGCATTCACTATCCTGTATGAACTCTCCGACCCCTCGTCAGATTCTAGAAGCGCTCTTTCCCTATCTGAAGGTCGCCGCCTCCTACGCAAAGCAGATTCAACCGTTTATTCGCGATCGCCCTGCCAAAGATGGCTTTGATAGTACCTTTGGTGCGGCGTTGAGTGATGCGGATCTGTCGATTCAAACCCTGGTTGAGGTAGCACTGTTAGGAACCTTTCCGAACATCCGCTTCTATGGGGAGGAGTATGAGCAGACCTATAACACGAAGTATTTTCGGGCCATTACTCTGGGGCCGCAGGACGATTATCTGGTCACCCTCGACCCCATTGATGGCACCCGCTATTACCTGGATGGACATCCCAATTATCAAATCCTGTTAGGAATTTTGAATCGGGATGAGTTTGCAGGAGCGATCGCTCTCACCCCGGCCCTGAACACCTTCACCTACGCACTTCAAGGTGAGGGAATCTGGGAAGGTTCCCTGGATGAAGGCTTGGAGCAAGCCCAACCCCTACAGGTAATGACCTATAAACCTACCTTGTTGCTTGGGCTGGGCATGACTCACCTGGCCGCGATTCTACCCCACCACTACCAGGTGTTATGTACGGAGACCGATTACTCAAAGGACGTCAACATTCCCAATGTCAACGGTATTTTGAGTGGCGAACTGACGGGAGTGGTAATTCGGGCCGGCAAATTTATTGATGGGGCGTTATTAGCCTTTATGGCTCAGGAATTAGGTTGTATTGTCACTACGCATGATGGAGAAGTTCCTCCTCCATTGCATACCTGCACGGACTATGGCCGTCCGGGTTTGGTGATTGCCGCTTCTGCTGAGGTCCATCAGGAACTGCTGACAGCCATCCGGACAAGCAGGAAAAACTGAAATGGAACAACCGATACTTGGGTAGCTTCATGCAAAGCGCCTCAAATGCGTCTAGCTTCAGCACGACTTTAGGCGGTCGAGTGCCTAAATCAGGGTTGGGCTGGTGCGCCACAGCTTGTAGATCCAGTACAAGCCAAAGAGCAGAACGAAGGTCTGCAAAAGGGTAGGGGCGATAACGAAACTGACGATAAGCCCAAACACAGACGTAACAAAAAACAGTAGAGCAAAAACCTCAGGACTGCGGAGACTGAGGTAGCTGGAGATGAGAGTCATTCCAGCAATAAGCAAGAACGTAGCATCCATACAAACTCCTGCATCCTGTCTCTTAGGATGCCTTGTTTTCAAATTCGATTGATCAACTATAAACCCCTTGAATAACCTCTGCGCATCACCTATTCGGGGTGAAATAGTGATTGCCAGTATCCCGCAACGCCTACAACTTACGCAAGCCCACCACATGTAGAGCAGGCACATCAGATAGGATAAGCGAGGTCCGCCACATCTACCATCCACTGTAATTTTTAAGAATTGGAGTTGGTTGAGCGCTTTTTACTGAGCAAAAACCACCATAGCTCTGCACCAATCAGCCCAAGCCCGGCTAAATTGACACCAATTTTTACCGCTAGGGGCTGTTCAATAGCTCGGAACTGAGGTTCTGCCTTTGGGGTGGTTTCATGGGAAGGGGATGGGTGCATGGCAAGGCTGGGTGAGGTCAAAGCGATCGCCCCCCAGGTACCGAGTACCAGCAAACTTGCGGTTATAGATTTCAGCTTATCGACCACGGGAACCTCCAAAAGCATGGATGGGTTTAGGGCGAAAGTTGCGGAGCCGTAGCGCGTTAGTGACCACCGAGACGGAACTGAACGCCATCGCCGCCCCCGCAATGATAGGGTTTAGCAGCCAACCCAGAGCCGGATAGAGAATTCCTGCCGCAATTGGAATCCCGACGACGTTGTAGATAAAGGCGAAGAAGAGATTTTGGCGGATGTTGCGGAGGGTAGCGTGGCTCAGTTGAATGGCAGTTACAATCCCCTGGAGGTCGCCGGAAATGAGGGTAATGTCACTGGCAGCGATCGCTACATCCGTCCCGGTACCAATGGCAATACCCACATCAGCTTGGGCCAAAGCAGGAGCATCATTAATTCCGTCCCCCACCATCGCCACCACTTTGCCTTCGGCTTGCAGAGCTTTGATCTGATTGGCCTTCTGATCAGGGCGCACATTGGCCAAGACGCGGGTAATACCAACGTCATGGGCGATCGCCTCTGCCGTCTGTCGGTTATCTCCAGTCAGCATCACCACCTCAAGACCCATGCGTTGCAGCGATCGCACGGTTGCTGCCGAGGATTCTTTCAAGGCATCGGCAATACCAACCAGTGCTTCCACCTGTCCATCAACGGCAATCCAGGCGGTGGTTTTGGCCTGATTTTCCCAGGTTTGTTGTAAAGCAGCGAGGGATTGGGTGGGGATTTTCAGGCTTTCCATCCAGTGTCGGGTGCCGATCTGCACCCGGTGGTCGTTGACGTCGCCCTGGACGCCCATGCCAGCGATCGCCTCAAATCCTTCCACCTTGGGTAAATCCGTCAGGTCAACTCCCTGCCGTGCAGCGTACTGCACGATGGCCTCCGCTAATGGATGCTCAGAGCTGCGTTCGACAGCCGCCGCCATTCGTAGCAAGCGGATTTCGTTCTGGTGAGCTGTGCCTGTCACAGTTGTATAGTCGGTGACGACGGGTTTTCCCTGGGTCAGGGTACCCGTTTTATCCAGCACAATGGTTTTGAGTTTATGAGCCAGCTCCAGGCTTTCCGCCCCCTTGATGAGGATGCCGTTTTCAGCTCCTTTTCCGGTACCTACCATGATGGAGGTAGGAGTTGCCAAACCCAGGGCGCAGGGGCAGGCGATAATCAGCACGCCCACTGTGGTAATCAGGGCTAGCGTGGTGTTGCCCATCAGGTTGAACCAGATCAGGAAGGTGAGAATGGCGATCGCCATCACAACTGGTACAAACCAACCCGTGACCTGATCCGCCAATTTTTGAATCGGCGCTTTAGAACCTTGTGCTTCCTGCACCAGCTTTACAATCTGTGCCAGCACCGTATCCCGCCCAACTCGCGAGGCCCGGAAGCGGAAGCTGCCAGTTTTGTTAATGGTGGCTCCGATGACTTCGTCGCCCATTTCCTTGGTTGTCGGTATGGGTTCCCCGGTTACCATCGACTCATCTACCGCCGATCGCCCTTCCAGTACCACCCCATCCACAGGAATTTTCTCCCCAGGTCGCACTACAATCACATCTCCCACCGCCACCTCTTGAAGCGGGATGTCCTGCTCCTGCCCCTGACGAATGACCCGTGCTGTTTTTGCCTGCAACCCCATCAATTGCCGAATGGCGTTGGAGGTTTGGCTACGGGCACGGCTCTCTAAAAAGCGGCCCAGCAAAATCAGCGTGATGATGACCACCGCGGCTTCGTAATATACAGCCGGTTCCAAACCCTGGGCGCGAATGACCTGAGGGAACAAGGTGACAAAAAGGGAATACAGATAGGCGGTTCCAGTACCCAGAGCCACCAGGGTGTTCATGTCGGCTGCATGGCGCTTAAAGGCTTTCCATGCCCCTGTAAAAAAGCTCTGCCCACACCACACCATCACGGGGGTAGACAGCACCCATTGCACCCAAGAATTGTGCAGCCACATCGGGAAACCGGGGATACTTAGCCCGGTCATGGCTGGCAGGGAGCCCACTACCAGAATGGCGCTGATAATGCCCCCGAAGATCACCTTGCGAAATAGGAGTTGCTGCTCTGCCTGATGAGTTGTGTCCTGCTGGGTGTCAGGTTCCCCCGCACCAAATTCCACCAGGGGGGAAGCGCCATAACCAGCATCGGCGATCGCCCGCTGAATGGCGTCCAGGTCAGTCACCCGATCATCGAAGGTGATCGTTGCCTGCTCTGCCCCAAAGTTAACGCTAGCTTCCTGAACGCCGGGCACACTCTGAATAGCCGTTTCGACGTTGCGAGCGCAGGCAGCACAACTCATGCCCTGGAGTTGGAGGCGGTCGGTTGTCATGACGTTTTCCCTGTTAAAAATGTCTCCCGGCTCCAATCGTGCAGGGGAATGCATCGTACCTCCTGCGCCTTGAAGGGGGGTGAAAGATCTGGTAAAAGTTGTTTTTTCATGCATAAGCGCACGAAAAAACAACTTTCTCAGAAGGGTATCAAACGGAGCAAAAGGGTATTGCCGCTTTCGTTCGCGAGCTGCAACGGAAGCAGGTGCTTAGCTAACGGGATACCCTGCGCTTTCAACGGCCTGCTTAACCGAGGCTTCAGTCGCATCGGTCTCGACGGCGACCCGCTTGGTTTTAGTGTCGGCTTCTACCTTGGCGGCAGGATCGATTCCGGCGATCGCTTTGGAGATCGTGTCAACACAAGCAGAACAGGCCATGCTGGGAACGGTCAATTCAAGTTTCATGGAGGCTTATCCCGACGCTCTAAAGAATTTATCCCACCGGCATCTGTCAAGTCTGACAGAACACGGATGTAGGGATATTGGACTATAGAACTCATGCTAAAGCTTCCAGTCGGCTGGAAAGTCAAGACCGTCTTTGGAATGTGTAGTTATCGGTTGTAGAAGGGGCACTCAGTACCCCTTCTACAACCGATAACGAAAGGTCTAAAACAGCACCGGCTGACGCAAGCTTGCTGTGGAGTGTTAATGGCCAGATGTGGCGGGTTTTACTCACGCACCTGCCACTCGTACGTAGGTTTGATGGGAAGGGGAAAACTGTACGTGAGTCTAAAACGTAGATTTCACGAGAACTTAAGTGCGTCAGGCATACCATCTGAGGCTTTATGACAGTGACATCCTGATCGCAATCGCTTTATCCTGAAGAAATGTAAAGCCTGTCCCTCTGCCCTTCTGGGGCATCCTACCGTGAGCCAATTGAAAGCCCCTTCTCCGTCATACATCCTGCTTGATCGTCAGCAATATAGAACTTGCCACGTCAAAGTCCCTGATCTGGAGCAGCGTCTGTCGGCTATCCAACTGGGGGACCAATTCTACAGCTTTTTTCAGGTAGCCCCTGAAGCTCGCAAGGCAATCGCCCTCCTCACCAAGCTGGTTTATCGCAATGAATCGACGGTGCTAACCAAGATGCCCCGGGGCTATGGCGTATGGGTTGAAGAACCGGATGCCATGCGTGTTGGCACACCATCCTCCACCGTTGTACGTAAACCCGCATCCTGCTTGGTGCTGGTGAACCAGTATCCCCATCGGCGTTGTCGCATTCAAGTTCCCGATTTGCCGCAATCAGTGGATGCGATCGCCGTTGACCAAAATTTCTACAGCATCTTTAAAGCTGAGCTTCCTGCCGAACAAGCTCTGGAAATCATCGCCAAGTTGTTGCAACGGGGAGATAAGGCGCTGTTGTTGGGCGATCGCAATGGTTATGTAATTGGTATCCATGAGCCTGAGGCAACCCTGGAGAGATAGAAAATATAAGCCTCTAGAGTCTCGTACCCGATAAAGCCAAATTTGGTGTGGGAAGTACGGCCGCCGTGCTTCCCACACCAAATTTGGCTTTAAGGGCGTTAAACTTTCCTAAAAGCTTGTAACCCCCCAAAAGACAGAGGCGAAAACCCCTTCTCTTCTTTACAGTCTCAATACAGGGCAACGGCTGGGTGCCCCGTCACCCATGCTTGTTGAACGAGCTTGACTTACTGAGCCAACACCATGACCTATTCAGATGGAATGTCGAACCTCTCTGCAACAGGTTCGTTCGAAGGTTCTGAAAATTCTGTCATCAGCCCTATTGGCGCGCCTCAAGTAACGCAACAATTATCCGAAAACGTCATTCTGACGACGGTTGATGATTTGTATAACTGGGCGCGGCTCTCCAGCCTGTGGCCGTTGCTCTATGGCACGGCCTGCTGCTTTATTGAATTTGCCGCGCTGATTGGCTCTCGATTTGATTTTGACCGCTTTGGTTTGCTGCCTCGGGCGGCCCCACGTCAGGCAGATCTGATCATCCTGGCAGGCACCCTCAACATGAAGATGGCCCCGGCTACGGTGCGCCTCTATGAGCAAATGCCCGACCCCAAGTACGTGATTGCGATGGGGGCCTGCATGATTACGGGGGGAATGTTCAGTGCTGACTCTCCTACGGCTGTGCGGGGGGCGGATAAGATTCTGCCGATTGACGTCTATATTCCTGGCTGCCCTCCTCGCCCAGAAGCCATCATGGACGCCATTATCAAACTGCGGAAGAAAATATCGGCACAGACCTTGCAGGAGCGGGGCATTCAGCAACCTACTCACCGCTACTACACTACATCCCACAAGATGAAGGTGAACCGTGGTGCTCTGAGCCATACGGGGGACTATGTGCGGCTTCCTAGCTACCGCAAGCCACCTGCCGAAATTGCAGCTGCGATTGGCATGCCTGCGCCTGCTATCCAAACCGGTGAGAATCAGGAGCCTCTGGATGATTACTTACCCCTCAACTCTGAACGCATGAAGGATAGCTGGGGCGATACCAATATGTAGTCTGCTTCAAGGAACCGAAATCTAGAGTGCGTGGTGCTTTGCACCACGCACTTTCTTTTAATCTAAGGCTGGCTTCTAACCTGGAGTCGGGATTACGGTATTTCCAGGATAGTGCTTTGTGTTGCTCTCGAAAACATAGCCTTGTGCATAGAGCTCCTGCATGAATCGTTGCGTGGTCTCGCCGCACAACGACTCATGCAGGAGGTCCATGAAACCTTTAATGTTGATTTCAAGATAGGGTCATAAAGACGGCATTGAACTTGAAATTATGGCGCTGATTATTGCAGGGGAACGCAGTGGGGTTGGCAAAACAACGATTACCTTGGCAATGCTGGCCTACCTGCGCCAAAAGGGAGTGAATGTCCAGTCCTTTAAAGTAGGGCCAGATTATATTGACCCCATGTTTCACCGTTGGATCACAGGCCGTCCCTGCTACAACCTGGATCCAGTGCTGGCTTCGGAATCCTATGTGCAAGGCTCCTTTGCTCAACATTCCACTACCGCAGAAGCCACTCTTGTTGAAGGGGTAATGGGGCTGTTTGATGGAGCCTCGGGAACAGACGATGTCGCCAGTACGGCACATATTGCCCGCTTACTGCACGTGCCTGTCTTACTTGTATTGGATTGTGCCCGTCTTTCTCGCTCAGTGGCCGCGATCGCCCACGGCTACCGTAGCTTTGATTCCCGCATTCAAATTGCTGGCGTAATTTTGAATCGTGTAGGTAGCGATCGCCACCTCACTCTTCTCAAAGAAGCATTAGAAGGGCTGCAACTTCCCATCCTTGGTGTGCTCCATCGCCATAATCAAATCACCATTCCTGATCGTCACTTGGGCCTAGTCCCAACTGGTGAGCTGGAGCAGATGGGGGAGCTGTGTGAGAATTTGGCCGCGATCGCCCACGAAAGTTTTGATTGGGAGCAATTACTTCCGCTTCTGTCCAATACTTCTGGCAGGAGTAGGGAGTCATCTCCACAAACCCCTAAAGCGGCGGTTGGATCAGTTGCGATCGCCATCGCCCGTGATGCTGCCTTTAACTTTTACTATCCCGACAACCTTGAATGTTTGGCATCTCTTGGAGCGGAGTTACATTTTTGGAGCCCTCTGCAAGATATGGAGCTACCACCCCATATCAGCGGTTTATATTTTGGTGGAGGATTCCCAGAGGTGTTTGCAGAGGCCCTCGCAGAGAATCGGACGGCTCAGCAATCCGTGAAATCAGCGATCGCCCATGGAATGCCCGTCTATGGTGAATGCGGTGGCCTGATGTATCTGAGCCAGGCAATTACGGATTTTGAAGGAAAACGCTGGCCCATGGTAGGAGCGTTACCCACGGAGACACGAATGGGCACACGCCTGACACTGGGTTATCGACGAGCGATCGCCCAGCAGGATAGCCCCCTTGTTCAAGCTGAAACTGAAGTTTGGGGCCATGAGTTTCATCGCTCGTCTCTAACTGGATTGCCTGAAGCACCGCTTTACCAGATGCAACGGTTTGATGGAAAAGCATTGGGTGGGGAGGGATGGCGATCGCCTACCCTTCATGCCTCGTACTTACACATGCATTGGGGCGATCGGCTCGAACTGCCTGAGCGCTTCTTACAACACTGTCGTCACTTCGCCGCGCAGAAATGAGAAGTGTGTGGCTACCTTGCTCACAATGCAGCTATAGTACCCAGACGACAGCAATTTCCATTATGAGCTTCAAAGGCGAGAGGCCGCGCCCGTCGGGCGCGGCCTCTCGCCTTTGAAGCCTGAAAATGGCCCGCCGAAGGCGGGCTATTTTCAGGCTTCAATTTCAAGATGAGAATTGCTGCCCAGCCGATGAGGTTATTGGCGCACAATCACGGGTACACCGGGTGCCAGGTGTTGATACATGGCCTCAATATCTGCATTCTGCATCCGAATACAGCCGTGGGAAACGGCTTGCCCAATTAAGTCAGTCTGATAGGTGCCATGGAAACCAATCACGCCGTCCTGCATCGGCAGAAAGGCAACCCAGCGGGAGCCCAAGGGATTTCCGGGGCCGGGGGGGACATCTGTACGGGTGATCGGGTGCTGCCAGTGGGGATCGACCTGCATATCAATCACCTGAAAGCGTCCCGTGGGAGTTTCCCAGCCATCTTTGCCGATAGCGACCGGATAGCTGCCGATTTGTTCGGTGCCTTTGTAAAGGTAGACGTGGCGATCGCTTAAATCCACAATGACTTGCACAATCCGCTCGGGTAATGGATTGAGGAGGGTAGAAAGTTGGGCGGCTGCAGGTACAAACTCACCTGTTAAGTGTGCGGCTAATCCCGGCCGGGGTGGCGAGGGTAGCGGTGGTTGGATCTGACTGGGAGCTGGCCCCGCAGAACTCGAAGCTGTGCCCCCTGCTCCTCCTGCCTGGGCCATGACTGGCTGAGTCCCTTGAGGGAAATTTTGAGATCCTTCGGTGGAGGCAGGCACAGACGCTGGGCCCAGGGCTGATTGGATACGCTGACCCCATCCGGGGGAATTTGCAGAAGTTGTCGTTGTTCCCTGCTGTGGGGGGGTAAAAGCTAGCTCCTGAACTCCCTGCACACCCATGAGAAGAGCTGCCGTCAGGAAGCTCATCATCATAAAGCTACGCGCAATTGAACCTTCGCCACCCATGGCTGCTCTGAATTGATGTGCTTCCCTTAGCTTACCCTCATCAACCAGAAGGGACCACGTCTGCCGTATGGATTCTGCCGTTTAAAGGGTTGATTTTTCAGGGACATCGCCCTTGAAAAATCAACCCTTTAAGCAACGTCTAGCGCCATTCTTCAATGATGGCCCGAATGCCATTACGACTGAGTTGATCAGCCGCTTCTTCGGCATTTTCGCGGCTCTCAAATGCACCAATCTGCATCAGCGTTTGCCCGTCGGCGACGGTTTCGAAAGCATCGGGGACGACTGACCGCACCCAATCACGCACGTCTTCATCTTCGGCCGGCACCAGGACGCGATACTGCAGAGTCCCGACTCCCCGACTGATTGTTCCGCCAACGGCCTGGGTCGCTCTGGTAGAGCCCGTCAAGCTCGCCACTGAAACCCGAGGCATATCTCCGGTGTAGCCCATGGGAACGTTAGGGTCCGGGACGGGCAACAAATCATAAGGGCCAGCCGAGCCTTCAGAAGATCGCACTCCATAGGCCACACTAGAGACCGGAGCCGCTGCCGAACGAGACGGTCGTGCAGGCATTGGGTTGTCAGGAGGTGGCACGGGGATTTCAATTGGGGCTGATGATGTAGGCAGACGGCTGGGAGCGACAGCGGTTGTCTGAGCGCGCGCCCTTGAGCGGCGAGACTCGGGCGGTGGTACAGGAATTGGAATGGATTGGGACGATCGCCCCTGTCCCAATGATGCTTCTGCGGAGACCGCAGGTCTGGCTTGTCTATCAGGGGGTGGCACGGGAATGGGGATGCCCTGGAGTGCCTGCTCAGCATCTGGACGCGCTACGGCAGCGGCCGGTGGTGCTGAGCGCCGGGACGTTGGTGTAGCCGGAATGGTTGCAGTAACATCCACCGACGGCAGTTCGGAAGAACGGCGGGTGGGTTGCGATTGCACGCCTCTTGCCGTAGCAGGTCGTCGGGCCGGAGTGGGGGATACCTGTGTGGCTCCAGCTGCAGAACGTGACGTGGCAGCAACAGTTCCATGAGTTACAGCTCCGGCGATCGCAATACTGCCCCGCTCAGCCGCCGGGTCTTCCATTAAACTCACCCCCGGGGGCAACACAATGGGAAACTGTTCCCCGCTTTGCTCGGTATAACTGCCCGTGCTGAGGAAGATAACCGTATCGGGCTCGGCAAGCTGCACCGCATGGGTAATAGAACGGAAGGGCGATCGCAAGCTACCTTCCCCCTGCTGGTCATTCCCGGTCAACGGATTTACAAATAACACCCGGTTGAACTGTTGAGACGATGCCTGGGCCAACAACAGCGACGTTGATGTTGCCTGGTCCAGGCCTAGTGGGGCTGACGCTTGTCCCCAGGCCGGAGCTATTCCTGCCAAACTCATCAGGGTGACGGTTAGAGCTATGTGCTGCCACCCCAAACGCTGTGCATATCCACAAGACGAAGAGAAGTCACCCATAGCACTCACACTCTGTGTTCTAAAGAAGCATAAAAACGAGCGGTTTGTTGACATAGAAAAACCTATTTCCAATTTCAAATGTCGACTGGAGGAGGTTTTAAACCGCGACTTTGGCCATTCATCTTAGCGAACAAGAAATAAATGCATCACTTTTTTTATCGCCACACTCTAAGCGGCTTACGGAGGTTTCTGCATAAGAATTTACCCAGAATGTTGGTGCTTTGCCCGCGAAGCGGGCAAAGCACCAACATTCTGGGTGTAATTTCATTACTGGAAATCTCCTAAGAAGTTGATTGTCCATTTTTCTACAAAATTCTACAGCCCTCGTATCCCACGAATGGCCATATAGACCGCCAGGCCGATCAGGAAAAGCCGAAAAAGACGATTGACGGCGTGATCGCTCAGCTTCGGCAACATGCGAGTACCTGCCTGGGCTCCCAAAATCCCACCTAAGCCAAGGGCGATACCGGGAATCCAGAGTACGTTGTTGTTGAGGGTGTGTTGTGCCAGCCCAGAAACGGAGATAGGAACAATCGCTCCCAAACTGGTACGCACTGCTGACTTAATGGGCTCCGACAGCATCAGCATCTGTAACGGCACCATGACCACGCCACCCCCCACGCCAAACAGACCCGACAATAACCCTGCCAGTAAGCCGATAAAGGCAATGGGAAGGAGCGCATTAACCCCAGTAACCTGTTGGCTTTCAGAGGCTCCCATTTCGGTTGCATCTGTACGCATTGCATTTTGTTTCTGCTGGAGCTTGCGTTTCAGATCCATCAGCCAGATGGTTAACACAAGCAGCCCTGCGAAGGCCAGAGAAAGGACGGCATCTGAAACGCGATCGCCAATCCAAGCCCCTACTTGAGCGGTTAGCATGCCGAACAGGGCTAGCAGTAGTGAAGTACGCCAATTCAAATCACCCATGCGTAGGTTCTGCACGCTACCCGATATGGAACTGAGGAGCACCCCCACCAAACTGGTCGCAGTCGCTTCTACGAGAGGAATGCCAAACAGTGTCAGCACAGGCACCATTAAGAGCCCCCCGCCAATACCCAAAACTCCAGCCAGGGTGCCCGTTACACATCCGACTAGCAACAATAACCCCCACCCAATGGGCGTTTCTAGCATGGCGCCTCTCCTGATGCCATCAGTAGTTTTCATGTATTGCAGACTTTACTGACTTTACCAGGGGTATTGCTGCCCATAAAACCTACTTCATCACACCCCGTTCACACGTTTGAAACATGACCCTTGTGCTTTCACGCTAGTATCGGAAACGTGATTCATCGTTAATGGGAGGATGACAACGGTGTTTTTTGATGAATTGTCCCCAGTTGTGCAACAGTTGGCTTCTCACCCGGTCGCCTTCTTTGGCGGATTCGTGTCGGGTTTATTTCGCTTGAACTTGGGGGATGATCCGGTCAAGTCATGGCTGGATCAGCAGGTTGGGACGGCTCCCAGTACGGGGACGACAGCATCCTCCAATGGGCATCAGAATGGAAGTTCGCGTGGACCGCAATCCATTTCAATTGAATAGGCGATCGCCCATTCCTATGTAGCGCTAAGTTTCTAACTCAAACCCAGAAAGCTAGTTTTGCTGCCGCTAAGTGGCAGCAAAACTAGCTTTCTGGGTTTGGAAAGATATTTTTATAGCGTTACGTGCTCAGAACCAGGAAGTTTATTATTGAAAAATAAACGGGCTACCAGATGGCGTCAGGCAATACAAAGAGAGGAGAGTGAGCAGATTGCGCCCACTCTCCTCTTTCGGTGACATTGATCGGGAGGATAACCAATTAGCGTGAAAAAGACCGCTAGTCCTGCAGGGGAGCCAGCAACTCGTTCATCCACGTATGAATTTGGTGCCGCAGGCGGGTGTCGTTACCAAGGGCGGTGGCGCAAGGGTCATCGATACAGCCGAGGGCACGCTGGTAATCAGCGATCGCACAGTTCCAATCACCGCGCAGGTGATAAGTGCGGCCTCGCTCAGCATAAATGTGGCTTTCGAGGTAACCCAGGGTAAGAGCAGTATCCAGGCTTTCAATTGCCCGGTCAAACATCTGCAAATCTCGGAAGGTGATGCCCTGGTTGATCCAGGCGCGGGTGTTGTCGGGGTTCAAATCCAGCGCAGCATCGTAATCCAGAATGGCTTCCAGATACAGACCAAGAGCGGCGTAGTAATTGGCCCGGTTGTTATAAGCCCCATCCAAATAGGGATTCAGTAGAAGAGCCTGGTTGTAATCTGCCAGGGCCGCTTCGAGATGGCCGCTTTGGAAGTAAACCAGACCCCGGTTATTGTAATCGCGGGCGCTGTAAGGATTTGCGGTCAACAATTCGTTGAAGAGCGCGATCGCCGCCTGGAAGTTGCCGCATCGGGCTTCTGACAGGGCACGTTGGCGTACAACATTGGCATTGGCTTCGGGATCAAGCCCTAATAATTCTCGCTCGGGGGAGACGAAAGCTTGAGTTAATCTGCGCTTCGGTTGCCATTTTTTCTGAGCGTGACCGTTTAACGCTGACTTCTTCTGCTCAGAGGAGCGTACGAGATTTTGGGATTCTGGGTGGCGACCTTCGGAAGAGCGCGTATTCATGGACATCCTCACCGTAAGTTTTGATTATCTGAGCCGATCAGTCTGTAATCGTTTGGTTTCCCTTGGCTCTAGCTCGACGCACCCCGTTTCCACATGACCGATTTCTATCTACTAGTTACTGTGTCGCAAATGAGAAAAAAACATTAGGTTGAAACTACGGAAAGGGGTAATCGTGTGACGGCCGGAACTCCGTAGAAACAGCCCGTACAAATGGCTGAATACGTTGTCAGAAGCCTCTCTTAGTCCTCTACAAGGTATATCCGTGAAATTTCTGACTGTTCATCGAAAAAATGTAAACAGGGCGTCTCAAATTACGATCTCTTCATATGTAAACTCGTATCTCGTACTTGTTCAAATTTGGGGTTTGGAACCATAACCCTGTTGCTGCAAAACGAGGACGGAGTTACAGTTTTACGCTCTGCTGAAAGAGATATAAATAAACCTATGTAGTCATTCCTTCACACTCTAATTTGAAGCATAGCCAGAGTTTAGCGATACATGATGTAACATCGGCCAGAACCTTCAGGTGGGCACGATAGAATGCTAGAGCGAGTCATGAACCCTGCTTAGTATTGATGAGCCAAGCTACAGAACGGGTTTAGAAATTTTGAAAACCAGGATTGGAAGATACATTTATGACCTCTGTAATACCGGATTCGAATGCGTCTGATATCGTTGCCAGCGATTATGTTGTGATTGGGCTGGCAACCTGCTTCATCCGTGAGGATGGTGAGGTGCATCCGGTCAAAATTTTAGAACCCATCCCTTCTGCCGCCCTGGAGGCTCTGGTCCGAGGTATTCCGACGTCCTACGAAGCGGCTTGGGCGTTGACTGTAGAAGCCGTTCTGGCAAATGGTGAGCCTCGGCATCCCGAAGCCATCTCTGAAACAGCACAATTTTGTGATGAGTTCGCATCGCGGGCGATCGCAGCGGCCCGCACCTATAAGGCTCGCCCCATGGCCCAAGCTCTCATCCCAGCAGGGACTGTACGCCAAGATTTTAATGTCTCTCTTGAGCGGAAGCGGGTGCTCAACTCAGAGCGTCTGGTGAAAATCGAGGATAACGTCAAACAACACGCATATACCCATCAAACGTTGTAATTTCAACAGAAATGGGCCTGTCATAACAAGTATAGAAAGTGGTGCGGCGCTTTGCGCCGCACCACTTTTAACCCGACATGATATCAGTTGTGGCATGCCTTTCATTAAGGTGGGGTAAGAGAGGGCAGGAATTCGTCTTGCCCTCTCTTGCTGTCTTAGCGAGGCTAACAGTCGCTATATGATGGTTTTTTGACACCTTCTAGGTAAGACGCAATGCTAAAGCTTTATGGTGGCGATCGCTCTCGAGCATCGATCGTGAAGTGGTATCTGGAAGAACTGAACGTTCCCTATGAGTTTGTCCGGTTGGATATGCAATCCGGCGAACATTTACAACCGCCCTTCCTGGCCATTAATCCCATGGGTAAGGTTCCGGCTATCGAAGTGGATGGCTTTTCGATATGGGAGTCAGGGGCAATTCTGCTTTACTTGCAAGAGAAGTACGGCGAGCCGTTGACTCCGGAACAACGGGGGACTGTCGCCCAATGGGTTCTATTCGCAAACGCGACCTTAGGTCCTGGGTTATTTATAGAAGCAACCCGTGAAAAAGAAGCTCCACGACTGCTGGGCGGATTAAACCAGGCGCTAGAAGGCCGAACATTTCTGCTGGGAGACTTGTTCAGTGCAGCAGATGTGGCTGTAGGCTCCATGGTAGCTTACATGACCCTGATGCTGAAGATGGAGTTTAGTGGTTATCCCAATGTTGCTGCTTATGTAAAGCGCTTATCTGAGCGTCCGGCCTATCAGAAGGGAATTGCCATTCCTATTCCAGCCTAAGCTGTGCATCATTTGTAGCGCTGTGCACGTCGATTAAGTACGGTGGTGTAGGGCACGAAGTTCCCTACACCACCGTTAACTGTACTTAACGCATTTACATATTGCTATAAGACAAAGGGGCACTCTTTTGGAGCACCCCTTTGTCTTAGTTAGCGTTTGGAACCGTTGAGGCCGGAATTTAGCGAAAACCCACGGCGGCCTGCCACACAAAGGCGAGCAGGAAGAAGAACACGGGGATCAAAGGCAGAACGTCTACCAGAGGATCGAAAATGGCGTAAGCTTCAGGCAGCTTGGCCAGCAAAAGTGCCGCTTCCATCAGTAAATTGACCTCTCCAACACAGTTTTCATAATTGAAGCAGATCGTAACATGAACAGGGCGATCGCATCTTAAGCACTAGCAAATTAATAAACTCCCTAAGCCTATCGAGGGGTATGTGAAACCTGAAGGCTTCTACAGGTATGAGTTTGGATAGTCCTGTTAGAAAAGCAGTGTTGCGGAATAGGGCTTGCAATGGGATGTGGAACCGCAGTTCCAGAACTCATTTCATAGCTCCCTTCAGCTATAGGAAGAAGTTACCCAATAGCGAATTTATTATGAGCGATACTGCCAGCTCCCGCTTCTGTGAAGGAGAATAGCCTTGTTCGTCGCGAAAATATCCCCATGGCATTTCCTCGCTCCAGTGGTATTCTTCTCCATCCCACCTCGCTTCCCAGTCGCTTTGGTATTGGCGATCTTGGGCCTGCCGCTTACCAATTTGTTGATTTTTTATTTGAGAATGGTCAGCAAATCTGGCAAGTTTTGCCCTTGGGGCCAACAGGTCATGGCAACTCCCCCTACATGTGCTACAGCGCCATGGCGGGAAACCCTTCGCTTATTAGTCTAGAGCGCTTACAGGAGAAGGGATTGCTGACAGAGGATGAGCTGAATAGCCTGCCGGAATATGCCGCTCATTGGGTGGACTATGATCACGTCATTCAGAGCAAGTTACCTCTGCTGAAGCAGGCATCGCAGCGGTTTCACGATCATGCAGAGTTAGGCCAGCGGCGTGAGTTTGACAAATTTTGTGCCCATAACCACTTCTGGCTGAATGACTATGCCCTGTTTATGGCGCTCAAGGGGGTGTTTGGCGGCAAAAGCTGGCACCAGTGGGATGAGGCGATCGCCCAACGTCACCCCGAAGCTTTGGAACATTGGCGGGTGGAGTTATTGAATGACACCTTCTTCCAGAAGTTTTTGCAGTTTGAATTCTTCCAACAATGGGGTGATCTGCGAGCCTATGCCAATGATGCAGGCATTCAAATTATGGGAGATATTCCGATCTATGTTGCCCATGACAGTGTTGATGTGTGGGCTTTTCCAGAGCTGTTCCATCTAGACCCTGAGACGGGAGCACCCAAGCTAATGGCCGGGGTTCCGCCCGATTACTTTAGTGCCACCGGGCAACTCTGGGGCAACCCTATCTATCGTTGGGATCGCCTTCAGGAAACGGACTTTGAGTGGTGGGTTGAGCGTTTCCGGGCAACTTTTCAATTAGTCGATATGGTGCGGATTGACCATTTTCGGGGATTCTGTGCCTTCTGGGCTGTAGCTCAGGGTGAGGAGACTGCCATTAATGGGGAATGGTTAGAAGCTCCAGGCGAAATCTTTTTTAAGACTTTACAGGAAAAAATGGGAACGCTACCCATCATTGCTGAGGATTTGGGGGTTATTACCCCAGACGTGGTGGCCCTACGGGAGCAATTCCAGTTTCCGGGAATGAAAATTCTGCAATTTGCCTTTGGCAGTGGGCCGGATAACCATTTCCTGCCGTTCAACCACGATCGCAACTTTGTGGTTTACACGGGCACTCACGACAATGACACGACCCAGGGATGGTTTCAGACCCTACCTGATTGGGAGCGTGAGGCTTTCCGTAATTACCTGGGCTGTACCAGCGATTCTGGTATTCATTGGGATTTGATCCGGTTGGCAATGGGATCAGTGGCAAACCAGGCTGTTTTTCCCTTACAAGACACTCTGGGATTGGGGACCGAAGCTCGTATGAACTTTCCAGGTAAGGCGGAAGGTAACTGGCAATGGCGTTACCCTCAGGAAGCATTAACGCGGGAGGTGAGCGATCGCCTTCGCTTCATGACACAAATCTATGGCCGTCTCCCCCAACAACCAAGCCAACGTCACCATCGCCAGGAAGCTGAGCAGCATAGTGGGCATCATCATGGCTAACATTTATGGGCACAACCTATTTTGAAGAGGGGGGTAGGAGCGAAACTCCTGACCCCCTCTTCAACAAAACTTACGTAGAACTTCCCATAATCTAGGCGGTTTGCCTGCTTTGCGGGCAAACCGCCTAGATTACGGAGGTAATTTCGTTACTGGAAATTGCCTTACTGGTTGATGGGTGAAGTGTTACTGGGTGAAGTGTCGCTAGCGTCGGCATCAGTGCTGGCACTGGTATTCGTGCCTGCGTTCGTAGCAGTACTGGCGTTATTACCTTTAGGAGTAAACGTGACTTCTTCAACGGTACCCCGAGCTCCCAACGGTTTTGCGGGTTGATTGTTGTAAGCCACAACAACGCCACCTGCATTGCCTGCCCGAATCTTGATTTCTCGCTCAGCGGTAAAGGTGCGCTGAGTATCTGCATTCAGCATTCCTTCAAACTCTGTCTTGCCATCTATCTGAACCCGCATCCAGGATTGCTCCTTTAGCGTGACATCTACCTCAACTGGCTTGCTAAGGGCTCTTGGAGAGCTAACCGGGGTAGCACTCGGGCTGGGAGATGGGCTGAGCAGCTCGGGGGAGGGGGTGACAGGGGAAGGAATGGGGGTAGCTGTGCGAACAGGGCCGCGAGTCAATACATAGGAAAGCCCGGCGATCGCCGCCACAATCAACGCCAAGTAAGCTGCATACAGGTGCATGGGGCGCAGTTGTGCGGCAGAGGATTGCTGCCAACCCTTCGTGTTGGTTTGGAAGCTGGAATCAGTCTTGATAGGAAAGGCTTCGGCAACAGTATCACCATCTAGACCCAGGGTCATTGCATAGCGCTTTAAGAAACCTCGAATGTAAACAGGTTCAGGTAACTGTTTGAGATTGCCATTCTCAATGGCCCGCAGTAAGCGGGCTTGAACCATAGTAGTGGTGGCAATCTGTTCGATGGAAAGCGATTGCTCTTCCCGGACTTGTTGCAGATAGTTGCCGATTTGGGCGAGCTTTTCGGCTTGCTGCTGTTCTAAAGGGGAAGTTGCCTCACTCATGGCCTTCGTCACCATACACTCCTTGGAAATGAAACCGCTTCCTGTCTGTTGAGCCTGTATCGAGATGCAACAGTACGGCCCTCAGCACTTACATTACCGTAATACTGGGTACTCAACCAGTCAGATCCGATGATTTTGTTACTAAAACTTTTGCCTGATCCTGCAAATACCTAACCTCGGAGGGATGTAGCGATCGCACGTTTCCCTTAGCTAAATCACCAATTTGAATAGAGCCAATGGCAACTCGATGCAACTTCTGCACGGGATACCCCAGCTGCTCTGCGACTCTACGGATTTGACGGTTTCTTCCTTCCCTCAACACTATTTCCAATTGTGTACTTTGAGGGCTTGTACGTAACCGTTTGACTTGAGCTGGAAGAGTTTTTCGGCCATCCAATAGAATGCCCCGCCGCCATTGCTCCAGTATCCGTTCCGAGGGGTGCCCTTTGACCCACACCAGGTAGGTTTTAGCCACCTCATGAGAGGGATGGGTGAGGGCAAAGGTTAACTCTCCATCATTGGTTAGAAGTAAGGCTCCGGTTGACTCTGCATCGAGACGGCCGACCGGATGGAGGCCGCTGTGCGATCGCCATTGCTCGGGTATTAAATCCAACACGGTGCGTCGCTGATGGGAGTCGCGGCAGGTCGTAACAATCCCAGCAGGTTTATTCAGCAGCAAGTATAGCGGTTCAGGACGGGCTTCAGTCTGGAGGGGTTGACCATCGACTTCAATGTGATCGCGCTCCGGATCAACCTTTTGGCCTAAGGTCGCGCGATCGCCATTCACCTGCACTCGTCCATCCACAATCATCTGTTCCGCCTGTCGGCGGGACGCAATGCCCCATTGTGAAAGAATTTTTTGTAAACGTTCGGTCATCCGTGCGTTTGTTTTTGAGTGGGATGTTTCGTGAGTTAAACCCACGAAACATCCCATTTTATCTACTGTTCTGCCCCTTCAATGGGAGCAAAGCCCTGCCGCTGGATATTTTCGCTGATATGGCGGGGTTCCAAGAATTGCAGCAAGTAGTCGGGGCCACCCGCTTTAGAACCGACACCAGATAGCTTGAATCCACCGAAGGGGTGCCGGGCGACAATTGCCCCGGTGATGTGCCGATTGATATAGAGGTTGCCTACTTCAAAATCAGCCCGAGCACGCTCGATATGGGAAGGCGTCCGAGAATAGATTCCTCCGGTCAAGGCATAGAGTGTGCCGTTGGCGATGTCCAGTGCCTCCTCAAAGGTTTTCACCCGGATAACGGCTAATACGGGACCAAAGATTTCCTCCTGGGCAATCTTAGCGGTGGGCGGCACATCTACAAAGATGGTGGGGCCAACAAAGTAGCCTTGATCGGGAGCCGGTAGCTCCAGCGCCAGGGTGGCTTCCTCTTTGCCTTTTTCGATGTAGGCTTTGATGCGATTCTGGGCGGCGGCGTCAATCACTGGGCCAACCTTTGTACTGGGCTGTTCTGCCAGACCTACATTGAGCGATTTGGTCGCTTCTACCAGGCGATGCAGGAATGCATCGTAGATCGGCTCCAACACAATCACGCGAGAGCAGGCGGAGCATTTCTGTCCGCTGTAGCCAAAGGCAGAGTAGACCACGCCAGCGACAGCCTGATCGAGGTCAGCGCTTTCGTCCACGATGATGGCATTCTTGCCACCCATCTCCGCGATCACTCGCTTCAGGTGTCGCTGCCCCGGTTGCAGAATGGCGGCATCAGCATAAATCCGACAGCCGACTTCCTGAGATCCGGTGAACGTAATCATGTGCACGTCTGGGTGCTTCACCATGTGAGAGCCCACCGTAGAACCCTTACAGGGTACGTACTGGAATACTCCATCGGGAATGCCTGCTTCTACCAGGATTTCTGCCAGCTTGGCCGCAATGACAGAAGAGGTTTCTGCGGGCTTCAACAGAGTACAGTTGCCTGTTACCAGGGAAGCCACCGTCATCCCTGTAGGAATTGCCAGAGGGAAGTTCCAGGGAGAGATAATCAGCGAAACGCCACGCGGCTGATAGTGATAATGGTTGGTTTCCCCAGCAACGTCGTAGTTATGGCCCTGGTCTAGCTGCTCCATCTCGTCAGCATAGTAACGACAGAAGTCGATCGCCTCAGAAATCTCAGGGTCAGCCTGACCCAGCACTTTGCCTGTTTCCAACACCATCCAGGCAGCCAGTTCAGCCCGACGTTCTTCCATAATGTCAGCGGCACGACGTAGAATCGCCGCTCGCTCCTTCGCTGGGGTCGCTTTCCATTGCGGGAAAGCAGCTTTTGCCGCAGCGATCGCCTCATCCGCCTGCTGAACACTCAACAGACCCACACGACCCACCACTTCATCGGGATTAGATGGGTTCAGCGACTCAAAGCTATCCAGGGTATTCACCCGCTGACCATTCACCAACGGCTGATAGGATTGGCCCATCTGTTGGCGCACAGCTTCAATGGCAGTGAGGCCGCGATCGCGCTTCTCCTGCTGCGAATAATCTGAATCTGGCGCGTTGTGAAAAGCTCCATTCTGAGCTGCTTTGTGTCCATTTTCCTGATGCTGCGGTGGAGCCAGTAATTCTTCAATAGGTCGCTCCTCCAGGTTTTGCCGCAAGAAGGACGTGTTGGCGGTGTTCTCTAATAAGCGACGGATCAGGTAAGACATCCCCGGAATCAGTTCTCCGTAGGGACAGTAGACCCGTACCCGATAGCCTTGTTGCACAAGAGCTTTGGCAAGCTTGTCTGCCATGCCATAGAGCACTTGGAGTTCAAAGCGGCGACGGGGGATGTTGAGCTGGCGAGCAATGGCGATCGCGTAGGCTTGCGATCGCACGTTGTGGCTGCCAATCGCTGCATACAAATATGGGTGATTTTCCAGCAGCAACCGGGTTAGTGTCTCAAAATTGGCATCCGTGGATTCCTTCCGCTGGAAGACAGGTAGATCCCAGTTGTGCTGCTGAGACTTGATGGTTTCCTGATCCCAATAGGCCCCCTTCACGAGTCGAATCGTGATAGGAGTGCCCCGCTCTTTTGCCCAGGCAATCAGTCCTTTCAGGTCTTCTTCGGTTTCCTTCAAATAGGCTTGGAGAGTCACTCCAATGTCGCTGCGGGTGCGGAATTCCTCCTCCATCAGCACTTCCTTCAGGATGGCGATGGTGAGGTCTTTATAGGCGTACTGCTCCATGTCAAAGTGGATGGCAGCACCCAGTTCCTTGGCACGACGGAGGAGAGTACGGGCGCGATCGCATACCTTTTCCTGGCTGCCTTTCGCATCGAGTGGGTCAAACTGCGAGTAGAAGGCTGTCAGCTTCACAGAAACCTGTACCTTCGGCAGGGTTTCCCCATCAGCCTCATCAATCTGTGGAACTTTCGGCCAGGATTTGGCGGCGGCAGAAAGTTCTTCCAGCAGTTCGATATAGCGATCCAGATAGGATTGGGCTTCCTCTTCGGTGATCACCGCTTCCCCCAGCAGGTCTACGGTGAAGGCCATTTTGTCTTTCCGGAGCCCTTCTAGAGTTTTAATGACCTGTCTCAGGGTTTCGCCAGAAATGTACTTATGGGCCAGGGTTTCCACAGCCGTGGAAACGGTTGTAGCCGCCACCTGGCCTGGCATAGAGTCGGTATTGGCAAACCCCAGCATGCCTTTCAGAGCTGCAGGCAATTCCACCTCTTCCTGGCCTAAGTATTCCTGTAAATGGCGAGCAATCTCAGCTTTGCTTTGCAGAGAAGGTAAGCAGTCAATAAAGCGAAACAACTGTACCCGCAACCCCGGATTGCTCATGGCCCAGCCCAGCATTTTGTCATCCCACCGCATCTGGTCTCGCATCTGGGCGAAGAATGAGCGATTCTCGCGCGTTGCGCTCAGCAGTTCGCGGGCGATCGCCTGAGTATCCGCCTCGTAGGGCGAGTTCGCAATCTGGCTAACCACAGGTTCTTACTCCAAAAAAAGTTGATAGCGTCAAAAATGTGAGGAGGCAATTCATTGGCTCCTCTTTCCATTGTTCTGTTTTATTGCCCAATTGGGGCTTAAGGATTGCGAACAAAATGCAACCAATATTTGAGTCTTTTAAACTGCTCACTTCGCTGAGCATTATTCATTCAAAAGATTCATAGGTTATTGCATGTATTGCATAAGGCTCACGATCGAATCCGTTCTCGCAATGCATTGATCTTTAAGGAACAGAGGAACTACAAAATCAATACATTCGCTTAGTTCAAAAACAGAGAGACGGTAGCACGAAGTACTACTTCCCTCTCTATTATGAACCCTTAAATTTGGGTTGTGAAACGGTTGGCAGTGTCCTTTAAAGGAATCTTAAGAGTTTCTTCAAAGACCAGGAGATTGTTATATTCGCAAGTAGAAAAAATTACCCTTGTTCAATTTCAACTGCAACCACGTCAGTATTGCGGTATGGTTCCCCTGTATTGCGCCGTTGCACAGTTGATACTAAAGATTGTGTATTAGATAACCTGTAATTCTTTTTGTGGGAGGGGCGGCTTCGCCGCCCCTCCCACAAAAAGAATTACAGGTTATTTTGTTTTTGATCCTAACGACTCGAGCTAAGGCATTAATATGTATGCTCAGCGAAAGCAAAGGGGTCTATTCCTAACGACATCATCAATAAGTCCTATGGAAAAGATTGAGATTGTGAGGGGTAAAGGCGATCGAAACGATGTTGAAAAAAGTAACTTTGTGATAATAAAAATATTTTCTTGCTTAGTTGAACCTATTGTGATAAAAGGCTTTTGAATGATTACTATTGAATTTTGTCTTACTTCTTGAAGCTATAGGCTGCAATCTTTAAGAACTTTCTTAACAATTGATTTTTATGATGCTTTTCAGCGGAGAATCTATATTAAGAGAAAAGAAAACCTTCTCTTGTGTATTTTCCGATGGGCTGACAAGAACCCTATGCCAGAACAAAGATGCAATTGATAACTGAGGGTTAGGATAAGTTTTTGTCCTTGATCTTTCCTGTCGCTCCGACGGCAGCAACTGTCTTATCTAATTGCTGTTTTACTGGTGGCAAGCTGTCAAAAAGAAGCTTTGGCTATACGAAAAAATAGCTGATTTCTTTGGCCTTTAAACAAGCTAAGGAGTAAATTTTGCTGAACGTTCTTTGTGAATAACAGAGGACGATGTTTTCTATGGCATTGGCTTCAATAGCATTGGGAGAAAAATGTCAGGTCATCAAATATCTACATCTGTTCTAAGTACCAAATTGATAGGTTGTGGCGGGTATTTCTCATCGCATCTACGTACTTAATCAGAAATTGTAGGGCTGAATCATTGGAATCGTTGTTATCTTTCTGGGTCAGAGGAACATGAATAAAACTTCACGCCAGCAAAAACTTTCCCGTAGAAATGTTCTGCAATACGGTGCCGGTATTGTTGGTGCAAGCTCCCTAACGGCGTGGTTAGGAACGGGTGCCCTTGCGAGAACAGTTGAAAGCCGGACGGCTCAGAATAGCCAGAACCAAGTTGTGGTCGCAACCCAGGCTGGATCTACCGAAGGTAGTTTGACTCCCGATCAAGCATTGGCAAAGCTGATGGAAGGAAACCAGCGATTTGTTTCCAGCCAGCAGCTCAACCCCAACCAGAATGGAGCGCGTGTGGTTGAGGTTGCTGCTGGACAGGCTCCCTTTGCCGCGATTTTGAGCTGTGCCGACTCACGGGTTGTGCCTGAAATTGCCTTTGACCAAGGACTTGGCGATCTTTTCGTTGTCCGGGTTGCTGGCAATGTTGCCATCACCGAAGAAATTGCTAGTGAAGAGTATGCCGTTGCCGTCTTGAAAACACCATTGCTTGTGGTTTTGGGGCATGAGCGGTGTGGTGCTGTGGATGCTGCTGTAAAGGGAGGTGAATTTCCGGGAGTTATTGAGTCCCTTGTTCTTGCACTCCAGCCTGCCGTTAAAGCCTCAGAAGGGCAAGCAGGCGATCGCCTCACCAACGCCATCAAAGCCAATGTGCGCCTACAAGTTGAGCGGTTGCAACACTCCTCTGTGATTGCTGCCGCTGTTCAGGAGGGCAAATTGAAGGTCGTTGGTGCCTATTACGATCTCGACACCGGTGAGGTCAGCTTGGTGTAAGCAAAAAGGGCTGATAAGAGCAAAAGAGATTGGGGGCTCCCAATCTCTTCTGCTTTGGCGATAATTTCTAGGGCGTATTCTGAGGAAGGTTGGGGCTCTCTGTCGCAGGCACCTGGATCGGCAAGCCCCAATGACGAGCCCGCTCCTCCAGCCAACCTTCTTCGCGCCAGCGGGCGATCGCTCCATTTACCGCCTCACGCAATTCTTGATATTCCTGGCCTCGGGGCATGGCGATTGCCAATGCCTCCCCAGACCAGAAACCGGGCAGTAAGCGATACTCCGGATACTGTTGCACCCAGCCCGTCAGAACACTGGCATCCGCCGCGAAAACATCCGCCTCGTCTCTTTCCATTGCCTCACGGGCGGCTTCATAGGAGGGAACATCGATAAGGCGGGCATAGGGAAAGCGCGATCGCACCACAACCGCTGTATTGGCTCCTTCCAGTACCGCTATCCGTCGCCGTCGGATGTCTCGACTGGAGAGAATGCTTGGATCTCGAGTGATAAACGTGGTGCCGTCCAGGTAATAGGGGATGCTGAAGTCGACGAGTCGCGATCGTCCTGCTGTCAGGGTCATCCGAGCCACCACCAGATCCACATCGCCTGAAGTGAGAGCGGAAATGCGGTCTTGATTGGCGACGGGTTGGAGAACAACGGCATCGGAACTCCCCAGGATTTCCTGTGCCAGCCGCCGAGCAATGTCGATTTCGAACCCCTCTAATTCGCCGGAATCGGTACGAAAACCCAGGGGTGGAATATTTTCTTTAACGGCTATGACAAAGTGACCCCGGCTTTGAACTGTTTCCAGATCGGCCGCTGAGGTCACTGAGTTAGAAAGCACGAAACCCATGCCAAGGAGTGCTAGTGCTGTCGCAACGGAAACACCGAACGCCCGTACCGTCAGCAATCGCACCATGCTCCCGCTTTAGCCTTTTGCTTGAGACGCCGCTTCGACGACTTTGCCAAAGCTGTTGGGGTCTAATACAGCCATTTGTGCCAGCATCTTGCGGTTGATCAGAATGTTGGCTTTGTTGAGGTTGCCGATCAGTTGGCTGTAGCTCATACCATGCTGGCGAGAGGCCGCATTGATACGAGTGATCCACAGACGACGGAAGTCACGCTTCTTCTTGCGGCGATCGCGGTAAGCATTCCGCAATGCCTTCATAACCTGCTGGTTAGCAGTTCGGAACAATTTGGAGTGGGATCCGCGGAACCCCTTTGCCAGTTTGAGAATTTTATTGCGGCGCTTACGAGCTACGTTGCCGCGCTTTACCCGTGCCATTGGTCAAGTTTCCTTCGTTATCTACGCTAATCGGTTAGATGAATCCATGGGAGCTTCACACCGGACATCCCATATCAGCGAATGTTGACCCTAGAGATAGGGCAGCATCAGCTCTACGTTCTCAGCATCGCGCTCATGCACGAGGGAGAGTTTGGACAGACGGCTCTTGCGATTTGTGGTCTTGTGCTCCAACATGTGATTCTTGAAGGCTTTGCGGCGGATGAGCTTACCGCTACCACTTTTGCGAAATCGCTTCGCGGCCGCTTTACGAGTTTTGAGTTTGGGCATGGGACTGGCCAAAAACGAAAATAGACACAGTCTTTTATGATAGGGCTACGAGTTGTACTTAGGCAAGTTTAAATAATGAATTGAAGGAGTTTTTCCCCTTTAAATTCAAGACTTTGAGCGAATGCCGTAGCAAATTAAGGAAGAATGATTTGCAGAGAATTGTAGGGGTGGGTTTAGCAGGTAACCCTAATCTGTGTCTTCAACTTACAACGCTTTGTGCTTGAATCAGCCACGGTTGTTTTTGTGAGAGCCACGCTTCGCGCGGCTCTCACAAAAACAACCCGATTTTAAGCGCTTGAAAAGCACTATAACGCCAAAACCCGCCCTCGCTGCTTATGGCGAGGGCGGGTTTAATAAATATGGTGGGGCATTAAGATTAAGGGCAAAACTGGCCCTCAGTAGCGATCGCTACCTGATGTTAGGAGATTTCCAGATAAGAACTTCCCCATTATTTGGAAAAAAGGCGCGGCGAAGCCGCGCCTTTTTTCCAAATAATGGGGATATTGTTTCTCAGAAATCTCCTTAGGGCAGGTTTGAACGATACCCCCGGTTGGGTTATTGAGATAAGGCCAAAACCCGCCCCTCCCGTTGGTTACGGCTTCTAAACCCGGCGTTTGTCACTGAATAAGCCGAATACGGGGCCGAGCAGGGCTCCGAAGGCGAAGCCTCCCGCATGAGCCCAGTAGGCCACACCGCCCGATTCCATGCCGATGTTGGCAGGGGCATTGAGGCTGGCAACGCCATAGAGGGCTTGCATGACAAACCAGAAGCCCAGGAAGAAGAGAGCTGGGATGCGGAAGGGAAAGAGAATAAAGCCCAAAGGAACGAGAGTTAGTACCTTGGCGTTGGGGAAGCGGAGAATGTAAGCGCCCATGACCCCGGCGATCGCTCCACTCGCTCCCAGGGATGGAATGGAAGACCCTGACGAGAAGAACCACTGGGCCAAAGCCGCGAGCATGCCACACAGTAAATAGAAGATGAGGAAGCGGGAATGGCCCATTTTGTCTTCGACATTGTTGCCAAAGATCCAGAGGTAGAGCATATTCCCGGCGACATGAAGAAAACCCCCATGGAGAAATTGAGAGGTAATGAGGGTAATCCACTCAGGGTAGCCCCCAACCGTAGCAGCGCCGCCCCCTTCAAAACTGGCTGTTAGTTCACGGGGAACCACGGCCCACGTACGGAAGAAGCTTTCTAGCGTTGGACCGGAAAGCGAGAGTTCATAGATAAAAACCAGAATATTGATCAGAATTAGAACGTAAGTAACATAAGGCGTTGTCTGGGTCGGGTTGTCATCACGAATTGGAACCACGGTGTTCTCCCCCGGCTAAGCACAACAGGACAATAGCAAAAAATAAAGGTAAGGAATACATCCTGGAGAACGATTACGCTCTATCCAGTGGAATTCCTTACCTTACTTATGGGAGAAGAATGGCCCAAAAACATCGACTAGCGATGGGGACAAACTTAACGATGAGAATTATTCAACGGTGATTTTGCCAACCATGCCTGCGCCCCGGTGGGGTTCGCAGTAGTAGTCATAGGTGCCGGGGTCTACGCCGTCGAAGGAAACATCGAAGGACTCACCAGGAGCCAGCATCAGAGCTTTGTGAGAGGTCACAGCGCCGCTGCTAAATACGACGTTGTGGGGAGGGAGTTTGTTATTAACGAATTTAACGGTGTCGCCAGCCTTGACGGTAACGTTAGCCGGATCGAAGGCGAGCAGACCGCTGTCAGACCCCATCTTGATGGTGATGGTTTCTGCGGCAGCGGGAGAAACCACTGCAACGAAGCTAGCAACCACCAACACAACTGTAAATAGGGCCAGACTTAAACTCCGTGAAACACGTGCGATCAATTTCATGATTACCTCGGAAGGTTTAAGTTAGCTTATTGAACCCACGTAGCATTTTATCTTGAAAGTTTCCCCTTCAGAGGCGATCGCCAAGATTTTAGTGCTGTTTTCGGCAGTTTACTCGCTCCAGGAGAACTTCTAGTAGGCGGGCATAACCAACCATAAAGCGTTCCACCCGTTTAACGAGCGGAACGGTTGATAGCAATGTGCAAGCGCGTTAAGTACAACAGCGGTGGTGTAGGGTACTTCGTGCCCCACACCGCCATATCTAATCAACACAGCGCTATATGGTTGACTAAGCTGATTTACTTAACGTCAGTTCGGGAGAAGCCGAACTGCCCATTATTGCGTGTGCGACGCGCACGCAATAATGGGCTTTTTCGAGTGCCGCGCGAAGCGCGGCACTCGAAAAAGCCCTTAACCCGAACTGAGGTTACTTACAGAATTTGAGCTATTGGAAGGGATCGCGGCTTCCCCATCCCGGTGCTTTTTCTGCTGCTCGTAGTAGGAATGCTGCAAGATTTTCGAGGGTCTTGTCGTCCATCCAATCGGAGCTAACCTGGCGGCACCAAATACTTTCCTCGGAACCGTCATACGTCATTGGTTGGCGCGAGAAGTTGACAAGGCTTTGTACCGTGTCGCGGGATGGGGTGGCTTGTTGTAAGGATTCGAGCGAGAGGGTAACGGTCGGATCGGGCAGAGTAATGCCGCCGACGTGGCAATTGAGGCAGTTAGCTTCGAATAACTGTTTTCCCTGGGATAGATCCTGAGCTGTGTAGCTGCGGGTTTCGTTGGCGGTATAAGGTAGGGCGACAGGTTCTCTCGCATCAAAGTAACGGGCTACATAAGGGTCAATGCCTGCAGCCCAGGCTGCATTGGGAAAGAGGGCGATCGCTCCCACTAACACCCCGCCCAGCGCCCCCAGCAGGATTCGGCACATCCGGGAATTAAGCATATCCAATCCTAAAATTGCAAAAAAATAGGAACCAGAGCCTGATCATAACGACGTCTCTGATTCCCAGTTTATTTGATGGGCTGATCTGGCCTGTCCCGAAAGGAGAACACAAGAGGGTCTCACGACAGACCAGAAGAACTGTCTATGTTTGAGGCGGCCAGCGCCCGAAACATGGGTTTAGTAGTAGATCTTGCCGCCGCCCCACTTGGCACCCACAACCTTGGGCTGAAGCAGAATGTGGCCTGCAATAACCTTGAGGTCATCCTTGGTGAGGTTCCGCATCTTGGGGAAGATGTCGGTACTCTTGGTGCTGGGGTGACGCTCGGAAATATCCTCCAGACCGTCATAGGTGGTGGGGTCGTTCATGTAATCCACCAGAGCTTCAATGTTGTCGCGGGGAGGGGTGGCGAGGGCGAGGGTTTCGGGATCGAGACCGACGTTAGGATCGGTCTTGGTGATGCCACCCACGTGGCATTGCCCACAGGCGTAGTTAAACTGCTGCTTACCGAGTGCCACTTCTTTAAGGGACAGGGTATAGGTTTTTCCCGAAGCGTCTAACGGTACCGTGCGGGTTGCAGCATCCAATTCGAGGGCGATCGCTGGCCCAGCGACAAATTGAACGACCATCAACAGGGCGATCGCAACCAACCAGACGTATCTCTTAAGCACTGAAATGGTTCTCCTTCCTTAAAGACATCAAAAATATAAGGACTTGCGAACAGCCGTTCAACACAGCACAAAAGAACGACATGATTCGGCATGGGTCACACGTGTGGACGGCAACGCACTGGCTTTGCCCGTAGCCGTAGAGTCATCGACGGACTAACCAGCCCAGCGGCAAACTCTACCCCTACCCCATCCCCCGTGACTATGACCACGCATGATCCTGAGCAGAAATACTGGGATCAGTGAGGACGCGGCCTCCGAGAAACCGAAAAGCTTCTCATCTGAATATCATGCCATCGAACGGGGGCATCCCAAACGTTCAACTACGCCAATTTCAGCAGTTGAGTTAGGCAAATGTAATGGACGCTAGTGCCAAAGGGGGAATGGGCAAAATTTGCCCTGGCCTGAGCAAATGCGTGGTCAGGCGATCCGGAAACGAGAGAGGGGAGGGGAAATGAGAGTAAAGACTTGAACGTGACGTTTGGGTGAAAGGTGAAGGATTGAGGCTCTGCCTATCCAGATACCTCAAAGATCACCGAACCGCTGCCCGATACTATCGTGGATATGGGCATACTCTAAGGAGATAGGGGTTTGTGAAATGATAAGAGACAGGGCGATCGCCAGGGCGATTTCGATAAAGTCGTCTCTATGTTTACAAGAGTGCTTTTGAAACTTGCCACTTAATAGTGGGCAGGAAGGACCCGGCAGTACCGGAAGCTAGGATCCATGGAAGGATGGGGAGTATGACAAAAGTTTTAATCGTGGATGATAGCCAAACGCTTAGACAAATGCTATCCGAGCTGCTCGAGGCAACGGGTATAGACGTTGTAGAAGCCACCAATGGGGTTGAGGCAAAAAATAAGATCCGGGAGCATACTCCAGACCTCGTGATTACGGATCTGATTATGCCTGAGATGAATGGTTACGAATTGTGTCGCTGGATTAAGAACGACCCGACTACCAAGACAATTCCGGTCATGATCTGCTCAACCAAGAGCGAGGAATTTGACCGCTATTGGGGTATGAAGCAGGGAGCAGATGCTTATATTACGAAGCCGTTTCATCCGCCCGAATTGCTAAAAACTGTAAAGCGTTTACTCAGGGGATGATTGAAGGCGATCGCAAAAGCTGGACTATAGGAGTTGCAGAACGTTCATCCCATAGTCTGGTTTGAGCGATCGCAGTACTCCAACTTTTTGTCTTACGGCCCTAACGTGCTTGAAACCCCTGTAATAAAAGCTTTGTATGCAAAGCTTTTATTACAAGGGTTTCAAGGGGTGCATCCCACTTTTGTCAGTGAAGCGGGCGAAGCCCGCTTCACTGACAAAAGTGGGTTTCCAAATTTGCAAAAGTGGGATGCACCCGGTTTCAATCACGTTAGATATTTTCTTTGAATGCGCCCAATTTAATCGCGATAGATGTAACAGATGAGGTTATGCTGCTATCAGCTTAATCGTCATCTGCCAGAGCCACGGTGAACTATCGCAATCCTGTCCCTACTGTCGATATCATCATTGAGCTGATGGATAGGCCCTATCGGCCTGTCGTGCTGATCGAACGCCTCAACCCTCCCTATGGCTGGGCTTTGCCGGGGGGCTTTGTGGACTATGGCGAGTCGGTAGAGAGCGCCGCCGTTCGAGAGGCTGCTGAAGAGACGGGGCTGCACGTTAAGCTGACGGAGCAATTTCAGGTCTATTCAGATCCCAGCCGTGACCCACGACAGCACACCATCAGCATTGTGTTTCTGGCAATGGCTCGAGGCGAACCTTCTGCTGGGGATGATGCCAAAAACCTGAGCTTCTTCGAACTCTGGAACATTCCCACCAACCTCTGCTTCGACCACGAGCGGATTATTCGGGACTATCGCTATTATCGAGAGCACGGGTTGCGGCCCAAACTGCTCTGATGGGTTTAATGGCAATTCTCTATACCTTATATCCCCATTTCCTCATTCAAGATATTCCTCATTCAAGGTAAGGTTTCATGCGCGAGGTGATTCAAACAACATCGGCCCCGGCTCCTGTAGGGCCTTATAGTCAGGCGATCGCCGCTCAAGGCCGGATGGTTTTCGTCTCGGGTCAGATCCCCCTGGACCCAAAGACAGGCTCTCTGATGGGTGGTGATGATGTCGCGGCCCAAACCCAACAGGTGCTCGCCAACCTGGATGCCGTTTTAAAGGCCGCCGGAGCCAGCTTTGCGGATGTGGTCAAAACTACCGTATTCCTGGCAGACATGAATGATTTTGCGGCGATGAATGCCGTTTATGCCACAGCTTTCAACGAAGAAACGGCTCCTGCCCGAGCCACCGTGGAAGTCGCTCGCCTGCCCAAGGATGTTCGAGTTGAAATCGACTGTATTGCTGTGGTGAACTCCTAGCATGGCCCCAGGGCTCCGGGTGGGATAATCTTGCCTGTCCAACCTCAGGCGGACAGAATGCCTACTTCACAAGAGTTCTACTCACATCTTTTACCCTTCCAAACGCCAGAACCTCTGATTTCATTGATTTGCAGTGAAATCAGGGGTTCTGGCGTTTGCTGAAAGGTCTAAGTCCAGGTCATTTATATCAATACTCTGGACAGTTTTTCTGAAACCCTTGATTTTGCGTGCGCGAAGCGCACGCAAAATCAAGGGTTTCAGAAAAACTGTCCGAACTAATGTTATATGGACAACGCTGGTTACCTGCAGAGGTGGTGTTGGGTAGGACGGTAAACCCCTCTCGGATAGGTTCGGCTTCTCCCACCGACAGCCGAGTTAGGGATTGATACATTAGTAAACAAGTCAGTCAGTTAATTAGTAAGTCCTGCGTGAGAGAGGTTCCCATCGTGAACGACGCATCTAAACAGATTTCAGGATTCTTTGGTGGCCATGGCGAGAATGGTAGCCCCTTGTTTCAATACGTTCAGTCCATGAGCCCTGAAACCATTGCTCAGCTCTCCCGTCCCGATTCGATGGAAGTGTTTCAGGTGATGGAGCGCAACATTATTGGCTTGTTAGGTGGGTTGCCCTCTGAGCAGTTTGACGTCACGGTCACCACCAACCGGGAACATTTGGGTCGATTGTTGGCGTCTGCCATCATCAGCGGATACTTCCTGCGGAATGCAGAGCAGCGTTTGGCCTTTGAGCGATCGCTCCAAACTGCCGACTCTAGCTCTGATCAAGATTCGTAATGGGTGGAAGACGGTCACCCGTTGCGGGAAGCGATACAGCTAACTCCTCCTACTCGGTAGATCATTTAGATCTGCCGAGTTTTGTTGTAGCTGACCTGCGGCAGCGATTGCTGGATTGGTATGGGCAAACGGGGCGATCCCTCCCCTGGCGCGAGACCCGAGATCCCTATGCGATTTGGATCTCAGAGATCATGCTGCAACAGACCCAGGTGAAGACGGTGTTGCCTTACTACGAGCGGTGGTTGGCAGTGTTTCCGACGGTGGAAGCGTTGGCGATCGCCCCTCAGGAGCAGGTGCTAAAGCTCTGGCAAGGGTTGGGCTACTACGCCCGCGCCCGTAACCTGCACAAAGCTGCCCAGGTGATCCATACTCAGCACAATGGGCAATTTCCAAAAAATTTAGAGGCAGCCTTAGCTTTACCCGGAATTGGACAGAGTACTGCCGGAGGAATTCTCAGTGCCGCATTTAACCAACCAGTCTCTATCCTGGATGGTAATGTGAAGCGTGTGTTGACACGCCTGTTAGCATTAGAGCGCCCGCCGAACCGCGTTCTGCGGCTGTTGTGGCAGTGTTCTGATCAATTGCTGGATCCCGTCCATCCCCGAGATTTTAATCAGGCGTTGATGGATCTAGGGGCGACGGTGTGTACACCTCGTCAACCCAGTTGTGGAAGCTGCCCGTGGGCCATGCACTGTCGCGCTTATGAACGAGCCATGCAAAACGAACTGCCTGTACGTGAAGAGAAAGCGCCCGTCCCCCACAAGGCCATCGGTGTTGCAGTGATCTGGGATGCAGATGGACAGATTTTGATCGATCGCCGGCGCCAGGAAGGATTGCTGGGGGGGCTGTGGGAGTTCCCCGGTGGCAAAATTGAGCCGGGTGAAACCATTCAAGACTGTATTCGCCGTGAAATCCGTGAGGAGTTGGGCATTGAAGTGGTTGTGGGAGATTCGTTAATTACGATTGACCATGCCTACTCCCATTTCCGAGTGACCCTGAACGTCCACCATTGTCACTATCTTTCCGGGGAGCCGCAGCCCTTGGAGTGTGACGAAGTTCGCTGGGTGCGCCCAGAAGATCTGGAGCAATATCCCTTTCCGGCTGCGAATGTGCAAATTATTGAGGCCATTCACCAGAACCCAAGGCCTGACTTTTCGGATCATTTGACCGAGGAAAAATGGGGCGGTTCTGAAGATTAGATTCGCAGACCAGAACAAAAGAGGGGCGCGTCGCGCCCCTCTTTTGTTGGGTCGATGAAGGCTACAGTACCTTCTGTAGGAACTGGTTGGCCCGTTCACTCTTGGGGCTGGAGAAGAAAATATCGGGTGGCGCATCCTCTGCAACGATACCGGCATCCAGAAAGATGATGCGATCGGCCACTTCGCGCGCGAAGCCCATTTCGTGAGTCACGATCGCCATCGTAATCCCGGTCTTGGCCAGAGATTTGATGACATCCAGTACCTCTTTCACCATTTCGGGGTCAAGGGCAGAGGTGGGTTCGTCAAACAGCATCACCTCGGGTTGCATGGCGAGGGAGCGGGCGATCGCCACCCGTTGTTTTTGCCCCCCTGACAACCGCGATGGGTACACCTGGGCCTTTTCGGCTAAGCCCACCATCTGTAACTTAGACATTGCCAGCTCTTCAGCTTGGCCCCGCGTCATCCCCTTCACCTTGATAGGGCCGTAGGTAACGTTTTGCATCACCGTCATATGGGGAAACAGGTTGAAGTGCTGGAATACCATCCCCATGTTTTGGCGAACTTTGTTGATGTCTGCTTTGGGGCTGGTCACTTCAATGTCATTGATATAAATTCGCCCTTTTGTAGGAATTTCCAAAAGATTTAAGCAGCGTAAAAAGGTGGACTTCCCACAGCCCGATGGTCCTAATATGGCGACTACTTCACCTCTTCTAATCTCTGTTGAAACATCCTTCAAAACCTGAAGCGGCCCAAACGATTTACATAGGTATTCAGTCTTAATCACTTTTCCGCATCCTTCTTTCTAAACGTCGTGCCAGTAGTGTTAGCCCCATCACCATTACGTAATAAATCGCAGCAACAAAAATCAGCGGTTCGAAATAAATGAATTTCTCAGCAGCTACTACCTGCCCTCGTCGCATCAGGTCTAAAGCGCCTACCGTGGATACCAGAGCAGAGTCTTTAAGTAGAGCAATCGTTTCATTAACCAGAGCCGGAAGAATATTTTTGAATGCCTGAGGTAGGATAATATCCCACATCATTTGGGGATACTTGACCCCCAACGTCATTGCAGCTTCTCGCTGCCCTTTATCTACAGCCATAATGCCACCCCGAATGGTTTCGGAACTATAGGCGGCTGAGTTAAGGGCAAAGGTTGCAACCCCGGCCTGGAAACCTGTGGGGGTGAATCCAAGTAACTGAGGAGTTGCAAAGTAAATAATGGCCAGTTGCAAAATCAGCGGCGTACCTCTAAAAACAGAGGTATAAGCATCTGCAAACCACTTCAGTGGTTTGATATTGCTAATTTTGAAAATAGACAGAACCGTACCCCAGGTAAACCCCAATAAGGCAGAAGTAACACTGAATGCAAGGGTAATGGGAATGCCCCAAAGGATAAACGGAATATTTTCAGAAATTTTACTGAAATCTAGAGCAAAGTCCGTCGTGGCTGACGCAGTGCTGATGAGGCTCCATACTTCGGGCATGAAGCCAAGTTGGGTAACAGGTAAACAATGAGTTGCCATCGGATGAACGTCGTACAGGTGAACAGGGAGTCAATTGATTATTTCGGTTTTATGACTGGCTTTTTGTGGTTTAGCTTACTCGGAATTTTGTGTTAGCGCTAAAAACAACCAAAAGCTATAAGAATATTGTGGTAACCCTTACTCTGATGGCATAAGCTTGCAGTTTAAAGACGCCATGGGTTGAAAAAAAGCCAGGGTAGAGTGACCCTGGCTTGATGATTTATCCCATCAACAGATAAACTTTCAGCAATGCCTATTTAGCCGGTTGCTGATCACCAAACCACTTATTAACCAATTCGGTAATCTTTCCGCTATCAACCATTCTTTGAAGCACAGGGTCAAATTCTGCTTTTAAAGGAGAACCTTTGGGAAAAGCGATCGCTGAACCCGATTCTCCTTCATTTGGAATGACATTAAATTCCAGGTCAGGATTGGCGTCGATAAAGCCTTTTGCCACGGTATCTTCTACAATGGCAGCGTCAATGCGGCCCGCTTTTAATTCTTGAATAATTTCATTGATACGGTTCAGCTGAACCACATTGGCTCCCTGAATTTCCTTCGCCGCTCCTTCTTGAATGGATCCAAGTTGAACACCGACCTTCTTGCCATTCAGGCTAGCGGCATCGGTTAAGCCGCTATCTTTACGAGACACAATAGTGTTCTTCGCTTCGTAATAGACAATGGAGAAATCAGCGTTTTGTTTCCGTTCTTCGGTAGGGGTCATACCAGCCATTACGAAGTCAGCCCGATCTGCTTGTAGCGCAGGGATCAGACCATTAAAGTCAATGTTTTGAATCTGGACTTCGTAGCCTAATTCTTCCGCGATCGCCTTTGCAATATCTACGTCAAACCCAACAATCTCCTCTCGCCCCCCAGATGTTTGGATAAATTCGTAGGGAGGGTAATCTGCGGAGGTCGCCATGGTGAGTGTTTTGCTTTGCGCAGCAGTGTTGCTGTCACCACCAGACGAAGTACAGGCGTTCAGCAGACCAATTGCCGCAATCGTACCCACAAAAGCAACAGAAAAAAGCTGACGTCGTTTCATTGTGTAATGTGCTCTTAGAACCTAGGAGGACAGGCAGGACTAATCAACGTTAAGAAACCAGAGACGGTTATGAAACCGCTCGCCTCAGAACCATCGAGCTAAAACTGACTAGCTGGCAGATCCCTATTACCGGGTGGGCGCGATCGCTGCCTGGCCATCTTTAACTACTCATTAAATTGCCATGTCTTAAAGGAAATTCCTTCACCCAAGAGAGGGACTCCGCGAGGAGGATGCGTCTCACCGCGTGAATAAAAAAGGTTCCCCCTTAAGGAGAACCTGACCTATGAAGGTATTATTCAGTTTGTAAAAGCCGCTTACAAATCTAAAAAAAGTAGTAGCTGTTAAGCGCAATCAAAAAGAGAGTGAGACACCTACAAAGGCCCTTTCACATCCTGATAACAAGTAAAGTTAGATGCTGACGATAAAAAGTGGCGCGGTGCTTTGCGCCGCGCCACTTTTTATCGTCAGCATTTAACCCGACATAAAATGAGTTATTTGGCTTGAAATCAGGAGTCAGGTATTAGAAATTACGAGGGGGTACGGGCTTGACGTACCATCGCGATCAGGGTTTGATGCGCATCCTCAGAATCCTGCAGGTTGTGGTCAAAGGTGACTCGCACGGAGTCAGGGCCACTTTCACGCTGTATCTGCAAGTTCATCCCTTCGGAGTCAATGCTGAGCATTTGGGCGGCGATCGCATCGGATACCGCTCCATAGGCTTTGGCATAGAGGAGTACGGCATCTGCATGATCATCGTTCATGTGTTTGCAGATGCGATCGCTAATTTCAGGGGTTAAGGGATCGGCCATAGTGCTCCATGAAATGAATAGCTGAGTTCGGTTATTTACGAGGACAACCCATAGGATTGCAGAAAATACACTGCCAGTCGATACACGCTGGTGGCAATAAATGCCACCAGAATGAACGTAATCATGACGTTAACTACGGTTCGAATCTTTTCAAGCATCGGACTTTCTCACGGTTTTATGTTGGAGTGCATCACCGGCGGCCTCTTCAGAACACCACAGATTTGGGGGTTTGATGGCCCAATCTTCAGCTTAGGACAAGGCATCGTTCGATGGTGGCGGCAACGGATTTTGCCAACGCATCGTAGTCGTATCCGCCCTCTAATCCAAACAAAACTTTAGATGTGAGTTGCAAACAGTAGTCGGTGAAGATGCCGTAGTCACCCGGTTGCAACGAAATGTTAGCCAGGGGATCCGCAGCGTTGGCGTCATAGCCCGCACTCACCAGCAACAGGTCAGGCTGAAACGCCTGGAAGAAGGGAATAATACGCTCTTCAAAACGGGTCTTGTAATCTGCCACTGTGCTACCTGCCCGCATGGGAAGATTCAGCACATTATTGTGCACACCCGTTTCACCCGATGCTCCCGTACCAGGGTATTGAGGTGACTCATGCAGGGAACAAAAAGCAATCTGAGGATTGCTCTCGACGATCGCCTGTGTTCCATTCCCGTGATGCACATCCCAATCAAGAATGGCGACCCGCTGAATGCCGGGTTGCTTGAGGGCGTAGTGAGCGGCGATCGCCACATTTGAGAAAATACAAAACCCCATCCCCTGAGTCGGTAAGGCATGGTGCCCCGGTGGTCGGGCCAATACAAAGGCCGGCTTCCCTGTGTCCAGCACCACATCCACTCCATCGAGCCAGGCACTCACCGCTAGAATTGCCGCTTCATAGCTATGCTTCGATAGCACCGTATCCGGATCGACGTGGCCCCCCCCTTGCTTGGCCAGGTATTCAACCGCTGCCACATATTTCTCGGGGTGAATCGCGTAGAGAGCATCGGTGAGACGACCCTGGGCTTCGGGAGGAGTAGGCGATCGCCAATCCAACTGTTCAGCCCAGCCCACCGAGCGTAGGAGCGTGGTTACTGCCTTTAACCGCCCCGAATTCTCAGGGTGATAGCGTCCGGTGTCATGCTCCAAAAACAGGTCCGAGTAAAAAACAGGCAACATAGGCGCGTTAGCCTCTGTGTGGGGAATTGCTCCGATTTTAATGAATTTTTGAAAGGGTGGTTTTGAGGGTAAAAAATTTGGAGAAGGTGTGGAGACAGAGTTCCAAAGTACCCCTTCTCCCACCCCATTCCTGATCCCCCCGAACCTATCCATTCTGTGCTATAATTTCAAAGGCTGAAATCCTTACAGGGCAGCATTTTCAGCCCATTCACCCCGGTTGATGCAGAACCCCTTTACCACCGGAGCTTTCAGCCAGAACCCGGTGCATTTTCGATACTGTCGGCGCTCCGTTTTGAGCATGTTTTTGTTGAGCGCACAACTTGGCTGCTACGCCCCACAGGGCTCTCGTAATCAGACTTCTCTCACCCGACTGTTGGAGTAAATCATCCTATGACCTTTTCCCAGGAACCGCCGTCTCAGGATCGGATTATCCCCACCGATTTACGCATGGAGATGTCCCGGTCCTACCTGGAATACGCCATGAGCGTGATTGTGGGACGGGCGCTTCCCGATGCGCGAGATGGGCTTAAGCCTGTACACCGCCGCATTCTCTACGCCATGCACGAATTGGGGTTAGCCCCCGATCGCCCGTTCCGGAAATGCGCCCGTGTGGTGGGGGACGTAATCGGTAAATACCACCCGCATGGGGACCAGTCGGTTTACGATGCCCTGGTGCGGATGGCTCAAGACTTTTCCATGCGATCGCCTCTGGTGGATGGTCACGGTAACTTCGGTTCCGTCGATAACGATCCTCCAGCGGCGATGCGATACACCGAATGTCGCCTGCGCCCCATCACCACCTACGGGATGCTGCAAGACATCGAATCGGAAACTGTCGATTTCGCCCCTAACTATGATGGGTCGCAGCAAGAACCCCTGGTGATGCCCGCCCGCATTCCCCAGCTGCTGTTAAATGGCTCCTCGGGGATCGCTGTGGGAATGGCGACTAATATTCCCCCCCACAATCTGGGCGAGTTGCTGAGTGGGGTCGTAGCGCTGATCGAGAATCCTGACCTGACGGACACGGAATTGATGCGCTACATCCCCGGCCCAGACTTCCCAACGGGGGGACAAATCCTGGGCACCAGTGGGATCCGGGAAGCCTACATGAGCGGGCGCGGCAGCATCACCATGCGTGGCGTGGCCAATATCGAAACGATTGAGCGCCGGGGGGCACCGGAACGGGAAGCCATCATCATCACCGAGTTGCCCTTCCAGACCAACAAAGCGGCTCTAATTGAAAAAATTGCCGAGATGGTGAACGATCGCCGGCTGGAGGGTATTTCTGATATTCGGGATGAGAGCGATCGCGACGGGATGCGTATCGTCATTGAACTGCGACGCGACGCCTATCCCCGGGTGGTGCTGAATAACCTTTACAAAGCTACCCCACTGCAAGCCAACTTTGGGGTGAATATGCTGGCTCTGGTGAATGGGGAACCGCAAATCCTCAGCCTGAAGCAGTCGCTCCAGGTATTCTTAGATTTCCGGATTGAAACCATCACCCGCCGGACTCGCTACGAACTGCGGAAGGCAGAGGAGCGGGATCACTTGTTGCAGGGTTTGTTAATTGCCCTGGCAAACCTGGATGCGATCATTGCGCTGATTCGTCATTCTGCAGATACTCCCACGGCCAAGCAGGAGTTGATGGAAACGTACTCCCTTTCAGAAGTTCAGGCCGACGCCATTCTGCAAATGCAACTGCGTCGTCTAACCGCTCTAGAAGCGGAAAAGATCAACCAGGAACATGATCAGTTGCAGGAGAAAATTGCTGACCTGCAAGACATTCTGGCTCGCCGTGAGCGGATTCTCACCATCATCCAGGATGAAGCGGTCGCACTACGGGAAGCTCATGTTACCCCTCGCCGCACCGTCATTGAACACATGGATGGCGATCTGGGCGACATTGACCTGATTGCCAATGAACAGGCGGTAATCCTGATTACCGAGCAGGGCTACATTAAGCGGATGCCCGTCAGTGCCTTTGAGGTACAGAGTCGCGCTACCCGGGGCAAAGCGGGTGCTCGGATGAAGGAAGAGGATGGGGTGAACCACTTCCTCACCTGCAATGATCACGACAATATTCTGTTCTTTAGCGATCGCGGCATCTCCTACTCCCTGCGGGCTTATCAAATTCCCACCAGCTCCCGCACGGCCCGAGGCGTGCCCATCGTGCAGCTCCTTCCTATCTCCCATGAGGAAAAAATCACTTCCATTATTCCCGTTGTGGAGTTCACGGAAGAGGATTACTTGGTGATGCTGACCACCAAAGGTTTCATTAAGAAAACGGCTCTCTCCGCCTTCAGCAACATCCGTACCAACGGCCTGATCGCCATTTCCCTGGAGGAAGGTGACCAACTGCGTTGGGTTCGGCTGGCTCGGGTGGAAGATAGCATTATCATCGGCAGCCGCCAGGGAATGACCATCCACTTTCAGGCAAGTCATGAGCAGCTACGTCCTCTAGGGCGTCCCACCCGTGGGGTGAAGGCCATGAGCCTGCGTAAGGGAGATGAGTTGATCAGCATTGACATCATCTCCAGCCAGTACGCAAACCTGCTTGCCAGTGCGGCAGAAGCAGAAGCGGAGGATGTAGAAGATGTGGCAGAAGATGCCGAAGAAACGACGGAAGTGAGCCAGGGTCCCTGGGTGTTGATTGTTACTACGGGAGGCCTGGGTAAGCGGGTACCGATTTCCCAATTCCGTCTGCAAAACCGGGCAGGTATGGGACTTCGAGCCATTAAGTTCCGTCGCCCTAACGATCGACTGGCCGCGCTGCTGATCGTGAATGAAGGGGATGAAATGATGCTGGTAACGAGCCGAGGCATCATTATTCGTCAGGCCACAGATGCTATCTCCAAACAGTCACGTTCGGCTACTGGGGTGAAATTGCAACGGCTGGATGAAGAGGATGCGATCGCCGCTGTAGCTCTGGTTCCTCCTGTGGCAGAAGGAGCCGAAGAGGAAGAGAGCGCCATTGAAGGAGCAAGCACTGAAGTGGAAAGCCCTGAGGAATAAGCGAAGAGCTTATTTGACTACTGGTTATGGGCGATCGCCCATCACATCCGAAGAGAGAGTGGAGCAAAGCCCACTCTCTTTTTATTTGGCATCTAATTGATCAAAACCCGCTCAAAAGTAGGGGCAGGTTTAGCAGACAACCCTGGCTCCCCTATTCAATCTCTCGGCAAAACCTGCCTCTACAGTTTCATCAGGACGTACGCATTTGTGTTGTGGGTGGGGTGCTTCGCACCCTACCCACAACACAAATACACTACAGATAATAAACTCGCGTAAGTTCTGTCCATGCAAAAAAATGGGCGAAAACTCAAGTTTTTCGCCCATTAGCAGAGGGTAGTCAAATCAGTTGTAGCGAGCCGTTATTTCTGCTCAGGGAACATACATTTGTCGCTATCACATCCCGCAGGGCCAGCCTCAAACAGATCACCGGAATCATAGCGAGACAATGCCGCATAGAAATCCGTGGTGCGTTGCCGTTGCTTCACCTCGGCTTCCAGTCGATCAAACGTTTCTCTGTCGATCTTCTCGAACGGCAGGCGTGGGAAAGGAGCGTTGAAGCGGGCCAGGAGTGCGGCGCTAATATAGCCTTCATCGTTGGCGATCGCCCCATAAATTGCCTGGGCCAATGGCTCCACCTCATGCTCATTGAGCTCGATGGTGGCGCTGGTGTTGTGGGCCGTGTAATACTTCTGCACCTGCATGTAGAAGTCAAACTGGGCCAGAGCCGAGAAATTCTCAATGATGATTTCATCAGCCCCCGGCATATCTGCCCAGGGTACCCGCACCGGAATTTCCACCAACCACTCGGTACAACGGGGATCGAAGGGATCATTCAGCAGGTTGCCCTCTTCGTCCTTGTCAGATTGAGATGGCACAATGTTGTAGCCATACTCCATACAGGCCAAAGCGACGGGATCATTCTTGCGGAAGGTAATGCGACGGATGAAGCGCTGCGCCTTGGGTGGATGCCAACCGGGGCTGGCGTTGGTCAGCAGAGATTTGGTACCCGCAGGCTGGACGGTCGTGCAACGGTTGGGGCGATTGAGTTGATGGCGATCGCAATACTCCCACACCGCCTGATGCACGATCTCTTTCCAGCGGCTCAGGTATTGCTGCTCCTTCTGTTTGAATTCCAGCCCCTTCATGGTGTCAGGCCGCCCTTCCGCCCACCAGTGCAGCCATTCGACGCCAAAGGCTTTCACAAAGAAGTCGAACAGGCCGGTGAAGGAAACTCCCACAATCGGGTCTTCCAACCGTGATTGTTGGTAACGCGGCTCCATAAATTGGTGGTTCAGGAGTGAAGCCACGGACAAGGCTGCCGCTGTAAAGGCTTCTTCCTGGGCCTTCAGATCCTTTGGATCAATCTGGTTAAGGTGAACCTCCGCCAGGTTGCAGTGGAAGTTTTGCCCCAAAATTTCGCCGCAGTTATGAGCGACAAGACCGTTTGCATCAAAACAAGCAGGGCCAGGCACCGTACAATCGTAAACGGCTTCAATCCCATCTGCGTCAATAGACGCCACGGTCACCGCAAAACGTTCACGATTCAGTTTGCGTTTGTAGCCCTCTAACACTCTGTTTAGCTTCTCGGCCTTATGGGGCTCACGGAACCCAATGATTTGCTGGAACCAGTAAAGATTGTCATTCGCGATCACAAGCTCATGCTGTGCTTGGCAATAGTAAGGAGCCAATTTGCGATCGCTATCCGGCATCAGTCGATACCCCGCAGGACGCCGCCCTTGGTAAATCGTTGAAACAATTCCCATACGGGCAAGCATCCGTTGCACAGCCTTTAGAGAATCTAAATTACTTTGGGCCAGCCTGACACTTATACCTTTATTCTGGGTGCCTTGAACGCTTCCATCGGCATCGAAGAATCCCTGTAGAAAGCCTTGATAGAAGCCGTAGCTGGCTTCTTCTATGACAGAAGTAATGCGCTTTTGGCCAGGCACTATACCAAATTGTGCAGCCAATTTAGCTAATCCAGTCGAGGCAATGACGCGATGCTTAAGTTGCGTGTGGTAACACGCTTCAGCAGTCGTCGGCTCATACCCTACAGCTAACTGCAATAAGCTGACTGCATGATGGCTCATCTCATTTTGAGATTCCTCCCAGTACCGTAAAACTGCCGTATCATTCCACGGAGTTTTTGCAAGGCTACCGTCACCTAGTAGATTGCCCAAAAGCCATCCTTCTTCTTGAGTACCGTCCCCATCCCAGGGAGTAATGTCGCGATGGTTATGAAGAAGAATGCGATCGCCCGGTTGCAACTCTTCTGTTGCGACCCAATCGGTGTACTGGGCCTTCTGAGTCTGGGCTGTTACCTTTAAGACCTTATGATTGCCTGTGAGGCGAAGCTCGTATCCTTCACGGGTCGTCAGCTTCAATACAGGCTTTGTGCCAGAATAGAAGAACCCTTCTGGAGTTGTGCTAAACAATTCCCCGTTGATATAGGTGCTGTGCTGTTTGCCTAGCAAATCTTTTACTTGTCGTGGTCCATGCTCGGTATGAACCCAGGTATCGGCGGTTACACAAGGATTTAACCCATAGCGACCTTCGCCCTGGGCACGACGCTCAGCTTCCCCAGCCCACTGGATCGCGCCTTCTCCTGAGTAGAATTGCTTGCGAACTGCATCAACGCATTCTTCTAGAGTCGGTTTGCGATGGAAGACGCGGGTGTGGTTCGCCATCCGTAGGGAATCCCGTTCAGGATCAATGCGCCAGTTGCCGTTGGCATCCTGCATCCACAGGTTGTCTTTGGCGGCGGCGGCGAGGGTATCTTCGCTGTCGAACTGACGCATCCCCGCGCTCCTCCGGATGTTTCCGGCGACGACGCAAGCAGCGGCTTCGTCAATCAACAGGCAGCATTCCACGGAATTCAACTGACGCCCGATCGCCTTATTCAAAATCCGCGCGCATCGCTCATACAGACCGGGTAGGCGGATGGGATTTGCCATCCCTCCAAAGCCCTTCAACCGCTCTCCGGCAGGACGCACGGAACCTAAATCGACTTCGACGCCAACTTCACCCGAGAAACGCTCATCGGTGGAAAGTTCCAACAGCGTTTGGTAAGAGGTCACCCAACCCTGGCGACTGTCACCGACCTTGATAAGAACACGGTTACCCTCAAAGATAACTTCTGTGCGGTCTTGCCGCTGATCGGGAGGAACAGTTCCGATCTCACCCACAATCTTTACAACGAGAGGGTTCCGAATGGCAGGCAACTGGTTGATGTACTTCGGCTCCAGAACAGCCCCCGTGCCACAGCCCATCATGGCGAGATCCATCATCAAGCCGAAGGCGCGCCAGTCCACCACGTTGGTACTGGTACAGTTATAGGCTCCCGAAAAGTTTTCGGGGCGCTCGGCCCACTCGGTACCACCCACCCAAAGCCAGCGACCGGATGGCAGGCTGTAGAGGTTGCGCTGCATCCGCTTGAGCAGATCGGCTTCGCTTTCGGTGAGTTTGCCCAGCTTGATGATGCCGCTGAGGGTGCGATCGCACACATCGTCCCAGGTTTCACGACGGTTTGCGGCGACTTCTCCTAAACGGCTATACGTGCGATAGAACACCGGGTTGGCCGCTGGGGCAGAGGCCGGAAACGGACTGGTTTGACTTGGGCGATCGATGTTTTGAACCATACAACACTCTCAGCGACAGCGGGTGAAGGGAAGGTAGGAAATCGTAAATATAGAGCGTTTGCTATTTTGAGCGAGATTAATACTTAACACCATAGGTAGGAAGTTTAGCACTACTAAAACGCTATGGACAGCATTCCTGAGAATTTTGAGTAAGCTTCTCTTTGTTTATGGAGAATACTAAATATGGAAACGATAGGTTTAGAAATTAGTTCTTATGTTCTATAGCAATATGTTAACGTACCCATCAGAGGGAGTTTGCCAAGGATGTGTATCAGCATGGTGTCTTGTTATGTCTCCTTCAGGTTGAGCTATTGACTGAGCCCACCACTTCTTGTCTATTTGGATCACCTTGATTTGCATTCAAGAAACCCAGTGTTTCTGAAAACACTGGGCTTTTTAGCTTCCTATAGGCTTATAAGCAGTTGGTAAAACTTGCCTTACCGACCAGTGCTTGCACGATACGCGAAGCAGTGAGGGAGGCGATCGCCCTCACCCACAAAAAAAGGCTACTCCATGGAGTAGCCCAAAGATAAAGCTGAATTATTCAGCTATTAACAGACTTAATATTCGGGAACTGAAGAATCAACTTCACGGCTCCAGGCCAGGATACCGCCTTTGACGTTGGTGCCTTCGATGTTGGCCTTTTCCTTCAGGATGGACAACGCCTTCGCCGATCGCATACCACTCTTGCAGTGAACGACAAGTCGATGGCCGTTGAGCATTTCCTGAACCTTAGCAACCCCATCGCCGTTTTCAATGTCGGGCAGGGGCACCAGCACAGCACCAGGAATTTGAGCAATCTCGTACTCGTTAGGGTTCCGTACGTCCAGCAGCAGGAAGTCATCAACACCACTGTCGAGCAGTTGCTTCAGTTCCGTGACGCTCATTTCGGAGGTCTCAGCCGCTGCGGCCTCTTCCGCTGCTTTCGCTTGAGGAATACCACAGAACTCCTGGTAATCGATCAGCTTTTCGATCACGGGACGGACCGGGTTGGGCCGCAGCTTCAACTCACGGAACTTCATGTTCAAGGCATCGTATAGCAACAGGCGACCGCTCAGAGTACTGCCTGTTCCCAGAATGATCTTTACCGTTTCCGTTGCCTGAATGGTGCCAATTACACCGGGCAGCACTCCTAACACGCCACCTTCGGCGCAGGAGGGAACCATTCCGGGTGGCGGGGGTTCGGGGTAAAGGTCGCGATAGTTCGGGCCATCCTGGTAGTTGAAGACGCTGGCCTGCCCTTCGAAGCGGAAGATCGAACCGTAAACGTTAGGCTTGTTTAGCAGAACACAGGCATCGTTTACCAGATAGCGGGTGGGAAAGTTGTCGGTGCCATCAACGACGATATCGTAAGGTTCGACAATATCCAGTGCATTCTCAGAGCTGAGCATCGTTTCGTAGAGATCAACCTGACAATGGGGATTGATCTCTAGAATGCGGTTTTTCGCGGAGGCAATCTTGGGTTTGCCGACCCAGGAGGTGGCGTGGATGACCTGACGTTGCAGGTTGGAATTATCGACTACATCAAAGTCCACAATTCCAATACGACCAATCCCTGCAGCCGCCAAATACAGCAGCAAGGGAGAACCTAAACCGCCTGTACCAATGCACAGTACGCTAGCAGCTTTAAGACGCTTTTGCCCATCAACGCCGACCTCGGGCAGAATGAGGTGACGCGAATAGCGTTCGTAATCGTCTTTTGTAAGCTGGATCTCGTCTAAATTTGGATTCAGCATAGAACCGTTGAGGAAAACGATAGGGACATTCGGGGGCAAGAGAACAGGGAAGGAGACGGATTAAGCCAGGGGTATTTCGAAAGGCTCTGGTATGTCAATTCCATCCTGGATAATAAGCGGATCTAGTTGAAATTGATGCTGCTCGTCAAGGGTCCAGGATGAAAAATCACAAACATCGCCCTTCTGTACAGAAAGGATTAAATAGCTATACCGGGGCCAGGCCATTTGGCGATCGCATTCCGACGGCTTAGGCGGATGATCGGGGTGGGAGTGATATATCCCAACGACATCGATCTGCTGTTCACGACCATAGCGTTGAGCCTTTAGCAAGTCTTTGGGGTCAACCCAATAGCGATCGCCCCGACTATGAGGTGCCGTAGAGGGATCAGGCAACCCATACTCACTGACCAAACTGGCATCCCAGGCATTTTGCACCGGCCAAACCTCAGACACCATCGTTTTTAGGTCGGGCTGCAATGTGCCGAGTAGCAGTCCACAGCATTCCTCTGGATACGTTCCCTCAGCGTGGCGCCGAATTTGCTGAAACTGAGCCGCGGAAAGGTGGAGAGTCATAACACGATTGTTTGCCTTGACCCTATGCCATAGGGCAGATAGGTTACCAGCGTAACAGGTCTGGGGGGCTCATGGGGAAGAGGCAGGGCGATAAGCTACCGGACTCAACCAGAGGTAATGACTTGTAGACCCCAAAAACTTAGATGTTGAGTCGTTGATAGATGACATCCAGGTTTTTCAGTTGCTCGGCAGGATCGAAGCAATGGGCGATCTCTTCGGGGGAGAGGTTGGCCGTAACTCGCTCATCCTTCGAGATCAGGGCGCGGAAGTCGCCTTCGGGGCGGTTCCATGCCGCATGGGCGTTGGATTGCACGATGCTGTAGGCTTCCTCTCGGCTGAGCCCTTTGCCCACAAGAGCCAACAGCACTTTCTGGCTAAAGATTACTCCGCCATACACGTACATATTGCGCTGCATGTTTTCGGGGTAGACCAGCAGATTCTTGATCAGGTCGGTAGTTTCCACCAACATGAAGTGCAGCAGAATGCAGCAGTCGGGCAGAGCAACACGCTCAACCGAGCTGTGGGAAATATCCCGCTCGTGCCAGAGGGCAACGTTTTCCAACGAGGCCATGGCATGGCCTCGCAGAATCCGCGCCATTCCTGTCAATCGCTCAGAGCGAATAGGGTTGCGCTTGTGGGGCATGGCGGAGGAGCCCTTCTGACCTTTAGAGAAGAACTCTTCTACTTCCAGCACGTCGGTGCGTTGGAGGTTGCGGATCTCAACGGCGAAACGCTCGATGGATGCGCCTACTAGAGCCAGGGTTTGCAGGAATTCGGCGTGGCGATCGCGCGAAATCACCTGAGTTGAAGCAGGATCGGGCTCTAGCCCAAGCTTCTGGCAGGTCAATGCTTCGATTTTGGGGTCAATGTTGGCGTAGGTGCCCACAGCACCGGAGATCTGGCCCACTGCAATTTCTTTGTGGAGGCGGCAGAGGCGATCGCGATGCCGCAGCATTTCTGCCAACCAACCCGCCAGCTTGAAGCCAAAGGTGATCGGCTCTGCATGAATCCCATGGGAACGCCCCACCATTACGGTGTCGCGGTGCTGTTGAGCCTGGTAACGGATGGCCTGAATTAGGGCTTCCACATGATTTACAATCACATCCAGGCTGGCCACCATTTGCAGCGAGAGAGCCGTATCCAGCACATCGGAGCTGGTCATGCCCAGGTGGATGTAGCGTCCGGGTTCGCCCACGTACTCGTTCACATTGGTGAGGAACGCGATCACGTCATGGCGCACTTCGGCCTCGATTTCCAAAATGCGTTTGACATCAAAGGCTGCTTTTTCTTTGATAATGTCGACAGCTTCCTGGGGGATGTAGCCTAACTCTGCCTGCGCCTCGCAGACTGCAATCTCCACCTGGAGCCATGTCTTAAATTTGTATTCGTCTGTCCACAAGTCGCCCATTTCGGGCAGAGTATAGCGCTCAATCAAGGCTCAGTCACTGAAAACAACCGATATATTTTACTACTGGATCGGACACACCCTGGAGACCCATTTTCTTGAAGGAAACGGGCTTCCAGGGTGTGATTGTGTCTACACAGATTGAATCTGTTACTCTTCAGCGATCGCCGGTTCTGCGTCAGAATCTGTTGCATCTAACTCAGCAATCGGGAGTTCTGCGCTGGAAGTTGTAGCATCTGGGTCAGCGATCGCCCCATCCGCGTCAGTCGCTTCAGGTTCGGGTTCGGGAGCCGGGAATTCAAACTTATCGCGAATAAATTCGTAGATCCCCACATATTTCTCACCGGGATCCCGCCAGGAGTAGTCGTAGGCCATGCCTTGCAACGCTAACTTCTGGAAGTAGTCGGGGGCATTGTACCAGAGGTCAATAGCACGACCCAGAGCCGATTCCAACGCTACATTATCCGATTGATAGAACACAAAACCATTGCGTTCCTCGGGTGAGTGTTGCTGGTCGTAATCCCAGTCAAACACGGTGTTGACTAAACCGCCCACACCCCGAACAACGGGTACAGTGCCATATTTTAGGCTGATAATTTGGGTTAAGCCGCAGGGCTCGTAATTGCTAGGAACGACAATCATGTCAGCTCCCGCATAGATTAAATGCGACAGCTCTTCGTTGAAGCCCAGTTCTAAATGAATATTGGGGTTGGTGCTGAGAAATTCTTTTTCATGGCCGAACCAGTCATTAATACTGGCTTCCGTTCCCGAGCCCAGAAGCACAAATTGTGCCCCTCGACTCAGGGCATAGTACATAGAGTGATGCACCAGATGCACCCCTTTTTGCCCATCCAGGCGGCCGATGTAGCAAACGATTGGCTTGCTGGGGTCATCAGGCAGCCCCAACCGTTCTCGTAGCGCCTTCTTGTTGAGTTGTTTGACCTCAAACGTTTCAGGGCCGTAAGGATAGGGGATATAGGTATCGAGTTCGGGATTCCAGATGTTGTAATCAATTCCGTTCAGGATGCCGCCAAACTTATAGTGGTGTTGCTCCAGAGTGCTTTGCAAGCCGCATCCCTCTTCCGAGAAACGAGCTTCCCAGGCATGGTGAGGCGACACGGTGTTGACGTGGTTGGAGTAAACGATGCCGCCCTTCATGTAGTTGATAATGAAGGGGTTGAAGTTGTCTTGTAGGCGATCGGGCTGGAAGTAATAGCCTTCCTGGTTCAGGCCTGTGGCCCAAAGTACCTCAACGCCGCCAAAGCCTTGATGCTTAAAGTTGTGGATGGTGTAGCACACGCGCTGATGCCACATGCCATTCCACTTGTAGATCTCAAACAGCATCACGGGAACAAGACCCGTCTGCCAGTCATGGCAATGGATAACGTCAGGTTTTTTATTAGCTTGTTGTAAAAATTCCAGAGCAGCTTTGCTGAAGAAGGCAAAGCGCATGTTGTCGTCTTTGCAGCCGTAGTAGCAACCGCGATCGAAGTAATTGTCGGCAGAGTGAGGCCGGATGAAGAAGCACAAGCGACCGTGCACCCAGCCACAGAAGACAGAGCAGTGCACTGTGCTACCGTACCAGGGCACCCACAAATCCCGGTAGGCTTCGTGCAGCCCCCAGATGTGGTCGTAGCGCATATTGTCGTACATGGGCAGGATCAGTTCGACACAATGGCCCCGCACTTCGAGTTCTCGGCTCAAGCCATACACGACATCGCCTAGTCCACCCGCTTTAATGACGGGGGCGCATTCGGAAGCAATTTGCACGATATACATTGCGATTCCCTACCTAGCGATGGTGCAACATTTTGTTATCTTTACAAAAACTATAGGTTTACGGAATTACTGACAAGAGTGTCGCGGCTTAAGCTTCGGGTAATGGTTCCGATCCCGCTGCCAGCAATTCAGTAATAGAGGCGTGTTTCAAGGCGATATTAGGATCTCGCTGAATAGCTTGAAAATATCCTTTTTCGAGGGGCGTGCCAAATTCCGCAGGGCGGAACATCATACGGGCCTGTTCCAGGAGGGAGATTGCCTGCTCGGCAGGCACCACTTCTTTTGACATCAGCACGTCGTCCATCTGCACGATGAATTGGGACATGGGCCGCAGCCACTCGAACCACTCATGCTCAATGACGAGATTGAAGAATTGGGCGTTGTTTTGGATGCGGCCATAGTACTGCTCATAGGTAGCGCGCTCAGAGTTAAGCAGCGCCTTGTGGAGATCAAGGAGCGCCAGGCGAACAGTGCGTAAGCGTTGAAATGCGGGGCCGGAGTTCGGAAACACGGTCATGGCAACCAGCGGAAATGAGCAAGACTGCTTTCTATTTTGTCAGGCTGTTGCTTTCTTGACAGCCAATCTCATCCATAAGCATTTCAGCACTAGCGTGTTGTGGGTGGGGTGCGAAGCACCCCACCCACAACACATAAATCCTACATTTTTTGATTTTGCATGCACGAAGCATACGCAAAATCAAAAATTCCAGAGGAACGAACGGGAAAAATTCTTAAGCTCTTCCCCAATCTGAGGATCTTGCAGGTACAGTCACAGCTAGGAGGTCGGTGTTGCCGATCCCCTGCGATCGCCCCCTCAACTACTCTCCCTGCGGGTGCATTTGAAACGCTTATTTTCTGGGTTTGCCCATACAAATAGCCGTAACAAGCATCCTCAATGGGGGCGGCGCTTCTTCAGCCCCTTTATGTCAGAGCTACCATGATTGCCACTACGCTTCCCCCTCTTGAGGACACTCGATTCGGCCTGCCCAATATCTGCGGGGAGGAAGCGCGGATTCGCTCCGTCACCCATTCCTGTGATCCCGTCTTCCTCTCCATAACGAATCAGCGATTGGAGAACGTCACCGCTGGGTTTGCCTGCGCTCTGCACATGCACCAACCCACGATCCCCGCGGGTTGGGAGGGCAGTCTGATCAGTCATTTGCAGTATATGTTTGAGCATTCCGGCGAGGGGGATAACCACAACGCGGGGGTATTTGCCGAGTGCTATGGTCGCATGGGGGATTTTATTCCTCAGATGGTGCATGAGGGCTGCAATCCACGCATCATGCTGGACTATTCGGGTAACCTGCTGTGGGGGCTACGGCAGATGAACCGGGACGACATTTTGGGAAAATTGAGGCGGATTACGTGCGATCGCCAATACCAGCCCTATGTGGAGTGGCTGGGCACGATGTGGAGCCATGCCGTCGTTCCTTCCACCCCGATCCCCGATCTCAAGCTACATATTCAGGCGTGGCAGCATTACTTCGCGGCACTCTTCGGTTACGAGGCTTTAGCCCGAGTTCGTGGTTTCTCTCCGCCAGAGATGCATCTTCCCAACCACCCCGACACGCTTTACGAGTACATCAAAGCTCTGAAGGAATGTGGCTATCAGTGGCTTCTGGTGCAGGAGCATTCGGTTGAGACGCTGGAGGGGCATGGTTTGCCCCATGACCAGAAGTACATTCCCAATCGCCTGGTTGCCCGCAATTCTCACGGGGAAGTTATCAGTATTACGGCTCTCATTAAAACTCAGGGCTCGGATACTAAGCTGGTGGCGCAGATGCAGCCCTACTTTGAGGCGAAGGGCCGGGGGCGGCAGACGGTTGGATCTGTGGAAGTTCCCTCATTGGTGAGCCAGATTGCGGATGGAGAAAACGGCGGCGTCATGATGAATGAGTTTCCCCGCGACTTTTTCCGTATCCACTATGAGATTCGCGAGCAGGGGGGCGGCCTTCACGGTACGGTGCCGATGAATGGTACAGAGTATCTGGAGTTAATTGAAGCGGCTGGGGCGAAGCCTGAGGATTATCCGGTCTGTCAGGCGGTGCAGCAGCATAAGATCTGGCAGCGAGTGGAACCGGAGCAGGCGAGTCCGGAGGCGATCGCCCGAACTATTCAAGACCTTCAGCAAAGCGATCCTCATTTTCATATGGATGGGGCATCGTGGACGGATAATTTGAGCTGGGTGCGTGGTTACGAAAACGTTTTGGAACCTATGAATCAGCTCAGTGCTGCTTTTCATCAACGATTTGACGAGCCGTTAGCAGCGGATGCTGGCGTTGCCCAAACTCCCGAATATCAGAGAGCTCTGCTCTATAACCTTTTGTTGCAAACGAGTTGCTTCCGCTATTGGGGCCAGGGTGTCTGGACGGATTATGCGCGGGCTTTGTATGAGCGGGGCATGGATGCAATAAAAGCGTGAGAATTTTAGTCAGGACATGAGAAGGGAGTGAGTGCGAAGCACTCACTCCCTTCTCATGTCCTGACTATTCAGTGGAGAAGTTGCAAGGACCCTGCTTGGAGGCGCGTCGCCCTCCAAACCTCCCGACTGGGGGAGGGACAGCCCGTCCCCCAGACCCCCTACAACCTCAGTTCGGGTTAAGGGCTTTTTCGAGTGCCGCGCTTCGCGCGGCACTCGAAAAAGCCCATTATTGCGTGCGCGTCGCGCACGCAATAATGGGCGGTTCGGCTTATCCCGAACTGACGTTAGACAAGGAGGTTTTGCAGGGGTGGTGTTAGGCCGCTTCGCATCTGTGGGGTTTTTGATCAGGTTTGGGTGGTGTTGTTTGCTTTGATGCAAACTTCTAGGGGGGCGTCTGTTTTGATGGCTTGGGGGTTGAGGTGGGTGCGGCAGGCGCGATAACCCCAGGATTGTAGGGTTTGAATCAGGTGCGATCGCTCTCCCACATCACATTTCCCCCGGCGTCCGATTTCCCCCAGGGGAAAAAAGTAGGGAGGCATCTCGGATTCATCCTGCATGACTGTGAGCAATTCGCGGGTGGTTGTCCAGTTCCAGGTATCTGCCTGGGTTTGCATGGCGGTGAGGTAACGATCGCTATGCAGCGCCCCTAACCACATGGGCCCGCTGAGGCTAAAGGGGTGGCTGTCGTTGGGACAGCGTGCCTTTCCTAACTTCTGCCAGGAAATTGTCTGGTAATTGCCGCAGGTATGGCAGTAACCAAGAAAGCCGTAAGTGGTCTCTGAAAGGGTTGTTTGGGATTGCAGTCGCAGCATTACCCGCCAGGTTTGACCGCAAAACCAGGAGAAAATGGGGACGATACCCAACCCTCGGGAGGCGGCAAGTTGTGCGGCGCTACCGATGAGCAACCGCAACCCCTGCTCATGCACAGCGGGGTGAGAGCGGGCATAGGCTCCGTAGGCAGCGAGGGAGGAGTGGGGCGATCGCCCTCCTATGGCTCGTCCATCGGTGCTCGTAATATAAAGTAGCCCTCCTAGCGCCACCGCCCATAGAGCAGAACTTAGATGAGGGGCAGCGCTGCCAAAGCCATCTACATCTACCAGATCGTAAAAATCTCGCTGGCGATAGCATTCAAAAAAGACTTGATTGGCATCCAGATCGGTCACTTGGTAGCGCGTTGTAGGAAGCGCCTGCTCTAAGTTTCTCCTGAGAATGGAGCCGACCTCGGGATTGCCATCATTGGCCCAGACCCAATCAGCCTCACTTTCCAGGGCGTAACGGAGCGATCGCACTCCACAGGCTGCCATGCTGTCCAACACCCTCAGCCGTCCGACTTCGGCGCGATAAACTGCAGCCGCCAACACTCCCAGATCTCGGGCCCGGTAGCTTGGGTGACGGTAGAAGGCACCTCCTATGCGAAACCGGGCTTTTCCTTCCTGGTGCTCGGCTTCATCATTACCCTCAGGGGCCATATCTACCCTTCCCAATCAGCACAAAACCCGAATATACAGCGTTTATGGCTGTATATTCGGGCGCTAAGTCGAGGTGTATCAAGACGGGCGAGAGCTTTGAAAAATGCGCAAGTCCGGCTGTCTTTTGCTCTCTGCTTGCTAGGGCACGCTTTAGAGCTCGTTGGAGAGGTTTTTTTACACAAAGGGTACGAAAAAACTTCTCAAGCAAGCCTTAGTTTCCGAAGATGCTATCAATGATGTCCACAGCCCGACCGAAGGGTGTCAAGGCCCGAAGGGCGACATCAAGGAAATTCAGGTTCTCGTCTTTCGGCACGATGACCACATCTCCTTCCTGTACCTGGAAATCGTCCATCAAATTTCTCAGATCCATATCATGGCGTTCAACCTGGCCCTGCTCGTTCATCCGCACGAAGACGACGTCATCCAACTCGGCATCGGTTGTGGGGCCTCCGGCGATCGCCACTGCACTGGAAACTGAACTGTTTGGAGGAACCGCCACTTCACCAGGGTTAACCACCTCACCCACGACCCGGACCCGCACCGTTTCTGGAGCCAGGCTAGACCGGGAAATGAGCCGCTGATCAACCTCGCCACTGGCAAGTCGGGGCACGTAGATAGAATCTCCATCCTGCAGGATCAGATCGGGAGCGAGTGTGCCCGACGAAATAGCATCCCACAGGTTAATGACAGTCGGTTCAGAGCTACCGCTATTGTCAAAGCGGCGGAGCTCAATACCACGAAGGTCGGCATATCGGGTAATCCCGCCTGCCCGCACCAGTGCGGTTGAAAGGCTGGGGGTAACTTCTTCTGCCTGGTTCCCGCCCTGGGTGTTAATCAGACCACGCAGCCGCACAGGACCGGGTCGTTGCACTTCCCCTGTTACGTTTACTTCTACTGGACGGAGCGTTACTAAGGTGACGGCAACATCGGGTTCTACCAGATAGTTGTTCAGGTCACGTTCCAGTTGCAGCGCTAACTGGTCAGGCGTCATTCCGGCTACCTGAACAGAGTTGAGCAGCGGCAACAGAATGGTGCCATCTGACAAAACTACTTTCTGGACCGTCATTTCGTCGTAGCCGTAGACGGTAATCCCAATCTCATCACCTGGCCCCAGAATGTAATTGGGAGCCACTACCTGCCCACCGGAGCGGGTTCCTTGTATGGTCTGAGTGATGCTTGGGGATTCCGGTGCCGTCTGTGCTAGAGCTGGAACTGCCAGCATCAAGCTCACGAGCGATGGGGCCAGCAACGAACTCGAAAACCGCCAGAGCCAGGTTGTTTGTGCCATGTTCAGCCACCGTGTATCGATAAATTCTGAAGGGTAAGGGAGACTGGGGAACCACGCCCGAAGGAACGGTTGCCCAATCTGGTTATTTCGTAAGAGTTGTGAGTGCTATTGGGAGAGCGGGCCGAAACCCTGAATCCAGGGTTTCGGTTGCCCATTAACCTCGGAAGTCACCGGAGCGATCGCGCGCTGCCGTCAAAGTCCGCTCAATAGACTGGCCTAGCGAAGCAGGCAGACTGCGTTGGCCCTGATACTCGCGGGAGTAGTAGAAGTAGCTGTCGGGCTCGTTGCGCACATCGACGCCATTGACCACAATCCCCAGCACGTCTTGACCCGATTGCTCCAGGAAGTCCTTGGTGGCTTTGGCGCTGCGAGAATTGACCACACCAGGCCGTACCATCAGCAGCATGCCATCGACCATCTTCCCGAGCACTGAAGCATCAGCGGTTCCTGACAGGGGTGGTGTGTCAAACAGCACGTAGTCGTACTCGTCCGAGAATTCTCGAATGAGGGCCGACATCCGGTTTGAGTCAAGCAGTGCTACAGGGTTTGGTGGAATAACCCCAGCAGTCAGTACATCCAGATTGGGCATGACTCGCTGCACCAGCGTACGGAAGTCGAGTTGATCAACCAGGGCGTTGCTCAGACCCATACCGTTCGTTAAATCCCAGGCATGGTGTTGAGAGGGATGGCGCATATCGGCATCCACCAGCAGGACTCGGTGCCCTACCTGGGCGATCGCCACCGCCAGGTTTGCCGATACCTCTGATTTCCCTTCCCGGGGAGCCGAACTCGTAATGACCAGAGACTTAATTTCGCGATCGGAGCTGAGGAATTTCAGATTCGCCTGAAGCATCTGATAGGCTTCTGCCACAGGAGAATGCGGGCAATCTTGAGCGATGATACGAGGAATGGAGCGCTCCATGTCACCGTTGGAGCGCAAGCGTCCATCTCGGCTAAAGGAGGGAATGATCCCTAGCAGGGTGTAGCCAAATAGCTCCCGAGCTTCTTTGACCGTTTTCAGCGAACGATCGACCAGATCGAGCATGAGGGCTGTTGCCAGACCTGCCAGGAGACCCACGACACCCCCAAGCAATAGATAGACGCCTTTGCCAGGGCTACTGGGTGAAGCAGGCGGCTCTGCCGGAGAAATTAGACGGGCGTTTCCAGTGTTCTGGTTTTCTGAAACTTGAATTTCTTGAAGACGAGTCAGCAGAGTTTCATAGGTCGCCTGTGCGGCCTGAAGCCGTCGCTCCAACTCCCGCTGGGTCTGCTCCAGACGAGGCAAGACACCCATCCGTTCCCGGTAGCTTTGCTGTGCGCTGCTCAGGGTACGCACCTGATTTTCTAACCCGGCTCGTTGTGCTTCGGCCTGGATCAGATTGGCAATGAGATCCTGTTCAACGCTGCCCGCTTGCAGATCACCCTGCGAGATGCCCTGGGTGCTACCCGCCACTTCACCGACCCGGCGGTTGAGCTCGCTGGTCAGAGCGTCTACCTCGCGCTGGGCACTGGCGATCGCCGGGTGGTTATCCCGGTACCGTGTGCGCTGCACCTCCAGGTTGCTCTGGGCCGTTTGTAGCTGGGTAAAAACTTCCTGAATACCAGGGGCCTGGCTAACCGATGCAACCACCAAAGCTTGTTCTGGAGTGAGGCCCAACTGTCCCTGTAAAATCGATGCCCGAGCAGATGCATCCGTCAACTGAGCCTGAGCCGTGGTGAGCTGTTGCTGCAAGTTCGAGATTACGTCAACGGCTGAGGTCGCCTCTTGCTCCAGGGCAACGACGCCATTGCTTTCTTTAAACTCCCGTAGAGTTGCTTCAGCTTCTCTTACGGCTGCTTCTGTCTTAGGCAGTTGCTCAGCGATAAACTTACGGGCTTCCGCTGCATCTTGCCGCTTAATATCAATGCTTTGTTGGGAGTAGGCTGTTGCAACGGCATTGACGATCGCCGCTGCCTCTTCCGGATCATCAGACTTATACGTGATTTGTAGAATGTCAGTACCGCCGATAGGCTTCGCGGTGAGTGAACTGAGCAATGCGCCGGGCTGTAAAGGCTGGCCCTCGTCATCTTTCAGTTGCAACTCATCGATCACCTTCTGGGCCACGGGGGCAGAACGCAATACTTCGGCCTGGGTTGTCAGAACGCTACTTTCCCGGTCGACCGATTGGTTGCGGTTATCTTCTGCTTGCAAGAGACCAACTAACGCGGTCTGACGGTCCACTTTAAGCAGCAATCGTCCGACTGCTTCGTACTCCGGATCTTTGCGGGTTGCCGCAAACGCTGACAGGGCAACCACCAAGCCAAAGACGGCCGTTGCAGGCAGCCACCGCCGCCGGATAAGTGACCAGAACTTCTGTAAGTCCAGTTCGTCGGGATAGTATTGCTTCGCTTCCATAACAATGCCTCAGACTGACATGCGTCTACAAATGGTTTGTATCCGAACCGAACCCTACTAGAACCCGGAATACCCGGAGAACATCCTCAAGATATTCGGATTTTACGGATCTTCCAATGAAGCTTGAATAAAGCTCTTAAAGTTCGTATGAAGTCAACATAAACTTCAGAGGTGCAAAATTCAGAATCTTTTTCCTGTAAAGGTTTCAGGTTTTCCATAAATTTCCTGAATTCCTTCAAAAACCCTATTCAAACAATTAATTTGCCTTGATAAATAGCGTGATCAAGACGAACATTTCATTCAGACATCTGCCATAAGAGCGAACTTCCTTAATGCCCCTAATTTCGAGATAGCAGACTCCCAATCAACACTCCAGGTTCCTGGAATAAGTCAAAGTTTCCTGAGGAAATCATGGACCGAAGGGGAGAGATCTGAATGCAACAGCATAATTCTTTCAGTAAAGCCTTCATGAACACGATTTCGCCCTATCTGAAGGAATAGATTTTTTACGTTCTACCATTGTTTTATTACGGATTACAACTAGAGCACGGGTTGATGCTTCTAGCTGCAATACGGTAAATACGGATATATTGACCTAGAAAAATGCGGTTATGTGGCGAAATCTTTACACTTCATCTCGAGGCTTCCCATGCAACGCTACGTCTCTCTGCTAAAGCGCTTCTGGGAAACAGCGATCGCTGCCGAACTGGAATATCGAGCTAACTTTGCGATCGCCAGCCTCAGTAGCTTGGGCAGTCTCTCGGGTAGCCTATTCGGGCTCTTCTTGTTCTACCGAAACAATTACACCTTTGAGGGATGGAGTTGGGACGAAGCTCTGATTATTCTGGGCATATTCACAATCTTGCAGGGATTTGCTGGAACCCTACTAAGTCCTAACCTCAGCAAGATTGTGGAACAAGTGCAGAGCGGCACTCTGGACTTCGTCCTGCTCAAGCCGATTGATTCTCAATTCTGGCTCTCTCTACGAACGGTATCTCCGTGGGGAATGCCCGACATTCTGTTTGGCCTGATAATTCTGGGTTATGCGGGAAACCGCTTGTATCTTCCGCTTCAGGGTTATTTGTGGGGCCTGCTTCCTCTGGCTTTTGGGCTGTTTAGCCTCTATAGCCTGTGGTTTATCTTAGGAGCTACAAGCATCTGGTTTGTCAAAATCTATAACGTAACGGAAGTACTGCGGGGATTGCTGGAGGCGGGGCGTTACCCGATGGTGGCTTACCCCGTGGCTTACCGTTTCTTTTTTACCTTCGTGATCCCAGTCGCCTTCCTAACGACCGTTCCGGCGGAGGCCATCTTAGGTCGCGGTAGCGGCGGGTGGATTTTTGCAGCAGGGGGGTTAGCGATCGCCCTCTTCATTGCCTCCCGGCTTTTCTGGCGCTTTGCTCTACGGTTTTACACCAGTGCTTCCAGCTAGGAATATGCACTTGGCATGAGAACACATGGGGGTTATTCATTCAGGTGGGTGGCCTAGGTATAGCGCAATGTGACGTTGATTAGTACGGTGGTGTGAGGCACTTCACGCTCCATATCACCCCACTGAACTTTGTATGAGACTCACCTGTCAAAGTCTTCTTGATAAACATCCGCAACTCTGGCACGATGCCACGGTGCATCCCTTCCTTCAAGATTGCCAACAGGGCACCATTCAGCCCGCTCAATTCAACACCTGGTTGGTGCAAGACTATATCTTTGTGCTGGAATGCACCCGCATGGCAGCGCGTCTCCTCAGTGCCGCTCCTCCCGTGCATTTTGATGTGATTTTGGGAGGGCTGGGGGCATTGAAAACTGAGATCGTTTGGTTCCAGGACAATGCCACCAAGCGCCAGCTTGACCTCTCGGCCTCCCCACAGGCGATCTGTGCAGAATACTGCCAGTACATGCATGACTTGGGTTCCCAACCCTATGCCCTGCAAGCGGTCGGTTTCTGGGCCATCGAAGCCGCTTACAACCAGGCCTGGCAAGGGCACAGTCCTATGCCTGAGCCCTATACCGAGTTTGGCGATCGCTGGGGCAATGCAGGCTTCAGTGCTTATGTCACCGAACTGGGCCGACAGGCAGACGAAGCATTAGCCAGTGCGGATCCCTCCCTCTATCCCCGTGCTGAAACTGTTTTTTTGGAAGTTTCTCGACTGGAGAAAGATTTTTGGCAGATGGCTTATCAGGGGTAATTCATATTCGTAAAACCCATCGTTGTACTCGTTTCATAGGGGGAGAGGCCGTGCATAGCACGGCCTCTCCCCCTATGAAAATAAGGACTCTTATAAATCGTCTAGCATGCTGTATCAGACCCTCTATTGTCATGGGTTTTTAGTATAGTTTTTGGGTGGGAAACGTTTATATGACGTTTCCGGAATGTATTGCCGGGAGCGCATTCTGCTTTCCAATACCTATTAAGGAACCTTTACGTCTAGCCCACAACATCCCAAAAAACCGTATGGTTTTGAATGATAAGTAATCTGCCATTCGGGCTTGATTCCATCACCACATTTTGGCTATGTCGCAACCCACCATTGAATCTATCCTTCAAGAAAATCGCTCTTTTGCACCTCCTGCTGCGTTCGCCCAGCAAGCCTATATCAAAAGCCTGGAAGACTACGAGCAGATTTACGAACGAGCCAAAGCTGACCCCGTCAAGTTTTGGGAAGAGCTAGCCCAAAAAGAACTGCACTGGTTTGAAAAATGGCATACCGCCCTCGACTGGCAGCCTCCTTTCGTGAAATGGTTCGACGGCGGCAAAACCAACATCTCCTACAACTGCCTTGATCGCCATGTCAGCACCTGGCGCAAAAACAAAGCCGCTCTCATCTGGGAAGGAGAACCGGGTGATTCGCGCACTCTTACCTATGGCCAGCTGCACCGGGAAGTCTGTCAGTTTGCCAATGCGCTAAAAGGCCTGGGTATTCAGAAAGGAGATGTCGTCGGGATCTACATGCCGATGATTCCTGAGGCCGCGATCGCCATGCTGGCCTGTGCTCGCATTGGAGCTGCTCATACGGTGGTGTTCGGTGGCTTTAGTGCAGAGGCATTGCGCGATCGCCTCGCCGACGGTAAAGCCAAATTGGTGATTACAGCCGATGGCGGCTGGCGCAAAGATTCTATCGTGCCCCTCAAAGATCAGGTGGATAAAGCCCTGAGCGAAGGGGTCACCACCGTAGACAACGTGCTGGTGGTCGAGCGTACCAAGCAGCAAATTCACATGGAGCCGGGCCGAGATCACTGGTGGCACGATCTCCGCAAAACTGTTTCTGCGGATTGTCCCGCCGAACCCATGAACAGCGAAGATATGCTGTTCATTCTTTACACCTCTGGCAGCACGGGCAAACCTAAAGGAGTTGTCCATACGACCGCTGGCTACAATCTTTACACCCACATCACCACCAAGTGGATCTTTGACCTGCAAGACACCGATGTGTATTGGTGTACTGCTGATGTGGGTTGGATTACGGGCCACAGCTACATTGTCTACGGGCCCCTTTCCAATGGTGCCACCACCGTCATGTATGAAGGCGCGCCTCGCCCTTCTAACCCCGGTTGCTTCTGGGATGTAATTGAAAAATATGGCGTCACTATTTTCTATACCGCTCCCACCGCCATCCGTGCCTTTATCAAGATGGGCGAGCAGCTGCCCAAAGCTCGTAACCTCTCCTCCTTGCGCTTGCTGGGTACAGTGGGCGAGCCCATCAACCCGGAAGCCTGGATGTGGTACTACCGGGTTATCGGCCAGGAGCGTTGCCCCATTGTGGATACCTGGTGGCAAACAGAGACGGGCGGAATTATGATCACGCCGCTACCGGGGGCGATTCCTGCCAAACCCGGCTCTGCCACCCTGCCCTTCCCCGGCGTTCTGGCCGATGTCGTGGACCTGGATGGTAACCCCGTCCCTGATAACGAAGGTGGTTATCTGGTTATGCGGCATCCCTGGCCCGGTATGATGCGAACGGTTTACGGCGACCCCGATCGCTTCCGCCGCACCTACTGGGAGCACATCGCGCCCCGTGATGGACAATACCTCTACTTCGCGGGGGATGGTGCCCGCCGTGATAACGATGGTTACTACTGGGTGATGGGCCGGGTCGATGACGTTATCAGCGTGTCGGGTCACCGTCTGGGCACGATGGAAATTGAGTCGGCTCTGGTGTCGCACCCTGCAGTTGCAGAGGCCGCTGTAGTCGGTAAGCCTGATGAGATTAAGGGGGAAGACATTGTTGCCTTCGTGATGCTCGAAGGTGGCTATGAACCCAGCGAAGACCTCAGCAAGGAGCTAAAGAAACACGTTGTTCAGGAAATCGGGGCGCTGGCTCGCCCTGGTGATATCCGTTTTAGCGATGCCTTACCTAAGACTCGGTCGGGCAAGATCATGCGTCGTCTCCTGCGCAATCTAGCGGCCGGTCAGGAGATCTCGGGTGACACCTCCACCCTGGAGGATCGTTCCGTTCTTGACAAACTGCGGGAAGGTTCCTGAGTATCCATCTAAAAAACTACTTTTTCGTCGGCATAGCGCACGAAAGAGTTAAAGAGCAGGTGAGGTCTGACCTTACCTGCTCTTTATTTGTACAAATGAAATGGCGATCGCAATCCATTAACCAGATACATCGAACTACGTACTTAACGTCAGCTCGGGATAAGCCGAACCGCCCATTATTGCGTGCGCGACGCGCACGCAATAATGGGCCTTTTCGAGTGCCGCGCGAAGCGCGGCACTCGAAAAGGCCCTTAACCCGAACTGAGGTTACTTAGAACCTGTCTTATAACAATACGGCTGAGATTGTGTAGGGCGAATCGGGCGTGGAACCTCTAATAAAGTTAGTTAAAAAATTCCGAATCTGGGTTTCGAGTTTCCTTGCCTATAATTCCTAAACGGGGCGATCGCTTGGGATGGTTTTAGCATGAAAGAGATTCAACAACGCACTGATGCAATTACGCTGGTGATTTCAGAGGTCGTTGAACCCGATCGCCTTCAGGAATATGAAGTCTGGGCAAAAGGAATTAATCAGGCGGTTCAACAAGCTGAGGGGTTTCTAGGGGTTGACGTAATTCGGCCTCGTGACCACGATTACCCAGAGTATGTTGTCATTGTCAAATTTGATCATTACCAACATCTGCGCCAGTGGCTGACGTCATCTACCTACCAAGCCTGGATGGCAGAGGCCCATAAATTTATTTCCGTGCGATCGCAACAAGAACTTCCCAACGGCTTGGAGCTGTGGTTTACATTACCGCAACCGACGCAACAGCGATCGCAGCCTCCCTTTTACAAACAAGTTATTGTTGGTGTTCTAGCGGTCTATCCCTTAATTCTGCTAGCCAACGCAGTGCTCGGCCCATGGTTGAACGGTTTACATCCACTCCTGGGGCTGCTCATTTCAGTAATATTTGTCTCTACCTTATTAACGTATCCAGTTATGCCATGGCTAACCAAACTATTAAATACCTGGTTGTATCCACCCACCCAAAAGCGGTCTAAGAGAAGTCATTAATGGGATAAAACGGGCCGTGAAACTGCAGTTTCACGGCCCGTTTTATAGCTCTATTTAGCAACGGATGGCTACGGGTGTAGTTATTGCTGAATGAATAACACTCCCTGTTAAAGCGTCAATGGTTTTTCGGAATGCTAGAGGTATAGCCTGTGACCAGGCGCATAGGCAGACTGAAACCAACGCTATGGCGAAATCTCATCGGAAGGCTGGAGAAAACATTCGCAAGCTCGCTGCTAAACGTAAGCTCAAGGCTGTGATTGCTTTTTCTGCTGCTATTTTTTCCTTGGTTGGCTCGATTTATTTAAGCAATGCCCTCAAAGGGCTAACAACCCAGCTTTTAACGATTACCTCCACTTCAACGGCGACCACGGTTCAACAACCTGATTTTTCCTATTTGTTCTATATAGTAGGTTTCCTGGTTGCTACTGGCTTCGTATCCCAGGGGCTATTTTTATGGAAACGGGCTCAACATGCTGAACAGGGAGCCGAGGGAGAAGAAGCGATCGCCCAAACCCTTCTCCCATTAGCTCAGGAAGGCTGGCAATTTGAATATGGCTTGATGCTAGGTAAAGGATTAGGCGATGCTGATATTATTGGCCTTTCTCCCAAGGGGAAAGGTTTCGTGATTGATGTGAAATCTCACGGCGGAGAAATTGAGGTACAGGGCGATGGGAGCATGTCACCTTTGCGATGAGTAGAAATGCCTAAGAGGAACTGAAGTGCTGGAAAAGTTAGGTTGTATCAGCGAAAATCAGAGCTATCTACTTCGCAGACAAAGCCATGCAACCTGAACAAGAGCAAGCC
>NZ_JACJOO010000078.1 GCF_014695575.1 Leptolyngbya sp. FACHB-8 | reverse complement strand
GTGAGCGATCGCACCCAAGCTGTGATTGTTGCGGTTAAACGCGGCATTGTTAGTTTATAGAATGTACTTTCGATCGAGTTGAGAGCCTATCTTAAGTTAGAGCCTACCTTCTACTTCGCGATGGCACGGTTAATCTATCAATTTGCACTGTAAAAAATTCAACTTGCTGTAGGCGACAGCTTGAAGGCGGCCGCCTATATTGAATTTATGCAAACAGTCATGCAAATGGATCGAGCAAGTAAATTGCACGGTTCCATGCTTGGTGCAAATGTAAAAAGATGAGTAACGATCGTAGCCACAGTTCTTTACTTGTACCACCTTCAACTCAAGATTGGATTCAAGGTATTCTGAGCGCCAAAGTAGTGCTGGTGATGTACGGAGACTATCAATGCCCTAGAAGTGCGGACGTTTACAAGCTGATTAAAGCGATCAAACGAGAGCTTCGTGCTGCTTTTGGAGAAGATTATTTATGCTTCATCTTCCGTCATTTTCCACAAACACAGATTCATCCTCATGCTCAACGGGCAGCCCAAGCAGCACCCGTTTCTCAAAGCCATCGGAAGGGTCTTCGGTGATCTCGTTAGTTCGTGAAACCATCAGCAAATGTATCAAAGGACTTCATCACTATGCCTAAAGTGTCTTCTAACCACCCACAAAAGCTAGGGAAGTTCCCCACCGCATCCTCGGTTATTTGATTTTGTGCTGAAATTCACCGGAGAAGAAAGAATGAAACGATTTACATTGTTTACTTTCCTGTACCTCTCGCTTGGAGTTTGTCTGACAGCGAACACTGCGTGAAGCGAAGCTACCGCGCTTGGGTATCCAAATCTGCCTTCGGGCCTTCAAACCTATGGGGAATATCTTTTGAATCAATTGCATTACTCGCAAGCGGTAAAAATTGGCGATCGCGTTGAGACATCAGGTCAAGGTGACTGGGATGACAACCTGCAAATTCCAGAATCGCTTGCGGATGAGATTGCCCAAGCATTTCGGAACATAGAGCGAACCCTGGCGACTGTCGGGGCGGGTTGGGAGCATGTTGTTCATGTCAATTCTTACCATGTTGGCGGGTTTCCTCCAGAAGTTAACGATGTGATGGTCAGGCTATATCGTCATTACATGCCCAACCATGCCCCAGTTTGGACACAGGTAGGAGTCGCGGCTCTTGGACTTCCAATGATGCGAATTGAAATCCGCGTTACTGCAATTGTTCTATGAGTTTTGCATCAGTGGCAGCAAAGACGGCTCCGTTAAAGTATCCATTTGAACAAAGGAGAAATTTAGATGTCAAACAACAATAAAGCCATCTTAGAAGCGGCAAACGCAGCAATTGCTGAAGGCAACTATGAAGGATTCTTGTCGTTCTGCACCGACGACACGCAATGGACATTTGTCGCCGACAATACCCTTCAAGGGAAGGAAGCCGTTCGCCAATGGATGGCAACGGAGTATGTGGAACCACCTTTGAATATCGTCACCAACTTAATCGCTGAAGGTGATTTCGTTACAGCAGTTGGCGACCTGACAATCAAGGGCAAAGACGGGAAGGCGGCTCATTACTCGTACTGCGATGTCTGGCGCTTTCGCGGCGGCAAGATGGTCGAACTAAGAGCTTTCGTCATCAAACCCGAAGTCAAGGATGAAACTAGCAGCGTAGCGTAATTAGAAGCTCATAGATTCGTCTTTTGAATTCACCGCAAGTTAGAGGGTATAACTTTAGATCTTGTCCGTGGTGTGATCGCTGAGGTAGGGTAAATCGCGGCAGTGATCGCCGCTCTAGTCACAACGCTTCTGCACAAAGCTGCAAGGCTTTCGTATCAAATTGCAATCCTTTTGCATCAAGCCGCAATGTTTCTGTATCGAGTCATCTTGCTTCTGTCACAGGTTGCAATGTACAGCTATCAGCAAAAACTTGATTGATTTATAACTCATAGTGAGCAACTTTAACACCACCTAAGAGGTTTTTTATGCAAGAGACAAAATACTCTTCCTCAGTGTCTTTTCAGGCTACGCACAGGCTCTCAAGCCGTGAATTGGAAGTTTTGAAACTCATGGCGGAAGGTCAAAGTAATTCTGAAATTGCAGCCCATCTATATCTGAGCCAGAACACTATAAAAACTTATGTACGTGGTATCTTCAACAAACTTGGAGTTGACCATCGTGTACAAGCTGCTGTAGTTGCTTTACGTCAAGGGCTGATTTAGGAGGTTCAATGATGAATTTTGAAGAAGCACTGGAAGTTGTAGAGCAAATTTCACCACCAGGAACACTAAGGAAATTTCCAGGAATGAATTTACCCATGAGCGGGTCGAATTAGGATATCTCAGATCTTGAACCTTTTCCAGTAAGCCTGGTCAGGCAAGAATTTGAGAACAATTTCAAACCCATACTGTGCCGCAATATCTGTACTCATTCGGATCTGTTTGAGTAATTGAAACCAGACAATCACGGGCAATAAAGTTTCCAGAGCTAAACGGCTAGCCGCTTTCCAGTCCAGCATAGGAGGCAGTGACTATTGGTCAATCCAATGCGCTAACAAATAAGCAATCAACGACAAAATGAGCCAACGATATACTCCTAGCGTGGTTCCTTGACCAAAACAATGAAGCCCAAACCGATGTTTAGCTGTTTTGAAAAAGCCTTCGATGGCCCAACGCTTGCGTCCCAACTGCACCAGATAGGCTCCTGAATACGGATAGGTGGACGCGACAAATCGCAGTTCTCGTTTGCCATCGGCCTGTTTGAGCCAAAACCAGGACACGGTCAGGGGATAGTCCATGCCCTTGAGATACACTTGTAGACCACGCTTGTCATGACGGTAGAGGTCTTTGAGGCAGCGACCGTCCTTGAGCGTACGATTGCTCCGCAGGCCAACGACAGGTCGCCAAGAACGTTTACGAACCGCATCGAGAAACTGGAGAGTACCAAACTCGATATCGGCCTGCATCAGAACCACTCGACCGTTGAGCAAGGACTTGGGCACCGTCGCCAACAACTTGCGGCCCAACTGAGCCAGACTGGCATAGCCCTTCCCCCGCCAAACTCGAAATGGCTCTTTGGCAACCCTTACTGAGAATGGTGCAAGATCTCAGGTAGAGAAAGCAAAGATTATTTCCATTATGGATAATCTGCTCCTAAATCACCAACTTTTGCTAGTGTGAAGATAGTTCCGGCAGGTTGTCGTGGAACTAGAAAAGTTTCTATTGCCATATTGGAGTGGATTACAGCGTCCCTCCCTTGTGCTGACAGTTGATTTTCTCGACTTGGCACATTTAAAGGGAGGTACTCATGTCCATCAATCAAGATTCTGGTGTTCCCGTCAATCGGCTACTTGCGGCTTTACCTACTGAAGTCTATCAGCGGCTGCTGCCCCATTTGCAGCAGGTTTCACTAGTTTTAGAGCAAGTCATCTACGAAATTGATGAGCCTGCGCCGCACGTTTATTTTCCTCATCATTCCGTGATTTCATTGATCGCCCCCATGCTCGATGGTTCTGTCCTCGAAATCGGTCTGGTTGGGCAAGAGGGAATGGCCGGAATTTTTTCGGTTTTAGGCAACAGAACAAAGGCACATCGAGCCATTGTGCAGGTTGCAGATAGTGCGATGCGGATGGATGCAGCGGTGCTGAGAGCCGAATTCGATCGCGGTGGACCGTTGCAGCGCTTGCTGCTGCGCTACGTTCAAGCACTGTTCACGCAAGCGTCTCAATGTGCTGCTTGCAATCGGTTTCACACCACTGAAGAACGTCTTGCCCGTTGGCTTTTGCTCGTGCGCGACAGTGTGCAGAAGAATGAGTTCTCGCTCACACAAGAATTCATGGGTCAGATGTTGGGAACTCGTCGCTCTAGTGTGACCGTGGCGGCTGGCAACCTCAGCCAAGCCGGACTGATTCGCTACACACGCGGCAAAATCACGATTCTCGATCAATCGGGGCTAGAAGAGTTTGCTTGTGAGTGCTACGGGGTCATTCAAAGCGAGTTTGCTCATCTATTAGGCAGTGAGACAGCGTAGTCCTTCTTTGGATAGAAAAGTATCTTTATGTTGAAAATTCGACCGACTGGCGCGATCGATTTCTTTACGATGAAATCAGTCTCGATTGAAGGCTTGCTCATTGAACCTACAGTAAGCCTCGACTTTTGACAACACCTCGTCCAAATCAAGCGGTTTGTGCAGGACTCCGTTTGCTCCGATCTCCAACGCTTGCTCCAGCGTGATCTCGTGGTCGGCTGTGAGCAGCAAGATGGGAATCAACGGCAACTCCTGCTCTTGGCGAAGCTGTCGGGTCACCTCGATGCCACTGAGATCCGGCATCATCACATCGAGCAAAATCAAGCAAGGGGGAGCGCGTTGCACGGTGGCGATCGCTGCCGTGCCAGTGGTGACAGTACTCACCAGATACCCTGCTAGATCTAAAACACATTGCATGAGGGTCAAGTTGTCGATGAGGTCATCCACAACCAGCACATAACGACGATGAGAAACAGTCACAATAATTTGATTTTTAAGGAAGAAAGGCTAATTAAATCAAGATTTGAACAGCCTTGCACTATGCTGACGAATGCTTGCTCAGATTTAATCTGCCCAGCGGTGTGCATTGTTATTGTATTGAGCGAGATCGCAGCGCTTAACATTCGTAATCTTGCCCTTCACGGCTGAATTTATGATGTTTAATTACACGGATAACAATTTCCTCGTGAAGGAAAACAATCAGGGACACGGCGCTAAAAATCGGTCGCCAGTTCTCGTTGGATTGCGGGTGCTGGTCGTGGATAATGATATCGATACCAGCAATCTATTTTGCTTCATACTGGAAACCGAAGGTGCAAAGGTGATTGAAGTTGCTTCGAGTCAGGCCGCAGTCTTGGCTGTCCAGCAAGCTTGCCCTGATGTTTTGATCAGTGACATTTGCCTTCCTGATGAAGATGGATACACGTTGCTTCAAAAAGTCACTGCGATCACAGTGGCAGAGGGAAAACAGCTTCCAGCCATTGCAGTGACGGGGCTGTTCACTGAAGAAGATTGCCAAAAGTTAGCATTTTCAGGCTTTCAAAAGCATCTGCCCAAGCCAACCGACCCCGATGAACTAGTGACGGCTGTGGTAGAAGTGATAGGAAGGAGCAGCAAATGATCGGCAAGTACAGTGTGTGATCTATAGAGAGGGTTGTCATTTTCGGTGGTGTTCTAGACGTGTGGGTGGGGCTAAACGACCCGACCCAACTCATAACGGTTGATGAATGGCCCAATAACAGTATCGTGTAATCGTTCAGACGTTGAAAAACAAATCGTTTTGCGTGCTAATCGTTTGATTCGAGTCCATAGGTTGAGATGCTTGCGCTCAATCTTCTGGGTATGGCGTTTACCAACCTCATGAGTATTTTCATCAAGGACTCTGGCATACGCGCCCCAACCATCGGTGTAAAAACGATGAATACCAAAAGGGGCTAACAGTGCCATTAACTCTTTCAACGCAACGTCAACGTGAGGAGCCAGGACGTAAGCGAGAATCTCACCCGTTGGATGATCGATCGCATGCCACAACCATCGCTCTTGTTTTTTGTTGCCACCGAAACTCCACATCTCGTCCATTTCGGCTTCTCCTCCTCGCTGTAGGACAACTTCGAGGTTTTGAGGTTGAGCTAATCGTTCCAGCACCGCTTCGTTAGCAGGCACCCGTTGGAGGAATTTTTTTAAATTCTTCAATCATAGTGCCGAATGAAAGCACTACGGGAGTTCCAACATGAGGAGTTCGCTGTACATTAAATCCTCTGCATTCAAAATTGCCTGTGCGTCTACTTCCTGCTGTTCCTATCTGGCGATCAGTAACAGGTTTCGCATTGCAGGGTTACTCTCTCGATCCTCGACAGTAACTGGATTCCCTTCAAACCGAAGATCTATCTACTGCTTTGCATGAGCAATATTGCGACAGATTCCCGTCGTGTCATCATTTAATCCATGACAAATCTGCTCCCTCGTCAAATATCCATCCGCAATCACTGTCTGCTGAATATTCAATTTATCCACTACGATCGGATCTAACAACACGGTTGCCAACTGTCCTCCTGGTTCCAATGCCGTTTGCCCATTTACCAAGGTTCTCGGATCAGTTCCATTGCTCAACGCCGCGACTACCTGCGCCGTCACTTGCGCCTGTTTCGCGATCGGTTTATAAACCGTCATCACCTGATCACCCGTGAGAATGTTCTGAATTCCTGTGACAGTCGCATCTTGTCCCGTCACTAACACCCTGCCATCTAGATTCTGCGCCCTCAGCGCTGCAATCGCCGCATTCGCCATTCCATCATTTGCAACATAAGCAATCTGAACATTTTGCTGCTGCGTCAGCAGCCTTTCCATACTCGATTGTGCCTGAGCACTATCCCAGTTCGGCGTATATTGGTCGAAAACTAGATTAATCTTTTTGCTATCAATCAACGGCTGCAATGCTTTCAGCGCACCTTCTCTGAACCGCAAGGCATTGTTATCTGTTTGCGCTCCATGGATCATCACCAGATTTGCACCGGGCTTCAGACCAAATTCGCCTTTATGAAACTGATCAACAATGTATTGTCCTTGTAGTTCACCAACACGAACATTATTAAACGAAACATAGAAGGCAGTGTCTGGGTCTTGAATTAAGCGATCGTAGGCAATCACCGGAACCCGGCTAGCTTTCGCTCGTTGCACAATCACCGACGCTTTATCACTATTCTGCGGACCAACCACAAGAATACAAGCTCCCTTCATCAGTGCCTCTTCTGCCTGGTTCTGTTGAGTGTTCGCATTGTTGTTTGCGTTAGCGTATTGAACTGTGACGCCTGGAATCGCTTGCTTAATTTCTTTTTCTAGCAAGGGATGATCGTAAGTCTCATATCTGATTGAAGAATCTGATTCCGGTAACAAAATTCCAACATTCTTACATCCTTTCGCCGTAGCAAATTTTGTAGTGTTTGTACTTATAGATGGATTGTTTATCGTATTCGTGTCTATATTGTTTTCAGCATTATTTTGATGACTACAAGCCGCAAATAGTAAAACACTTATTAAAGGGGAAAACCAACAAGCAAATCTAACTATCGTATTCATGTGCACCCTGCCTTAAAGTCTGATCGAGAAACGGTAACGAATCTACACCCCTTTTTCTTAATCAATCTTCAGCAATAGCTGCTTAGTTCTTGCAACAATTTCTTCAAACTGAAACTGATCAACAAGGTGGGTTAAAGCTTTTGCTAAATCTGCTTGCGACTCTGGAATTTGTTCGATCAATTGCCTAATGACCTCTGCATCGACGCAAATTGCTGCCTGATGCAATTGGGTTTGCCAAGCGGGTGGCATTTGGTTCAGATGGACTACTTCAATCATTTCAGGGGTGAGAACCGAGGTGTGAAGGGACAGTGATCCTGGTTCTGCTGCGTAGCGGTAGCGGACTCCTAAGTACTGTGCGATCTTTTCAAAAATAATCTCTGCTCGAAACGGCTTTCGTACGAAATCATCACACCCCGCTGCTAACGCCTGATCTCGGTCTTCTTCAAAGGCACTGCCTGTGATGGCAATGATGATGGTCGGGGCTTCATTGTTTTGCCGCTGGGTACGAATCTGTTCTGCGACTTGATAGCCATCTAACACGGGCATCCGTAAATCTAGACAGATTAAGTGCGGCGACCAAGCTTTCCATTGCTCAATCGCATCCTGTCCATTGCTCGCCTCCTGCACCTCAAACCCAATGGGACGCAATAACTCCACCAGGAGTTGGCGATTCTCGAGTTTGTCTTCCACAATCAGGATGCGGTACGTGGGTTGCCCTGGTTCTAACCCAATGACTTGGCGTTGGCTCGACTGAATCAGGATGCCATCTCTTTCAGCTATTGGTGCCTGAATCGTGAAGTGAAACGTTGAGCCATCTCCGATCTGACTTTCAACCCAGATCTCTCCGCCCAATAGCTGAACAAACCGATGACTGATCGCTAAGCCGAGCCCGGTGCCGTCCTGGGCTTGCAGGGGTATCCCCTGATGGGATTGCTGTGTCGCCTTAGCTTGAGCAAAGGGATCAAAGATGCGATCGCGTTCCTCCGGTGCAATGCCAATACCAGTATCGGACACTGCGAAGTGAAGGGTGTTCGTGTCAGGTTGCCATTGGACGCGCAGAACGATCGCTCCAGTTTGGGTAAATTTAACGGCATTCCCTAATAGATTGACCAATACTTGACGCAGTTTGCTTTCATCGGTGCGAATATATTGCGGTAAATCAGAAGATTGTTCCACCATTAATTGCAGCCCTTTAGACTCTGCCTTAAATTGAAACATCTGTTGTAGGGTTGAGATGACGGCATCAAGATCAACGTCGGTTTCATTTAAAGTGATGCGACCTGCTTCAATTTTCGACATTTCTAGAACGTCATTGATCAACATCAATAAATGTTCTCCACTGCGGCTTATCGCATCTAAATGTTGTTGTTGCTGAGCGGCGAGGGAATCACTATAGCTTAGAAGTTGGGCAAATCCAAGAATGACATTCAACGGCGTTCGGAGTTCGTGACTCATATTCGAGAGAAAAATGCTTTTCGCTTTGTTTGCGGATTCAGCCGCTTCTTTGGCGCATTGCAGTTCTTCTTGAGATTTTTTCTGCTCAGTAATATCTCTCGTAATGATCAGCACTTCATTTTTACCGCTCACAACAATTCGATTTTCTAAGTGTTGAACTTTACTATTATTTGTTAGCTTATACTCATAAACTTGTAGTTTACCCGTTCGCAGTACTTGCCGAATATAAGCCATCCGTTCTTTTGCTAATTTAGCAGGCAGAACATCAAATACAGTTTTACCCACGACATCCCGTTCTGTATGGTTCAAATAAACTTTGAAATTGTTTGCTGGAATAAAGTCTAAATATGTACCATCGGCAGTTAAACGCATCATCAAATCTGGAATGGCACTGAGCAGGGTGCGGAATTTTGTTTCACTTTGTCGCAGTGCCTGTTCTGAGCGCTTCAGCTTGAGAATAATCGACGTGGCGATCGCAATCACCCCAACCGTACACATGGCAAAAAACCAGAATCGATAAAAGTCAACGGTTGTGAGTGTTCGTTGATAAGACTGATAGTATGTTTTTGCAATCGCTTCGCCAGTGTCTCTGGTGGGAATAATCAAAATGCCGTGAAGAAGGGCTTCCCATCGGGGTTGTCCTCGTAAAATTAGCTGGGCATGAGCGACCACCGTTTTTAACTCTGGCTCATTGGATCGATCGGCTTCTAGTTGTTCAATCTGTTGCATGAGTTGAGCCGAGACATCTCCGTTGTCTCCTAATACATCTAACAATAGAACGTTCTGAAGGAACAAATTTAGCTGCTCAGACTGGGATGGAGCGATTGTTGGTTTTTCGACTAGCGTGCGAACTAAAATCGGAAAATACGACAGCGAATTCTTCAAAACCGCATTTTGGGAATTGAACTGGTTGATCAGTGCTTCTTTGGCTTGCAACAGTTCCTGCTGGCGGCGCAGCAATTGATCTAGGGCAGCATGTTCTGTGGGATCAACAAAGCTGGGAATCTGTTGCAGGTTGGCTTGAATCTGCTTCAATTTAGCCATTTTGGTCACGATGGAATCGTAGGAGGAAAGCTGCCCTAATCGTGCTTCCAAAACGCGCTGATTCAATCGTGCATCAACCTCTTGCGATTCACGTAAAAGTGTAAGGTAGCGGCTATGTTGATGAATATCAAGGATATTCGCTTTGTTCCACAACACCATCAACACGATCGCAAAACCAATCCAGATCACTGTGTTCCAACACAGCAATTGAGAAAAACGTCCTACTCGCTTGGATCGTCTTGAACGATTGTGATTAAAACTATCAACACGGGTCATGATGCACTCCTGGGAGGTTCTCCGGTGAGCGTCTTTAGAAATTGGGCAATGCGACGAACGTGTGCTTGAGGAAGGGGGCGACCGAGTTGATACTTTGCCATTACGGCGATCGCTTGTTCAAGCGTTTGAGCCGTGCCATCATGAAAATAAGGCGGTGTGATTGCGACATTTCTGAGGCTCGGAACCCGGAACACGAATCGATCGTTCTCGCTGCCCGTCACGTTGTAGTACCCATAGTCGGCAGGGGTAATGTTGCCGCGATCGGCAAAATAATTTCCGATCTCCCCAAATTTCTGGAACAAATTGCCGCCCACATTCACGCCCTGGTGACAACTCACACAGCCGTAACTTTTAAATAATCGATAGCCCTCCTGTTCTTCAACTGTTAACACCGTGTAATCGCCGCGCAAAAATTGATCAAAGCGGGAGTTCGGCGTAATGAGGGATCGCTCGTAAACCGCGATCGCATCAATCACATTGGGCAAGGTGATCCCATCAGCATAAACGGCGTTAAATAGTTGAACGTAGTCGGGTACTTGCTGAAGTTTCGGGATGACTTGCTCCCAAGAAAGCCCCATCACGTTCTGGGCTAATCCCTCGTTCTGAGCCTCTAGCGTCTCAAAGCGTCCGTTCCAACTAAACCGGAAATTGTAGCCGATATTGAAAACCGTCGGGGTATTTACCTGTGTTCGCACCCCAGTTGCTCCAATGGATCGAACTTGTCGATCTGCCCCTCCTTGATCCAGGTGATGGCAACTGAGACAAGATACCTGATTATTGGTGGAAATGCGCGTGTCAGCAAAGAGTTTTTCTCCTAACTGCACTTTATTTTTATCTAGTGAAACTTGTAGGGGAATCGGTTGAATTGGCTCGTTCTGTGAACTCGTGATGGTGATTTCGGGCTGAGTTGATGTGGCAATCGGGTCAGGCTGTAACCGCTGCCATAATAGTGCGATTAGGATTGCAGTTCCAATCAGTCCAACTAAAATAATCCAGCGTCGAGGTCGTCGCTCCTGGGGACGTTGAAATATTCGATCGAGACGGTCAAATCGCATGATTCGTACCCCTTGGAATGTTTTGGAAACAAGAGCTTATGACTGAAAGGGTATAATCACCGGATATAGCTCAGGTTAAGTGATGAGCCGTGAATCTTCAACAAAGGCAGATATTCTTATCATTGATGATGCTCCCGACAATTTGCGATTGTTATCAACGATACTGAGTGAGCGGGGCTACAAAGTCCGGGGTGTGATCAATGGATCGGCAGCATTGATGGGTGCACAGGCACAACCGCCAGATCTGATTTTGCTTGATGTCAATATGCCAGGTATCAATGGCTACGAAGTTTGTCGTTTGCTTAAAGAGAATACGCAAACGAATACTATTCCAGTGATTTTTATTAGTGCCCTAAACGAAGTAATTGATAAAGTCAAAGCCTTTTCAGTGGGGGGTGTGGATTATATTTGTAAACCATTCCAGGTTGAAGAAGTCATGGTTCGGATTGAAACCCAACTGTCGCTCCGCCGCTTGCAAGCAGAACTGCAACAAGCCTTAGCCCACGAGCGATCGCTCAACCAACAGATTGAAGCAATGGCAGCTATTGAGGAGCGCAATCGCATTGCTCGCGAGATTCACGATTCGCTCGGACATTCCCTGACGGCGCTGACTGTGCAGCTCCAAGCCAGCATCAGTGTGCTTCAAACCGATCCCGTTCAAGCCCAAGTTTTTCTAACTCAGGCGTATCAGTTAAGCAAAACTGCAATGCTGGAAGTGCGTCAATCTGTCAAGACACTGCGGGCCGATCAACCAGATCAAGCATCTTTAGAAGCAACGATCTTGGATTTGGTAGAAGGATTTCGACAAGTTACAGGAATTATCCCACTCGTTCAGATTGATATAAAGAAATGCATTTCTTTATCTGTATCGAGAACAATTCATCGGATTGTGCAAGAAGCTCTAACAAATATCTCTAAATACGCACAGGCAACTCAGGTACAGATTGACCTGGTGACAATTCGCCAAGCCAGCGGGGATTGCCTTTGCCTAACGCTCAAAGATAACGGCAAAGGATTTGATTGCCACCAGCATACCGCTGGATTTGGACTGCAAGGGATGCAAGAACGAGTGTCCGCCTTAGCGGGAGAATTCCACTTAACGACAGCATCCGGAGCAGGTTGCCAAATTGAGGTTCGATTTCCGTTATCTTCAGGTGCTCTATGATTCGATTGCTACTGGTCGATGATCAAAGTTTGATCTGCCAAGGGCTACAGGCAGTTCTGGATCAGGAAACTGATCTGCAAGTGGTGGGCTGTGCGGAAAATGGAAAGGCTGCGATCGCGCAAGTTACCGCGTTGCAGCCGGATGTTGTGCTGATGGATATCCGCATGCCTGTTATGACTGGCATCGAAGCAACTCAATTGATGACTGAGCAGTTTCCCAACACAAAGGTATTAGTGTTGAGTACCTTTGATGACGATCGCGATATTGCTCAGGCGATGCGGGCTGGTGCAAAGGGCTATTTGCTCAAAGATATGCCCGCTTCTGAACTCATTGAAGCCATTCGTTCTGTTCATCGGGGCTATTGTCAGATGGCTCCAGGATTAATCGAAAAGTTATTAACCAATGTTCCAGACAACGATTCGGGGCAGCGGAACGTCGCAGAGGAAATTAAACAACTACCGTCTAGAGAACGAGATGTATTGCGCTTAATCGGTCAGGGATGTCCAAATCGTGAAATTGCAGCCCAATTGAATTTGGCAGAGGGCACCGTTAAAACGTATGTATCCCATTTACTGAACCGCTTGGCACTCAGTAATCGATCGCAGCTTGCCATCTATGCCACCTCGATTAGCGGCAGCGCATCTTTGAAGGAACCCCCTCAATGCTGAACGCTTAGAAAGCGCTTTTCAAAGCGGACAGGGCACGCCCACAGGGTGTGCCCTGTCCGCTTTTCATTACAAAATGAGAATTGCTGTATTGCTAATTGACGAAAGGCTTAAGTAAGTATACTCAGTCAATCAACGAATGTTAACCGGGTTAACTCTACTTTGTTGAGTGAGGGTCGAGACGTTCTTCAGATGTTTCTCTTGAACCAAATCTCTACGATAAAGACAGTTAAGCAAAGAGCTGAGATTCAAGGATAAAAGATATGCCAGTTCAAAGCGATCAAAGAACTCTAAGTCTTGGTAGCGTCGGTGAAGATGTTCAACGTCTGCAAAACTCCCTAAATACTCTTGATTTTGGCCCTATAGATGAAGATGGAGTATTTGGTGAAAGCACCAAAGCTGCTATCAAGAGCTATCAAAGTAGCCGTGGATTGACAGCAGATGGAATTGTTGGTCCTGAAACTTGGGCGCGTATATTTCACAATCTTGGTTAACGCTTTGAGATTTTTGCAAATACTTCGGTAATTGAATTGAATGCACCGACCGTAGGTTGTGTTAGAAAGTGAACCGTAATTCACCAGAACCATTGAAATCATGCGTTACACAATTAACTCGAAGGGTAAACAGCGAAGCTACCGCTAACGAATCCTACACAATCATCAATATGAGCATCAACAGACGTTGCCGGAATAATAACAACATTTCCTAGAAAGCTACAAAATTTGAGTTTGTTTCGAGCACATCCTTTAGCTTTAATTCCAGGAGCATCACTTATGACGACGACAAATGAACGCAATATTTCCTCTCCTGATTCTGGTTCTATTGAACCCCAACTCAAAGCAGCATCAGATTGCTCTGTTGATGATGTTGATGTTTCAGTTTGGTTTCGATCAGGTAAGCGCAGAACTGGCTATATCCAGGGTCGTACCTTCGATGTCAAAGAAGTGGAATATTCTGAAATTGATGGCAACGCCATCCTGGAAGGTGATATTCTCTTGGGCAGCATTGAAGAAATGGAACAATTTGCTGAGATGGTGCGATCGGGTGAAGTTCCCCGTGGCGTTGGCATTACGCGCAGAGAAAATCGCTGGACGCGGGGAATCATTCCCTACGTAATGGATAAGTCAATTCCACCAAAACAATATGAGGTAATTCGGGCAGCCGTACGACATTGGGATGATAAAACTCCACTTCAATTTGTGGAACGCACCCCTGAAAATGAGAAGGAGTTTCCTAACTATGTGCAGTTTGAGAACACAGAAAAAGGATTTTTTTCGTCCATTGGTATGGTTGGAAAAGAGAAACAAAAAATTAATCTAGAAGGGGAGGGCTATGGCATCGGTGTCATTCTTCATGAAATCGGTCATGCCATAGGTTTGTTTCATGAGCAGAGCCGACAAGACCGCGATAGTTTTGTGCGAATTGTAGAAGAGAACGTTGAACCTGGGAAGATAGATCAGTTTAACAAGAATAACGACATCGCGGACGATATTGGTGAGTATGACTACGACTCAGTCATGCACTATAGTCCAGCTGCGTTTGGCAAAAAGGGTAGCGACGGTAAATCCTTAACCACGATCGAAGCCCTTGACTCCAATAAGGACGCTAAACAGAAGCGTCTAGAGCGAGAAAAGATAGAACTTAGCAAGGGTGACATTGCAGCAGTTGAGTACATGTATAAGGACATCATTCAGCCCACACCCACGCCCCCCTCTCCTCCAGTACCTCCACCTCCCACTCCGATCCCTACTCCACCCCCCACCCCGACTCCGACTAAGCCGCCTCAAATGGCGATCGTCTCGGTCTATCAGTACTCTGCCACCACTCCCGTTTGGCGTTATTTGTATAGCGCGACGCGATCGGAGAGCTTTACTCAAGACGGTTGGAAGTTAGATGGTGTGGTCTTCCGCGCTTTCGATCAGAGCCAACTCGGAACGGTTCCCGTGTACCGACACATTGCTGAAGAACCCTGGAAATATCAGCTTTCCCGCAAAGCGGCGATCGGGCAGGGCTGGAAGAATGAAGGCGTTGCGTTCTATGCCTTTGCTAAACCCCAGGATAAAAATTCTGGTCTTTCTGAACCCCTTCAGCCGATTCATCAACACTATGCGAAAGATCGGCAGGATGGATGGCGGTATCAGTATTCTATCCAGGAGAATATTGGGGACGGCTGGACCTCTGAAGGACCTGCATTTTATGCCTTGCTGCCAGCACCCAAATAGATCTGCTGTATCGCTGTAGTTCACTCTATGACAGGGGTGTGGCTGTAACCTCACGCAGAGGCGAAGTTCCTGCACCCCGTCGTTAGCCGAATGGCTATGGATATCTTTCAGGATCGGCTTAAAAGTAGGAGAAAGCAATGACTCGTCATATCTACGCATTATTAGTCGCAATTGATCAGTATGTTGCTCCTGTCCCTCCATTAAACGGATGCGTGAATGATGTCACTGCTATCAAAACCTATCTAGAAGGACGAACTGAAGACCAGAACAAACTGCACATTCAGACGCTCTTTAACCAAGAAGCGACCTATCGCGCGATCGTCACCGCATTCCGATCGCATCTGTGTCAGGCTAAACCTGGAGATGCGGTGTTATTTTACTATGCTGGACACGGTAGCCAGGAGCAAACGCCAGCAGAATTTTGGGCGATCGAGCCAGATCATTTGCATGAAACGCTAGTGTGCTACGACAGCCGCACACCGACCGGGAAAGATCTAGCAGACAAAGAATTGGCAAAGTTAATTGCTGAAGTTGCTGAAAATAAGCCGCAAATTACGATCGTGCTAGATTGCTGTCATTCTGGATCGGGCACTCGTGAGATTGATCCAGATGTTGCCGTGCGTCAGGCTCCGGCGGATTCGCGAGTGCGATCGCTCGATCAATTTCTATTTTCGCCAAGCGAAATTGAACAGCTCAGATCAGCAACGAATTGGTCAATACCGCGTGGAAATCATGTACTGTTGTCAGCGTGTCGTGATCGCGAACTTGCGAAAGAAGTGCGGATCAGTGGACAAAGCCGGGGGGCATTTTCCTACTATTTGCTGGATACCTTGAAGCAGGCAAACGGCAATTTGACCCTGCGCGAGTTATTCAAACGAACTCATGCCCTGGTTTCTAACAAAGTGACGGCACAATCTCCTCAACTGGAGGCAGCCGTTTCCGGCGAACTCGATCAGCTATTTTTGGGTGGCGCGATCGCTCCCCGTTCTGCCTACTTTACCGTCAGCTATCACAAAGACGACGAATGGATCATCGATGGCGGCGCGGTTCACGGTATCCCACAAGCGTCGGCAGGAGAAACCATGACGCTTGCCCTATTTCCATTGAATGCGTCTGCTGATGAATTAAAAACGCTATCGCGGGCGATCGGCGAAGCGCAGGTGTTGGAGGTGCTGCCGCAGCGGAGCAAAGTGAAGATTACTGGCATTTCAAGCTTAGAGCCAGAACAAGTGTTTAAGGCGATCGCCACCAGCTTACCCCTGCCCCCGAAAGGAATTGTCCTGATGGGAGACGCGAATGGACTGGAACAGGTTCGTACTGCCTTGCAATCCTCGCTGTATATCCAGGAAGTTGAAGCTGCTGAGAATGCAGAATTTAAGCTAACGGCACAAAATCAACAATACTGGATTACCCGATCGATGGACGCTCACCCACTCGTGAACTCCATTCAAGGATACACACCAGAGAGCGCATCAAAGGCGGTAGAGCGGCTAGAACACATGACCCGATGGCTCAACATTGTTGAACTGTCCAGTCCGGCAACCAGCCGAATTCGACCCGACGCTGTGCAGATGCAGCTTTATCAAGACGGACAGGAACTACAGGACTTAGAGATCCGCTTAAGGTATCAGCAGGAGAATCAGAAATCAAAGCCACCTTCCTGCAAAATCAAGTTAAAAAATACGAGTGACGAAGCATTATATTGCGCTTTATTGGATTTAACCGATCGCTATGCCGTCAGTGCAGACTTATTTGAAACAGGTGGAGTTTGGCTCAATCCCGGTGAAGAAGTTTGGGCGTTGGGTAATCGGCCCATTTATCCAACCGTACCAGAAAAACTTTGGAAACAGGGCATTACAGAAACGCGGGATGTTTTGAAACTCATTGTTGCAACGACTGAGTTCGACGCAACCTTACTCGAACAAGCTGAACTGGATTTACCCGCTTTGCCGTCTCGCAGTATCAGTCGGGGTCGAGGAACCCTGAATCGGTTGATGAATCGCGTCCAGCATCGAGAACTCAGGGCAATCCCTGAAGAAGAACTCTACGATGATTGGGTGACGAGTCAAATCGTGATGACCACCGTTCGCCCCCAAGCCACTGTTCCGATTTCGAGCAGGGAAAGCACAGCGTTAGCACCAGGCGTGACACTATTTGCCCATCCCAGCTTGACTGCCCAGGTTCGATTAACTAGCGAAACGGAGTCGACGCGCAGCACAGGCAGCATTTTACCCCCATTGCTCCGAGAAGCGAACAGCCAGTCCTTCCAATTTGCTGCCAGTCGCGGCAGCGATCCAGGCTTGAGTGTGCTGGAGTTGAGCCAGATTGCGGATCGATCGCAGGTCACACCCACTGCGCCCCTCAAACTTTTAGTGGATTCTCCGTTAGCGTCGAATGAGCGATTACTCGCGATCGCCCATGACGGCGAATTTTTCCTGCCTTTAGGCAGCGGACGTTCAGTTGATGGAAAGACTGAAATTACCATCGAGCGGTTGCCGAATGCTTCTGATTCGCTGGCATCAGATAGCCGCAGCTTGGGTGGAGCACTTCGGCTGTGCTTCCAAAAAATTTTGATGGAACAGTTGGGATTAGAGTTTGAGTATCCTGTTTTAGCGATCGCCCAACTCAACCCTGACGAAACGGTCACTTACATCAAAGACAGAGAGGTCATCAAAGCGCGAATTGCTCAAGCAAAACGAGTGGTGCTGTATGTTCACGGCATTACTGGCACAACCTGTGGGATGGCACTGAGCTTGCAGAAGGCGAATCTGATCGATTGCTATGACGTGATCCTGGCATTTGACTATGAGAATCTAAACACATCCATTGAGGAAAATGCCCGATTGCTGAAGCAGAGATTAGCAGCCGTTGGGCTGGGTGAGAATCACGGCAAAACGCTGCACATCATCGCGCATTCAATGGGTGGCTTAGTGTCCCGGTGGATGATTGAGAAAGAAGGAGGCGATCGCATGATTCAACACTTAATCATGTTTGGCACACCCAATGCGGGTTCTCCCTGGGCAACCGTCCAAGATTGGGCTTTGGCAACGTTGAGCATCGGACTGAACGGATTATCTCTCATAACCTGGAGCGCACCGATCGTCGGGATGTTGATCAAAATAATTGATCAAGCAATCGATCATTCTGACGTAGTCCAGGTGAATTTAAAGCGAATGCGCCCCGGCTCTCCTGTATTACAAGCTCTGGCAGATAGCGTTGACATGGGTGTTCCTTATACCCTAATTGCGGGCAATACTTCAATCGTTCCTGCGGCACTTCAAACTCAGCAAGATCAACGAATGAATCCTTTAGAAAGATTGATGAAAAGGCTGTTCAATAACTTTACTGAGTTACCGTTCTTCAATCAACCGAATGATATTGCTGTGACAGTTCACAGTAGTCAAAGTGTCAGTTGGGTCAAGCCATCACAAATTTATGAAGTGGGCTGTGATCATCTGGTTTACTTCAATGATCCAGTCGGGTTAGAAACTTTTTCAAAAGCGGTACTTCAGGCTCAAAATCAAACTGTGTTATTGAGTCAATCACAGTAATCAATTTTTTTAAAGCGGATCATCGATAGCTAGAGGCGCATTCCATGTCTGGGTTCTCAGGAAATTTAGCGATCGTCATTGGCATTAACCAATACGATTACGGAATTGCGCCGCTCCAGAATGCGGTGAATGACGCGAAACAACTGGTCAAGATTCTACGTGAAAAGCACAACTACCGGGTGTGGGTATGCCTTGATGAAGACGCAACGCTGAAGAATTTAGAACACCTGCTCGAAAAGACACTGCCTGAGAACGTGGGTCAGGACGATCGCCTCTTGTTCTATTTTGCAGGTCATGGCATTGCCCTCAGCGGCGATGATGATCCAGCGGGCTATCTGATTCCTCAAGATGCCAGGCAAGGCGAAGTGCAGACTTATCTGCCGATGACCCGCTTGCAGGCCGCACTGGAAAAGTTACCTTGTCGCCATTTTTTAGGCATTCTCGACTGTTGTTTTGCGGGCGCGTTTCGCTGGGGCAGCACTCGCGATTTGCTGGCAGCTCCAGAGGTGATTCATCGGGAACGGTACGATCGCTTTATCCAAGATCCTGCTTGGCAGATCATCACTTCAGCAGCTTCTGATCAAAAAGCTTTAGATGCTTTGTCGCTCAACGCAGAACGCAGTCAAGTCGGTGAACATTCTCCGTTTGCGGCTGCATTGTTTGAGGCACTCTCTGGAGATGCCGATCGCTATCCTCCGGCTACACCTGGAAAACGCCCTGGCGATGGCGTTGTAACTGCAACGGAACTCTATCTATATTTGCGCGATCGCATTGAGCCTGCAACCGAATCTTATCGCCAGCGGCAAACTCCCGGAATTTGGTCACTCAAGAAACACGACAAGGGCGAATATGTCTTTCTCACACCGGGGCATCCCCTGAATTTGCCACCTGCACCTCCGCTTGATGAATCAAAAAACCCCTATCGTGGATTAGAATCCTTTGAGACAGAACACAAAGATTTATTTTTTGGACGAACTGCGATCGTCGAGCAATTAGCGGAGTTTGTGACAAGCCATCCATTGACCGTTGTATTAGGAGCTTCCGGTTCTGGAAAGTCAAGCTTGGTCAAAGCAGGACTCATCCCCAAACTCGAAGCAACAGATTGGGTAAAGATTGTCATTCGTCCTGGAAAATCTGCTTATGCTGCATTAAATATTGCACTCGATCAGGAGGCTGTAGCTCAAAAATCCTACGTTGAACTGATTTCAAATTGGAAACAAGAAAATCCTCATACAAAAATATTACTTGTGATTGATCAGTGCGAGGAATTGATCACACTTTGCCACAACGAACAGGAAAGTCGTCAATTCTTGGAAGAACTGGAACAAGTCATTACAACGCATTCCGATACAATTAAAGTCATCTTAACGCTACGTTCGGACTTTGAACCGCAATTGCGAGATTTAGCCTTAAAAGAGTGGTGGCAGTCTGCTCGATTTATTGTTCCTGCAATGTCTCGATCACAATTACGAAATGCAATCGAGAAACCCGCAGAAGCACGAGTCATGTACTTTCAACCGCATGATCTCGTAGAGAAACTAATTGATGAAGTCGCAGATATGCCGGGCGCTTTACCGTTGTTATCATTTGCTTTGAGCGAACTCTATCTGAACTATCTCAAGCGTCAGCGTGAAGCTAATCTTCGGGGTGAAACGCTTGATCGGGCTGTCACCCAAGCCGACTATGACAAACTAGGCGGGGTCACGCGTAGTTTGACCCAACGGGCTGATCAGGAATGCAACGCCTTAGGAGAGGCTTACGAACAAACCATTAAGATCGTCATGCTACGAATGGTTGCAGTGGGGAGCGGCGAACTCGCTCGACGGAGAGTCTCTTGGACAGAACTCAGCTATTCTCCTGCGAGAGCCGGACAAGTCAAGCAGGTGATTGAGAAATTTTCAGCGGCTCGCTTGTTAGTGGAAGGACAGAATGCCGAAGGAAATTCCTATGTGGAACCTGCTCACGATGCACTGATTTTGGGGTGGGCAAAACTAAGAGATTGGGCGAAAGCTGAGAAAAACTTAGAGCTGCAACGCCGCTTAACGCCTGCCGCCTTTGAATGGAAAACAAAGCAGCAAAATCGTTTCCTGTGGAATGCTGATCCCTATCTAGAGGTTCTGCAAAAAGAGGTGTTCAACTCGTCTAAACAAAATTGGCTGAATCAAGTTGAGACAGAGTTTGTGCAGCGTAGTGCTCAGCAAAAACAGCGCAATGTGCGAACTCGCTGGGGAATTGCGATCGCCGTCATGTTGGGCTTAAGTGGACTGGCGATCGCCGCTTGGTTCGGTCAACGAGATGCAAAGATTGGACAAATGCAGGCAGCCAGTCAAGCCTCAGAAGCCCTGCTCCAAACAAAACAACTGACAATCGATGCGGCACTCGATAGTTTACACGCTGCAAAACTGCTCAAGGAACTCCAACAAGGTTTCTTTCCAATTCCTATCAATGAGCAAACGGCAATCGTGAGAAACCTGCGAAAAGCAGTTTATACCGTTCGGGAAATGAACCGCTTAGAAGGTTTTTCGGGAAGAGTTGCCAAAGTGTTTTGGAAAGACGATCGGTTGCTTGTCGTCACGATCGAGCAAGCAGGAACGGTTCACATTTGGGATAGCCAAAACCGACAAGAGGTTAATAAACTAGACCGTCCGCCAGGATCAACCACTGATGTTGAGTTAAGTCCGGATGGCAATCTGTTAGCGATCGCTGGAGGGGAGGGCGGCACAATCTCTCTATGGGGTTGGCAACAACAGCAAGTCACCGCAGAACTCCCAGTAGATGAAAACATCACGCGTCTGCGATTTAGTCTAGATAGTCGTCAATTGGCGGTTGTCGGTTATCGATCAACGGATACGGGAGTTTCTAATATCTTCTACCACTGGGACTTAGCCACTAACGCCTACAGTCAAGTCACCCAACCCAATCTTCTCGACGTTGGATTTGATACCCAGGGACAATTGCTCCAAGCGATCGCCAAAGAGGACGGAACCCTACAAATCCTCAATGCTTCAAACCAGCTACTCCAGCAATTTAATTCTGGAGTCTCCCATGCACCTTTGGATGCAGTATTCAACCTCAATGGCAGCCGCATTTTTATTAACCAAAAAAGAAACGATGGTCAGGGGCTAGAGGAAGGTGCGATCGTGCGAGATTTGAACACCGATGAAGTTACGGCTCTGGGGCAAGATTTTACCTTTGCCTTTAGCGCCAAGGGCAGTATTTTGGCAACCACTGGAGCAGCAGATGGCACGGTTCGCTTGAGAACTGGATCGGGTGAGCCGATCGAATTCAAAGCGCATCAGACTCAGGTTGCCAATCTCGACTTTAGAGAAGATGGTAGTCAACTTGCAACTGCCAGTGCAGATGGAACGGTTCGCATTTGGTCAGTGGAACCTCAGCCCTTAACTTTTCTCCAACAGCTACCCGGTTCTTTTCAAAGTGTTGCTTTTCAGCCCGGGAGAAATCGAATTATCGGGCAATCTCCCGATGGAATTTTGCATTGGTTCAACGCTAAAGGAGAGTTAACGGAGCAATCGCAGGCTTCTCTCCCATTGTTCAATGAAATGAGTTTTAGCCCAGATGGTCAACGGCTGGTTGCGCTAGCGCAAGACGGAACCTTGTACTCCTTAACCCCCGATGGCACAGTATTAAACCCGTTTGAGGGAAACTATTCTCCTAGTAGTGTGTATCCTCCTAGTAATGTGGCATTTAGTCCTGAGGGTGGACAAGTCGCTGTGATTGCAGGAGAAGAATCTGAGAGAACGATCAACATTCTGGATGTGACCTCTGGTAGGATTGTGAATCGCTTTCGTCAAACGCAGCCAACAAAGTTCGATCAAGTGATTTGGCAACCTGACAGCAACCGAATTCTATATGCCTCCCTAACCGTAGTAGAGGATGGGGTTAGAGATAATAGCGTCCGGTTGTGGGATGTTGCTTCAGAGCGGCAATATGCAACACCTCTAACCGCTTATCAGCGAAATGGATTTAGCAGTCTTACCTTCAATCAAGATGGTAGCTTGATGGCGATCGCAGAAAACGATCGAATCATTCTGACCTATCTAGATGGAACAACGATGGCGGAATTTTCGACGGATTCAGGCGGGATTAAAAGCTTAAAGCTCAGTTCTGACGGAGCATTCCTCTTATCCATTGGAGAAGATGGAACAACAAAACTATGGCAAATTGGCGAATTAGATCAACTGATAGAACAGGGGTGCAATCGCCTTCGCAACTATCTCACCCAAATGAATGTCAGTGAGCGCGATCGACAACTTTGCAAGGACTAAATTTAGGAGTGATCAGAAAACTGTCTTAGAACAGCTTGAAGCTTTTTATAGCTGTATCCATTTTCATTAGGACAAAGGAGTGAGGCGGCGCGTTGCGCCGCCTCACTCCTTTGTCCTAATGAAAATGGATAAGAGTATATCCTAGAAAGTTCGTTCAGAAGTGCGAGATAACAATCCGCTGACATTATGGAGTCGATCGCAGCTTGCCATTTATGCAAACTCGATTAGCGCGATCGCAGCTCTGAACGAACTCCCTCAATGTTAAACGCTTAGAAAGCGGCAGTCAGGCAAACCGTTGAGGAAAAAAGAAAAAACTTACTTCCGACTGGAGCAAGTACTCTGGTCGTTTTTTTGCTGTCAAGCAGGGAGCGTTGCTCATTGACAAAAGACTTAAGTAATCATACTCAGTCAGCTAACTAATGTTAACTGGGTTAACTTTACTTCGTTGAGTGAGGGTCGAGACGTTCTTCAGATGTTTCTCTTGAGCTGAATCTCTACTATAGAGACAGTTAAGCGAACAGATTAGCTGCACAGCTAATCTGTTCGCTGGGGGAACAGATATAACCAACTTTCAGATTTACAGCAAGCAAACACAAAAATGAAAGCAAATGAGCAGTAGCTTTCATTCAACCTATTGAGTCATTAGGAGAAAATAAATGAACACTAAATTGATGAAAATCATGGTTTCTTTCGTTGCTGTCGTTTTGACTTTTATGAGTTCGATTCCATCCGCGATCGCTGCAGAAGCTGGATCAACTCTAGAGGTTCAGTTGTATGAGCATAGCGATTTTCAAGGAAAGTCTTTGCCATTCTATGTTGGTGGAGTAAGGTCTGAACCAATTAGCCCGCAACTCATCAATCAAGTCAGCTCTTTGAGTGTCCCCTCAGGCGTTGCAGTTACGCTGATCGACCAAGAAACTGGAAGACGTGCCACGTATAGAGGGAGTTACAGCTATGTAGGTGATTTCATGAATGATCGAGCCGATTCCGTTGAAATCGTTCAAGATTGCTCACCCGACGCAGAAGTGTGTTAGCGATTAGAGAAAATTGCTCTAGGCTCTGTTTTAAAAGTTGTTTTTTTGTGCGTGAAGCGCACAAAAAAACAACCCTTCCAGCAAGTTTTAAAACACGCCCTAGCAGATGGATCCGTAGGGTGCGTCAATGGCGTAGCATGCCCTACACAGGACTAACTGGCTTTCGAGAAATTGCTTAGGATCCTTACAAAAATAACTTGAGTACTTCTGGAAAAAGTTGCTTACCTGTAGGGTTTACAAGGTTTTGGTAGAGCAGTTTAAATTTGTAAGGATTCTTAGGTCGAGTTTTGGCTGTCAAGCTAGGGGCGTTGCTGATCGGCAAAAGGCTTAAGTAAGCCTATGCGACTTTGTTCATAGTAGCCCAACCAACAAGGAGATTAATCATGGCGGATAGATTTCTTGTCGCACTTAGATGTATGGGAGAGATAGATGGGCCTAGATTTCTAGGTGGTAACCCATATGAAGGAACTGTTAGGCTAGCATCCAATCTTGAATCCTATGGAACTAACTGGATACTCAATTTTCAACCCGGTCTCGAAGGAGTATCTTTTAAGTGCGTGGAAGATGAAGATGGTTATCTAGAGCGTATAGACGATGCAACGGTTGGACTAATATCTGACAGTCCAGGTACTAGATGGGTAACCAGATGGCGCTACGGTGATAACAATCAAGTAGTAACATTTCAGTGTGTAGCTAGCACTGGTCGTAATCTGTTCCTCGATGGTAGGACAGGAAGTGAAACTGTTGGATTCGCACCTGGTACTGATGGGTTTTCTGGAACTCAATGGGAAGTGATCAAGCTAGCAAACGATCCTTTTTAACTGAATACATTCGAAGATACGAATACCAATTCTCCGATCACTGGAGTGGTGGATACTGAGAAGCTTGGTTTATTAGGGCATTCCTTTGGTGGGGCTGTTGGTCTTTCAGTGAGTGCCAATCAATGTTTGGCACTCCTCTGTCAAGAACCTTTTACTCGTCCGCCTCAACTTCTTGCGGGTGCTTTCTTTGGGGCAAATCTTCGTGATCAAGTTACTGGAAATTTTGTGTCAATTAATAATAACGGCATTGAAGTTGCTTTGTTGCAAGGCGATCGCGATGGTGTTGCACTTTTCCCTCGAACAGAACAAACCTATAACAATATTCAATCTCCTCCAAAACTATTGTTATCAGTAACAGGAGCCAACCATTTTGGGATAACTAACATCAATAATCCTCCTGGCGCACAACCCGTGGGATTGTTGACCTTTGGGATTGTAAGTTTTGGTTACTCTGTTCTTAAAACCAAACTACTAAAAAGATGATTAAGTAGGGCTTGCTGAAAAAGTAACAAAGAAGGAAACGAATGATCAGCTAACTAAAGGAGTAAAAGTGAGAGATAAGTTTTTTTCGGGTTAATGAGTTAGTAAAACGCTCTTTGGAGAACCAATTGAATATGAATGTGTTACTCCTATATCCGCTTTTTCCCCAGAGCTTCTGGTCATTTGAAAAGACGCTTGCCCTGCTCGGTTTCAAAGCCATGCTGCCGCCTCTGGGATTAGCGACCGTGGCAGCCATCTTACCGCAGGACTGGAATTACAAACTGGTCGATCGCAACGTGCGATCGGTCACACAAGCCGAATGGGACTGGGCTGACCTGGTGATTCTGTCCGCCATGATTGTGCAGAAAGAAGACCTGCTCGAGCAGATTCAGGAGGCAAAACGCAGAGGCAAGCGAGTCGCTGTCGGTGGACCCTACGCCACCGCCCTACCCCACGAAGTCAGCGAGGTCGGAGCCGATTATTTGATTTTGGACGAAGGTGAGATTACACTACCGATGTTTGTCAGCGCGATCGCAGCAGGGCAAGAGAGCGGCACCTTTCGAGCCGCGATCGGCGAGCGTCCCAATGTCACCGACACCCCCATTCCCCGCTTTGACCTGCTGGAATTTGATGCCTATGCCCAGATGTCGGTGCAGTTCTCGCGCGGCTGTCCCTTTCAGTGTGAATTCTGTGACATCATCGTGCTCTACGGTCGCAAGCCTCGCACCAAAACCCCAGAACAACTGTTGAAAGAGCTTGATCGGCTTTACGAGTTAGGCTGGCGACGCAGTATCTTTATGGTGGATGATAACTTCATCGGCAACAAACGCAACGTCAAACTGCTGCTGAAGCAACTGTTACCTTGGATGGTTGAACACCACTATCCCTTCTCCTTCGCGACTGAAGCATCGGTCGATTTAGCGCAGGATCAGGAATTGATGGATATGATGGTGCAGTGCAATTTTGGCTCCGTTTTTCTGGGCATTGAAACGCCCGATGAGGAGAGTTTGACCCTCACCAAAAAACACCAAAACACCCGCGACTCCTTGAGTGATTCCGTCTTGAAGATTACGCGCAGTGGGCTGCGGGTGATGGCTGGCTTCATTATCGGGTTTGACGGCGAGAAGAAGGGCGCGGGCGATCGCATTGTCAAATTTGTCGAGAAAACGGCTATCCCGACGGCGGTGCTTAGTATGCTGCAAGCGTTGCCCGATACAGCGCTGTGGCATCGCCTGGAAAAAGAAGGCAGATTGCATCAGAAATTGGGGGATATCAATCAGACCACGTTGATGAACTTTGTGCCGACGCGATCGCTAGAAGACATCGCACACGAGTATATCGAGGCGTTTTGGCAGTTATATGATCCGGAAAAGTTTCTCGATCGTGCCTATCGCCATTACCTACTTCTTGGTGAAGCCACCTATCCCAAAAAAGGCAGAAGCGGCAAAGAGCGAGTGAATTGGGTGAGACTGCGTGCCCTGTTGGCGATCTGTTGGCGACAGGGGGCGATCCGCAAGACCCGCTGGCAGTTCTGGCGCAATCTGGCAGGTATGCTGCAACGCAATCCAGGAGGCATCAGTCCCTATCTTTCCGTCTGTGCTGAAATTGAGCACTTTATCGAGTATCGCCAAATTGTCCGGACTCAAATTGAGGCTCAAATGGCAGAGTTTCTGGCAACGGAACGTCAACTGGCGGAATGCTCCCCCAGCACCGCCTGAAGAGAAATCCCTTTTATTGTTTGGGAGTCTATCGATGGGTATTCGATCAAACCTGACTTCTCAATTTAGGCAAGTACCACCCGACCATATAGAACCAGACTTCTATATTGACTCAAATATTTGTACGTTGCATGACGTAGTGCAACAGTTAGCGATCGATAGTCAATCAGATACACCCCTCATGACCTGGTTGCTTGAACATCCCCATAGCCCGATCGCACTACCCGGAAAAATCGACCTCTACGGGCATGATTGCCTTCACGCAATCCTCAACCGGGGGCATTCTCTAGCTGATGAAGCCTTTATCCGAGGATTCACGATGGGGAATGACTTGCAAACCACTTGGCTGCACAAATTTTTGTATAAGATTGCTGCATCCACGGTGTATCCCAAAAAATATCGCTTTTCGTGGAAAGACTTGAAATTCTTTGATGCGGGATTCGTGTACGGTCGATCGATACAGCGTAGAAATCTAAATCAACTCGACTTTAGCACTTATCAAAACCATGCTGTTTTACAAGTTAGACAACAGCTTGAAATTTCCAAAGCAGCCGAGATAGAACTACTTCAATTTTTTAGTTCTCCACTTTAGTCAATGGTGTTAAGCAGAGCAAAACTCTACTTCTATTACACTGTCATTTCTTATACCCCTCATGAATAAGTCAAAAATTGCGATCGCTTTGCCAATGACTGATCGAATCAGTCATTTTTTCCGATTTGAACAGCTGGGAACATGCTATCGCACTGAATTGCTTGCCAGCCTCACGACATTTATGACCACAGCTCCGATTCTGGTTGTCAATGCTCATATTCTAGGAAACGCAATGTTTCTAGATCAGCCAGGAGATTTGTTTGAGCAAATTTTGGTGGCGCTAGTTCTTTGTTCTGCGATCGCAACGATTCTAATGGGATTGTTCGCAAATTATCCGTTTGCAATGGGACCTGGAACGGGAACTGCGGCTCTGTTTACGTTCTCGATCGTACTAAACATGGGTATGGATTGGCGACTTGCCCTAACCGCCGTCTTCGTCGAAGGAATTCTTTTCACAGCACTGGTACTCAGTCCGTTTCGTCGCCATATCATTGATGCCATTCCCATCTCGCTCAAGCAGGCAATGGTCGTTGGTTTAGGATTGTTTCTCTCTTATATTGCGCTCTCTGGCAACGTCGCGCCTCCAAGTTTAGGAGCAGGCATCATTGTAAGTAGCACTGCAACGACAACTGCTTTGGGATCGCTAAAGCAGCCCGCCACCTTGATTGCGATCGCAGGAATCTTGATGACGGCAATTCTGACTGTTCGACGGGTAAAAGGGGCAATGTTGCTCGGAATTTTTAGTACAGCAAGCCTCGGTTGGCTCTTTGGTGTGGCTCCTCTGCCCGAAAAGCTTCTGACCATACCAGAGTTGCCGCTGGATCTCGTGGGGCAAGCGATCGCGGGAAGTCAGTATCTTACCTGGTCACAACTCGGAAACTTTGTTGCTGCTGTGTTCATGCTGCTGTTTGTTTGTTTTGCAGATACGATTAGTTCACTCAACGTCTTGGGGCAACAGCTAAACCGTGTGAAGCCCGATGGAGAACTGCATCGCTCAAAGCAAGCTCTACTTTCAAACTCCCTCAGCATCGTCTCTGGAGCGTTTTTCGGCGGTGTGCCAGCGATTCCTTATCTTGAATCTGCTTCTGGTATCTTTGAGGGTGGACGCAGTGGTTTTGTGGCGATCGTCGTTGCGCTGTTGTTTCTCGTCTCAGCTTGGTTTGCACCACTCTTTGCGGCAATTCCTGCGTTTGCAACGGCACCTGTTCTCCTGATGATTGGAGTCTTGATGATGAGTTGTGTCCGCGCGATCGACTGGAATAACTTAGCTGAAGCCATTCCTGCTTTTCTGGTGATCTTGATTATGCCGCTGACGTTCTCGGTTGCAGATGGGATGGCAATCGGTTTTATTGCGGATGCTGCGATCAAGATGACTCAAGGCAAGAAACAACCCGTATCGAAATCGAGCTTGACGCTTGCGGGAATTGCAGTCGCTTACTTTCTGCTAACCACTTTGCAGTCTTAAGATTGTGGATTAAATAACAATACTCAACACTAGAATTACGAAACACTATGGCTTCCAAAACGCTCAGGAATTCTGAAACCTCTAGAAATGTCCTAAAAGACAATCTCCGTGCAGCATTAACAACCTACGATGGTAATCCACACCACCCAATGGTTGCCGAGATCCTTGAGAAGCTTGCAACCCTCAATCCCACCCCTGTTCCCACGCAAAATTCTCAATTGCTGGATGGAAACTGGCAACTCATCAGTGCCCCCATTTTCCCTGACGGTAAACGCCTGGCAGATGGCACCTACTGTTACACGCTGGGACGGTTGGCGTTCAATATGTTCCAACCGCAGGATCTAACGGTTGTGATCCAACAGGTTTTTCAACCCGTGTTGCCGATGGAAGAACCCATGCAGCGCACCCATGATATTGTGGTGGACTTTGCGATCGCCCATCCCAACACCCCATCACTCCGGGGCACCGTGCGTAACCTGGGCATCTGTAAACCTGCCAGTGATACAGTCCTCCAGGTGCAGTTTACAGGAGGTGTGTTAGAACCTGCCGCTGATACGGATCTGCAACAATGGAACGCAATTTTCGAGAACCCCAAGGTACCGACCCACAGCAGCATTAAGGATTGGTTTCAGGGCCAACTGCTCAAGCTGATGTTTGGGTTGGTTCCACCCAAGGAAATGGACAAAGAAACCGGACGCATGGAATTTCAGATGCGGCGATCGCCCAAAGGCTCCCTCACCATCCTGTATCTGGATGAAGAACTACGAATTACCCAGGGGCAACGGGAAACCGTTCTGGTTTGTGAACGGAATAATCAATTTCTAGCGATTTAATGAAATCTTTGCTGTACAAGGATTGCAGCGTTAGCGTTGTTTTTTCGCGTTTGCTAAACAAAGGCGTAGTACCTCAGTTGAGCTTAATTGATGCCAGGTACTCATGTCTCACCTCTTTATACCCAGAGGTATCTAATCAAACAAACCCTCTACAGGTTGCCGAAAAGCAATTAAAGCGTGATTCGATTGCAAGGGTTTCAGGTCTTCAAATAATTGATCAGAGGTTTCTGAAGCTACAACCGTTTTAATCTCAATATTAGTGTTATAGCCAGCCATATCACCCATGCGTCTTCCATGACTGCCTGCACCCTGTGCTGCAATAATTGTGTAACCAGACACACCTAATTTTGTGAGCAAGCGTATCAATCGATCTTGCAATACAGCTTCACCAATGATGGTAACGAGAAGACCGGATGTTAAGGAAGTAGACATAAAACCTCTAGAACTATATTTTGTATTGGAAGGACTCAATCAACGAATTGCGTCCTGTCACCTAAGAGAGAAGGCGTAATTAGTCAGCCTTGCGATATTTCTCTACCCTATCGATGCGAATTCTTTGAGTAGTTGCTTTATACTTGTTGGATGAGCGATCGCCCAGATATTGAGACTGAGACAAACGCAGGCTAAGGCTAGCAAAATGTAGGTTGGAGCCATGACCACTCCAATACTGAACCAGGTAAAATCGTGCAATAGCAAAGCCAACGCAAATAGGCTTGTCACAAAGGCTGACCAATAAACCTGAACTGGAGGCTGAAGCCTCACGACCAGGTATAGGGTACACAGGGTTAACAAAAGATTAGCGGGTATCAAAAAAGCACAGATCGTGATGCAATAATTCCGTGAAAAATCAAACAAAAAATTCATAGTTTCTACCTCTTTAAAGCCAAAAAATTAAGAGTTAGAGGTTGTCAGACTGTTACCTCATTCCTGTCTTTAGGGTGCTCTGAAATAAAAGGAATTCATCATCCTATGCAACGCTCTGCCGCAGCACTTCGGCTTCAATTTGAGACCGAAATTGATTCAAACTCTGAGCCAAGTTAACCTCTAACCAGTGGTCTAACCCAATATTCTGCAAAAATATTCCTACAATTCCCCCTGGTAGATCGAAAGCAAGAGTCAGACGCAACCGGCATCCCTGATCCGTTGGAAAGAATTCTGCAACCCCCTGGTTTGAGAGTCCAGAAACTGAATTCCAAGCGATTAACTGTAGGGGAATACGTCGAGTAATGCGCGAAGTCCATTCGGTTACTAGCGGGAACCCCAAACCGCAGATCCAGTGCCACAGTTCCTTATCACCCCGGACCCGCTTCACGTTTTTTACAAGCGGCATCCAACGGGGTACATTTTCCAAGTTTTCCCAGAGGTCATAGACTTGTTGCACAGAGCAGTTTACTTCCACCTCCACACTGCGTTGAAGTATAGGATTGGAATGACTCACAAAGTCAGGCATGAACCATCCCATTGGGCATTTTAGCCCCGTCGAGTCCTGCCTTATCAATTTTGGCTCCCTCGAGATCTGCTCCAGTTAAATCTGCCTCATTTAGATATGCCCCATCTAGATCTGCATCACTGAGATCAGCCTCTCTCAGATTGGCTCCACATAAATCGGCTCCTCGTAAGTCAGCCCCACTCAAATTGGCTTTACTGAGGTCGGCTTTCCTTAAATCGGCTCCTCCTAAGTTGGCACCACTCAAATCGGCACCACTCAAATCGGCATGCGTTAAATCTGCGCCACTTAGATAAGCATCTCTCAAATCCGCATGGGTTAGACACGCTTGAATCATTTCTGCATCAGCTAAATTGGCTTGATTGAGCTTTGCCTGGTTGAGATGAGCCTCCGTCAGATCTACCCCACGTAGATCGGCTCCAATCAGATCTGCACCAACTAACTTTGCACCGATCAACTTTGCATTCATTAAACAAACTTGAACCAGACTAACGTGACTAAAATCCCGATGTCCTGTTGCATAAAGTTTTAAAATCTCTTGAGCATCCATATCCTTCTCCTAAAAATAGAGTGAGCAAATTTTGTAACAAACGGTACGAAAATTCTAAATGTTGATTACGTTGAATTGCTTCAAAGCCATAAGCTGATCTCCTGGCCTAGACCAAGAGATCAATCCTATTGATGAAATAATGGCTTAAAGGATGAGTTGTTTTTTCCGGTTCAGCTTACAAGTAGGCGAAAGCCAATTGCTTAGATTCAAAAGAACAGCACGATGTAATCTGACCAACACTACACATACCTAACTCACGAGAACAGCAGCTAAAAGCAGCATGACAACAAAGAAAAAGCTGTTGCTCCCAGAACAATATACTGCCGCTGTTGTCGTGGAGAGGGATACTCTGATGGATGCATACCAGGCTCAGTTGCAAAGTTATCGATTAACCCTTCATCATCGATCGTATAGCCAATTGCAAAAGGAATATCGATCGATTGAGCCTCATCGTGGCGGATATTATGAACTTTAACCGGGATTAGTTCAGTACTATAGCTGTAGCGATTTTGGATTGGTCGAGGATTTCCCCTTGGATCTTGCTGTAGCTCATGGGAAACCTCAGTAGTCTTCGTACTAACGATTATAGCCTATTTAAACAATCAAGTGGTTGCTAAATAATACACCCAGTACTAAAACGCACTGGCGATCACTATCAACAGGTATCTCAACCGTGAAACAAGTTTGCCCAGCTTCACTCTTGACTTGTATGACTCCTCCTAAATGCTCTGTTAGCTTTTTTACTAATGTCAATCCTAACCCAGTCCCATCGTGTTTCCAGCGATCGCCTTTAGGAATGCGATAGAACCGATTAAAGATGCGGGAGTATTCATTCAACGGAATTTCTACACCTGAATTTTTCACTCTGAATAGCAGTGTATTTAAGGCTTCAGTAGATAGTGTCTTTGAGCAAATCTCGACTATGATTTCTCCCCCAACAGGAGTAAACTTGCAGGCATTGCAAAGTAGTTCAGCCAATATTCGTTCCAGACTAGTACGCTGAGGCGGAAATCCATCACCTATGTTTTTGTGTGGGGTGCTTCGCACCCCACACAAAAACATAGTATGTAAACTTAGGACGCAGCCTACTAGTTTTTTGATTGTTAAGCCTGAACAGCATCGAGATGCAGAAGGGGTCGATTTGTTAGCTCGATTGGTAGCAGTACATCCGGACTTGAACAAAGCAGTTGAGCTAGCCGAGAAGTTTTCACAATTGCTGCGTGAACGTAAAGCAGAAGGGTTTGAGCCTTGGTTGATGAAGGCGTTCAAGAGCACACTCGCCCCCTTTCTAGCATTTCTCCATCTATCGTAGAGATGAATTGTTGGTAATTGAAAGTATAAGTATCAGCAAATTAGCTAGATCTTCCCTTGAAAAACCAATGCCTATTCTTAAGTTGGTAGTACAGTAGCCCTACATACCGTCACTATTGAGAAGGGGCAACAGGCGGATTGACACTGTTAGCAGTGTAGAACTGAGCTTTGAATTCGCTGCGATTCGGTATGGGAAGAAAGCATGTGTTGAATTCCCAATAAGCCATTGCACGATCGCCCAACTTATACCTTTAAGACTGAGGGGAAAAACATGAATCCCATCAAGCCTGTCATCATTGTCCATGGTGGCGCAAAAACGATTACAGAAGACAAAGTAGAGGCTAACCATATCGGATGCCGTGCAGCGGTTGAAGCGGGTTGGGAGGTGCTTTCTAACGGCGGTAGCGCGGCAGAAGCGGTGGAAGCGGCCATTCAAGTTCTGGAATCGGACCAAACATTTAACGCGGGCTTTGGCTCAACCCTCAATAGTGAAGGAGAGGTAGAAGTTGATGCGGCCATGATGGATGGCACAACGTTAAGCTGGGGAGCTGTTGCAGCCGTACAGGGTCTGCGCCATCCCATCTCTGCGGCTCGCAGAATTATGGAGGAAAAACCCCGGCTACTGGTCGCCCGTAGTGGAGAACGGTTTGCTCTGGAACATGGGTTAGCCATGTGTTCTAAAGACGATTTAATTGCTGAGGAACAGTACCAGGAATGGAAGGAGGAAGCTGAGGTGATCGATCGCCCCAACACCGTGGGCTGTGTAGCGCTGGATATCCATGGCAATCTTGTTGCTGCTACCTCGACAGGTGGCACGACAGGGCAGCCCCAGGGCCGGGTGGGAGATACAGCATTGGTAGGTTGCGGCCTGTATGCCGATAATCGTCTAGGAGCTTGTTCAACTACCGGAGATGGGGAATCAATTATTCCGGTTGTTTTGGCAAAGACAGCGATTGATGCCTTAGCTGGAGATCGACATCCGCAAGAGGCGGCTCAACACGCGATCGCTACGCTGAAAGATCGCGTAGAAGGAGAAGCGGGTTGTATTTTGATTGATCGCCAGGGGCGCATTGGTTGGGCCTATAACTCACAACACATGGCGGTTGCTTATAGAACCGATGAGTTATCAGAACCCGCTACGTTTATTGAAAAAGAGTAACCGTTGGCGATCGCCTAACCATTCCTCCAGATCCATTGGAAAAGAGTAACCGTTGGCGATCGCCTAACCATTCCTCCAGATCCCCAAAAACTTCAGGCCAGTCCTTGGCAGGATATGAGCAGGGTACGGGAGGGAAACTACCTTTACGTGTGGGTATTCCTACCCCCCCATTTGTGAAGGCTGTAGCGGGGTTGACTATGAATCAGAACGAAATCCAGGAACAGTATCAATTTGGCAAACGAGATTTCCATGGATTCGATTTGGCAGATGCCAGGCTGGGACGCGCAAACCTGGCTGAGGCAGATTTATCGGGCGCTAACTTAAGCCGGGTCAACCTGCATGAAACCATCTTAGCTACGCAAATTTAAGTCATGCAAACCTGCATGGTGCTGCTCTAAGCGATGCAAATTTAAGCGGGACTAATTTGAGAGGGGCTGATTTGCGGTATGCCTTCTTAAAAAGGCAAATCTAACCGGAGCAAACCTGGATGGTGCCAATTTGCAATGGGCATCCCTGATGAATGTTACCCCCTTTAAATATTGATTTAAGCCACGCTTGTGTCAGCCGAACCGTTTTACCAAAAGGCTATCCATTAGATGGTTGGCATCTATTTTGAGTATTGTTTTTCGCTTGCAAAGTAGTCCTTTCGTCACTGAACAAGGCTAGTTGGCAACCGAGGAAGAATAGACGGTGTGCATTGAAATGTGATCCCGTACAAAGATTCAGGAAATGAAATATGAACCAATTCAATACCCTATTTTCTAACTCATTATCTTCCTTCAGTTCTGAAAAACTTTTACCTAACAATACTCTGGACAGTTTTTCTGAAACCCTTGATTTTGCGTGCGCTTCACGCACGCAAAATCAAGGGTTTCAGAAAAACTGTCCGAACTAATGACCTAATAAAGCTTTACTTCGAAGGGCTGAATCGAACAATACAGATGTTGTTTGTTTTTCTCACTTTTCATTGAGGTAGGGCGATCGGCGGAGTGTGGTGTCATAGCGTGCTGTCTCGAACGCAACGAGGAATTTTATGGATTCAACGCAGATAATGCCACCGCTAGCGGTGTGGGCTGGGGTAGAATGCACGGTTAATCGTATTGGGGACGAGTATTTTGATCAACTGGAATGGAATGGACACGCGACACGGATTGATGATCTGAAGCAGTTTGCAGCCCTTGGGGTGGAAGCTATCCGCTATCCCGTTTTGTGGGAACGCATTGCCCCCAACGGGTTGGAGCAGGCTGATTGGTCGTGGACGGATCAACGTTTAGCCTTGTTGGATGATTTAGGGATTCGTCCGATCGCCGGGTTAGTGCATCATGGTAGCGGCCCTCGCGATACAAACCTGATCGATCCAAGGTTTCCAGAAAAACTGGCAGAATTTGCTGCTGCCGTTGCCCAACGGTATCCTTGGGTGAGCCATTACACCCCCGTCAATGAGCCTTTAACAACAGCACGGTTCAGTGGCTTGTATGGACACTGGTATCCCCATGCCTGTGATGACTTGATGTTCACCAAAGCCCTGCTTCACGAGTGCCGTGCTACGGTGCTGGCAATGCAAGCCATCCGGCAGATTAATCCTCGTGCGCAACTCGTCCAAACTGAGGACTTAGGCAAAACCTTCAGTACGCCTTTGCTGTCTTACCAGGCACAGCTTGAAAACGATCGCCGCTGGCTATCCCTCGATCTGCTCTGCGGTCGGGTGAATCCCTCTCATCCCCTGTGGGATTACCTGATGCAGGTAGGCGTTGAGCCAGCCGAATTGCTCTGGTTTGAGGACAATCCTTGCCCACCCGATATTATTGGTGTCAACCGTTATGTGTGTGGCGATCGCTTCATCGACGAGCGTATTGATCGCTACCCGCCCCACACTTGCGGCGGTAACGGCAACCATCAATACGCCGATGTGGAAGCCGTATGGGTCTGCGCCGATGGCATTTATGACCATGCCACGCTGTTAAAGGAAGTGTGGGAACGCTATGGGCAACCCATCGCCATTACCGAGGCTCATCTGGGCTGCACCCGTGAGGAGCAGTTACGCTGGCTCAAGGAAATCTGGCAGATGGCCCAATCCCTTCGAGATGACGGCGTAGACATGCGGGCTGTCACCGTCTGGTCGCTACTCGGCACCTATGACTGGAACAGCCTTGTCACCTGTGCCGATGGTTTCTATGAACCGGGAGTCTTCGATGTACGCTCTGGGGTGCCGCGACCTACGGCGATCGCCTCCATGGTGAAAGTCCTGGCGGAAGGACGAGAGTACACCCACCCGCTGCTGGATCTACCCGGTTGGTGGCAGCGATCGCAACGGCTCCTCTATTCCCCCGTGAACTACTCCCAGGATGCAGGCGCTTGGGTGGATTCCCCAGCGGGTACGGTTTGTCCGTCGGTGGAGATGCGGCGTATCGCTCCATCATCCGCTGCGGCTTCTACACCACCTCTGCTCATTACCGGAGCAACAGGGACGCTGGGGCAAGCCTTTGCTCGTCTTTGCGAGGTGCGCGGCATCCCCTACCATTTGCTATCGCGCCAAGAAATGGACATTACCGATGCTGGTTCTGTGGAGGCGACTTTGCAGGAGTTGAAGCCCTGGGCTATGGTGAATGCAGCGGGGTATGTGCGGGTCGATGATGCCGAGCGAGAACCCCATCTTTGCCATCGCATTAACGCTCAGGGAGCCACTATTCTGGCAAATGTCTGTGCCGAGCGCGGTATTGCCATGGTCAAGTTTTCCTCGGATCTGGTGTTTGACGGGAATCGGGCTGAACCCTATACGGAAAGCCATCAAGTTGCCCCCCTAAATGTGTATGGGCAGAGTAAGGCGATCGCCGAACAACAGGTTCTCGCCGCCCATCCCGATGCCTTAGTTGTCCGCACCAGTGCCTTCTTTAGCCCCTGGGATCAATACAACTTCTTGACGATTGCCCTTCGCACCCTGTCTGCCGGACAGCCCTTTCTTGCCGCATCCGATGCGATCGTTTCACCTACCTATGTTCCTGACCTTGTCAACACGGCTTTAGACTTGCTGATTGATGGGGAATCAGGGTTGTGGCATTTGGCAAATGCCGGGGCGATCGCCTGGGCAGATTTAGCACGGGAGGTGGCTGAGTTAGCAGGGCTGGATAGCACTCGTGTTCATGCCTGTCCTGCCAAAGAATTAAATTGGGTTGCCCCCCGTCCAAGCTATAGCGTGTTGAGCAGTGAGCGGGGTGTACTGTTGCCGACGTTGGAGAAGGCGATCGGTCGTTATCTGGATGAGCGTATTTGTGTGTAATTTGTGCAGGTATTTACATAGTCAATCTATGGATGCAGCGATCGTCCGGATAAGTCATTCCATTAGTTGGAGGAAGGCGAGCAGTTCGCTGTTTACTATATGGGTAAACTCAATCATTTCTAATAAGAACAATGGCTCTAAAACTGCCAGATTTCAGCGATATGGGTTGAATGAAAGATTTCTAATTTTTGTGGTGTGAGAGCAATCGCTTCAGAGATAAACAGTCAATCACCGGGTTAAAGTGCATTCTTAGCAAGGACAACAGTAAGTTGAGCAACCTCTATAAGGGTTGCTCAATTTACAAGTATTTTTTGCCTAAATTTGCATTTTATCGTAATCGCAGGATTGCTTATGACAAATTCCCTTTAGCAGGAACGTTGTATGTAACATTCCTACCAAAGGGGTGTCCTAGCGATCTCCTCGATTGCCATAAAATTCAGCTTTTCAGGTTAATAATAAAGACTAATCAAAATGCCCAAAACTCAGGCCATATTATTTTCATTATGGAGTCGCTGGGCTGACCTGCTCAAGCGGATTCAATCCCGATCGCTTCAATTCTTTTGTGGAATGTTTGCGATCGCGTTGAGCTTGAGTTTGGTACTCTCTGGCTGCGATATCAATTTGCTCAGTAAATACGTTGCATTGCCCCAATTTAGCCTGGGTTTAAACCGGGAACATGTTGTCCGGCTAGGTCACCAGAAGTATGGAACCCTCAGCATTATTCGGATGCATCGAGCGGTTGAAGAACGCTTGCGGCCCCTTGGCGTCACAGTGCGTTGGAACCAATTTGCCACAGGCCCCCAGTTGCTTGAAGCTCTGAATGCAGGTCGGCTCGATTTTGGCCATACCGGAGAAGCCCCTCCCATTAACGCCCAGGCCGCAGGAGTCTCACTGCTTTACGTTGCCAGCCAACCTCCCACCCCAGCCGGAGAGGCTATCCTGGTGCCGCCCAATTCCCCCATTCAGAAGGTGGCTGATCTGAAAGGCAAAAAGATTGCCTTTAACAAAGGCTCGAATGTCCATTACTTTGTTGTCAAAGCTCTGGAGAAGGCTGGCCTGGATTATGCCGATGTGGACGTTGTATTTCTGCCGCCCGCCGATGCCCGAGCCGCTTTTGAGCGCAAGAATGTGGACGCATGGGCGATCTGGGATCCCTATTTAGCTGCCGCTCAACACGCCACTGATGCTCGTATCCTCACGGACGGGCAAGGCATTGTTGCTAACCGAGAGTTCTTCTTGTCCTCGCAGCACTTTGCCCAAACCCATCCCGATCGCCTCCAGACCATTCTCGATGTGATTGCAGAGACAGCGGAATGGGCCAAAGTGCGCCCCCGAGAGGTTGCCGAACTTACCTCACCCCTCCTCGGCGTTGGTGTTGAGGTACTAGAGCACGTTGCCAAACGCACCAGCTATGGCTTGAACCCAATTACACCTGAGATTGTGGCCTATCAACAGGAATTAGCCGATACATTTCATCGTCTGAAGTTAATTCCAAAACCCATTGATGTTGATCAGGTAGTGGTGATGGAGTTGCCTTCAATACATAAAAAGACGGTTAGCCAACAGTAGAGCGATCGCCCCCTGGAGTTTTAGAGATGCAACGCAGCTATTCTAATCGAGCTATCACGCAGATCATTCCCTGGATCTTGCCGATTACTCTGCTCATTCTCTGGCAAGTTTTCGTGAAATTTGAGTGGCTTTCTACCCGTGTGTTACCTGCCCCGTCTGATGTTGTCGTTGCAGGTGTACGGCTCACGTTGACTGGAGAATTATCCCGAAACCTGATCATCAGCACCGTTCGAGCGATCGTTGGCTTTCTCATTGGAGGCAGTATTGGCTTTGCGTTGGGATTGCTCAATGGCATTGCCCGTTCTGCGGAGAAGGCGCTGGATACTTCCGTTCAGATGATCCGCAACATTCCGCATTTAGCGCTAATTCCACTCGTCATTTTGTGGTTTGGTATTGGAGAAGAAGCGAAGATCTTTCTGGTTGCATTGGGTGTCTTTTTCCCTATTTATCTCAATACATTTCATGGGGTTCGTAGCGTTGATTCGCAATTGATTGAGATGGCAAAATCCTACGGTTTACAGGGATGGTCGCTGTTCCGAAAGGTGATCTTTCCGGGGGCACTGAGTTCAATTTTAGTGGGTGTGCGCTATGCCCTCGGAATTATGTGGTTAACGTTGATTGTGGCTGAAACGATTACCCTCGATTCGGGTATTGGCTATATGGCTATGAATGCCCGCGAGTTTATGCAAACGGATGTCGTTGTCCTCAGTATTTTAATGTACGCAATCCTTGGCAAACTGGCAGATTCAGTCACTCGTATGGTCGAAAAGAAATGGTTGAAGTGGAACCCAAACTACCAATCGGTCTAACAGCAACATTGTTTTCTTTGTGCCTATAGCAGGGGCGAAGAATCAGCTTTTTAATGTCAGCCATTTAAGTCACTTCTTGCAAGGAAATAAGGTGTATCACATGGAACGGGTAAACGGTGCAGATGTGAAAGTGATGGGTTTAACGAAAACCTATGGAGAAACCCAGGTTCTTCGGAATCTTGATTTAGACATTGCCCCCGGAGAATTTGTAGCTATCGTTGGGCGCAGTGGCGGCGGCAAAAGCACTCTCCTGCGGCTGATTGCGGGTTTTGAGGCCGCGACACAAGGAGGCATTCTGATCGATGGAATGCCCCTAAAAGGTCGTAACCGAGCCACGTGCACGATGTTCCAAAACGATCGCCTTCTCCCCTGGGAACGGGTTCTAGGAAACATTGGCCTGGGACTTCAGCAGAAAAACTGGCAGCAAAAGGCACAGCAAGCCCTGGAGCAGGTAGGTTTAGCCGATCGCGCTAATGAATTTCCATCTGTTCTGTCGGGTGGACAGAAACAACGGGTTGCCCTGGCGAGGGCGCTGGTCAGAGAGCCACGCTTGCTGATGCTGGATGAACCCCTTGGGGCTCTCGATGCTCTTACCCGCATTGAGATGCAGCGGCTGATTGAAGACCTCTGGCTCGAACAGCAGTTTTCGGTTTTCCTAATTACCCATGATGTGGATGAGGCAGTGACATTGGGCGATCGCGTCCTCCTCATCGAAAACGGGCAAATTAGTCTGGATATGCCCATTCCCCTACCACGCCCGCGGCAACGAAAATCCCAGGCTTTTGTGAACCTGAGTGAGGACATTTTGGAACGAGTCATGCGAACGCCAGCGAGTTTGGCAAATACCATACCAGATGGACTACCAGAAATGGCTCATGCCCATTAGCTTCCGCTATGGAAGTTGTGTTTTTAAGTGTGCCCTGGTTTAGCTTCTCGTTTCAACGTTTCTTTTCCCTGTAATATCATGTCGTGTTAAATGCACACAACAAAAAGCAAGGTGACGCAAAGCGTCACCTTGCTTTTTGTTGTGTGCATTTAACCTTACTTGTTATAACGCATTCCCTAAAATCCTATTTAACCTCAGTTCGGGATAAGCTGAAGTGCTCATTTTGGCGTGCGCAAAGCGCACGCCAAAATGAGCGTTTTCGAGTGCCACGCGTTGCGCGGCACTCGAAAACGCCCTTAACCCGAACTGAGGTTACCAACTTCGCTCGTCCATCGATCGGCACCACAATTACCTTAGGCACCATTCCCCTCCCTCCCATCCATGATGCCAACCCACCCATTCTCCCAAGTTTCGCGAATTCCAGATAGAGATAACAATAAATGTCTATGAGGTAAGCTACTGTACCGTTATCTCTATCTAAAATTTGCTTTCTGGAGGTAGAGAGCATTTCACCTGTTGCACAAGGAGCAACCTAACGATAAAGGTTGCCCCCTGCCCTTCTCCTGAGCTTTCTACCCGAATCAAGCCATTGTGCAGTTCGACAATGTGACGGGCGATCGCTAATCCCAAACCTAATCCCTTGGCTGAGTGTGCCCTTTCAGCTTGGCTGAAGCGATCGAAGACATAGGGTAGAAAATCAGTCACAATCCCAATCCCTGTATCCGTAACTCGAATTTCAGCATAGGAAGTATCCGAAGCACGATCGTCATGAATCACGGATAGTTCAAGGGTGACACTGCCAGATTCGGGAGTGAATTTAATGGCATTGGTCAGGAGATTGCAGATGACTTGCCCAAGGCGATCGCCATCTCCCATCACGACAAGGGGTTCTGCGGCATTTTCCTGCCACGTTAGGTTAATTCCTTTGTTTGCTGCGGTTTGAGTCACCGTTGCGATCGCGGCTTCAATCACAGGTTGCAGTTCAATCGGTTGAAGATTCAGCCGGAATTTACCTGCAGTGATGCGGGACAGGTCAAGGAGATCTTGTACCAGTTTGCTTTGTAGGGTTGCATTACGTTCGATTGTGTCTAGGGCTTTGTTTAGCATCACTGGACTGGGCGGATTACTCCGCAACATGCGCGTCCAGCCAAGAATAGACACTAAGGGTGTGTTCAGTTCATGGGAAACAACAGAGATGAACTCATCTTTTTGACGATTTATCGTTCGTTCCTGCCGAAGGGCTTCTCCACGGAGTTGCGCCATCTGAAGATGAGCCGTGACACGAGAAATCAGTTCTTGGGCTGAGAAGGGCTTGATCAAATAATCATCTGCGCCGGCTTCCAGTCCTTCGGCGATCGCTTCTTCTCCAGCACGAGCAGAAAGTAGGATGATCGGTACTTCCCTGGTACGCAAGTCGGCTCGCAATGCCTCAAGCAATTCAAATCCATTTAGCCCTGGTATCATGACATCGCTTAGGATGAGATCGGGCACTTGTTCTTGGGCCACAGTCAGAGCCGTTGCTCCATCTGCAGCCGCTTTGACTTGAAAGTGCTCACTCAAGATACGAGTCAGATACTCTCGCATGTCGGCATTATCATCCACTAAGAGTACATGAGCAGAAGCAACTGTCGGGCATGAGGAGAAATTGGCAGTTTGAACAGTCTGCTCTTCCGTATTCTCAATGGTCTGTTCCCAATTTTTCTGTGCTGGAAGCCATCGCTCGGCTTCTTCCATATAAGAGGTGGCTCTCACTGCAGTGGATGCCAAAGTTCGAGTGGGTTGGCGATCGCCTTCAAGTTGAAGTCGATCGCTGGGCAGATGTTCTGTCCCAAACGGCAGGGCGATCGCAAAACAAGTTCCCTCTCCTACTGTGCTGCTGACCTCGATCGTGCCACCCTGTAGTCGCACCAGTTCATGCACCAGGGTAAGACCGATGCCTGATCCTTCATGGGTTCGTGCCTGGGTTCCTCGGATTTGGTAGAACCGCTCAAACAGATGAGGCAAGTGTTCTGGGGCAATTCCGGTTCCTGTGTCTTTAATTTGGAGGAGGGCTTGATTGCCATCGGTCGCATGCAAGCTGACTCGGATTTCGCCTGTAAAGGTGAATTTAAAGGCATTAGAGAGCAAATTTAGAACAATCTTTTCCCACATCTCCCGATCGATGTAAACAGGTTCGGGTAAGGGGGGGCAATCGACAATCAACTGTAAACCTGCGCGTTCGATCGCTGACCGAAACACACTGGCGAGTTCAGTTGTAAACAGAGCTAAATCCGTTGGTTCGTACGCTGCTGCCATGCGTCCGGCTTCAATGCGGGAGAAGTCGAGCAGGGTATTGACCAGTTTCAATAAGCGGAGGCTATTGCGGTGAATGAGTTCTAACCGTTCTCGGTGAATGGGGTCGAGGGGATGGTTGCGATCTGCGTTAGCAGATTTCTCTTCGAGATCGCTCAACACGTCTTGTAACGGAGCCAGTGATAGCGTTAACGGGGTGCGGAATTCGTGGCTGATGTTAGTGAAGAAGAGGGTTTTGGCGCGATCGAGTTCTGCCAAGGATTCGGCGCGTTGGCGTTCTTGTTCAAGGGCAGATTGTTCTCGAATCCGTTGAACTTCCAATTCGCGTAGGGCGGCTTCGGCGCGGGCACGTTCGACCGCCGCCCAAGTTCTTTCCGCCGTTTCTTCCAAGATTGAAACGTCATACTGCGTCCAGTTGCGAGCTTTGCTGTAATGGGCCACAACATTGACAACCCACTGTCCTTGTTTAATCAGTGGCACCACAACGAATGCCTGCACATTAATGCCCCGGCAGATCGCTCTTTCCTCTTCGTTAAACTGCTCCTCATTTTCTACGTCGTAAATGACAGACGTTTTACCCAGGCGTAAATTTTTTACGGATTCAGCGAAAAGGCGTATTGGGTAACTGCCGGTATAAGAGGGAAATCCCTCCCGCACATAATTGACATAGACGGTGTATGTTGTGACATCCGGATCGATTTCGCTGTATAGGACACGGTCAAGATCCAAGTATTCACCGACGATATTTAGAGCTTGCCACTGGATCTTAATTGGGTCTGAAAGTGGACGTAAAGCATCACTTAACCTGAGTAAGTAAGCCTGTCTTTCTTCGCTTTCCTGCAAGGCTGCTTCTGCTTTCTTGCGATCGGTGATGTCGGTAAATAGGACGGCCACGCGGCGGCTACCGTCTCCACCCAGACGGAAAACATACAGGTCGAAAACGCGACCCAGGGTGGCTTCGCCTTCTTCAACCCGGATCGGTTCACCCGTTTCGGCAACACGCCCATAAATTTTTGCCCAATTTAAATTGGGTGTCCCTAGAAGTTCCGTGGCTTTACGTCCGACCGGATACTCCATGCCGGTCTGCTTCACGAAAGCGGGATTAACTTCCAAAAACAGGAAATCGTTCCACTCGCCGTTGTCATCTGCCAGGACTTCGACAACCGCATAGGCTTCGTCCATTGAGTTGAACAGCGATCGATATTTTTCTTCCGATTGGCGCAACGCGGCTTCGGCGTAGATGCGATCGCTGATGTCATAGGAAACCGCAAGCACCGCGTAGACTTCACCCTCCGGCGAATAAAGCGGTGTTCCCCGTGAAATGTAGGTGCGGTCGTGAGCCTGGTGCTCATGTTCAAACGGCTCACCCGCGAAGGCTTGACGGTATAGCGGCTCATACTTTGCGGCCAGGTCGGACGGCAGCACCTCAAAAATGGTTCGCCCCACAAAGTCTTCGGGTTTGAATCCGGCGATCGCCAGGGCTTCTCCTTCTGCCAGCAAATAACGGAGATCGCGATCGAGCACAAACGTTGCCCCACCGGGAAGATTGGAGATTAAAGCCCGTAATTGCGCTTCTGCATGTCTGTGTTCTTCAACTTTTGCCTCTAAAGCTGCATTGACCGCCAGCAATTCACGCGTTTGTCGCTGATTTAAGAGCAGGGCGGTGGCGGTAAAGTCTGCCAGGCTGGTCATGATTCGCACATCTTCTGCATCAAAGTGCCGCTGCTCATCGTGCGACATAATCCAGATCGTGCCAAGGGCGTGATGATCAGCCATCAGAGGCAACACCAGGCCTTCGACGATTAGAGTATTGGCTGCCTGAAAGTAGGTGAAATAAGATCCAGGGTGAGAAAAAAGGACGGGAGTGCCCTGATCGAGGCAAACCCCGCAGGGGCTAAAGTGGTGGGGGGTCGTGCTACCGGCATGATGGGCTAGGGTTCCAGCCAACACATTCCAGCGAAAGCATTTTTCTCCGTCCGCTGTGGTTTCCAGTAAGCTAACGCCTGCTGTGCCTGCCTGACACAGTTCCAGCGCCGTGTCTGCCAGGGTTTGCATCAGGCTTTGGGAATCTCGCGCCATCTGCTGAGCCAGCGATCGCATTGCCTGATTCTCTGCTTGCAAGTTAGGCGAACGGGGCGGGCGTTGGGCTAGCTCCTCCGTAATCAGGATGTCCTTTAAAGTGACGGTTTCAGATTTAGGTCGTTGCATAACTTGATCGCTCACGCAATCTAACGTTAGGGGCTGTATCCAGGTTTAATAGCGTTATCTAGGCACAGTTAATTGCTGCCATTGGCTAACTTTTTGGGAAGCATTAAGAATTTCTACACCGATCACGTTGCCAGTAATCGTCCACCCATCTTTTTGCAGTGCCAGCTTCACCGTATCGTGAAAAATATCCCTCGCTATATTGTCTTATTGAGCTAAAGGTAGCCAAACGGTAAACGTTGCGCCTTGTCCTTCTCCGGCACTGTCTACCTCGATCGTACCGTGATGTAATTCAACCAGGTGACGGGCGATCGCCAGCCCAATGCCTACTCCTCCTGGTGTCTGACGGCTGGGGACTTCTGCCTGGGTGAAGCGATCGAAAACATAGGGAAGAAAATCAGGATGAATGCCGATTCCGGTGTCGCTGACCATAATTTGCACCCCAGATTTGCGGCGTTCTAACTGGATGATGACCTGTCCACCTTCTGGTGTGAATTTAATGGCATTCTCCAGCAGGTTAGTGATGACTTGTTTGAGGCGATCGCCATCAGCAAAAATATCTCCCCGCAACTTCTTCGATATTTTTTCGACGAGTTGAATGCGCTTTGCCTGGGCGACTTCGCGGAATGTTGTCGTCACATTTTGTGTCAGAGAAGCCAGGTCAACGACTTGAGACTTCAAGCGCAGCTTTCCAGAAAGAATGCTGGCAACATCTAGCAAGCCCTTGATCAGTTTTGCTTCGATGGTGGCGTTGCGCTCGATCGTGGCAAGTGCTCGTGCCGTTGTCTCTGGATCAAGAGGTTTGGTTTGGAGAAATCGTGCCCATCCCAGAATCGTTGCCAGGGGCGATTGCAGTTCATGGGTGACGGTCATGAGAAACTCATTCTTGAAACGGTTGGCGGCTAGCTCCTGGCGGAGCCGGGTCATTTGGAGTTGGGTTTCGACTCGTGCCATTAACTCACGGGCTGAGAAGGGTTTGATCAAGTAATCATCGGCTCCGGCTTCCAGTCCTTCGACGGTGGCTTCTTCCCCTGCTCGTGCTGACAGCAAAATAATTGGAATACTTTTTGTGATGGGGTCAGCCCGGAGTGCCTTCAGCAGTTGAAAACCATCGACCTCCGGCATCATTACATCCGTCAGTACCAGATCGGGGAGTTGTTGTTGGATTAGGTTGAGGGCGATCGCACCATTAGCAGCGGTTTCTACCTGCCAGCGTTGGCTGAGTAACCGTTTCACGTAGTCGCGCATATCCGCGTTGTCATCCATCAATAGAACTCGGTTCGATGGCGAGGAGGCCGTGTGAGAGTAGGAGGGAGAGAAACTCTGGCTCCGTTCTGCTGGGTCTGCGGAAGGTTTGATGATTTCATCCGTTTCGGGAAGCCACCACAATGCTTCCTCAACATAGGGAGAGGCTCCCATTGAGGTGACAGGCGCGCTAGGGCTTGCCCCAACCCGGTCAGGGGGAAGATGGGCGTATCTGGTGGGAATGGCAACCTTAAAGCAAGTGCCCTGCCCTTCTATACTGCTCACCTGAACCGTGCCACCCTGCAATTTGACCCATTCTTGCACCAGCGACAAGCCAATCCCTGATCCTTCAATCGTGCGACCTTGGGAACCTTTGACCTGGTAGAACCGCTCAAACAAACGCGGAATTTCGCTGGCTGGAATGCCAATGCCCGTGTCTTCTACGCTAAGTTCAACCTGCTCACCTGCGAGATGCAGCCGAACGGCAATCTCACCCGTGAACGTAAACTTAAACGCATTGGAGAGTAGGTTCAGCACAATCTTTTCCCACATCTCCCGATCGACGTAAACAGGCTCAGGCAGAGGAGGGCAATCCACCACCAGGCGCAAATTTGCCCGCTCGATCGCCGAGCGAAACACGCTAGCCAGTTCAGCCGTAAAAGTGGCTAAATCGGTTGGTTGATAACTGGAAGAGATGCGGTGCGAAGCAGTTCCCCCTTCGGGGTAAGCGCTCTCCATGCGCGAGAAGTCTAAAAGCATATTGACCAGCTTTAGCAGCCGTAACCCGTTCCGATGCACGACCTGGAGCGGTTCTTTCAGATCAGCCCGTTCGGCCAACGTCGCCAACGCATCTTCCAACGGTGCCAACATCAGCGTCAGCGGCGTCCGAAATCCGTGGGATACATTGCTGAAAAAAGTGGTTTTGGCGCGATCGAGTTCTGCCAAAGCCTCAGCCCGTTTATGATCCTCCTCATAGCTGCGAGCGATGGCGATCGCACTTTCCACCTGCTGAGCCACCAGCCCCAGAAATGCGCGATAGTCGGCATTGAATTCAAGCCGGGGGCTGATCCCTGCCACCAGCAAACCCTCCACCGCTTCTTTGTTGCTGGATAGAATCGGGAGAATGAAGGCAGAACGGGGGCTTTCTCCCCAGGGTTCGACGGGGAATGCTCCGAAGCGATCGACCACATCGGTTATCAGCAAGGATTCACGGCTCTGGAAAACCTCCATCAGCGACCAGGAATCCGATTGTTCAGTCAGATTAATTTCTTCTGGCGCAATGGCACTGTCTGCGCTCAACCCACTAAAAGCGACCCGTTCTGCCAGGTTGCCATTGACCTGATAGAACAGGGCAAAGGGAATATCGTAAGGATTGAGCGCAGCGGCAGCAGTGAGGTAGGCGGACGATCGCGTTTTTGCTCCACTGACCGCCACCGCTAGCTCTCGCAGCATGGTCAAGCGACGTTGACCAATCACTTGCTGAGTCGTCTCAGTCGAGGTACAAAGCATCCCACTCACCTGGCCCGTCTCATCCCGAACGGGGCTATAGCAGAGCGTGAAGTAGGTCTCTTCCAGGTAGCCAAAGCGCATGGGGTGAAAAAGCTGATCTACCGCAAAGAAGACTTCGCCCGTAGTCCTGACACTTTCAAACATCGGCTTAACCTGGTCATGCCAGATTTCTGCCCAGGTCTCTCTCGCGGGTTGCCCCAATGCCTTGGGGTGGTTTGCGCCATAGATGGGAATCACGGCATCGTTGTAAAGCTGGATGTAGTCTTCTCCCCAGAAAATGCTTTGGGCAAAGCGAGACGGAAGCATGGTGCTAACCAGGGTTCGCAGGCTTGGCGACCAGGTTTCGACAGCACCTAATGGGGTAGTTGACCAGTCGTAGGAGCGCATGAACGCTGCCATCTCGCTATCACCCCAAAAAGTTGTCTCCGAAGGATTTGGGGTTTCTGGGATCGTCATCCCTGGCTCTCCTCTTGCTATTTCTAAGGTTAGTCCAACGCGTCATGCCCCAGACTAGAAGCCTCTCTAGCCAATTGAGCCACTAGCTCGACCCACTCACTCGGTTGAGCCAGTTTGTGGAGATGAGCCTCAAAGCCAGCCTTAATCACCTTTTCCCGATCTTCTTCTAGATAGGCCGTCATCGCAGCCGCAGGAATGTGTCTTCCCATCTGTCCTTCTAACGCTCGGATCTGCCGAATTAGGCTGTAGCCATCCCTCTCGGGCATCCGAATGTCGCTCAGCAACACATCGGGGCGGAACTGCTCTAACGCCTCCAAGGCGGCAGCGACACTCGAAACCGTTTTCACCCCAATACCGTGTGCCTCAAAGACCGCGGTCACAAACTCACGGATATCTGCCTCATCTTCTACCACAAGTACCCGCAACCCATCAAGGGATTGAGGCAATGGCAGTGCAGGAGGTGAGGGTTGAGGCGTGAGGGTTGCAGGTTGCATCAACGCTCCAGGCTCTAATGGAGCATTCTCTGGCTGGGAGCGGCTCAAGTCGTACACCGCAATCCGGATCTCGATTTGTCTGTCAGAATGAGGCACATCCGGCTTTGTAGAGGCATCAAGGGTCGCAATATGCCATTCACTGGCGAAGGGTTGTCTCCCTCGCGGGCACACGGTCATGTGCCAAATTTGGCGATCGCTCTCATAAGGAAGCTGGCTTAAATGGTTGCGAAAGGCTGAACGATCGCCCTCTGCCACATACAGCATCAACGGTTTCCCGGCGAGATAGGGCTGGGGCACGTTTAAGAGGTGGGCGATCGCTCCATTCGCTTCTAAAATCACCCCTTTGGCATCGGAAACAAGGTAGGCGATCGGCGCAGACTGAAATAGATCGCGGTAATGGTTATACGCTGTGGCGATCCGCTGATTTTGTTGGGAGAGATCTTCCTGAGTAATTTCGGCTATTTCTAAGCAGGTTTGCATCTGCTCATAGCTCACTTGCAGATCTTCAAGGACGGCTTCGATTTCATCCCAACCTGCAATATTTTTCGGTTGCAGAGTCATCAGCCATTGACGAATCATCTGAAAATGCTGCTCAGTCTGGTCATTGCTCATCGAGCTTGCCTTTGATAGTGCCATCTGCTAGGGATCTATCCGACATTCTCGTTAAGAGTTTTGCCTCTGAGCGATCGTTAAATCTCAGCAAAAGGAGAGGTTTTTCTAAGTCTAACTAAAGCGGAACTAAAGGGATTAGGAACTTTGACTATTAAGTTTCCGCTTCTAACTGACTTTACTCTGTGATGTCTTCGATCGCCAGCAAAATCATCTGAGCATTGTTACTCATCGACATTTTGCGAGCCTTGAGTCGCATGACTTTATGCCCGATATGGTCAAACTGATGCTCAACCCGAAAATCTTGAAACGGGGTACTGCTGGTAATAATCTCTTCGAGTTGCGATCGCAGTTGGGGAATATTCCACTGTCCGTTACCCAGTTCAAAAATTGAATGCTCCTCGGTTTGCACCATTGAAACCTGAAATTTTTCATAGAACGAATGATTGGCGGTGATCACTTGCAAGTCGCCATTTAACACAATCAGCGGTTCCCAGACCGTTTCAACGATCGCATCCGCATAGTTTCTCGCTTCTATCAACTGAGCATTACTGCGTTTGAGGTCGTCAATGTCAATCAATACCAGCACTGCCCCATCAATTTTGTTGTCTACGGTGCGATAGGGGCGAATTCGCAGATGATACCAGCGTCCGTCTCGGTCCTGGATCTCCTGAGTTTTTAAGTTGAGCGTCCGAATCACCTCTAAAATTTGCTGCTCCAGGTTGGGCACGTTTAGCTTGTGAGTGATGTCGCTCAGGGGTCGCCCAATGTCGGTTGAGATCAGGTTAAAGATCCCTTCCATTGCGGGGGTAAATTGCCGAATTTGCAGATCCGACCCCAGCATCAAGATCGGAATATGAATGCTGTTGAGCAAATTCTGTAAATCATTGCTGATTTGAGTGGCTTCTTGCGTGCGGCGGCGCAGTTCATCATTGACGGTGTTCAGTTCTTCATTTGCCGCCTGGATTTCTTCTTTTGCCGTTTCCAGTTCCTCATTCGTGCTTTGCAATTCTTCATTGCTTGACAAAATTTCTTCATTGGCCGCCCGCAAATCTTGATTGGTGGCTTGCTGCTCCTCAATGATCGATTGCAGATGTTCGCGGGTCATCGTCAGTTCTTGCTTGAGCCGATCGATCTCCTGCACATCAGGGGTCTTGCGTTTAGTAGAGGGGCTGCCATCGCCGGGTGCAGCGGTTAACTCCAGCGTTGTAGCACTTTCAAACAGCACTAAAAAGCACGACTGGTTCTGCCCCACCTGAAGCGGTGTGACATTGATCGTAATCGATCGAATGCGATCGGATTCTCGCACCTGTAAGCCGTCTCGTTTAACGGGCAACTTCTGCTGTTTTGCCTGATACATCGCCGACTCTAACTCTCGCCGCAATTCTCCTTTGGTCATTCTCAGCAAATTTAAGCTGGCACGACCGGGAATCGGCTCCAGATAAGGGCTGGTCTTGCCGCGAAATTGCAGAATCTCCAGGTTGCTATCCACCACCACCCCAGCAGGAGCGTATTCATTCAACACAATGCGATCGGCTTCTCGTTGCAACTCCAGATCGTTAGGGAGATGCTCAGGTTCCAGCGTTTGAGGCTCCATGATGGTTGAAGGATACGAACTGGCAGTCAGATCCAGGTTGGGGCGAGCCGTTGTGAGTTTTTTGGCGTAAATTTTGTTCTTTTTGTCACACAACGCAAACAGGTCTGTAAAATCCCCCACCGTTTCTGAGGTGCCGACCATGAGAAAGCCTGTGGGCTTCAAGCCATAATGCAGAATGGGCAAGAGCTTTTTCTGCAAAGGATTGCCCAGATAAATCAACACATTGCGACAGCTAATTAAGTCCAGCCGCGAAAAGGGCGGATCACTGATCAGGTTTTGTCGGGCAAAGACACACACCTCGCGCACCGCCTTACTGACCTGGTAGCCCCCCTCCACCTGGGCAAAAAACCGATAGAGCCGTTGGGGGGAAACATTGGCAACCTGGCTAACGGTGTAGATGCCGCTACGGGCATGTTCGATCGCTGTCTCACTGATATCCGTGGCATAAATTTGGATCGGCACACGGGGCTGCTGATCCGCGAGAAACTCCAGCAGACAGATGGCGATCGAGTACGCTTCTTCCCCGGTGGAACAGCCCGCTACCCAGATCCGAATCGGATTACCGGGCGATCGCTCTTTCAAAATGGCAGGAAAAACCAGATTTTTTAAAGCATCAAAGCTTTCCGGGTCACGAAAGAAACTGGTGACATGAATCAAGCAATCTTGATAGAGCGCGATCACCTCTGGCGGGTTGCTCTGAAGATAACGAGCGTAATCCTCCAGACTCTCTAGCCTGTACAGCACCATCCGGCGCTGAATGCGGCGACCTAAGGTGGTTTGTTTGTAGTGGGTAAAGTCAACGCCCGTTGCCTTTCGCAGCAAACTAAAGATCACCGTGAGAGAATTCTCATTCTCGGCTGGGATGGCTTCTAATTCAAGAGGCGGGGGGGTTTGAGTGATGTAAGGGTGCAGACTGATTTCTGCCAGTTTCGCAGCAATTTGATCGGGCGGTAAAACGAAGTCTACCTGACCTGTGGCGATCGCCGTATTGGGCATACTACCGACCTGTGCCGTATTCTCACATTGAGCAAAGGTGACACCCCCAGCCCCTTTGATGGCTTGAATGCCCCGAGTCCCATCCGAATCGCCCCCCGATAGAATAACGCCGATCGCCTTGTTGCCCCGCTCCTCTGCCAGGGAGAGCAAAAACATATCGACCGACATAAATACGCCATTTGCCTTTGAACGAGGCTCTAGTCTTAAGACCCCTTGCGCGATCGTCATCGAAAAATTGGGCGGAATCACATACACCTGATTGGGAGCTACCACCATGCCGTCCTGCACTTCCTGCACGGGCATTTGGGTCGCTCTCGCCAGAATCGCACTCAACGCGCTTTCAGGATGGGCAGGCATATGTTGAATCAGGACAAAGGCCATGCCCGTATCGGTTGACAAATGATTCAGCAATTGGGTGAACGCTTCCAAACCTCCAGCCGAAGCTCCAATTCCCACCACCGGAAATAACTTAGAAGGGTTGTCTGTTGGATTGCCACTGCTCTGCGGTGGCTGAGGGGGTTGATCGAAAGCATTGGATGAAGGCTTTTTGGAACCGCGTCTGGGTGGCATGTGTCGTCACTACTATCTTGCAAACGTAAGGGCGATCGCTTACTTATATTGTGACGGAACTGCGGTGACAGAACGAATCTGCTGAGGTGCTGAGAAGATGCCGTCAACCTGGACTTTGCTACCGCATACATTACCTCTAACTTATAGCAATGTGTAAGTGCGCTAGGTACAGAAGGTGGTGTGGGGCGCGACGCGCCACACACCACCTTCTGTACTGAATAAACCTGAATCCCGCTATATAGCAATGTGTAAGTGCGTTAAGTACAGCAACGGTGGTGTGGGGCACGAAGTGTCCCACACCACCGTACTTAATCAACCCGCACAGCGCGATAAACTAACCCTGAGGAAGTATTATCTGCTGAAAGAGTATGTTAGCTTCTGAGTCTAGGCGTTGCCCGAAACTCACGATGAGCAGGAGCGTTGCGTGCCAAAGCCAGACATTATCGTCATCGGTGCATCAGCTGGAGGACTCAGAGCCTTTGAAACGCTGATTTCTCAACTGCTCTCTAACTTTCCTGCGGCAATCTTCATCGTTTGGCATATCTCTCCAGACAACCCAAGCCTGTTACCCCAAATTTTGGCGCGGCTCACCCCCCTCTCCGTGACGCAAGCCGTTGACCAGGAACCCATTCGCTCGGGTCATATTTATGTCGCTCCCCCCGATCATCATTTGTTGGTGGAGCCAGGGACAGTTCGGCTCTCGCGGGGCCCCAAAGAAAACCGCTTTCGTCCGGCTGTGGATGTTTTGTTTCGCTCGGCTGCCTGGTCGTATGGCACACGAGTCATTGGCATTGTGTTAACGGGCAGTCTGGATGATGGTGCGGCTGGGCTATATGCCATCAAAGAGCGTGGCGGCATTGCAATTGTTCAAGACCCAATCGAAGCCCTGTACCCCTCCATGCCCAGGGCGGCACTGCAAGCAGTAGAAGTCGATTATTGTGTACCGATCAGCCAAATAGGAGCGTTGTTAGGGGATTTAGTAAACAAAGAGATTCCTGAGCAGGAGGAAAGTCCGGTGTCTGAAAAGATGGGTGTTGAAGTGGGTGTGGCGCGAGAAGACAATGGGCTGGAGATGGGCATCATGAGGCTAGGCGATCTGTCTCCCTTTACCTGTCCTGAATGTCACGGCGTACTGTTGCAGTTAAAAGAAGGAAACCTGCTGCGCTTTCGCTGCCATACCGGGCACGCCTATTCGCTCAATTCCCTTTTAGCGGAAGTAACCCAATCCATCGAAGAAACCCTTTGGGATGGCATCCGCACGATCGAAGCTAGTGAGATGTTAATGAAGCATACCGCCAGTCATCTACGTGAGATGAATGAGCCGGAAGCGGCAGACCTGCTATTGAAAAAAGCTGAGGACGCTCAACAACGAGCGAAATTAGTTCGGCAAGCCGTGATGGGCAACGAAGTATTAAGCCAAGACAATTTGGCTGAAAAATTAAAGCTTACAGAAGAAATTTAGGATTCGTAGGGGGCGATCGCCTCGCCTGTGCCAAGCAAAGTATGCTTCACGCCTACTAAGGATCGCGTATTTATTCACCTGTAATTCTTGTTGTGAGAGGGGCGGCAAAGCTGCCCCTCTCACAACAAGAATTACAGGTTATTTTGTTCGTGATCCTAAGCGCGGGGATGCCCTTTTCTCAGGTCAGTATTCCTTGCCCCTAACTGTTTGCAAAGCGCAACTGACTGGCGCAGTGAAGCTCTCAATGCCTGACTACTCGCAAGCACTTCTTTAACAAGGCACTCCTGCTCGGCCAGATCAGCGAATTTTACTAGAGGCTGTTCTACCGATTCTTTTGGCGATCGCTGAGAACTACCTACCAGCATGGGCACCGGGAGGGACGTTTCCTGTGGGGTTGATCGGGAGAGAATTGAAACGTCTCCTGAGACATCTGCTGTAGAAGCCTGTTGACTGAGCTGTTGTTGAAGTTTCTTAATCTGCCGATCGACCTGCGTGATCTGCCGACCTCGGGCGATCGCCGCCTTATAATCCTCCACCTCCTCAGCTCTGAGGTGCTTCAGGGTCTTGCCATTAAACAGCGGTTGACGGCTCCTCACCTGCCAATACTTAGAGTCGGTGTGGGCAGTGCCTCCGGGCTTGACCTGCACTAACCAGCAATGTTGCAAAAACCAGCCTTCCCCGATGATCTTTGCTCGTTGGGTATTGAGGGCATTCAGGGTAGCTTGAAGTTTTTCGGACGAAGACATACTTAATTCGTACGCAAATGACGATCTCAGTCTAAAGATAATATAGATTCGTATCTATTCGCTCTATTCTAGGTTTTACTCACGAATCATAGGCTGATAGCGGCTGACAACGTGACAGAAAAAATTCTCCCCGTGCTGAATGGAGGTATGACATGGAATGTGAAGCCATAGTTTAGCATTCCATGTCATACCTCCATTCAGCACCACAAAGATTCTTAGGAGATTTCTGAGAAACAATATCCCCATTATTTGGGAAAAAGGCGCGGCTTCGCCGCGCCTTTTTCCCAAATAATGGGGAAGTTCTTATCTGGAAATCTCCTTAGAGTTGGATTACTAAAAAAAGGTTAATTTTTTTAACGTAACCCTTTCCAATTCGTACGCAAGCGGTAACCTCAGTCTAAGGCTATATGTGATTCGTACTCAAAGCCTGCGCGAGGAGTGCCATATGTTTGTTCCAAATCACTCCGAGAATAGCTACTTGTACGATACAGAGCCTTCAGGGGGGAAGCGGTTTCAAAACCCCGATGAAGCCAGTCTAGAATTTGAAACCCTGTTGGACTACCTCAAGAACAGCCGAGCGTGCGACTTAACGCACTATAAACGCTCGACGTTGATGCGCCGATTTCGGCATCGAATGCACCGAATTTACATTGATACCTATGAAAACTACCTACAGTGTTTGCAAAGTCATCCAGAAGAACACCTGGCTCTGCTAAATGATGTTCTAATCAACTTTACGGCTTTTTTCCGCGATCGCAATGCCTGGATTTATCTAGCCACCGAAATTATTCCTAAAATTATTGACTGTAAGCCATCCGATGAACCGATTCGCATCTGGAGCGCAGGGTGTGCCACCGGAGCAGAAATTTATAGCCTTTTAATCTTATTGGCAGAAAATTTAGGGGTTGAATTTTGTCAGCAGCGAATTCAGTGTTATGCCACGGATGCCGATCCAGATGCGCTCCAGCAAGCACAGAGCGGTATTTACAATAGTTTAGATACGATTGGGCTTCCTCCCAATCTGTTAGAGAAATACTTCAAGCCAACCGGACAAGATTCAGTTTTCTCCCCAGAGCTTCGTTTCTCTCCCGATCTTGCCCGCCTCGTCACATTTGAGCGGCATGACCTGATGAGGGATAATCCCCTGCCTGCCATTGATTTACTCATCTGCCGTAATGTGTTGATGTATTTTACGCCGGAGGCTCAAAATTTCATCCTCACTCGCTTTCATTCTGTCCTTAATCCCACTGGCTTTCTCTTTTTAGGTCAGACAGAGATGGTACTCCATCAGCGACAGCTTTTCAGATCGGTCAGTTTGAAGCAAAAAATTTATGCGAGAGGGTTAGAGCCAGACTTAGAGAGGTGAAGCTGAAAGCCTGCCTCTAATAACTGTTTGCGGTCTTTTTCTGTAGAGTATGCGGTAGGGGCGATCGCCGGAACCATACCGACTCGATCAGACTCATTCCGCACCTGACGAAGCAACGCATAGCTATGCTGCCCTGGCATCCCCACATTGCTAATCAACACATCAGGCTGCGACTGTTGCATCCCCTGCAAAGCTTCATTGACCAAAGCGGTGGATCAAACCGTGGCTCCAGCCTGCTCTAGCACAACGGTCAACAGGTCGCGATTATCGGCTTCATCATCCCCAGCACATACACATTGCTCAGGCTGTGAGGCTATCTCCTGACACTAAACTCGCAGATTCATTGCCTCTTGAGATATTCGCAGTTCTTCTAGAGAATTACTCAGCTCTGGCAGATCTTGGGGCAACAGTGCTGGAGTGGGAACGAGTCATCATAAGCGTCATCATGCAGGGGGGCACGCACTCGCTCACTTAACGCATTCATTTGCTGACTCAACCACTCAGAGCTCACATTACGCTTTATCCAATCACGCTACTTTTACATTAATTACGAGCCTGTTTGCTGGCGTCTCTCACGGGCTTGATTTTAGCAGGAGATCACAAGAACCAATTTGGTAGAGAACCATTAAGGGAATTACCTCTACGGTTGAATTGTCTCGGTCGAGACGATTGGCAACGTGATGATAAAGCTTGTCCCCTTATCCTCTGAACTTTCAACCTCAATAATTCCTTGATGGGCTTCAATCAAGCTCTTCGACACAAATAAGCCCAAGCCCCATCCTTTTTGCTCTCCAGCAGTCTTGGTACGGCGAAATTGCTGAAAGAGAATGGACTGTGCTTCTGGAGGAATAGGCTGACCTTCGTTATGAATCGTGATGCGGACTGTCGTTGCCGTGTATTGCAGTGTGAGAGTGATTGGCCTATCAGGCGCACCATATTTCACTGCATTCGTGGCGATATTTTCAATTACCCGTTGTAGCTCCTTACGACTACAACGGGTTTCAACTGCGCCATCTGAAAACAGCACAAAGCGTTTTTCATACGCGAAGTTTAAGTCTTCTACAATGTCGCGAATGAGTTGCTCTAAATCGCAATTCTCCAATGACAGACTCAATCCCTGTCCTGCCCGTAACCGACTCGCATCCAGCAAATTTTGAATCATCGTGTCGAGTCGATCGATCGCACCGAGCATTCTAGCGGTGACATCAAAGTACGTATCCCCTGGCTCAAAGCGGCGTAGAACCAGTTGTGTACCCATTTTCATCACATTCAGAGGGTTTTTCAGATCATGGGTCAGTGTCACCATAAACAACTCTTGAATCTCGCTCAACGTTTCTGAGAACTGCGTTGCCGCATCATTGACGGCTTGCTCAATAGACGTGATGATAATGTCTCGTTCCCGTGAGGTTAGGGGTGTTTCTTCTTCTAGCACCTGAAAGATGACCTGGCGGAGAATGTGATACTCCAAGATTAATTGAGTGATTGAGTAATCCGCATATCCTGCTCGTTCGCGTCCATGTTTTCTGCCAATGCGATCGCTTTCCACTTTATCGGCGTTAATTCGAGTCGGTGTGCGTTCAATGGTGGTTGACAGTTCAGTAACGAGGAAGTCCAAGTACTGGGGTAGTGAATTTTGCAAGATCAGCGAGTTGTGATGCAGAGAGGCACTGATTTCATTCCGTGCCCGCTCCTCCCACAAGTGCATGATTCGATCTGCATTTTGCTGAAGCCGCTCAGACGCTGGATGAACCATCAGATCTCCTTTTTAACCCTTACCTCAGTGAAAGTATAGGCAAATTTCATGTTGAGTGTGGTTAGGTTCACCTCAATAAGGGATCATGAGTGTGACTGCGATGAGAGGCAATTAGCCTGAAACCCTTACAGGGAGAAGAATCTTGAGCAGTTATGCAGTGTGAGGGGTGTGGACAAGGACTGCATGATGTTGCGGTCGATTGGGTCTTACGTCAGGTGCATGATTTACCTCCGTTGCGCTTGTGGGTAAGCGAACACCAAGTCGAGGAGAAACGGTGCCCTTGTTGTGGAGTCCTCAATCAAGCCACATTTCCCAGCGAAGTGAACAGCGTGGTGCAGTATGGCAGCGGGATCACAGGGTTGATGGTGTACCTGATGGTAGGACAACTGCTACCTTCGATGCGGGTCTGCGACCTATTGCGGGACGTGGTTGGGTGTGAGCTTTCGGAGGAAACACTGTACAACGCATACCCATTGTGATGAGCAATTGGAATTGGTTGAGCAAGGGCTGAAGGTCGTCATCCAACAAGCTGAGGTGGGGCATTCTGATGAGACAGGTCTGCGGGTGGCAAACTGATGTGAGAAAGCAAGGCATTGATGTGCTAAAGACTCTCCAACACGTCTTTGCTGGAAACCCTGTCCTCCCTGCTCTTTAACCTGAGTAGTTACAAAATAGTTAGTATTACTCCTGCCCAAAACGCCCATATCCAAGAATCTGGGTCGGCTGACTGCTTCTCTAAAGTAGTTTCCTCTTTCTTGCCAGGAGACATAAGTTGACCAAACTAGCTATTTCTTGATCGTAACTTCCCATTTTTCTTTGAATTCCAGAACTTATGACTTTACGAGAAATGAGGTCTAACGTTGCCCATCAACCGCCGCAGGTATCCTCTGCCATAACCGATCAACTTTCGGCGGTCGGTGTGCATGGGCGTTGTTATGCGGTGCGCTCCTCCAACATCTCAAGTCTATGGTTGGCGGCGCTAAGAAATCAACAATTCTGCTAGGGTAATGATGGCGATGCTAATCCTTGAAGTAACCGCGCATAGTGTTCGAGATAAAATTCCTGAGACTTGGCGATCGCCAGAAGTAAAAGCGATGATTCGTGCTAACTTTTTACCAACCAGATTTAATTCGGTTGGTAAAAGAGTCCAATTTTCGCTCAGTTTTTCTTTATCCCAATTTGCTTTGACCATTCACCAAGATTGGTTATCTGTTTCTGTCTTAGTCTATTGGATGGGTTTTGGGTGCGATCTGAGCTTGGGTAGAGCGATCGCTCAATTCCCCCAGTACTCTCCAGGAAGATCCTTTCTTTTAACCGTAACCCTGCCAACTTTCTTACCTGACATTCTCAATAATTCATCACCTGAAAATTCAAAACCAAGCTTTAGTGCTATTTGTGCAACTTCATCTGCTGTTGATGAAGCAAGCACCTCATTTTTAAGTGCAGGTTCAGACTGCATTTTCTTTAAAAATGCCTCGAGTTGATCTAAAGCCATATTTGAAACTCCTATTCTCGCTCTTTGGTGTTGCGAACTTGTGATCAGACTTATATAGCAGTTCTAAATCATTTGTAAAAAATCTAACGACCGAAACCGTTGACCGATAAGCATTTCAGGATTGAAATGGGATCCCAAAATTCATGAACCATTTAGGATTGCTATAATTTATCATCTTAAATGCTCTACGTTAAATATTCATGACCGCAAAATCTTAACCTCCACACTCCCTACTGCATACTGCCCCTTCAAAAGGGCGATCGCAACCAGACAATCTCAACGGACTCAATCGGCGTATCGGTTACGTATAACTACTTATTCAATGGAATCTTTCCGTATAATACTCCAAGAAAATGACTGGAAGCCTTACTCTTTCGTATTTCTTGAGACAAAAAGCCGAAACTTTCGGCTTTTTGTCCTTGATTGTCTCTAGAAGCCTTGATATGGGATAGGGCAGGGATAGATATACAGAAAAATTCCATTGTTCTTCCGTATATGGAAAATCAATGGAATCTTTCCGTATATTGATCTTAAAAACGGCTGAAATACTTGCGTGTACACCCTGGCTATCAGAAAAAGTTCAACTAGCTATAGGTTCCGAACTCGTGAAAGCATAAAAGAGATGACATTGCGATCGCCTTCTCCAATACGTGCTGGAAACAATTCAGAATGCTCAGCGATTTGTCGCTCCAGATAGTCGCTAAATCCAGTGGTATCGGTGACCAACTGCTGGTAGTCAATCCCTTCAGCAGTGGGTAGTTTTATTCCCTTGAGCCATAATGATAACTGTTTTTCCAGAATGTGGGAGTTATTAAACCTGGGTTGATGTGAGGGGCAAATCTCCGGGCATACCCAGAATTTCGTCACCAATTTCGAAAGAAATACGATCGAACAGCCCCATATCCGATGGCTCGTTTTCGTTCTGTGTCCCTGCTGCTTCAATCAGCCGAGCAAAAGCACTGGGTGCAGCAACAATCAACCCACGAGCGGGCTGATCGCCGAGTGCTGCAACAACATGAGGTGTACCAATTGGAATCAGGAAGCTTTCACCCGCCTTTAGCACCATCTTGTTCTCCCCTGCCCAGACGGTGAATTCTCCTTCCAGCACGTAGAGCTGTTCGGAATAGCGAGTGTGGAGATGGGGAGGAGTTTGTGAGCCAGGTGGGAAATAGCCTTCAATCAGGTCATATTTACCTCCAGTTGTGGTGTGATCAGCAACAATAGTGAGGTGAGAACCAAAAAACCAGAATGATTGCGTCATGAAATTACTCCTATTAATAGATAGCTGCCTGAATGCTCACACTTCTGACTTAAACAAAGAAGGCGTTCATGCCATCAACATCCGAGAGAAATGTTTCGATCGCAGCGATTTTGCCCTTCTTGAGCTGACAGACTGTAGCGAGATGCTCGTCGAGTATGCGCTCATCTTGTTGTGCCGTGTTGTGTAGAGACAGCGCTACATTGTTTCGGCTCACCAGAATATGCAGTAGCTCAAACTTCAGCCCATAGTCTGCAATTTTGCGGGCACGATCGACTACTGCGTCGGATCCGTTAGCGGTACCTGAGATCGTGTTGTTTCCCGGTAGTGTCCACTGAGCATCGTCTGTTAGGAGAGCATGGATTGCACTCCAGTCACGAGTAACAAGTGCTGCGTGGAAACGACGAGCGATGTCAAGCTGCGCATTGTGACCAGTTACTTGTGAAATCGTCATAATTTTGTTCCTATTCAAAAATTTCTGGCACTTCTTTTAAATTTGCAGTTTTGGCTGGTTGTTCAATTGAAGTAAAGCGCTGTATGCAGATAGCTTATAAATTCAGCAGAATCAATACCAGGCAAATTAGGAAGTTAAGAAGCCACTTATCCCCAACAGCACCGATAATGAGCTTTGGTCGAATCGGCATCTGTAGAGCGCGTTCGGGATTCAGTAGCCAAATATTGGCTAAAGGGTTACTGCCCGCCAGAGCCACTTGAGGCTGCGAAGCTCCTTCGTATGAGTTAGGTGCCGCAAAGGGGCGAGAGGCGAGAGGCCGGAAACCCGATTAGAAACTTGTAGAGATTTGTTCTTACGGTCAGAGTTCTGGCGAGGCGACACACCACAGTACCAGGTTAAGAGCGCACCTGTATTATGAAGTAATTTTTCTCTATTACGGATATTTTCTACATTGTTGTTAATCATCACAGCAATTCTCATTTTGAAATCAGGCCCGAAAACCGCGCGCCTTTGGCGCGCGGTTTTCGGGCATCAAAGCCAAGAGTTCACGCCCGTAGGGCGTGAACTCTTGGCTTTGATGCCCATACTGAGAATTGCTGTAATCATCATGGTTAGCCAAGCTGCTATTCTCACCTTTGGTACAATGAATAGCGATCGCGCCGCTGCCTTACCGATTAGGGGCAGGGTAAGATACTGAAATTTACTGGAAAAGGGTGCGGTTCAATGTCTGTAAGTCGCAGTTGCCGAGAGTGGCACCTTACCCCTGGCGGGTGGGTTGTTGGAACTGATCTATACTCTGTTGAGCAGGAGGACGTTGAACCGCCCCTGGATCGGCTCCTCACAGTGCAATGTGGAGAAGAGCTTCATAACAGCTTCTCGCGTACGGAGCGCTATAAATACGAAACGTGGCGTGCAGTTGGGAAAGATTCCCTCATTGCTGAACTGCTGGAAAAGTATGGAGAAAAAAGGGTCGGCTACTAAACTTCCGGTCAGAGGATGGTTTAGGGGGTGGAAGGGCGATCGCTAATAAGTCATTACAAAAGGTTTTGAGCCCTTGTCGCTCACACGCAAAGGGTAAGCATCATCTATTGATTCCCATCGAATGTCACCCGATACAATCGAGCGGCAGATAACTTTACCCTCAATGGAACGATAAAACAAGCTGGACTCTGACACATCAACAGCCAGTGAATCAGACAGAACTTGAGTAACCACTGCTCGATGGGCAGTATGAAGCAATGTTTTTGGTGGTGCTTTGACTAATGTTTTGCGCCTATAGATTGTGCTTTGCAAAGTTTGCAGCCACTGCCACATTTGCCATTTCCCATGGAGGATTTATCGCCTACCGTTTGTTTCAGCGATCGCTACTCTTTCCCGTTTGAGGGCCTTGCAAGAATTTCGACGATTTCTGCCAATATTTCAGATCTGAGGAGTTCTGTTTGTTGACTCAGTTTCTCCAGCCGATTGTAGATGTGGCATCGGGCCGGGGTTGAGCCAGCCCTTGGTGTTGGAGGAGGCAGGAGCGATCGCCCAAAACCCAGCTGTCAAGAGCAAATGTAGGGTTAGTGGGCAGTAATTTGTGTGTGCTGAGCTCTAGCGCCTATTCCTTTGGCCTCATCCCACCCACGCATATAGGCTTCATCATGGGGCAGTCGAGGGGATGCGAAAGAATTAAGGTAATGGTCTACAAAACCCGCTGATTTGCGGTTCCGAGGAGGAAGATCAGCTAGCCAGCTAAAGTTACTCATTTCAACCCCATTTATCAGGAACGTATTCCAGATTACATTTTTTAGAGTGAGAATACTTACCGTGGTTTTACTCCTATTTCATACCGGAAACCCCCCTTTTTTAGGGTGACAAAAGTAACTGGAGTAATTATTATTCCATTCTCCAGGAGGTAATCTTATGATCAGCCATTTGAAGGACAAAAACTGATTGTGATGGGTGGCACCAGTGGCATTGGCAAAAGTGTCGCTCAATTGCTGTTGCAAGGGGACGGTTCTGTCGTCTTGATTGGTAAACGAGCCGAAAAACTCCAGGCAGCCGTCACCGAATTGCAAAAGTCAGGACTTCACTCCCTGACACAACACCTCGCCATGGAACTTGCGAGTCAAGGCATCCGCGTGAATGCGGTGTCTCCGGCTGTGCACTCACTTTTCAGGAAAACCAAACGATGAAATTACATGCAGACTTGAGCCAGCGAGTGGTCATCCCCAGTGAAGAACTTCCCTGGATTGACTCTCCCATGCCCGGTGTCCAGCGACGAATGCTGGAGCGGGATGGGGAGGAGGTTGCTCGTGCTACGTCCATCGTCCGATATGGGCCAAATAGCCATTTCTCAGCCCACAACCATGGGGGTGGGGAAGAGTTTTTTGTTTTAGAAGGAACTTTCTCCGATGAATATGGAGACTATCCTGCTGGAACGTATATTCGCAATCCCGTCGGTTCCACTCACACGCCATTCAGCCAAAATGGCACAACGATTCTGGTCAAACTTTGGCAAATGCACCCACATGATCAGCAGCGAGTTGTCATTAATACGAACCAAGCCGGCTGGTTTCCTGGCTTGGTAGACGGGCTAGAGGTAATGCCACTTCACAGTTTTGGGTCTGAAAATGTAGCCCTGGTGAAGTGGACACCGGGTACTCAGTTTAAGCATCATAGCCATCTTGGCGGAGAGGAAATCTTCGTCCTGGATGGAGTGTTTGAGGATGAATTTGGGGTGTATCCCAGGGGAACCTGGCTGCGTAACCCCAGCGGTAGCCGTCACACTCCCTTTAGCCAATCGGGTGCCTTAATTTATGTGAAAACAGGGCATCTTCCCTCAACCATCGAACCGACGTTTCCAACAGCGATAGTTACCCAGTAGCTAGAAAGTGATGTCTGGTGTTGTAATCATCGGAGGGATTTGTGCGTCGTAGCTAACGTTCCTACTCGCCGGACGCAGCGATGGTTGCAGCTCAACGATCGCTCAGATTCGTTCCAGTGCAGCAGGGCTTGTTATGTGCAGAACCGCTCAGCTTAACGTTAATCTCAGCGATCGCTCCACCGTTAAGGAGGTTTCTGCATAAGAATTTACCCAGAATGTTGGTGCTTTGCCCGCGAAGCGGGCAAAGCACCAACATTCTGGGGGGTAATTTCATTACTGGAAATCTCCTAATCCTCAGGCAACTCGTAAACGATCAACATCCTTCTTCGGTGGCGCACCAAACATGCGAGAGTATTCGCGATTGAACTGAGAAGGGCTCTCATAACCCACTTGATACGCGGCACGGGTTGCATCCACATCTTCAGCCAGCATCAGGCGACGGGCTTCCAATAACCTCAACTGCTTTTGATATTGCAATGGACTCATTGAGGTCACTGCCTTAAAGTGCCGATGAAATGAGGCAGAAGACATCCTCGCTTGCTTTGCTAAATCCTCCATGCTCAATGGTTTTGTAAACTCAGTTTTGATCTGTTTAATCACCTCGGCAATGCGCTGCATATAGCTGCCGGAGGTCGCAATCTGCCAGACTGCTTCATTCTGGTCGCCCATTAATAGACGGTAATAGATTTCGCGAATCATCATCGGTGCCAGGAATGGAATATCCTCGGGCGTATCTAGAAGCCGTGTGAGCCGGGTAGCACACTCAATCAATCGGGTATTGGCATCGCTTACAAATAAGCCTCTCACTGAACTTTCTTTTTGATTGGGACTGCGCTGAAGTTGGTCGATAATATGCCAAAGCTCAGTCGCGTCCAGGTTTAACTTAAAGCATAGATACGGCTGGTCCGGTGTCGCTTCGACAATATTTCCACTTAGCGGCAGATCTACAGTGACAACAATATATTGAGCCGCACCATAGTGATAGGTTTCCTGTCCCAGTAAAGTTTCTTTCCTGCCCTGAAGAATAATACAAAGCGTTGGTTCATACACAGCGCGGAGCGCCGTAGGAGCCACAGATTCCCGCATCAATTCCAACTGAGCGATCGCCGTTGAATGGATGCCGTTTCCTCTGCCATGGGTATGGCGGTCCACTAATTGGGCCAGTTTCTGACAGGCATCAATCGTAGTCTCGCGCTTTAGGAATTCATCTGCCATACCAGGTCCTCGTAAACGCTTTGTGAGGGATTGTAAGATATTTCTCTGATCGTTTTGCTGTGCCTATTATAGAGAATTCTTTTGAACACTCTCCTCCTGTTCGAGAAGATTAGGCAATAATCTGCAAAGTTTGTGTATTTAGAACCTTTTGCCTAAAACCTATGATGAACCCATGCCAAAAGGCAATGCAAGAATAAGGCAATAAAGGAGATAGACAGATGACTCAGAAAACATGGTTCATTACAGGTGCTTCTCGTGGAATTGGTGCCGAAATCGCGAAAGCCGTTTTGGCAGCAGGAGACCAATTAATTGCAACCGCCCGCAAAAAGACTGATCTGAGTCAATTCGAGTCGAACCCAAATGTATTGACGCTCAGCCTCGATATTACCGACGAGGCTCAGGTGCAAGCGGCAGTTGCAGCAGGATTGGAGCACTTTGGGCAAATCGATGTATCGTCAATTAGGAAACAAAGCAAATACTTACCCAAATTTCTTGACCCCGTCGGCTCCAGAGCATATTGTTAGCTGACTGGTACCTGCTCACTATCCATCACAAGACCATAATCCTTTGCAGACTCCAACGAAATGTCTGGAAGATTCTGAAGCATGCCGTCCCACGTAGCTTGTGCTTGTAACGCCTCTACGACGATCCGAAGTGGCTCAGAAAGAATTGCGTGAAAATCCGCCTCTTGAGGAAACTGAATCTCAAACGCTAGCTGTTCTTGAGGAGGAGAAAATTGAGCATTCACTCCTTCTTTGTTGCCCCTTGCATCAACGCGATACCAACCAAGTTCAGGTAGGTAGATAGCGTTGAAGCCATGTAGGCTGTATGGGGCACCTTTATCATCAATACTCAACCGCTGATAGCAAAATCCTGTGGGAATCCGGTTTGCCCGTAGTAATGCTGCTAGCAAATGGCTCTTAGCATAGCAATAACCGGTTTTGTATTTAAGAACATCAGAAGCGCGACAAGTTACAGGGTTCATTTGATAGTCAACGCTGTGATGAATTTCATCTCGCACCCACTCGAAGCATGCTTTTGCGATCGCCGTTGATGTTTGATGCCCTGATGCAATTTGTTTGGCAAGCTCAACGACTTCGAGATGTTGCCAATCAATAACTTCACTAGCTTTTAGATATTCTTCCATATCAGTTGCTACAAACCCTGCAAGCTAATTCTAAGCGATTAAACGATAACTTCAAGGGACTGCCTTCACCCAGAAACAAAGCCAGCTGACGTTCCGCTTCACCCGCCGCTGGTAATCCCTCGAACTCAACAAAAAAACGACTACGGTCCGTGTGCAAGCGAATGGTTCGGCAGACCTCAGGACCATTTACCTTAGAAGATTTCCAGATAAGAACTTCCCCATTATTTGGAAAAAGGCGCGGCTTCGCCGCGCCTTTTTTCCAAATAATGGGGATATTGTTTCTCAGAAATCTCCTTACCACTCACCAGTTTTTGCAACATAACTGAGGGTGGATGGCGATCGCCTCACCAAATGACTCACCGTAGCGGGCACCATCGGTCCGTTTTTTCGAGTACGGTGCCTAATAAAAAGCTCACCCGTATGACCGAGCAAGCTAATCCCGTTAAATATTGTCTTAATTGTCATCATCCCATCCCCTAAACCATATTGCTACGGCAAAAACCCGCGAAAATATTGGGGGATTCTACTACTTTGCTACTCACCCTCAACGTTCAATCAAGCTGAGTTCGGCTGCATAAGCATTAGTTCGGACAGTTTTTCTGAAACCGTTGATTTTGCGTGCGCTTCGCGCACGCAAAATCAACGGTTTCAGAAAAACTGTCCAGAGTATTGATAAGGAATATTACAACAAAAGGCAGTGGTCATTGGGATTTTCAAAGCCATACTAAACCTGGAATCAGCTGCGTCAAAGCCCACAGCCTGATTCCTGGGAAGAGAGGAGAGAATTCCTCAACTGATTGTCTCCTGCTCTAATGCCTAACATCTGAGCTTCATTCCACCCACGCATGTAAAATTCATCGTCGGGTAGGCGAGGAGCTGCCAAGGAATTCAGGTAACAATCCACAAAACCAGACGTTTTGCGGTTCTGAGGAGGAAGAGCAGCTAGCCAGCTAAAGTCATTCCCGCGCTGCTGGAGGAAGGTTAATAAGCCACGTTAGGTCTTGCAAGAACTTGCCTCCTAATGAACGAATAGAAGGAATAGGGCTCGAACTTAAGCTTTAAAAAACACAGGGAAAGCTTGTGCAAACAGAGTAAACCGACCTAAGCATTTTCTGCTATACCTCTGGCTGGGAAGGCTATAGGGCGATCGCTCTCCACCAAAACCAAACAAAATTGCTAACAAAAAACAAGAACAGGACGTCTTACTCACCCTGGCTGCGCTCTTGCTGAATAGATCGCCATTGAACAATCAGTTGTTGTAGCTCCGGGTCATCTATTGACATGCTGGCTACATATCGGGCGATCGCGGCACAAGCTTCATGATAGCGGGTGAACCAGTGAGAGAGGCTACTTTGCGGACCTGGCGAATAGGGATTCATGGACTGAGCCAGGAAGAAATCTATAGAAAGCCTTTAGACTATTGAATTTTATCTATGACTTAATTGCAATAAGTATAAATACTTGGCAGATTTAAAGGGTTGTAGATACGGTAGAACGCAAGGACTGAGCGATCGCCCATGCCTCAACAAAAACACCTTGGCAGTAGGAACAAATGATATGGAGCACTCGTCATTAAAAATTCTTGCGACAAAACCAAAAACTCTGTTCCACCGTCCTTTTTCTTTCCCTTCTATATTTCGGACAGGCCATTCTGAAAATTCTCTTCGATCGCTCCCAACTGTTCTAATACGGCTTTCTGGCCGTTGCTTAAACCTGTCACTCCCTGAATGTTCATGCCTTCATAGAGCCGCTCGGGACGCAAAATTTTCAGACATTCACCGGCTTCGATATCCCAAAAGCGAATGGTTTCGTCGTAACTTGCACTGATCAACGTAGAGCTTCGATTGGGATGGAACACCACTGAGGACACAACATTGCTATGTCCTTCCAGTTGCTTCACACATTGGCGTGTGGAGACATCCCAGATGTAGATGGTGCGATCGCACCCCACTGCCAGCAACTCTCCATCCGGGCTAAAGCTGACCGACATCGGCACGCCAGACAACTCGCTGAAGGTCGCCACGCAGTTCCCAGAACTGACCTCCCAAAGTTTCACGGTTCCGTCGTGTGCGCCGCTGGCAAGCAGTTCTCCTTGCGGATGAAACGTCAAGCACCAGGGATAAGCCGTATGACCCGACAATTCTCGCAACACGGTTTTAGAGGTATCATCCCACAATCGCACTAAGCCATCATCACTACCACTGGCAAAGATTTGCCCGTGCGGGTGGAATGCGATCGTCAATACACAAGTTGAGCCTTCTGGCAGCACAACCGTATGTACTGGATTTCCAGTTTTCATACACCAAAAGCGAATTGTCGAATCAACTCCACAACTGGCAACCAGGGGTTGGGTGGGATGAAAGATCACCCCAAAAATCCAGCTCTCATGGGCTTTGAAGGTGTGTAAACAATGCCCCTGAAAATCCCACAGTTTGACTAACCCCTCCAAACCACCCGTGACAATGCGCTCCGCCTCAGGATGAACCGCACTCGTCATAATCTTCATTCCATGGCCTGCAAATGACCGCAAGCATGTTCCAGTTGCGACTGACCAAAGCCGGAGTTGCGCATCATCACCACCGCTTACCAGTAAAGTGCCGATCGGATTTAAGGCAATGGTATGGTGACCCGATGGCTCGCCCTGCAACGTTCTCATACAGCGCCCCGATTCCACCTGCCAAATTTTTACCTGTGCGGACTCACCGCCGCTAATTAAGGTGTCTCCCTGCGGACTAAACGCCAGTGACCAAATCCCAGCTCGATGCCCTTGCAGCGTGCGGAGCAACTTCCCACTCGCGACATCCCACAGACGCACCGTCGAGTCATGGCAAGCACAAGCAAGGAGGCGATCGTCGGGGCTAAACCGCACTCGATTGACTTGTTGGATCTGAGTGCGATTGCTCGGTTCAAAGTCGGCTTGCAGTGTGTGCAGGCATTCTCCAGTTTTGCTATTCCAGAGTTTCACAGACCCATCCGAACTTGCACTGGCTAGATAATTACCTCTAGAGCTGAAACTTACGTCCCAGATTATGTTTTTATGTCCGACAAAGGTCACTAAACATTCTCCGGTTGCACAATCCCACAGTGCGATTGTGTGATCGCTACCACCTGTTGCCAGATGATGGGTTTGGGGATGAAATGCTAAACCTCGGACCGACCCTGGATGATTGAGCACCTTGAGTTGTTGCTTCGTCTGAAGGTGCCAAAGCCGAGCAGTCTGATCCTCGTGACCACTAGCGAGCCATTGTCCATCTGCACTGAGTGCCAAACGCCAAACTGGGCTATCTGTCTGCCATTGATGGAGGCATTGCCCAGTTGCTACATCCCATTGCGCGATCCGTTGGTCATGGCTTCCCGTAAAGAAGGTTTTGCCATCTGCTGTAAAGACAACCATCAACGTCCAGCCTTGATGGGCTGACCAAGAATTCACCCACTGCCCAGTTCTGAGATCGTAGAGAAACACCATCCCATTCAAGCCTGTCATCGCCACCAAAGTACCATCAGAGCTGACCGCTACGCCTAAAATGTCAGTGATAGATTCGGCAAACCGGGTGTGACTTAAGTGGGTATTCGACAGATTCACCTGATGCAGCGGCGTATCGGTTAAATCCGCCTGCCGTAGTGTCAAACCTGACAGATCGGCTCCGGTTAAATCCGCTTTCAGATGACTGAGGAGGTTCAACAGATTACCTGCTACATAATCGTCTGGTGGAGCGATCTCCCCTTGGGGACGCTGCACGGATGCTTGCTGACATTGACGGATCAGTTGCCGGAGATGATACTCGATCGCATCACCATTACCCAACTGTGTCATCAGCCGGCCCATCAACGGTTCTAAGATTAATTGTCTCTGGCTTTCACGAATGTAGTCTACCGCCTCCGCTTTGAGTAACGCGTGAGTTTTTAAGATCTGCAATGTTTGCTGCTCAATTTCATGTTGTGCAATGGTCAGGAGCTTCTCAGTCACGTATTCCATCACCACAGGCTGCTGGGTAAAGCACGATCCCTGTTGTTCGATCAAACACCGAAATCTCAAAGATTCTAAACTTTCCAGTAATTGATCTTTGCGGATAACCGGAACAATATCGGTTTGTAATTCGGCGATTCCAGTCCACTCTCGATGAATGGCTAACCAATACATAATGCTTTGCTCTAGAGCAGACAGGCGACTGAACTGCTGATCCAGCAACCGTCGAATTCCGTTAAAAACCAGCGTATCCTCTTGCAGGAAATCTTCAATATGGCTATCGAACAATTCTTGAATTGAGGTCGCAACAATTTTCAGCGCCAATGGGCTGTTACTATAATGCTCAGCTAATAAGTGTTTCTGTGCGGCTGTGCCGATTAATTGCTTGGCTTGAATAATGAACTGTGCTGCCTCTGGGGAACCGTCAAGTTTCATCGATCGCACTGCTGATTGCTCCCCCTCCAGGATGACAATCTCTGCAGGTTTCTCACGGCTCGTTAACACCAGGCAACTTTGATGTCTCGCTTCTGCAACAGCCTTCACTAATTCCCCGTAGGCTTCAAACCCACTGCGGAATTGTCCAACTTGCCTGGCATCCAATATCGTTTCTAAATTATCGAGAATGATTAAGCAACGAGAGTGCCTCAGGCAGTTGAGTAGTTGGCTCAATCCCAGTTTGGTTTCCTGTTGATTCGATAAGAACGGTACCAAATCACCCAGTAAGGTCTCAAGGGGTGGGGCGTTGCGGAGCGATCGCCAAATTACATGGGTAAACTGATCCTGAATTTCCTCAGCAAACTTGACCGACAAGGCACTTTTGCCAATACCACCCATGCCCAAAATGTTCACTAAGCGGCAACGGTCTTGCAAAATCCGCTGTTTCAGGGTGTCCAGTTCTGAGGTGCGCCCATAGAAGTGGGAAACATCCGGCGCTTCACCCCAATCAACACAGGGAACAGTCGTGAAAAAATCTACCCTATCTTCACTAACCTGTTTTCCAGCTTCTTGTGTTCTAGCTTGTTGGTTCTCTAGTTCTCTAGCGACTTCTCCAACTTCTTGGTTACCTTGCCGCCAGTAATGTTCTAGCGAAGCTCGGAAGTTAGTCTTGCTGACCTCTTCACCGAGTACATCAGAAAGTAGTTGCCAGAGTTTCGGTCCTGCATATCGTTTCAAGTAACTGGCAGCGTAGTTAGTACTCCTGGCAATTTCTTCATAGGTTTGCCCTTGCCATGAGCCACTTAAGATTGCAATTTCAACAGGACTAAGCCGTCGCCTAGTTTTTGCCACGACGATCGCATTGGCGACTTCAAATCCCTTCTCCACGTTCATCAATCGTGTACCTAGTTATACGTTGGCTCAACTAGAAATGTACCAAATTCTATCAGGTTGTTTTACCTCCGCAATCTTTCTATAACGTTTTTTCTGACGCAAAATTATGAACTTCTATCTATTGGCAATTTATGAATATTTTGACATCCAACTGCTTTATCAACATGAGGCGACCAATAACTGAACTTTCCAGAACTTCAGTTTTTTTAGAGGTTTTTTCTCACACTTTTAACGACCACTGTCAGAGTATAGCTTTGGGTGATTTTAGGTGATTTTCAGCCTCTTGAGAGTATCCCCCAGATGGGTGAGGAGGGCTGTGCGATCGGGTGAAGAATCAGTAATTTGCGAAGAAATCTTAGCCAAGCAAGAGATAGAGGAGCTTTTGTTAATGCTAACTCCAGACCTTTTCTGTAACGACATATATAAAATCACAAATTATAGTCATAAACATAGAGTTCAAAAAACACAACAAGGCATCAATAAAACTATGAAATGGATGAATTGCAAAAAGAGTTTCTGCTCTTAGGAGAGTATTTCTACAATTTATCATTCAAGTGTTTTAAAGCCTCCAAACATTACAGGCTTAAGTCTCAAAAAAAGCTTTTTCAAGTTTGGAAAATCCTATTTGCCAACGGGGCAACGAACCGTAGGCATGGGCTCTGCTGATTTGCCATGAACTGCCCAAAATAACCCATTTCTTCCGGAGAACTGTAATGCTTATTACTTATCACGATTCATCCTCTAAAACTCATTGGTTGGAACTGGTTCAACAGTTAGGGATGCAGTTTGCTGAACGATCCCAACACATGGATGAGAGCGATCGCTTCGTCTTTGAGAATTATGCTGACTTAAAAGCACATGGATTTGTGTCGCTGGGTGTGCCACAAGCATTCGGTGGTGCTGGATTAAACCATTCTGAGCTTTGCGAAGTCCTGTATAACCTGGGTCAACACTGCGGTTCAACGGCACTCGCGTTTGCCATGCACACTCATCAAGTAGCAACGGCTGCCTGGCGATGGGAACATCAAAACGCCCCTGTCGAAGGTTTACTCAGACGCGTTGCCAACGAGAACATCATTATCCTCAGTAGTGGGGGTTCGGATTGGCTGGAAGGTTCAGGGCAGGCTGAACGGGTAGAAGGTGGTTTTGTGATTAATGCCCGCAAGGTGTTTGCCAGTGGCGCACCAGTTGGCGATTTGCTGATGACCAGCGCGATTTACGATGATCCAGATGCAGGCGCAACCGTCTTACATTTTGCCGTTCCCATGTCTGCATCAGGAGTGGCGATCGAGTCAACCTGGAGAGCGCTAGGAATGCGCAGTACCGGTTCTCATGACATTATCCTCTCCAATGTATTTGTTGCGGATGCCAGCATTGCCGGTAAGCGTCCGCAAGGGAAATGGCATCCATTGTTTCATACCATCTCGATGATTGCCTTTCCGTTGGTTTACTCGGTGTATGTTGGCGTTGCTCAAGCAGCTCGCGATCGCACCCTTGAGCAGGTTAAAAAGCGCCCACAGGATAGTCATCTTACCTATTTGGTTGGTGGTTTAGAAAACGAACTCACCGCAGCTCATCTAGCACTCAATCACATCATCGCAGTTGCTGCCTCTAGCCAACCCGGATTGGAAACCACAAACCAGATTATGACGGGTCGAGCCTTGGTCGCTCGTGCTGTCCTAAACGTGGTAGACCTGGCCATGGAAGCAACAGGCGGCACTGCCTTCTACCGCTCCAAGGGCATTGAACAACTGTTCCGGGATGCCCAGGGTGCGCGCTATCATCCCTTGCGAGATGGAGAACAACGTCGTCTGAGCGGACAACTCGCTCTGAACTGGACGGTTGATCACGCTTAGTCACTCTTCACAAAGAGAAGCACCATGATTTCCAAAATTTATTCCGCAACACCTCATGTCATTGCAATAGATTCTTCAGCAGCACAATCCGTTGCACATATCGGAAGTGAACCCAGTAAGACAGAGTTATCCGCCCACTGAGAAGCCGTTGACAACAAGTTAGTTTGCCAATGGCGATCGCCTCATTAAACCGATCAAGAAACCAGACGCTTGTCTGGTAACGCTTTGCCTATTAACGCATTGTTGCATGAGAGAGATACGTTACGGCTACAAATTCAAGGTGTTTCCATAACCTCGATCGATACATTCACGGTTCATTGCAGCTCAGAAGTCTTCTCCGGGTTGCAAACCAAAACCATCCATCTAAACCCTATAAACCTCAACTACTTACTGAGAAGGAAAAAGTTCAATGGCCAAGAAGTACGGTACATACTACGACGATACCCTCTATGGAACAAATAGCAATGACTCCCTTTATGGAGGTGATGGTAACGATTCCTTAATTGGTTACTCTGGCCACGACTATCTTGAAGGCGGCTATGGTAACGACACCCTCTTTGGCGGCGATGGCAACGACGGGCTAGATGGGGGAGACGGCAACGATTATCTGAATGGAGGAGACGGCAACGATTTCTTCTATGGATGGGGTGGCAACGATTCCATTTTCGGTGGTTATGGGGACGATACCTTGTATGGGTGGACTGGCAACGACACCCTTGACGGCTATGCTGGCAACGACATCCTCTACGGCGAGTATGGAAGCGATTTCTTGTATGGCTCCTTCGGTCACGATACCCTTTTCGGCGGCGATGATCACGACATTCTCTATGGCGAATTTGGCCGTGATGTTCTCTTGAGTGAAGCTGGTAACGATTACCTTGATGGAGGGGACGATGACGATGTTCTTTACGCTGGAGGTGGCAGCGACTTCCTCCTTGGCGGAGCTGGCAACGATATGCTTGTGGGTTTCGATTACGGTGATGGTGGCATCGGTCAGTTTGACACCCTGGTGGGTGGTAGTGGAGCTGATCAGTTCTACTTAGGATCTGAATTCTATGGATACAACTATCTAGGTGATAGTTATGCGCTGATCGCTGACTTCAAGAACTACGAGGGAGATAAGCTGGTCATGAGAGGAAGCAACTTGTACACCGGGGGAGTTGCGAATTATGGCGTTGGAACATCTGCCCTAGACACCGGGATCTACCTGAATGGTGACCTGATTGCTGTTCTGCAAGATGTTTCCGGCAGTGGTTACATCATGAGCCAAGACACTCTCTGGTATTGAGCTGTGGGCAAGTCTGTTGAATTGATTTTTATCGTGTTAACTTGAGTACTTTTTCAAGTGCTGCGATCGCTCCTTAGATCCTCCCTACTGAAGTGCGATCGCGTTTCTTTTCCACAGTTCCTTCTGTCAATTCTCCAAGGAAACACAGACTTCAGTTACGAAATATTTGCTATTGAGCGTTTAATTCTATCAAATCACTGGAGACAATCATGAATCTAACATTACAACGCATCAGCGTAATCTCGCTTACGCTTGGTCTGAGCGTATCCTTCGTTAGCTGTAGCGAGACTAAAGTTGCACAGTGCAATAAAATGACCGCTGTTGCTAATCAAGCTGCCACACTTGGTCAAGAGTTTGGCCAAAAAGCGGAATCCAGTTCAGATCCCAGCCTCTTGATGGATATGGCTGGTCAGCTTGATCAACTGAGTAACGATATGCAAGCGATAACGTTGAGTGACGAGAAACTGCAAGGATTCCAAACTCGTTTTGTGGAACTTTATAAATCTGCTGATCAAGGACTGCGTGATGAGGCGGCCGCAATCGAGAAAAAAGACCTGCCAGCAATGAAACAAGCACTGAATACCATTCAGGCAGGTCAGAGCCAGGAAACAGCTCTCGTCAGCGAATTCAATAGCTACTGTTCCGGTAGTTCGCTCTAGCGTTTACACCCGCAGGGCTAAATATGGCTAGGCTCTGCAACCCCTGACACCGCAATTGACCACAAGGGCGACATTATCGCTCTTGTGGTTGACTCCTCTGCCTGATTCTAGGTTCGATCCTTGACACCCCACAACCCTAGTAAAACGGAAAGCTCTGATGCGTATCTTATTCTTGCACTCCAATTTCCCTGCCCAGTTTCGCCATCTAGCAACTGTTTTAGGCAAAGATCCACGCAATCAAGTTGTCTTTGCAACGAGCCGTCATGAAGGAAGAATTCCGGGTGTTCATAAAGTCATTTACCAAGAATCGCGTCCTGTGCATCCGCAGACTCATCATTATGTACGATCGCTGGAAAGTGCAGTACTACAGGGACAGGCAGCTTATCGAAGTTTACAACAATTAAAAGCAGCAGGCTTCATCCCTGATGTTGTGTATGCCCATTCCGGTTGGGGACCGGGACTCTTTATTAAAGATCTGTTTCCGCAAAGCAAACTCTGTTGCTATTTTGAATGGTTCTATCATGCTCATGGTAGCGATGCAGATTTTGATCCCGCCGATCCACTGGATGCCGATGCCGAAGCTCGAATTCGGATGAAAAACGCGCCGATTCTGATGGATCTCTACAGTTGCGATTACGGCCTATCGCCAACGTCCTGGCAACGGCAGCAGTTCCCAACAGAATTTCACAGCAAAATTACGGTGCGTCATGATGGCGTCGATACCGCATTCTTTCGGCCCAAAGCAGGTGCAAAGCTTAGGCTACCTACGATTGGCCTTGATCTTTCAACCGTTGATGAAGTGGTGACCTACTCCACACGTGGCATGGAGCCTTACCGGGGCTTTCCCCAATTTATGGAAGCAGTGGCATTAATTCAGGCACGTCGACCCAACTGCCATGTGGTGGTCGTCGGAGATGATCGGGTGGTTTACGGTAAGGCGTTGCCAGACGGTAAAACCTATAAGCAGTTGATGTTGGATAGCCTGGTTCTAGATCGCGATCGTCTTCATTTCACGGGCTCTCTTCCCTACAATCAGTACCTTCAAGTATTACAAGCTTCGTCTGCTCATATTTATCTCACCCGTCCGTTTGTGTTGTCCTGGTCCATGTTGGAAGCAATGGCAACAGGATGTTTAGTCATTGGTTCTAATACCGAGCCTGTTAGAGAAGTGATTATAGACGGCAGCAATGGATTATTGGTTGATTTCTTTTCACCCACTGCGATCGCTGACCGCGTCGATGAGGTGCTGGATCATCGGGCTCAATTCATCGATGTACGGGAGCAAGCAAGACAAACAATTTTGCACCATTACAACTTAGCCCAACTCTTGCCCCAACATCTGCAATGGTTGAGTAATACAGCTAACGTTTTTCAAGCGGCCTGAGGGGTTGTTAATTGTTAGTAGTCTACTAACCACTGATTATTAATCACTAATAGCTAACAACGAATGACAAATACCTTACTCGCTCCCATGAACACTCTCATTCTTAGCAAAACGACAAACGTTACTCCTTCTCAGCTCCAAAACATCACATCACTCATACCGTTGCCCGTTAGATACCAAATGCTTCCACAACTACAGCGCGAGATAATGATTGATCGAGCAATTGTGGAAGTTTCCTGTACTCCAGTAGAAGTCGTGATTACCCAGGAACATTTTTGCTCTCAGGATCTAGCCTGCAGTGACGATTGCTTCTATCTCAGCATTGCCTGTGCTGCTGGCACGGTTGATCCATCTTACGCGTTTCGCCGCTGCCAGATTGCCAAGCAGCCGCTGAATCAGCCGAGTCATAGAGACCTAGCAACAGCGGAGCACGTTAACTTTGACGTTAGAGAATGGCATGATCCTATGAACGATTCAACGCTGGAACTATTGATTACAGTTGGAATCATTATCGGTGTTGGAGGTTTGCTAGCACTGTTTTTCACCCTACTCTCGCGGCAACTGGAGACCACAGGACGGGAACGCATGCAAGCCCGCTTTCCCACACAACAAATCCTGCGATCAGAAATGACGGCGAATTTCTTTGGCTTAGAATCCCGGGGTCGGGGACAAATTCGCGGCAACGGCGTACTGGTTCTGACTCCGGAGGAACTGTGGTTCAGTCAATTTGCTCCACGGGGTAATATTAGTATTCCGCTGCCGCAGATCATGCAGGTGCGCCTAGTCAATGCCCATTTAGGGAAACGGATTCTGGGACGTAAACTCCTCTACGTGCGGTTTCAGACCCCCGAGGGAACGGACGCTGCTGCCTGGGTGGTGGAGGACGCTGAGGGCTGGCAAGCGGCGATTAGAGTTGCTCAGGCCTACTAAAACCTGGGTACCCAAAATTGCAGGAGCTAATTCAATTTATCTCAAAAAAGATAAAAAGAGAAGAATTGCAATAATGAAGAATTACAGAAAAGTCACGATTTGAGATACTCAGATCTGGCAGCTTCAACACGTAAACTCTATAACATTTTGTAGGTAAGCCACTTGCAGGCAGGATGACGCATTTATGGCTATCACAGGAGATCACTATATTGGTACATATGAAGGGCACAGCATCGAACTAGTGCGTAACAACTGGAACAAGACTCTCAAGTTATTGATAGATGGGAAAGAAGTGGCTAGCAAGTCGCGCATCCTTCCGCACGATATCACTCTTGAGGGCAGCCTTGAGCATGATGGCGTCCAGCACACCGTCACAGCGAAGGTCGTCGTGCACTTTCTTTCATCCGAGGACACCGTCGAGGTTGATGGAAACAAATTGCCGCTTACGAAGGCAAAATAGGTGTGTTGCTTCTCAGGGATTGTAAAAATTTTCCATTGCCCCGTTTTTTCCAGGGCATCCAGCACGATCGCAGTAGTGGTTGCCGGGTCGCGTCCCGTTATGCTGCCAAAATCAATGCAAACGGAAGTAGATCAGCTTCCAGAAAATTTATCAGACCGCTTAGAGGCACATAAGCTGGATCAGGAGTGAGAAACCAGTACCCGATAGCGTGGTGACGGCTACTCCAATTAGAAGATTTGGGTATAACGGTTGGATTATGGGGATTGAAGAGTCGAAAGATTTTTTCAGATTTAGGAATCATTTGGCCTTTTACCTCAACAGAAAGTTACCGACCTCGCTTTTCCTCGCTTTCTGCTTGCCGATCTCCTCGCTTTACCAGGGCTGACCCTCATTGAGTTCTAGCTTATGGTTGTAAATGTAATCCAAGCAACCAACAAAGACATGAGCAAAACGATCATCCAGTTGGACTCAAACCTACATTTACTTAATCATAGGAATCACAATCATGAAAAAGATGTACCAGACTAAAAAGCAACTCGATATCGCCATACATCTGCTCATACTGTCAACTATTGTGCTTGTGTATTAGCGATGTTTGATGCTTGGCAGGATTTAGCAGCAGAAGCAACTGGACATGATACAGAGTGGGGCTATCCTATCAGGATCGATTGCCTTGCTCAAGTGCTGCAAATTCCTGAGAGTACGCTAACCATTCTACTGACAAAATTGACGCAACCTGAATTGGAATGGTGTTCTAACAATACAGCAATCACGTTCCACTATCCTCTCAGTAAAGATAAGCAATTGGCTCATCAAGAATCATCCAGTGTTTATCTTTCTCATTCAACACCGTTAGATCCTTTTGAAGCTAGCGAGACGCAATTGATTGAAGCGAATCCGATCGCTGCATGATAAGCCTTTCAATCCTTGCAAATCGTGCTATAGCTCACTAATTCTATCTCAAGGCAATTCACAAGGAGTTCACTTATGCATTTTTCAGATTCTAAGCCAACACACCAAATTAATGCAGCGGCGAGTTCTGGAGCTGAGCTATTTTGAAGATTTAAGTCAGGCAGAAATTGCTCAATTTCTGGATGCTCCACTGGGCACTGTAAAAACTTGGACTCGCAAAGGTCTCTTGCAGTTGAGTCAGAACTTGCAATCCCTTCGCGACAATTTCTAGAAATTCGAATGGAATAAACACCAATTTTGCCCCAAGGAAAGATAATACTGCACAACATCGTCCATCTCAGCGTGGTTTTGCTCATAGCGATCGCTCCATCGTTGCAAGAGAACCTGAGTTTCGAAGTGCGCTCCTTCCGATAGAGACATTATCGTAAATCATAGAATGGCTGGGAGTTAGTGGGGAAGAGGCGATCGCCTTTCAACAAAAAGGCCAGAGGCGTACCCCTGGCTAGCGTGGTTTTTCTTTGAGTTTGTTAGTTGTCAGAACAGATGCCGGCGTCTGCGTGGTCGTCGATTAATCTGATGCACCCAGATGTCGCTCAAAACCCATATCGAGTTCCTGTTTGAGAAGGCTTTATAGCAACGTTCCCGGTCGGGGGCGATCGCCGCAGGTGGGCATGAATGCAGACTCCAGTCGAGGTTGTAGCGAGCCTTTCGGCCCTGGACGTTGCGCCATAGGATTAGTTGGCTACAGATACGACATTAGTTCTGGGATCTTCCCAGTTTTGGTGAAAATTGAGGCGATCGCCATGGCAAGTAGATAGCAACGGTATTGGCAGTTTAGTACAAGACATCAATAGCAGTGGATATAGTTCATTAACCCCAAATATGATGAGTAGTAGCAGCCCTAGGCCTTACACTAAACCCTGGAAATCCCATTTCTCGTTACGAAAAATAGGGCTTCCAGAATTTGATTTTAGAGAGGTGTAAAATTTGAGGCTATTGATTGTGTTGTGTCCAAAAGCGCTCACATCATGAAAGTAATTTCGTTGCTGAAAATTCCCTCAGGATAAATCAACTAATTCTTTGGCTAGTTCAAGCGATTCATCGCATAGAGAGCAATCATTTCTTGATTCCTTAATTGAACAGCTTCCGGAGAAATAAACAAGGTACTTTCAAGAAATGCTTTCATAGATTCATCCTGATTCTTATATAGCAAAACAAGCTAGTCAATTCCATCAATCATGCCTTTCTCTCCAGAGCAATCCAGTAAATTTCAGAAATTTTCTAATCCCATCATAAGTTCTCATAAGTTTTCTCATTGTTGTAATAATAGAAATTTTGTACGGGCGATTGATATGGAGCAATCGCAGATAAGACATGCTGTTTATTGCTTGATTTGAAGGGCCCAGTTTTTTCTGTCTATTTACAACTGCTTGGGGAATAGGCCCCTATTGGCATTGCTTATACCAATTCAATATGAAGCTGCATAGAAAGACCTTCCAAAATGAAATCGTAAGACGCAATAGATATCACCTGTTCGTAGGTGATTTGGTCAAATAACTCTTGGACGTACTCCCGTAATGCTTGTAAGGACGAGAAGCTTTGTTTTTGAGGTGGCTCTTGAAAGACTTCCAGAAGCGCTCAATTGGTGTTAAGGGCGAATTTCCACGGCTGCATATGCGGCGCTCAATCCGTGTCTTAGCAAGCACAGGCGAAAACCGTCCACGCCGGTGGGGCAGCAAGGTTCCTCTGCAATCTGTACGGCCAACAGCCGGCCTCAGAACCACCGTCTGGATTTATGGTCAGCCGATCACCGTCTACTATCAGTGCTTTGAATTGTTCTGGGACAGTCTTAACGTGGCTGTCTTGTTCGTTCCGGCCCAATTTCCGACAGCAAGCAGAACGGGCTTGAGAAAATGGCGAGCGTGTTAAATAGTCGGTGGAGATTTTAAAATCCTCTGTAGTCGGTGAACTTGGTCGTCATAAGCAGTGTGGAGCAACTAGATTTGATTGGAATCTCGATCGCAAATTCTGTTCCCTGCCCAGGAGCAGACTGACACTTGAGGTTTCCACCATGTTGTTCCACCACAATTTGGTAGCTGATCGATAGTCCTAAACCTGTTCCTTTACCAACAGGTTTTGTCGTAAAGAAGGGATCAAACAAGCGTTGTTTGACTTGCTCAGTCATTCCCAATCCGTTGTCTGTAATACGAATGGCGATCCACTCAGAGTTGAGTTGTTCTGTTTTAATGTGAATGCTTGGCAGGGGACAGCATAACTCAGAAGAAGATGTGGAAATGATAGTATCATCTTTCAATTTAAGCTGCTGATTAAAGTGAGTTCGTTCTTCTAAAGCATCGATCGCATTACTTAAAATATTCATAAATACCTGATTGAGTTGCCCTGCATAGCAGTCAACCAGAGGCAAGTCACCATAGGTTTTGCAAACCGTAATTGTGGGAAACGCAGACTGTGGACTAAGGCGATTTTGCAAAATCATCAACGTATTATCGATACCTTGATGAATATCTACAGGCTTTTTCTCTGCTTCATCTAGCCGAGAAAAGTTGCGTAGAGAAAGAACAATTTGACGAATGCGATCGGCACCCACTTGCATCGAGTTTAGCAACTTTGGTAAATCATTCAAGATAAAATGCAGATCAATCCCTGAAAGAGCTTCCTCAATTTCTTGAGTAGGCTGAGGAAAAGACTGTTGATATAACGTCAGCACGTATAGTAAATCTTGAGCATATTGACTTGCATAGCCGATATTCCCATAAATAAAATTGATTGGATTATTAATTTCGTGGGCAACTCCCGCCACTAACTGCCCCAAACTCGACATTTTTTCAGATTGTACCAGTTGCGCTTGAGCTTGTTTTAATTGCTGCAAGGCTTGTTGTAACTGTTGAGTTTGTTGGCGCAATTGCGCTTCTGATTGGCGCAATCCGGCTTCTGCTTGCTGGCGTTCCACAATTTCATGTCGCAGCAGGCGATTGGATTCTAGTAACTCAGCAGTTCGTTCCTGAACTCGTTGTTCCAGATCATCGTATGCTTTTTGCAAAGCGGCTTCAGCTTGTTTTCGTTCCGTAATGTCACGAGTTACCTTGGCAAACCCACGCAACTGTCCTTGCTTATCCTTCAATGCTGTGACAACAGCGTGTGCCCAAAACTGAGAACCGTCACGGCGTACCCGACAACTCTCGTCTTCAAATCGCCCAACGGTTGCTGCGACCTGCAATTCGTAAGCGGGTTTACCCGCACGTACATCTTCTGGCAGGTAAAATTGCGCTACAGATTGACCAATAATTTCTGCTTCAGTATAGCCATTGATTCGCTCGGCACCAGGATTCCAGCTAATCACGTTGCCATTAGGGTCGAGCATATAAATAGCGTAATCCTTAACGCTCTCAACTAGATAACGAAATCGTTCTTCACTTTCTCGCAGCGCATGTCGGGATTTTTCAAATTCGGTAATATCTCGAACAACAGCATAAATTGTTTGTTGTTCTGGGCAAAATTCAGCATTCCACAAAAAACACCTATAACTACCATCCCGGCAACGATAGTGATTCTCAAATATCAGGTGGCCAGAAGAGATGGATTGTGAACAAAGAATATATAGGTGATTGAGCGCTGATTTCTGATCATCGGGATGGATAAATTCTGTCCAGGAATGACCAAGTAACGCCGTTTTGGAAAAGCCCAAAACTTCTTCCCACTGATGATTAAGATATTGGAAATAACCATCGTGACTGATGACGCAAATCATATCCAGCGAAAGGCTCAAAAAGCGATCGCTCTCCAATTGAAACGGCTGGGCATGAGTGTTGCGACGATGAGGTTTTGGAGTAATCATTACCAAGACAGCGCACAGAGTGGACGGATCTCTCGAATGTCCCCTGACAAGGTATTAAGTGGATTTGCTGAGTATGATAGATGCTTAAGTATACTTTAATCTTTTTCGCTCATTTCTTTGAAAGTTGCTTATCAGAATTTATGTGCTATCTAATTGCGATTGATTATCTAATAGACTTAATCGGAAATAAGGAGGTGGATTAACGGAAAAGGGCTCGCTCTTTCCATCTCTCTTTCAATTAGGCAACGGCTAGTTGCCGTTGACTCAGTCGGAAGTTGTGGAGGCCACAAGCAGCCTCCATTACCGTATCGGTAAAGTGATCCGTTCGGGTCCTCAGCGGATGCACCACAATGTTGCACCGCTTGATGCCTCCAATGTGATGCTCTATTTGGACATGCTCCCGTGAGATCTCCTGATTGCGCTCTTTGTCTGCTTCGCTCAATTCGCCGTTGCGGGGTTTCTTCTTCGGTTGATGCGTCTTTACACCTTCGGGTTCATAGCCTTGAAAGCGGGTGTCTTTCCATAACTGGGTGCCTTCGGGAAAACGGTAATCCTCCTCATCACAAATCGCTTTGTCATGTTTCTTCCCTTCGTAGGTGTCACTCAGGTACAACACCTTGCCTTGACGCTGGCTGATGAGCAGATTCTTCACCGTAAAGGTTTTCTTTTTCCCACTGTAATGCTGCTTGCGCTCATCTTTGTCCTTGGGGCGAGGAATACGTCGTTCGGTGGCATCTATGATCAACTCCAAACCCACACATTCTTGGAGCACCCGCTCTAACCGCCAGGGACGACGCTCGGGCAGTTGTTGCTCATATCCCAAGGCCTGATTCAGAATCGGCGTGAGCTTATGCACCCAATCGTGCGCCTGAGGTTGCCCAATGCCAAACAGAAACCCTTGCACCTCCTGCGTGGGATACAGGCGAAAGTAAACCAGGATGAACAGCAACTTATCTCGGGTATCCTGCAATTGTGCCTTGCGTCCCCCACCATAGCGTCTGGCTCTGGGGATCTGAATGTGATGGTGCTCTAAGGAGGTTTCTGCATAAGAATTTACCCAGAATGTTGGTGCTGTGCCCGCGAAGCGGGCACAGCACCAACATTCTGGGGGTAATTTCATTACTGGAAATCTCCTAAATAGTCTTGCCATGCTCGCTCAAAGCTCACCCATAATTGCTCAAACTCGCTCACGCTCAGCCCAGTCAAGCTTTGCAGCACACGTGGTTTGTTTTGCACTTTGGGGTAGCTCAGCATCGTCCTTACCCTGTCCTTGTCCTCTGTACCTGGCTTTTAGCCTACACTATTTCCGATTAAGTCTATTATTAGGGCCAGGTTATTGGGCTGCTGGATGCGCTATGGTACTGACAATTATCCTCATGATTTTAATGGATGTGGTGCATCCACCTGCGGTTTCAACATCGCTGAGCTTTGCATTGCGAGTTGGGAATGAGAATAATTTAATTCTTTTTGGCCTCGCTGTCGGTATCACAGCAACTTTAGTTGTGCTGGAACGCATATCCTTGTGGATACTTGCTCAAAAGTCAAAACACTGGATAAATTCTCAAAAAGTGTTGGCTATTTCTTGTTCAAGTAATTGGATAAATCCGATCGCTATCTGAATAGGAACCCAGCCAAGAATACAAATCAGGGCAGCTTGACGTGTTTTAATATCTAACCCTTCGCGAGTAGCAACAATAGCGGCCAACAAACTCCAGGCTGCCAGGACTAACTCAATGGGACGACCTAAAAGCGGAATTAGGGTTAGGAAGTTGAAGACTTGTGGAGCATAGGCAAACCCTATAGGGCTCAACAGATCTCCGTAGGTTGGGTCAATGGGCTTCAGCCATTGGCCCACTTTTAGAATGACCAATGTCCACAAGTAATATCCTGAAATAATACTTAACCCGTCGATGAGTAGTGCCAGGAAGAAAGCCTGACCACTAGCTCGATTGATCAATAAAATAACCGAACTTCCTAGCATATGAGAGAGCGCTGCTAGCAGAACAATCGTCAAAGCAATGCGATGGTTTCTCGGTGTGTTGCGAGCATTGTCGTAGAGATTGGCTTTAAGGGCGATCGCATTCCAGAGAGTAGCCCATAAATGTTTCTGTAATGACTGCTTACTCACACGTGTATCCTTTCCTAATTTAGTGAGGTATGGGAGAGCAATAAGCGACTTTATCCCACATTTCTCTCCTATACCTTACTGAATTGAGACATGCTGTAGCTGGATAGTTAAAACTTCCGAAAGATGAATTCACGAGAAAAAACAGCTTTAATCAACACATTACATTGCCTATACTTACCATACAAGCAAATGCTATAAACCTCCACATGGTTGCTTTTCTTCAACGACTGTTGCATTGGCTAGCTGGCAGTACTTCCAGGTTGCTCATCCTGGCTGGAATTTTGTTGTTGAGTTGGGGAGTTTTTGCTCCCGTTGGAACTCTGGTGTGGTGGTTAAATCAAAGTAGGGAAAGCTTAGGGCTTTCCAAGAAACCGCCCAAGCGTTTATCTGCGAGTGAAGGCTCTGCTTCTAGTAATCCATCTTCTATTCACTCTTCTAATATCAATTGTTATATCGTTTACTTGCCTGGGGTTGGCGATTACTCAGCGAATCAACTAACTCCTGGTGAAGAATGGCTTTTAAATCAACTGATCCGCCTACATCCCAATTGCGTTGCGATCAGCGATGTGTTTCCCTACTCTGTTGCCAATCAAGATTTGTCCGGAGGCCGTTTTTTAGCGCCTGTTTGGGGAGCGATCGAGCGTGCCGATGGATGGTTAGAGAATGTAGATGTACTGATTAAGATTCGAAATTTGTGGCGCTTTGCGATTTCGGCGGACGATCGCTATGGCCCTGTGTACAGCCAAGGTATTGCTGATGCCATGATTGAGCGGATGAATGCCGTTCACCCCATCCCCACAAACCATTGCCAACCACTTAATATTATTTTGATTGGAACCAGTGGGGGTGTGCAGGTGGCCTTAGGCTCTTTACCTTATTTAGATCAATGGCTGAATACTCGTTTGACCGTCGTATCCGTGGGAGGGGACTTTAACGGGGAAAACGGGTTTAAGACGGCCCATCACGTTTACCATCTGCAGGGGAGCCGGGATTGGGTTGAAGATATTCCGCGCTTTGTGTTTGCTTCTCGTTGGCCAGCAACAGTAGGCTCTCCGTTTAATCAGGCACGGCGGCAGGGGCGTTACACTGTTTTGAGCAGCGGGCCTCATGCCCATGATGGTGAGGAAGGTTACTTTGGGATGGCGATCGCCCAAAACAACACAACCTATGTTGAGTTAACCCTCCAGAAAATCCAGCAGTTACCCATCTGGGCTCCTCCTACAGACGTTCACTGCTTTAAAGAAGGCGTTCCTGAATCAAGTATTCAGCAACGTTAGAACTTATTGAGCCGCAATTTTTCGGGCATATGGCGTGCGAAAAATTACGGCTCAATAAGTTCTAGCTTTGGATGTTCAAGGGACGTCAAGAGGGCAAAAAAGCCAGGTTATCAGAATCAAAACTACAATAACCTCGACGCGTTTCAACCACATAAATAGCATTAATACGAATTTTCCAGCCCAATGGAGATCTGGGTTGGAAATTCCAGCAGAGCAGCCATGAAAAATGAATCTTGCGAACTTTTTAGTCTTTTAGTGCAACATCCCATGCATCTTCTTCTGTAACTTTCAGGAATAAGAAACATTTCACCCATACGAAAAGTTATGATGAGCCATAGGTAATGAAGATAGAACTGATCCTTCATCAAACCGTCCTACATTGACAATAGAGGCTACCAGATGGTGTTCGTCCTAAAGCAGACACGTTCAGCAGCCTTTAGCTTCCAGTCGGGCAAAACTCTATTGGTATGGACCGTTAGCTTAAGTTTCAGAAAATAAAAATCTTATTAATGCAAAGCAAGCGATGATCAAATTCGAGCCGAAAAGGTGGCAGGGGCACCGCTGCGTTCCTCATCCTGCAATCGTTCGACCACACTTGTTTCGCTTGAGTGTGTTGCCAACCACCGAGTTCGCCACAAGCGTGCCATCTGGTGGCTAATCTGCAAGGCTCGAGCGATCTCCCGATGATTTTTCCCTCATCGGCAAGGAGAATAATCCAGCAATTCTCATTATGAGCTTCAAAGCCGAGAGTTCGCGCCCGACGGGCGCGAACTCTCGGCTTTGAAGCCTGAAAATAGCCCGCCTTCGGCGGGCTATTTTCAGGCTTCAATTCAAAATGAGAATTGCTGAGAATAATCCGTGCCCTTAACGCCAGTTGTTGAGCTGTGTTATGGCCCTTAATCAGTTGTTGTAGTTGTTCCCGTTCATCGCTTCATCGCTTGCTAACTTGAGAGGGTTTGGAACTAGGGGGGCAAGGCTGTTTCTCCATGCGTTCGACTCGATAATAGTATGCTAACTTACGCCCCTTAGTGCTAGTAGCCTGCCAATGTTCAAGTGTAGGGTAACCTCACACTCGAACATGAAATTTGAGGAGTTTTTGAGAGGTCTACGGCCCCTCAAAAACTCCTTGACAGAGTACTAACCTTGGTGGATGGAAAACTGCCGGCTTGCCATTCACCAAGGTCGCTTGAAAATTCCGCCAAAGCGCCAAAAAACTCCCGTTAAGCGCCACAATTGCCTAACATCGGGTTACCTTCTGCGCTAAGCTGCTTAACGATCGCCCTGCGTCCTTCACCCGCATTGCTTCTGGGCCATGCTGATGCTCTATGCGAACTCCTCTCAAACACTATGCCGCGATCCTATCGCATTATCTGAAGCCACAACGGAGGCGCGTCATTGGTTTGGCGATCGCCCTCCTGGGCAGCATTGGTCTGCAAATTCTCAATCCCCAAATTCTGGGTTACTTCATTGATACAGCTGTATCCGGTGGTTCTCAACAGCAACTCTTTCGGGCGGCATTCCTGTTCATCGGTTTAGCGATTCTGACCCAGGCTTTGATTGTTGTGGTTACCTACTTAGGCGAAACTGTCGCATGGATCGCCACCAATAATTTGCGATTTGATTTAGCCAAACATTGCTTACAGCTTGATTTATCCTTTCACAAATCCCATTCTCCCGGTGAGCTTTTGGAGCGGGTGGATGGCGATGTTAGCGTGTTATCTCGCTTTTTCTCTCAACTCGTCATTCATATCCTCGGCAATGGGATTTTATTGAGTGGAATTCTGCTCGTTTTAATGCTCGAAAATAAGGTGGCAGGAATTAGCTTAACTATCTTCTCCATAGGTGCTTTATTCCTGCTCCTGAACTTACAACCCTTGGCCGTGCAACCCTGGGGAGCCTACCGCCAGGTGGGAGCAGAGTTCTTTGGATTTTTGGGAGAACATTTAACAGGACGAGAAGATATTCGAGCGAACGGGGCAGTTGGATATGTCATGCACCGATTTCATGGCATCCTACAGCGGTGGCTTCCCATTTATCAAAAAGCCCGGTTTGCCAGTACGATGCTTTGGGCGACGAGTGTGGGGTTGTTTACGATAGGCAATGCGATCGCCCTCGCGGTTGCGGCCTACCTCTGGCGACAAAACGCCATCACCATCGGCACCGCCTATCTCATCTTCCACTACACCAACTTGCTAGCCCAACCCATCGAACGCATCCGCGAAGAATTAGAACAGTTTCAACAAGTAGAAGCCAGCATCCATCGCATTCAATCCTTGCTGCACGTCACCTCACCCATTCACGACCAGGGAACAGCTAAACTGCCCAATACGGCTTTTCCGGTGTCGTTCCGTCAAGTTTACTTTCGTTATGCAAGGGAGAATGAATCTTCCCCAACAAACTGGACACTAAAAGACCTTTCGTTGCATTTACCAGCCGGAAAAACGTTGGGTATTGTCGGGCGGACGGGAAGCGGCAAAAGTACGATCGCCCGCTTGCTGCTGCGCTTCTACGATATTCAATCGGGCGAGATTCGTCTGGGAAATGAGGCGATCGCCCACATTCCTCTCTCCCACCTACGGCAACGGATCGGTCTGGTAACGCAGGATGTGCAGTTGTTTCAAGCCACCGTGCGTGATAATTTAACTTTTTTTGATTCGCGTATTCCCGATTCGCAAATCCTGGCCGCTTTGGAAACGCTCGGTTTATTCGATTGGTTGCGATCGCTTCCCCACGGCCTCGATACCCTTCTCGGCTCCGATAGCAGTGGGCTTTCCGCCGGACAGGCGCAATTACTGGCTTTTGCTCGTGTGTTTCTAAAAAATCCCGGTCTGGTCATTCTCGATGAGGCCTCCTCACGGCTTGATCCGACAACAGAGGCACAGCTTGAGCAGGCGATTGCCCTTCTGCTACACCAGCGAACGGCAATTATCATTGCTCATAGGCTGGCGACCCTGGAACGGGTTGATCAGATTTTGATGCTGGAACAGGGGCAGATGGTGGAATATGGCGATCGCCAAACCTTACTCCATCTGCCTAATTCTCGCTTTGCACAATTGCTAAAAGCAGGAACCACGATTACCTCCAGTCTCTAGTACCCCCTCTGTTATGGCACGTCAAATTTCAATCTGGATACTCCTGGGGCGCATGATTCGCTATGCGTTCCCTTTGTATGCGTTAGATAGTGCCCTCTGGTTATTGATCATGGGGTTGCCCGCTGTACCAGGGTTAATTTTGCGGGGGTTCTTCAATGAACTAACACAGGGGGGCGATCGCTCTCTTCAGTCCCCCTTGACTTGGGTAGCATTGTTGCTAGGGGTGGGGGCTGCGCGAATTTTTGCTATCTTTACCGGGCGCGTCACCAAAACCCAGCACCGCTTTACCATGAGTGCCCTGTTACGGCGCAACCTCCTGGTTCAACTGCTACGGCGACCGGGCGCAGAACCCTTTTCCTACGGGCCTTATACCAGCGTGTCACCGGGAGAATTAATCAGCTTTTTCCGGGAAGATGCCACTCAGGTAGAAGATGCAGTGGTAGGCACCAATGAAATTGCTGGCATGGGAATTTTTGCCCTGGTGTCCCTGGTCATTCTGTTTTCGATCCAGGCGCGTCTGACGCTGTTCGTATTTCTGCCATTGGTGGCGATCGCCCTCATACTCCAATACGCCGAGACCCGCATCAAGCAGTACCGTTACGCCAGTCGCCAGACGACACAACAGGTGACTGGTATTTTAGGCGAAATGTTTGCAGCAGTGCAGGCAATCCAGGTAGCAGGGGCCGAAGATCCAGTGCTCCAACACTTTCGTCACCTGAATGAGCAACGCCGTCAACGCATGGTGCAGGATCAAGTGTTCACAGCCACCCTCAATTCCGTTTTGGAAAACATGGTCAACCTGGGCACTGGGCTGATCCTACTGCTGGCAGCCACAATGATGGGAGATAGGTCTGTCGTCTCTTTCAGCGTTGGGGACTTTGCCTTATTTGTGTATTACCTCGCCTTTGTCACCGATTTTCTTTGGTTTTCGGGAGCATTTCTGGCCCTGATTAAGCAAACGGAAGTCGCATTCGATCGCATGGGACGCCTGCTTCCCCGTTCTTTCCATCGGCATCAACCCCAGGAAGTCGAACAACTAGTGAAGCCTGCCCCACTTTACTTACCGAGTGCGTTTGGAAAGCCTTCTGTCCTTCCGGCGATCGCCCGCTTCCCTGTCTCTCAAACCCCTCCCCTGCAAGAATTACGGGCTGTTAATTTGACCTACCATTATCCAGGAAGCGATCGCGGCATCACTGACATTAACCTGACCCTGAAACGGGGTAGCCTGACGGTCATTACAGGGCCAGTCGGTTCTGGCAAAACAACGTTGCTACAGGTGCTGCTGGGACTGTTGCCAACGCAACAGGGTGAAATTTACTGGAACGGAGAACAGGTAGAACATCCTGACCAGTTTTTTATGCCACCGCGCAGTGCTTATCTGGCTCAGGTACCGCAGTTGTTTAGTACAAGCCTGCGGGAGAATTTGCTGCTGGGGTTGGAGCGGAGTGAGGAGGAAATGCGGAGGGCGATCGCCCAGGCAATGTTGAATCATGACTTGATTCACATGCCTGAAGGATTGGACACGCAGATTGGCTCCAGGGGAATGCGCCTTTCAGGAGGACAAATTCAGCGGGTAGCAGCGGCTCGCATGTTCCTGCGGCAACCGGATTTACTGGTGATGGATGATCTTTCCAGTGCCCTTGATGTTGAAACGGAGCAGGCTTTGTGGAAGGGCTTAAGAAGAATTCTGAGCAATCAACCGCATCAGCGAGGAGATGAGTCAACGCCAGCCTTTGGTTCAATCCATTGGAAACCAACCTGTGTTGTGGTTTCTCACCGTTCCTCTATTCAAGAACAGGCCGATCGCCTCATTGTTCTCAAGGACGGTAAGGTTGATAGCATTACGCCTTAAAGGGCCGAAATTGTTTCGATGATACAGCGTTTTTCAACCGCTTAAAACCTGGTTGTTTTTGTGAGAGCCGCGCTCCGCGCGGCTCTCACAAAAACAACCGTGTCTGACTCAAGCGCAAGGCGCTGTATTGAGTCGATTGTTTCTTTTGTTTACAGTGTTCCTGTACCTTGGTGGAATTCTATTGAAGCACCTTGCATTGGACTTTTAAGAGGATTTCGCCGGAAAGCCATTGCACTGATGGTTCTTTGTCTGACAGTCTTTTTCACTTTAAATATTTGCTACTCGCTAGCCGAGGTTCCCTTCAATGGGCCGCTGAGTGAATGGCGGGTGTTATTTGTGATTGTATCGATCGCCCTATTTATCACAGGTTTTTGGGCAATCTGTGTCAGAGAAGTTGCGAACCAAATTGAGAAAGTTTTGCCTTAAGACTTGTTGATTCGTTTTGAGTATGCCAGACCTATTCCACTAGCATAAGAGGTTGTGAAATCAGATACCAAGCAAGCAAGTTGGTCTTTGTTGTCGTATCCCCAATATGAGATACATTGGCCATCTCCAAATCCAGTCGAGAATGCAATGACATTCGCTCTATTTTTACTTACACGCACATTAGCTGCACTGCTGTTAGTTCTAAGCTGGACATTGAGATTGTTGTAATACCGGGTCTCCAGCAAGTACGTACCATCCAAGCCACGACTCATCTCTTCCAAAGCTACGACACAATCATAGTCCATGAAGCAGCCTGCGCCAGTTTCTACCCCATAGCCATACCGCTTTTCCTCCAAATTATCATGCGGACAAAGCGCAATCTCCCAACGCACAGGATGTCGTTGAGTGATGTGAAGCCTTGCACAAGCAAGTTCTTCGGTCTCGAGTAAACTTGAACGGGCAAAACTCAGAGAGATAAAGTAGCGATCCGGTTTAAGGCGTTGCACAAAATATTGCTGATCCTGACATTCAACCCATCTGGGATCGCAGGCAACTAACCAACCCGACGTGAGGATCAGTTGATCGGTTGTTTGCTCAGTAAAGCAAAGTGTTTTAACAAAACCATCCGTATCTCGATATTGAATCTCATAATCTGTCTCAAAAATATGATTGAAATGATCTGGATGCATTGGTTGTTGATGTTATCTAAATAAAGCCCGCACCTACCCATATTAATCAACACCCCTGCTGATCTACAACACTTTTCAAACGCTTAAAATCTGGTTGTTTTTGTGAGAGACACACGGCGCGTGCCTCACAAAAACAACCAGATTTTAAGCGCAAAGCGCTGTAGGCGATCCGTAAATACTCTTAGCGTAAACTAGCTGCCTTGATCCGAATCCCTCCTTTATCACTTTGGCTATAGGAGAAAGGTCATTGGATTGGGCGACTAGATGTACACTGCCAAATTAAATGACATCGAATATATTTGTGCCGTTAAGCCCCCCTACTGTAGCGGGGTAGAGGGAGTCTTCTTAGTGATGCAACATTTAACATCAGGATTATCAAGTTGACTTGGGGCAGAACAGTAAGCCAGGTTTAGCTTTGCTGCTTAAACAGCACTAATGTGTCCCTATGGTCAATAACAAGATCACTCTACACTATCAATCATCACTCACTGCCGCCAACCAGGCAAAAGCTTGTGTTGCATCCAGAGGTGGTGCATACCAGTATCCCTGCCCAAACTCACATCCCAAACGCCGTAGAATTTCTAATTCGGTTTCCGTTTCAATCCCCTCGGCAACAACATCCATTCCCAACCCATGAGCCAGGGTGAGAATCATTTGTACTGTTTCTAGCGAGTTCTGATTCAATCGTTGTACAAAGGATCGATCGATCTTTAACGTATCAATAGGAAACTCATGGAGCCGACTGAGAGAGGAGTAACCTGTTCCAAAGTCATCAATGCAAAGCCTTATGCCTAAAGCTTTGATTCGCTTTAGGACCTGTGCCTCAGAGGTAAAGGTTTCTAAGATACAGCTTTCGGTGATCTCCAGCTTGAGGCATTCTCGTGGAATTTGAGTAGCTTGCAAAATTGTTTCTAACTGCTCAATCAGTTCGGGCTGCTTGAGCTGGAGGGCTGATAGATTGACATTGAGAACAGGCAGTATGGAGCAGGTGTTGAAGGCTAACCATTTAACCATTTGCTGACAAGCCTCCTGCAGCACCCACCAACCGATGCGACCAATGAGGCCTGTTTCTTCCGCGACAGGAATAAATTCGGCAGGCGAAAGCTGACCACGGGTGGGATGCTGCCACCGAATCAGGGCTTCAAAACCTCGAAGCTGGCCTGTTGAGAGCGAAATGATAGGCTGGTAGTATAGGCAAAACTCCTGAGCTGCCAGAGCGCGATGAAGTTCATTTTCCAGTTGCAATCGTCGGGCAACTTTGGTTTGCATCGTGGGGTTGAACACAGCATATTGATTTCTACCGTTGGCTTTGGCCTGATACAGCGCAATATCCGCATCGCGCAGGACCTCGGTCGCCTCCTGGTAATTAAATGTGCTGTAGGTAATGCCGGTGCTGGTAGTCGAAAAAATTTCGTAGTCGCTACAGCGAAAGGCTAGAGCAAATTGTGACTGAATGCGCTGAGCCACTTCCAGAGCATCGTCGAGATGGTGCAGATTTTCTAGTAAGATGGCGAATTCATCGCCTCCAAGCCGAGCGACTACATCGGATGGACGAATACAGCTTTGCAATCGCTGCCCAGCCAGCTTGAGAAACTCGTCGCCAATAAGGTGACCCAGGCTGTCGTTGATATTTTTGAAGCGATCTAGATCGATAAACAAAACAGCGTGGAGTCGTTCAGGGTGCCGCTTGCTGAGCTGAATGGCGTGGTTCAGCAAATTCATGAAGCAGGTGCGATTGGGCAGGTTAGTTAAGGCATCGTAGAGGGCATCATGCTGAAGCTTTTCCGTGGCCTGAAGGAGTCGAGTCTGAGTTTTTTGGAGAGTTTCGAGGGATTTTTGCAGGTTGCGGTTGCTGGTTTGGAGATTTTCGTAGAGGGTGGCGTTGTCTAAAGAAATGGCGGCTTGGCCACAGAGAATTTTGAGAACGTTGATGCGCTCATGTGTAAAGGCTCCTGAGGTCAGGCTGTTTTCCAAATAAAGCACTCCCACAGGCTGGTTCTTCTGCATCAGTGGCATGCATAACACCGAGCGGGGAGCCTGCCGCACAATGTAGGGATCGGCGGCAAATCGGGGGTCTACACGAATGTCATCAATGACAAAGGTTTCGATGGTGCGAAACACAAGGTGAATGAGGCTGGTAGGCAAGCTTTCGCTAGCCGTGAGCAGCATCATTTGGGTGGTACAGATCTTGTCCCTGAAGCATTGGGCAACAACCATGAGTTGGTTGTCCTGAAGCAAGGTCAATGCGCCTTGCTCTGCCCCTGCATTGTGAAGGGCCAGTTGTATCAAAGTGATGATGAGCTGGCTAGAATCCAATTCTTTGGAAATAGCCTGGGATGCCTTAATGACGGCAGTCAGGTCGAGAAATGCCGTGTCGCTGCTGCTGCTCGTGATATCGGTAGCATGGCCTAAGGAGCCCTGGCTAGAAGCTGGATAGGGATGTGGCAAAAATGCCTGTAATCTTTGTGGATATAGAATTTCGAGTTGTTTGGCTTTAGCTTTGGCTCCCCAGCCAGCGTAACCGTAGTACGCATCTTGTAAGTAGGGCTGTGCAAGTTTGTCGCGCCCCCACGCCAGATAGAACTTTGCTGCCAGTTCATTGGCCAAACTTTCATCCTGCGGGAACCCGTCGGCTTTGGCCGTGGCGATCGCCCGATCATACGCCTCGATAGCGTCCACCGTGCGTCCCTCAATCCGTGCTTTTTCGGCCTCAATCAACTCCCATCGGTGGCGATGGTTGTGAGGGGAAAAGGTAGCCCAGTGTTTTAGTTTTGCCTCTTGTTCTAAAATCCGTTCCCAACGGGCAGGTTTTTCGGCTAATGGGATTTGGGGATAGCGTGCCAGTTGAATCAGTGCATCATAAAAAGCATAGAGGGCAATGGGAAACTGGGCGCGGCCTCCATCTTGATAAATTTCGACCTGCTGAGCTTGTTGTTCGGCTTGCTCAAGATAGCCGAACTGGTAGTACAGCACCGTTTGGTTGAAGTGATAGTGAAATAGCGACGTGCGATCGCCATGGCCAAGATGGAAAGCAACCGATTCCTCGGAATTGTAGACCGAACCTGTCAACAGCCAGGGGGTTTCTCCTTCATCCAGCAGATTTAGCACCGTCTGCTGCACAATTTCTAAACATTTCAGTGAAACCTGCTTGAATTGACGCAAGGTTTGCTGATAGGCAGCCATTTCGGTTGCTAAATTGGCCAGCCCTAATCCCGAAAAGTAGGCATAGTGGCAATATGCCTGGGCATTCAATACAACACATTCCAAATCCCCTGTGGCTAAACCACTCTGGTAAGCCTTGACAAAAGCGGGTAAGCTCTGGTGTATCGGCTCTTTCCAATGACTGATGAAATTGTGAACGAGATACCCGGCACGGCTCTCGCAGGCAGTTGCTTGAAGCTGGGCGAGCAACGCCAGCGACAACTGTCCAAAACTGTAGCCAGCATCAATATTGCCCATGCTGCACAGTGCCATGCCATACCCTGCGTAGGAAAAGATGGAGATGGGGCTATTGCCAAAGCGAATAGAAAATTCTACCTGTTTAGCCATCAGTAACGGCATCAGGGTGGGTAGTGCTCGGTAAGTTGGGGCAGTCAGCTTGGTCATGATTTGCATAGCTGCCAGATGTTGCGGATCCTCCATCAAGGGGAGAGTGAGCAAGGTTAGGGGAGGGCGATCGCACCACAATTGGTAGGTGTCGGTCAAGGTTTGCTGCACTTCGTTAGCTGTAGGCTGTTCCGGAAAGTCAACCCCGAGCGTATGCAACATTTCTAGTCCAGTGCGCACAGCTCCCAAATAATTGCCCTGCGCCCGCCCGGCCAGCAATCGGGCTTCGTAGATGGGTACCGTATCAAGCAGCGAGCGAGCTTGGTGAATGACCACTGCTGCCCATTGCTCCATCTGCTCAAAATCGGTGCAAAGATAGGTCGCTTCAGTTATGTCTTGATGCAGAGCCAACGTAAGGTCATACTGCTGTTCCCAGGCATTAGCTGGCAATAGCTGGATCCCCTGATGCAGGTAGTCTGCCGCTGCCCGATAGGCAGTAGCAGCTTGGGCTTTGCGACCTGCTTGCAAATTAAGCTGAGCCAGTTCTTCTCGTTCAGCCGGCATTTGCAGGAGGACTTGCCCCCGGTTTAAGTGGTTCACAATAGCAAACAGATACTTCTCCCGTTGGGAAGGTGAACTGTTGTGCAGCAGCAGCCGACCTATGGTGAGGTGCGTTTCCTGCTTCTGTTGCTGCGGGATGAGGGAGTAAGCCGCTTGCTGAATGCGGTCATGCAAAAATTGGTAGGTGAGATCGGGGGCCGCTAGCTGAGAAAACGGGCTTTCGAGCTCCACTTCCAGTTCCAGGAAAAATTTGTAGACCTCGTTTTGTGGCAGCACTAACCCCATTTCCAACGCACTCCAGAGGGCTTGTGCCACATCCGCATCGGGTTGCTGCGACACGATCGCCAGAGTCGTTAGGTCAAACTGGTTGCCAATGCAACTTGCTAGTTTCAATATGTTTTGAGTTTGGCTGGGCAACTTTTGGATCTGCTGCGCCATAAACGCCACCACATCTTCGGTCAGCGCCGCCTCTCGTACACGCACAATATCGCATTGCCAACAACCCTGGATGACATCAAAGGTAATAATGCCATCCTGATACAGAGCCTGCAAAAACTGGGTTGCAAAAAAGGGGTTGCCCTGGGTTTTCTGGTGAATGAGGGTGCCGAGTGGCTGCGCCAGGGATAGGTTACAGGTGAGGGTGTCAGCCACCAGCTGGTTCAAACTCGCTGTCGAAAGTAGCGGTAATGATAGGGTGTGGACAATCCCTTCATTCTTGCGAATGCTTTCCAGTGTTAGGAGCAGCGGATGGGCCGGGCTAACCTCGTTATCGCGGTAGGCTCCAATGACCAATAAATGACGGCATGCCGTCTCTTTCATCAGCCACCCCAACAACTCTAGAGAGGCTAGATCTGCCCATTGCAGGTCGTCCAGAAACATCACCAGGGGATGCTCAACCGTCGCAAAGACCTGAATAAATTTTTGAAATAACAGGTTGAATCGGTTTTGAGCTGTATCCCCTGCCAGCTCCACTACTGGCGATTGTGGTCCAATAATTTGCTCTAATTCAGGCACCACATCGATAATGAGCTGTGCGCTATTACCCAAAGCTTGCAGAATGCGCGTGCGCCACTGCTGCAATCGTAGGTCTGGTTCAATCAGCAATTGGCCCATCAGATCGCGCAGGGCAGCCAGGAAGGCGGAGAATGGAATATTACAATTCAGCTGATCAAATTTGCCTTTGATGAAGTACCCCTGTTGCCGCACAATCGGCTTTTGGACTTCATTGATCACCGCTGTTTTGCCAATGCCAGAGTAGCCTGTTATCAAAATTAACTCGCTATAACCGGCTTCTCTACGTTGAACAATGCGCTCGAAAGCGGACAGCAGTGTAGCAACCTCATTGTCTCGCCCATATAGCTTTTCGGGGATGAGGAAGCGATCGCTAATGTCGCGTTGCCCCAGGGCAAAGGGAACAATGGCTCCCGTTTGCTCTAACTGGGTACGGCACCGTTCCAAATCATGCTTCAATCCCAACGCACTCTGGTAGCGGTCTTCAGGATTTTTGGCCATTAATTTGTCCACAATTTCTGATACCACCCCAGGGACGGAGGGGTTCCAGTGCTGAATGGGCGGTGGCTGTCTAGCCATATGGCAATACACCATATCTATCGGGGTTTGAGCCTCGAAGGGCAAGTGCCCCGTCAACAGCTCATACAATGTAATGCCTAAGGAGTAGTAATCGGTGCGGTAGTCAATTCCCCGATTCATTCGCCCCGTTTGCTCGGGTGAAACGTGGGTTAGGGTTCCCTCCAGCACTCCCAATGTATGAATCGTGTTTGCTTCGCGTGGTAGAAGTGATGCAATGCTGAAATCGGTGAGTTTGATTTGGTGGGTTTCGGGGTTAATCAGAATGTTGCTGGGCTTGATGTCTTTATGAATGACGTGCTTCTGGTACAAGCCATGAAGAACATCAGCCAGTTGTATAGCAATATCCAGGAAGGGGACAATCATCATCACCGGATGCCCCATCTCCCGTTGCTGTTCCAGCCACACCTTGAGGGAAATCCCCCCAAAGTCTTCCATAATTAAGGCATAGCTGTTGCGGTATGGCACGAGCGCGTAGGACTGAATAATGTTGGGAAGATTCAGCACACGGGTGATAGTGAACTGGTTACGAAATTGCACCAGTTCGGCAAGTTTTGGAAACTCGCTGCGCAAAACTTTGATCACAACATCCTGCGGTTCTAACCGGTTTTGGCCTCGATAAACAAAGCTTTTTATGCCGGTATGGAGTTGTTCGATGATGCGGTAACCAGCCAGTTCAACCATCGGAGAACCCTTACAAACCTCCCCCTAATTATTCCCAATCTTGGCCTATTGAAGAGGCAGCCCGCACTGAGCAACGCCGCAACTAAGCTATGGCATGACTCATTATGCCAGTACTTCAATGACTATATAGCCATCTCATATCAGTTACCTTAGATTTTGCATCGAACCTTGGAAGCCCTATTTTTCGTCTACAAAGCGCACGAAAAATAGGGCTTCCAAGGTTTGGTTTTAGAGTGGATGCTGTGCTCACAAAACGAGCCTGTTGAAGCGACAAAGAACATTTCTGGTTCAAGCCCTATACTTTAACGTCAGTTCGGGATAAGCCGAACCGCCCATTATTGCGTGCGCGACGCGCACGCAATAATGGGCTTTTTCGAGTGCCGCGCTTCGCGCGGCACTCGAAAAAGCCCTTAACCCGAACTGAGGTTACTTTAGGGTCTGAGCCAGAAATGTTCTTGCTGACTGAACAGTAAAGCCAGAATATTTAGACAGGCTTAACTATCGGTCTTCTCAGAATTTAATTCGCTTTCAATGGCCTCCAAAGCATTCACCATCTTAAACGTAGGTGGAGTACGCCAACCTAACCACCCCAATTGTTGTCGCGTTTTTCCGGTTGTTGCTTCAATTCGCTGCAATAAACTTTCGATGCAATTGTATTGGTATGTAAAGTTTGCTCCAACCTTGATGCCACGTGATAGCTCACTTAACGCTTCTACAAGAATTGCAGCTTCTTGATCGGTTAATGACATGTCACCCATAATAGTTTTTTATTAAAGCAAAACACGTCTAACAGTAGTTACAAAAGGATGAGTACAGAAATTGTATGCACCCATGTAATTTGCTGATAGAACGATTCCTACTTAACTAGGAAATTGTGAGAATCTTGTGAGGCTTTTCCAAACGATGAGGCAGTAATGAAAGCCACCCACCAGGCCCTTAGCAACATTGCCAAGAATTGGAAACCAGCTCTCAACTGTTTTGCGATTGAGTTTGGTGTGCTGCTCGAGACACCCACAAAGGGGCGCTTGCCAATCTAGCTTCCTGCACCTTGGCACAAACTATGTGACATCCCTATTTCACAACAAGTCTAACGTTGAGGACTTCCTACTACCATCCCTGCCAAATACTACTATTCTCTCTTATTTCACAACAGGTTGAATAGACGAGTTGCTTACTTGGGGGATTTCAACTTCGGCATCCTTTCAAGGTTCATAATCCCCAACTCTATTTTCAGTAACCACAGGACGACACTCGTTGCGAGTGAACTGACGGGCTGATCAATTGCTCAGACTTAATCTGCATTCGCTGCACTGCATGGAAATAGCCTCCTAGGAGGTTATGTAGTATGAACCTCGCTATTGGCAAGAGTGGTCTGCAACGCTTGTGGGGTGGGCAAAATGTCCATTCCACAAGCATCCAGAACTAAAGCCAGTGTCAGGCAACAATGCTTTGGTTACCCCCTTTGATCAGCCCCTATTCATGTTTACATTCAAAAAATAATCCATTTGCTATGTCCAGTATGATAACCTCAAGCAAATGTTTTGGCAACCAATAGCTCTATTATTTCTTTGATTGGTAGCCAAAAGCTTTTTTAAGCTGATAATAGAACAAGATCGCGCGCACAATAGAAAGTGCTTTACTCTTAATCCCAAGGAGGATCGGTAACCAATGCCCGGACCAACAGAACGCAAGAGAATACACCTAAACGCTCCCCCTGAGTACGAGATGAAGCTTTTGACAGCTTTGGCAACGTTTTTAGGTCGAAAGGTATCTACCCAGGCAAGTGCAGCCCTGGCCATGTACCTTCGCCAGAGCCACGATCGCATCCTTTCCCAGGCCGAGTACTACGGCAACAAGTGGGGAATGACGAAGTGGGAGGTCTTAGATCTCTGCTACGACGATCCAACCAGGGCAAAAGAACTAATGGATGCCTCTGGCACTGTGCACAGTGTTGAAGACGGCCCCGATGTATTCAGCGAAACAGGCGAGTGAGGCTTAGGCGATCGCAGGTATGGCGATCGCCATAAATTTATACAGTGGCAACTGGCAGAACTAGACCCTTCGTATGTCCCACAGGAGATGAACCGAGCGGAAAAAGGATAGGCACTCTACATGACGAAACCATTTCTGATTTGCCAGCTGCGTCTTCAAAATACTCCTCAGTCACTTTTGTTATAAGGAGATTTCCAGATAAGAACTTCCCCATTATTTGGAAAAAAGGCGCGGCTTCGCCGCGCCTTTTTTCCAAATAATGGGGATATTGTTTCCCAGAAATCTCCTAAAGTCTCGTTTGTGACTACTTAGGATTTAGCATCAAGCTTGAACATCTTCTCCCAGTGCTCTGAGCAGAAGCACGCAGAAGATCTTCTACTTCATTCATCCTTTGCAATGCCTGGAATCCTATTTCTCCGTAAGTCCCCCTACTTGTTGAATAAGTATAAGTCCTTGTTGACAAAATTTGATAAGGTTTGATGTCGCAGTTTTTTTGATAAAGAATTTTAAAAAATGCCAGTGAGAAATTAAACATTTTTTAGTTCAACAAGTGCCGATATTTCCCAATATCTATTGCTTCTGCTGTAGTTCTTATTCAACCCCCACCCTCCTTTGATCCGTGCTCACTTCCTATTCCTTTTCATTTCCCTAGCTGGATTATTAAAGCTTGTTTAAAGACAAATACTCTCAACTAGGCATCGTTAGATTTCTAGAAGGAATGGGAAGAATATCTATAGCATCTCACCATAACTTAAGAGCTAGTCTATATGCAAAAAATACCGTAATATTCGTAACTTATATCCATTAACATCAACCGAAGATTTTCCTACAGATTTTTTAGGTAATACTTCTATTTCCTGGTGAAGTATAGAAATGCTCTATACTAACGCTGCTCTTATTTTCGTCACTGTCCGCCCCATACAGTAATTGTACATAGCAGTGTTTGGATATAAGTTAAATTGCTAATTTTAGGGCATTTATAACGCACACATTTTTCTAAATAAACTGTCGTTTGGGAAGTATTTATTTATAGTTACAGAAAAGCTTCTCAATGCTAGCTTCAATCATTTGAAAGAAGCTGTCTAAACTCAGTCACTACTGCTAGAAACTTGAACGCAGATTTAAGCCAGTCTCATTACCCCTGAAGGTTTACTTCGTTCAATCACTACACCTAACAAAGCAGGATTCAACACCTCAAAATAAAGCTGCATCTCTCCCAACAGCAAGGCTTTCAAGCTTGTGTTGTGTTTTTGAGATGGAGAAGCTTGATTTCTATACCTTTTTCCTCTTAACAAAACTGACTGTTGATGTCGCAAACACAAAGGGAAACTATGATACCAATGATTTCGAGCATTAGCCAATTGGAAGAAATTGCATATTCTCAAGTTCGGAATGGTGCAACACCTTCCGATATGCAAGGGCTGAAAAACATTGTCATCATCGATAGCAACGTAGCAAACTATGACGAGCTTGCTGCAGATATTCATTTCCCTAATGAAGTTCATATTCTAGATCGCGATCGCGACGGCATTCAACAAATTACAGAGTTGGTGCGATCGCATTCATCCTATGCTTTACACATCATCGCCCACGGTTCTCCTGGTACCCTTTATCTGGGCAATGCCGAGCTTAATCTTGAGACTTGCGATCGCTACGCTTCAGAACTAGAGTCTTGGCTCCCCGGTTTAGACGATAGGGAAGCGGCCCTCCCTCCTGATTCTCCTACCCTCCTCCTCTACGCCTGTAACGTTGCTGCTGGGGAAGCTGGAGCAGAATTTATTACCCGCCTAGAAAATCTCACCCATGCCCGTATTGCAGCATCTCGTGGTTTGGTAGGTAACACTGCCCAGGGCGGATCCTGGCAACTCACAACCCGAGGCGGCACCTACCCTGTAGCCTTAGCCTTCAGTTCAGAAGTAATGGCAAGCTATGCAGGCATATTAGTGATTAACTATGATCCGAGTAGTTCTGCCTGGCTCTCCTTGGGTAAAACCAGCGATACAAATAAAGGCAACACGGATGCCAATTGGACTGCCGCTGCATCTGATTTAGTAGGGACATCAGCCAATCCCTACATCACGATCCAGACGGATGGTACAAATATTGCCTTTAAAGTTATTGCAGAGCCACAGTCGGGCACATATAAGGCCCTTATGGGTATCTTCATTGATGTGAACCAGGATGGAGTACCAGACTTTACTATTGAAATTAACGTTGAAAACCCATCGGGTCAGCAAAGTGGGGGTCAAGCTGCGGCTTTCAACCTGATCCCAATCCTTCAAGGGACATCGAGTACAGCCAATACTAGCCCCAGTACCACCAAAATTCCCGCTGCAAACACCAATACTTATTACAGTTTGCTCTCGAACAACCTCAACGTTGTTCAAGTTACTTCAAACGTATCGAACCTGGACGCAGATTTAACGAGTGAGAACGCTTACGTCTTTAGCTTTACTTTGGCTGCTTTAGACGCATTCCGCACTCAAGTTGCAGCCTACAATCAAAATCCAGCCAACGCCAGTGCTTTATTACGGCCAATTCCAACATGGCCAACCACACAATCTCAGATTTTCGCTGCGGGGTTAACAGCCTCTAATAGCCTCCAGGCCGTGAATGGAGATGTTGGTGGAGGTTCTTATCCCTCTTTCATCACTCTAGGCAGAGTTTAGTAGGATACGGCGTAGCAAGAGGTCATGCACGATGGGACAGTAAAACTGCTGCATCTGGGCAATCAAGACTTCAAATCCCTCCA
>NZ_JACJOO010000077.1 GCF_014695575.1 Leptolyngbya sp. FACHB-8 | reverse complement strand
AAGAACTTTGAGCGTACTTTATCTCACGCCAAAGCCCAAATCGATCTTTGCTTCATCCGGCTAATGCTGAAGAGGCTTTCAGCCCCTTCTTAAGATATCAAATGGGCTCTATAAGCCATATATCCATCTAAGGGCATAGAAGAAATGAGCTAACACTACGTAAGACTAATAGTTAGTTTAACTAACTAAGAAATGTAAAGCAGTAGGGAAAAGCTGTATGTTCCCCCTTTCGCTGTTGAATTCCAGAAGAACTGGCATCATCTGTCGGGCTTCATTGGTCGTGTTACTGCTGGCATTAACAGGCTGTAATTTACCGAAAGCTGATGCTGAGCCTAGTAGTAGGAATGGTCAGGAGCAAGCCCAGGAAGAAGCTGCGGCCGTCGATGTGGCGATCGCCCAGATTGGCAATGTGGAGGAATCCCTGGAATATACAGGCACGACCCAACCATTCCGAGAAGTATCACTCCGATCGCAAATACAGGCTCAGTTATTGGATCTGGCTGTGGATGTGGGCGATCGCATTCAGCAGGGACAATCCCTTGCCCGTCTTGATAACACAGTACAGGTGGCTACCGTTGCGGAGGCACAGGCCGAAGCTGCCGCCCTTCAAGCTGAGGTAGCCAATGTTGAAGCCCAGGTTAGTGATGCTCAAACTCAAGTCACCCGCGCTGCAAGCGAGTTAGAACAGGCCCGTTCGGATTTGAGCCGCCTACAATTTCTTGCCCAAGAAGGAGCCATTCCAATTCAACAGCTAGAGCAGGCCCGGACCAACGTCGATACTGCGGAAGCAACGTTGCGGTCTACACAACAGCAGGTTCGCAGTCGGCAACAGCAGGTCGTCGCAGCACAACAACGGGTAGAGGCACAGCGGGCAGTTGTGGCTCAAGGGCGTGCACAGCAAGGATTTACCGTACTCAGTTCTCCGGTGACTGGCTCTGTGTTAGAGCGCAGTTCTGAACCCGGAAATATCATCCAGGCCGGGAGTGAAATCTTGCGTCTGGGAGACTTTAGTCAGGTCAAAGTCGCGGTTCAACTGTCGGAATTGGAGTTGAGCACTATTCAACCCGGCCAATCTGTCGAGGTTCGACTCGATGCGTTTCCGGAGAAAACCTTCAGCGGACGCGTAGACCGCATTTCTCCCGCCGCAGATCCGGTTGCCCGGCTTATTCCCGTTGAAGTCACAATTCCCAATCCTGGCGGCCAAATCGGTAGTGGTTTACTGGCGCGGGTCGTGTTCACTCAACGTACAAACCGATCGCGCGTTGTCGTTCCCGAAATCGCCTTACAGGTGAATCAAGACAACCGTAGCCAGTCATCAGGTGGGAATCAACCAGAACAATCGGCATCCAATTCTACTCAAGCTAACCCATCCGAGAAGGCTTCTGGAGAAGGGCGGAATTTACCCAGTGATATTGGCACAATTTTTGTTGTGACGGGTTCAGGTGACGAGGCAACCGTGACAGCTCGCTCGGTCACGCTCGGTAGGCAGGGTGATGGCCAGGTTGAAATTATCTCGGGCTTGGAGGAGGGCGATCGCTACGTTGTCCGCAGCACTCGGCCGCTTAAAAACGGAGACGCCATTCGATTTAGCGTTCTATCGGAACAGGAAAACCCTCCAGAAGGATAAGGAAACGTATTGGCTGCTGAGTAAACGATAGCGAATTGACTCAGTGTCATTCCATCTTTGTACAATCCTTCCCTCACCCTTTAACCCTTTCTCCTATGGCATCATCTCCTTCTTTCAGTATTAGTGCTATTTCTATTCGTCAGCATATTGGTACGCTTATGCTGACGTTAGCCGTTATCGTGATCGGAGTCTTCTTTATTACGACTCTTTCGGTTGATCTGCTACCATCCATCACCTATCCCCGTATTGGTGTCAGGGTAGATGCACCGGGTATCTCTCCCGAAGTTGCGGTCGATGAAGTGACCCGGCCTCTGGAGGAGGCCTTAGCTGCAACCGAAGGTGTTGTGCAGGTCTATTCCCAAACGCGGGAAGGACAGGTCAGCGTGGATTTGTTCTTCAGGCCAGGTGGCAACATTGATCAGGCCTTAAACGATGCCACGGCCGCCTTCAACCGAGCACAGGGCGAACTACCTGATACTATTGAATCTCCACGCTTATTCAAAGTAGACCCTGCTCAGTCTCCCATTTACGAGATGGCGGTCACCTCCACGTCCCTCAGCCCGGTAGAGTTACGGGTCTTTGCGGATGAAGAATTAGCACGAGAGCTGGGCGTTGTGGAAGGAGTTGCTGCCGTTGATGTGGCAGGGGGAGAAGAAGAAGAAGTCCGAGTGCTGCTCGATCTAAATCGCTTGCAAGCGATTGGGGTTGGTCTGCGTGACGTTCTAACGGAGTTGGAAGAGGACAACCAGGACATTTCAGGTGGACGGATTTACGGCAGAAATTCAGAACCCCTGACACGGGCGATCGGACGGTTTCAGGATGCGGAGGAGATTCGCAATTTATCCTTTGCTGCCGGGGGTACAGACAGTGGAACCCAGGAGACAGAAACAGCTCAGGGTAACGAATCTCCAGCCCAAAGTACACCGACCAATCGGGTCTACTTGCGAAACTTCGCTGAGGTCATTGACGGCACTCGAGAACAGCGGATTTTTGTCAATTTGAATGGACAACCAGCCGTTAAAGTTAGTATTCAAAAGCAACCCGATGCGAACACCATTACGGTTGTGAAAGGTGTGAAACAACGCCTGGAGGAGTTGCGTCAGCAGGGAGTGATCCCAGAAGATATGCAACTGGTCACAACTCTGGATGAATCGGTATTTATTCAAAATGCAATTTCCAATGTGACATCCTCTGGATTGATTGGGGCAGGATTAGCGGCGATCGCCGTTCTACTATTTCTCGGGTCCGTTCGGCAGACTCTCATTATTGTGCTGGCAATTCCTCTGGCAACCCTGGCCGCCATTATTCTGATGGGGGTCTTCAACCTCTCCCTCAATGTTTTCAGCCTGGGGGGGTTGGCGCTAGGCGTGGGGATTGTGGTAGACAACTCGATTGTGATGCTGGAGACGATCGCTGAAGGCGCGGGAGTAACGCCTGGACAGAATAGTAAAACCCGTCTCAGCTCCAAGAAATTGATTCAGCAGTCGATTGAAAGCAGCCAGTCGATTGAATCGGCGCTGATTGCTTCAACCAGTACAAACCTGGTTGCTGTTCTCCCTTTTCTATTGATTGGTGGATTTATTGCCCTGCTGTTTAATGAATTGATTTTAACGATTACCTTTGCGGTTGCAGCCTCCATTCTCATTGCCGTTACGGTTGTCCCAATGGCAACTTCACGGCTTTTAGCTATTCGCTGGTCTACAGGCATTGATAAGTTCTGGTTCTTACGCCAATTTAACCAGCGGTTCATGGCTGCAACTAACGGCTACGGTCGTTTCCTCGGCTGGGTTTTAGATCACCGATGGTTGGTTGTTACAAGCATCGTGTTGATATTCGGGGTGAGCGGTGCTTTTATGGCAACTCGATTACCTCAGGAAATCCTGCCGCGCATCAATACGGGGCAGGCAAACCTGATTGCCCAATTTCCATCCGGCACGCCCATTGCATCCAACCGCAAAGTCATGGATGAAGTGGATAAAATTGTACGGGCACAACCCGAAACAGAGTATGTATTCACAACCATTGGCGGCTTTTTGTTTGGTAGCAATACCAGCGAAAACCCACTGCGGAGTTCCAGCACCATCACTCTGAAGCCAGGAACCGATGTGGAAGCCTTTGTTTCCAGAGTGACTCAAGAATTTCAGAAGCTTAACCTGGTTGATATACGGCTACGGCTCAATCCTGGGCAGGTGCGTGGCTTAATTCTTAACAACTCTCCTGTGCGTGGAGCAGAGATTGATGTAATTTTGCAGGGCAATAATGAGCAAACGCTGAATCAGGCGGGGCGTCAAGTGCTTGAGGCATTAGAGCAGCAGGCAACGCTGGCCAGTTTTCGCGCGGATGCCGATCCACGTCAACCGGAGATTCAGATTCGCCGCGATCGCGAACGGCTGGCTGCTCTCAACCTGAATATCCAGGATATTGGTGATACGTTAGAAACGGCAATTCAGGGGAGTGTAGCGACCCAGCTGCAGCGGGGAAATCGGTTGGTCGATGTACGGGTGGAGTTAAACGATGAAGCCATTAGCCGCCCATCCCAGCTGGCAAGTTTACCCCTATTCACAGCGAATAACCGTCCCATTCGCCTGGGTGATGTGGCAGATATTGAAGAAGGGCAGGCTCCAGGCCAAATCCAGCGAATTAATCAGCGGCAAGTGTATATTATTGCAGGCAATCTAAATGAGGGAGCTAACCTGGGAGATGCGTTGAAGGAGGTAGACCAGATCATCCAGGGCATAGATCTACCAGCAGGAGCCAGTTTACTTCCCAGCACGGCTGCTCAAAGTAACCAGCAATTGCAATCCTCCCTTCCGATTCTAGGAGGGCTGGCAGCTTTTCTCGTATTCGTCGTGATGGCTGTGCAATACAACTCCTTAGTAGACCCATTGGTGATTCTCTTTACCATTCCACTGGCATTAATTGGCGGTATCTTTGGGTTGTTCCTGACTCAGACAGCCGTAGGTGCCACCGTTATTGTGGGGGCTGTGCTACTGGTAGGCATTGTTGTTAACAATGCCATCATTATGGTTGAATTTGCCAACCAGATTCGTGAGGAGAAAGGAGTTAATCGTCGTGCTGCCATACTCAGTGCAGCTCCTCAACGCCTCCGCCCAATTCTTATGACAACCATTACGACTGTTCTCGGCATGTTTCCCCTGGCATTGGGATTGGGACAAGGAGGTGAATTTCTTCAACCGCTCGGAATCGTGGTGTTTTCTGGACTTTCCCTTGCAACATTATTAACGCTGTTCATCATTCCATGCTTTTATTTAATTCTGCATGATGTATTTCGCGATGCAGGAGAACAATGGTTACCCCGAAGACGTAAACGACGGGCAGCCTAACGGATACTATTTTTCAGGAGAAGCAAGTTGTGGCAGAAGAGCCATTCCCATGTTTCCTCCTTAACCTACAGCGCTTTGCGCTTGAATCAGCCACGGTTGTTTTTGTGGGAGCCGCGCGCAGCGCGGCTCTCACAAAAACAACCTCTTACAGCGCTTGAAAAGCGTTGTAAGAGGTTGTTTGAACAGCTGATTTTTCATGCGCTTTGCGTAAGAAAAATCAGCTGTTGAGAGACTTTTCAAAGCATTAGAACCATTATTCGAACAAGCACTCTCTCCTATTTCAAAAAATCATGGCACAGGGTTGACAACTTGTAGTGTGATTGTAGTATAACTGTAGTATTAACACTGTAACCTCTCACGAAGGTTCTGTAGTAACCCCTCCGAACCTGAACAAGTGAATAATTTCCATCTTGAGGATGTAGCTTAGCGGGTTAAAGCACCAGTCCGTCGAACTGGATATTGTAGGTTCAAATCCCATCACCCTCGCTTTGTTTCCTATTTTTGGGGTGCTCTGTGCCTTATAGAAAGGAAATCTTGAGCATCGTGGACGAAGAGATCAGTTGCCGTGTCTCTCAAGCATGGAGAAGTGGGTGTAACTTCCCGCCGATGCTGCCAATAAGGATGCGGCTCTCTCTTGATCTGGGTTCGCCTTCCATTCGGTAATCATGGGTCTGTAGCTTAATTGGGAAAGCGTCTGCCTTGCAAGCAGGAAGATGTCGGTTCAAATCCGACCAGAATCCACCAAAACCTGGGTCTGTAGCTCTAGTGGCAGTAACCGGCAAAGCTTACATACAACTTCCTGTTAAGAAGCCAAAAACTGCTTTGTGAACTTGTACGAGGGATGAGTGCAACTCTCATCGGGAGGTGATTGGTTCGATTCCGATCAGAGCCACTGCGACTGAACCCGAAGTGGTGGAGGGGCTGGTTTGTGACACCAGTGTTAGCGAGTTCAACCCTCGTCAGTCGAGGGGGAGAACGTGGCTCCCTACTTCGGTGAGGTCTACAAGACCTATTACCGGGAGCTGGCAGTGATGCCCAATGTCGTGATTGTCCGTGTCGGTGGTTACTGCAACTGGCTGGAGAGTCAACTGAAGGGACAGCAAGCGCCTGTAGAGACGTTCTACCTTTGCGGGGAACTACTACAGCTTACCCAAGCTTGTACCGCTGCTGACGCGCCCTTCTCGGCTGGAGTTGCTGATGGAGATTCTGGACACGCCATTGCCCGTGCGATCGGATAAATAGGAAGTTGGACTGCCACATCTCTTTGGGCTGGGTAGTCCCCTTCCTTCCAGCCAGGGAAGCTAAAGCCATGAAGGTCAATACATGGGGCATGCTCAAGCTGCTAAACCGTCTTCCAGAGCCGCTGGTAAAAAACTGGCTGGAGCGAACGGGGATGTGGCTGATGCCTACCACTCGGCACTAAATTCAACCACACTTGCACGCAGGAGATTACGATGACTGACATCCGTAAGCTACTCAACCAGATTGCGAGTGCTGAAGCACAATTGCAATCAACTCAATTTCTCGCACCTTGTGTTAAGGGTGGACGAGTTCGGACACGGGTGACAGGAATGGTCTACACCTTCACTTCTCAACCTCGGCAGTTTGAAGGATGGGGCATTTTTCGGCCTGTGGATGAACAAACCGCAATGCTAGTTGAAGGAGCAGATTTACCCCAGATCGCTACTTACTTGCAGCAGTTTCTAGTAGTTCGATTGCGGTTGGCATATCGTTTACAAAATCAAAGTTGGCTGGCGTATCCAATCAATGAAGTGGATATGCGGCAGCGGTTTAAGGCAGTTAAACCTTTGGTTGCTCATCTGGTGACAGAAGGCGTTGCCTTTGAGCAAGTTCTCGCTCGCTGGAATGGAAATTCCTGTTGGTTTGAGGACATTGATCGCCGCGCTGACCCTGCGATCGCTGAAACCTTGCAATCCAACCTCAAACAGTTAACTCCCGTTGAGGAATTGCAATTTAAGGGGATGACTCCAGAAATGCGAACGCTCTACGAGTTAGCGGCTCAGCAGATAGAAAAATTTGCCCAACCTCAACGGGATGAAAAGCGACTGCGGCAAGCTCTCAAATTGGGTGGCGGTGAACTACACCAGCTCCAGGATCGAGGGGATTACTGGACAGTGGATTGGACAACATCAGATGGTGTGCGTCATACCAGTGCGATCGCTAAAGGCGACCTGACCGTTGTCAGTTCTGGTATTTGTCTGAGTGGACGCGATCGCGACTTCGACCTGCAATCGTTGGTAGGTGTGATGGAACATCGGGAGTGGTGAGATAATGAGCATCTTTTTTCATGAGCAGCTTCACCGGACAGATGTGGTAATGGCGAAGCTAAAGAATTTCCCTGTGACCATTTGTGGTGCAGGAGCCTTGGGTGCAAACCTGGCTGAAAATTTAGTTCGTGCTGGATTTGGCAATCTGAAAGTTATTGATCGCGATCGCATTGAGGAACGGAATCTGTCAACTCAACCCTACTACCGTTCGGATGTTGGTGCATTCAAATCCAAAATCTTAGCCAATAATCTGTATCGGGCGATCGGAACCAAGGTAGAAGCCGAAACCAAAGAGTTGACTGCGGTAAATGCTGCTCAACTCCTTAGAGATAGTGGCTTGATTATTGACGTCTTTGACAACAGCACCTCTCGTCAAGCCGTAAAGGATTATGCCGATCGCACTGAGATTCCTTGCCTTCATGCTGGGCTTTCTGCGGAGTATGCAGAAGTTATTTGGAATGATGCTTATCGAGTTCCGTCTGATGCCAATGATGATGTCTGTGATTATCCTTTAGCACGTAATTTGGTGATGCTAACGGTAGCGGTAGCTTGTGAGACAATTGTCTCTTTTATCGCAACAGGTAAACAACAGCATTACACACTTACTTTAAAGGATTTAAGTGTTCAGCTTCTTAATCTGAACTGTTGAGCGACCACATCGGGGTTTAATACTTCACGAATTGATGAATTATCAAAAAAGTTCTCTTGCGTGAATACATGGTAAGGCTCATACTGGGACGCTACAGGGGCAGGAATTCCCAAACTATTAAGCACCATCACCATACTTGCAACACCATAGTATGCTTGATTTACCTGTGTTATAAATTGGCTGCTAAGATTTCAAAAATCCTCTTCTGCTTCACGTTCTAGCAAAAGTTCCTGGTCCGGAGGAGAGTTAAAGGCAATCAAGTCGGCAGGTAGGGGTAGGGTTTGAGCGATCGCTCTACCACCCAGAAGTCCCACTCCGAACAGCAGCAGGGCCGGTAGCTTTCTCCATCGTGATGTCATGGGCGCAGTTCTCATCGATGTGTCTTAGGGGCAGTATGAATTGCCTTCCCATCATAGTAATGCGCTTTTCATACCGATCTGGTTTTACAAGCCCGTGAAAAAACTGAGCAGCACCCAGCCTAACTTTTGGCAGTCACAACCGCGCTTTTGCCGTAGAAGTGGGACAGCAAGACCGCTTGAATGCCAACATCTTGAGAAACAGGAATATAGCCCCACCTCAAGACCGTGAAAGTTTCTAGTATCCATATTGCTCATTAGATTCCAACACTTTAAACTGATGCAGTTCCATGGGTCTAACGACGAAATCAATAAATTATCATTTCTACCCACTTACTTACACTTATGATTTCAAAAAACAATCTTCCTGCTGGCCCACAATCTCCTCGCTGGCTGCAAAAAATCCAGTACACACGGAATTCAATTGCCTACATGGAGGCTGCACAGCGATATGGAGAAATTTTTAATGCTCCTGTCATTGGCAATCACCCGGTTGTGTTGTTTGTCAGCAATCCCCAAGCAATCCAGCGCATCTTCTCGAACGACACAAAGCAATTTATTGCTCCGCCTAATCAACTGCTACAACCATTGACTGGGGATTACTCCATTTTTGCCATGGAGGGTTCTCGCCATCGTCAGGAACGTCGATTGTTAATGCCTCCATTTCATGGTGAGCGGATGCAAACTTATGGAGAATTAATTTGTGAATTGGTTGACCAAGCAGTGGCTTCGCTGGAAATTGGTACTCAGTTTTCTGCTCGTCAGTTAGCGCAAGAAATCTCCTTAGCCGTGATTCTTAAGGTCGTTTTCGGAATTGATCAAGAGGAACGCTTCCATCATCTCAAGTCACTCATTGTTCAATTCACCGATTCACTACAATCTCCTTTTATTGGTGGTTTGCTTTTCTTTCCGTCTTTACAAAAGGATTGGGGGACGCGAAGCCCTTGGGGATATGTGCGGCATCTGCAACGGCAGATGAGGGAACTGATCTATGCTGAAATTTCCAATCGTCGTAGTCAGCAGCATGTGGGTTCAGACATTCTGAGTTTGCTGATGCTAGCCCAGGATGAAACGGGCCAACCCCTGAATGATGCCCAATTGCATGATGAGCTATTTACGCTTCTGTTAGCGGGTTATGAAACAACTGCAACGGCGATCGCCTGGGCACTGTATTGGATTCATCGCCATCCTGAAGTTGGCAAAGAGCTACTTGTAGAACTGAGTTACCTGGGAAAGGCTCCAGATCCAACTACCGTTGTACAATTGCCCTATCTCACTGCCGTCTGTAACGAGTCTCTACGCCTTTTCCCTGTTGCAACACTCACCTTGCCCAGAGAGGTCAAAGAGCCTGTAGAACTGATGGGTTATCAATTAGAACCTGGAATGAGACTGTATGGTTGCATTTATCTGACTCATCAGCGCCCAGATCTCTATCCGAATCCTAAATTGTTTAAGCCAGAGCGCTTTTTAGAACGGCAATTCTCTCCTTACGAATTCCTTCCATTTGGTGGTGGTACGCGCCGTTGTATTGGGGAAGCATTAGCTCAATTTGAGATGAAATTAGTGATTGCAACCCTGCTTTCTCACTGTCGATTAGAACTGGCAGATTCATCTCCTGAATACCCTCAGCGGCGAGGGGTGACCTTTGCTCCGGCTAGGGGGGTACAGATGGTTCTGACTACGAGGCTGGGAGGCGTGACGTGAGTCAATATTCAGGCTTGACTAAACTAATCAAAAAGCATCAGAGGATCTGCTTGGTGGACGAGAACCTGATGCATTGACAGACCACTAGATCCAAGCAGTGGTGGCCGCTGTCATCCAAGAAAAAACAGGGGGCAAATTGCCACCCTGCTTATGATTTCACACTTTAGAAAAGGCTATTACTACAGCCTCAGTCAGCTGAATTAGCTGTTGGCCTCAATGGCAGGTTCGCTCTCTGAGGTCACAGGTGTATTGCTCAGACTGACTTTAATAACCTGATTTCGGACTTCAGGGGTCTTCGGCAGTGTCAGATGCAAAATGCCATCTTTATATTCGGCTTGTATCTGGTCATTTTGTACCGCAGCAGGGAGGCGAAGGACGCGATGGAACTTGCCGTAGCGGAACTCAGAACGAAGTATATTGTTGTCCTTCTGCTTGGACTGCTGGTGACGCTCACCGGAGATGGCGATCGCTTCTCGGCTTACCTGAATATCAATGTCCTTGGCTTCAAGGCCAGGAATTTGAGCACGGAGCGTAAAGGCATCACCCGTATCCTGTAACTCAATGGCCGGTGTCCAGACACTCGATTGAGTGTTGGTCGTGGTCAGTTCATCAAAGAGATGATCAAACTGACGACGCATGGCTTCAATTTCGTAGAGGGGATGCCGGTAACGGGTCAGCATAGAAGGGGTTGGGTAACGATTTAGGTGTTGAATCATCATGTCCCTATGGTGCCGCAACGTCTGTATAGCAGGGGGGAGGTAAACTCGACAGTTTAAGGTGAAATTCCCGCAACTTACAGCGTTTTTCAATCACTTAAAATCCGGTTGTTTTTATGAGAGCCGCGCTTAGCGCGGCTTTCATAAAAACAACCGGGGCTGTAGCGTTGAGGCAGGTAATCCAGAAGCCTTTGAGACCTCAGTGATATTCATTATTTTTTTGTGCAACTACTGCTTGACTTCAAGTCAACTTGAAGTTGTATCTTATCTTCAAACACAACTGAGTACAAGACCCACGTTATTAAGTTCGTCGCATGTGATTGATATCTTGAGCAGCAAAGGAGCTGATATGGAAGCAAGTTTCTGGCATCAAAAATGGGAAAAGGGTGATATCGGTTTTCACCAAAGTGAGGCAAATGCATTACTAATAAAACATTTTGAAGGATTAAATCTGGCCAAGGGTAGCCGTATATTTCTGCCTTTGTGTGGCAAGACACGCGATTTTGCATGGTTGCTGGCTGGTGGTTATCGCGTTGTCGGTGCAGAATTGAGCGAACTCGCAATCAACGATTTGTTTAATGACCTTGGAATCGAGCCAGAAATTTCCAGAGTTGAAAAATTAACCCGCTACTGCGCAAAGGATATCGACATATTGGTCGGTGATATTTTTGATGTATCTGTTGAAGTTCTTGGACTTGTTGACGCGATATATGACCGAGCAGCGTTGGTTGCAATGCCAGCAGACATGCGGAATCAATATACGTCACACCTGATAAAAATCACGAATGCGGCACCGCAGTTGCTGATCTGCTACGAATACGATGAACAACTAATGGATGGACCCCCGTTTTCAGTCAACGAAGCAGAAGTAAAACGCCATTATGCGGCCGCTTATCGATTGAATCGTGTTGAACATAAGGATGGTGGCCGTAGATTAAAGGGAAAAGTTGCGTCAATTGAGACGGTTTGGTTGCTCCAAAAACCTTAAAGGGCTAGGTTTATATCATCCACTACGGCGGCGCGGACACTACCGCCGCAGCCGCACGAACTGATACGCCTCAAGCCGCCATCCTACAGAATTAGGGCATATCATCATTGGTCCGCAGGGTGCCGTTGAGCTTGCCTGTTAGCTTACTTAATGGTTTGTAGGAATGCATACAGCTAATCTGTAGTTATCGCAAGGTTAGCCTGAGTAGAAGCTTTTTGAGAGGGAGAGATGTTATTAGAGTTAGCGATTGGAGATGCATACGGTGCTGGATTTGAATATGCTTCAAAGCAGGTTCTGGAACGAAATAATTTATCTGGTTATTTCCAGCATCCCCGCTATCGTACCCGCCCGGGTCAATATACGGATGATACGCAAATGAGTTTAGCGATCGCAGAAGCAATTGTGGCAGACGATCCTTGGACACCTCTAAACCTTGCTCGTCGTTTTGTTGACGTCTTCCATCGTGATCCTCGTGAAGGTTATGCTTCACGCTTTTACGCATTTCTACAGCAGACTCAAACTGGAGAGCAGTTCCTTGCTCACATTCAACCTGTAAGTGATAGAAGTGGGGCTGCGATGAGGGCAAGTCCAATTGGTATTTTCACAACGCTGGAAGAGGTATTAAAGCGAGCATCGATTCAAGCGCAGCTGACACATAATACCGCTGCTGGAATTAGTGCCGCTCAGGCCTCAGCCTTGATGACGCATTATTTTCTCTACAACCTGGGTGCTAAGTCAGCACTCGGTGAGTTTCTTGATCGCCATGTTCCTGGGTATCAGTGGAGTGAGCCGTGGCAGGGCGAAGTAGGAGCCAAAGGATGGATGAGCGTTAGAGCAGCAGTGACAGCAGTGCTTCCTCACACAAGCCTCTGTGCCATTTTGCAAGATTGCATCAGCTTTGGAGGTGATGTTGACACGGTGGCAACGATCGCATTAGCGGCTGCCAGTTGCAGCCAAGAGGTAACTCAAGATTTACCGCAGCATTTGGTGGATGGCTTGGAGAACGAAGCATACGGGCGGGATTATCTGCGTCAACTTGATACTAAATTACTAGAGAAAGTCCAGCGGTAATTGTTGTATTTGTGTGAGTGGAGGACTTAGTAAGCTGGGGCGATCGCTAATGAACTGATCGTAAAATTGATATTTAAGCTGATATGCATTCCCTTCTACATTGATGCAGTGAAGTAGAGCATCTTCAGAAAAGCAAGCTCTAGATAGAAACTACCTGTGGCAGTACTATTGCAAACTACTAAAAGCCTATTGCAGAAATGTTGCCATTTGTAATCTAATCGTTATAATGGCCTGCAAACTCAAAGAAATTGTTGGGGATCCCTTATGAACAAAGGTGAACTGGTCGATCAGATAGCTGAGAAGGCAAACGTTACCAAGAAGGTGGCAGATGGCATATTATCGGCCGCGATCGAAACCATTATGGAATCTGTTTCTCAAGGGGACAAGGTAACGTTAGTTGGATTTGGGACATTTGAACCTCGGGATCGTCAGGCTCGTGAGGGGCGAAACCCCAAAACTGGGGAAACCATGACTATTCCTGCGACAAAAGTTCCTGCATTTTCTGCAGGGAAAATGTTTAAGGAGAAAGTAGCTCCTCAATAATTCTATTGAGAAGTCGCGATACAAGATTTGATTGACCAGGAAATGGGCATTGGCCCATTTCCTGGTTTTGCTTGATGCTTACGCTTACAAAATGCTTTGAAGTGTTACTTAGGGAAAACTCCTTTCACAAAATCTTGTTTCTGCTTACAGGTATCTCACATTTACGGCTTCCCAGTTGGCTTTTGGTTCATTGGTGATGTGAAAAAGCACCTCGACCTGTCGCCCTTCTGCATTCAGACCAACAACCCATAGCCCTCGGCTCGTTTGTTCCTGAGCAAAAATGCCTTTCAGATCTGAGAACTTCACATCGCTACTCCCTACTGAGAACCTGAACTTTTGACAGCAGCGGTTTCAAGGCGTTCGTACTGCTCACGATGGCGATCGCTCAAGCGAATATATTCCAGGTCCGTCTTAGCCAATTGCCACTTCTCATAAAAAATTCTGGCGGATTCAGCTTTAATCGGATCTTCTTCTCGGGGCAGAACTGTTTTCGACCCTGCTACATATTTGCGTCCTGACTTGTGATTGGCATAACGACGCGATCGCGTATAACCCATCTGTAGAAACTTTCGCGCCATGTCCATTCCAACGAAATCGCCTTGGGTCTTGTACTGGAGAAACAGGTTGTAAATTCTATCAGAGGATTGACGGGCAATTTCTGGGGTTTTGAACTTCCAGTAGGGCAAAATTTCGCTTTTGTAGGGTTCAACTAGCAAAACACCCTGTTCGCCCTTCCCGATGCGGTACAGTTCTGGATGCTGCCGAAAGTCGATTAGCTTGAAATCGAGTGAATAATCAAATTCCTTCATCTACAAAAGCTTAGCTAAATTCAGGATTGCCACGATTGACCCAGCTTCTTTATCTTGCCTCAATCTATTACTGATAAAATCGCTCTTCTGACATACTGCACTTCCAACATTCTGTATATGTATTTGGGTAAGGATAGTGCCAAAATGCCCAACACCTGTTGGACATTTTTGAGGGGAATATTGAGTAAGCTTCTGCAAACGCTCGCATATTCAGGAGATTAGAGCATGAAAAAACGCTCATATCGAGAACTCCTTTTTGAAGCAGCTTGCTAACCTCTCAATGACTTTTGCTCCCCAGCCTTGCTCCTGTTGTCGCTGAAGAATCTCCCTGCCAAGATGCCAGTACAACAAACTCAAAACTCAGGAGATTTCCAGCAATAAAATTACCTCTGTGATGTGGATGCTTTGCCCGCTTTGCGGGCAAAGCATCCACATCACAGGTAAATTCTTACGCAGAAATCTCCTCAGTTCTCGATTAACTGAAAGAGCGACTTAGAGTTGAGCCTGTTGAATTCGTTCTTTTAAAGACTGGAAAAAGCTTTCATACTTGCCCTAAGATAGCTTACTGCCCATGATCCTTTCAATAAACACCCACCCAAATAGAGCCCTCAATAAGGGCCTGTGCTTACACAGCTCCGATCATCCTTTCAATTTCTTGGAGCTTATTTTTCAGAGCTTGCCTCAATTCCTCTAATTGGTCTTGCTCAATTTCCTGTAGCTCAATAGATTGAATGGTTTTGATTGCCTTCTCAGCTACTTTAGGTTGTTTGACCTTAGAGTTAGTTGTTTGATACTGCTTTAAAGTGTCTTTTACTAAAGCTTTAGTCTGGCTTAGCGGCAGCTTTTCTTGAACAACTTTTTCTGATACTTCCAATCGAATTGAGCGAGCTTTTGACTCACTCACCTCTAATAGCTCCGCTGTCAGCTTGTTCAACTCTCGGGCTTTACTACTTTCGAGTCCTTCCGATTTGATAACCTGCTTCAAATCTTCTGGTAGATCTAGTAAAGGAAAGATGTTGTTACTAATGGATACTGGATGGAGTTGCAGCCCCAGAAGGACAGCAAAAATATCTCGTTCTTCTACCTGCTTAAATCCAACTGATTCAAGCCATAGTTCCTGCTCTTCATGGTTTGCAATTCTAATTTCCGATAGCTTTGATAACTGTCCACCTCGTTCAAGCCTGCGAATAACAGACTTAAGGGTTTTAGGAATTGTTTTTTCCTGATCCTCAAAGTAAGGATAGCGGTGAGTAATGAGCCGGACCAGAGCCGCCGCCAAATCTAGATCATGTAATTTTTGAGAGTGAATACTGGTAACCAATTGTCCCTCAAAAATATCTCCTTCATCTACTGCTTCTTCTAGCAAAAAGACGGCCTTAAGAGTTTTCCAACCCAACAGGCTAGCAGCTCGCCACCGCAGCTCCCCCTCAAATAAAACGTATCGTCCGTTGGCTTGAGGAACAACAATGATTGGAGTTTTCTGGCCATGCCGGGTCAAACTCTCTGCTCTTTCTTGAATCAGTATTTTCGGAAAAGTTGCTCTGGGTTGGTTGGGATCAGGCTCAATCAGACTAAGGCTAATTTCATGGGTTCCGCCTGTAGCTGCAAGCTGGCTTGTTAATTCTTCTATTTGTTGTTCTAGAGCAACTTTTTCCTGTGAGCTTAATGTACCTGACCGGAGTTGAGTGAGCTCGGCCTCAAGCTCTTCAACTCGATTCTTTAACTGGTGAACTTGATGAGATTGCCCCGCCTCACCAAATAACTGCTTCATACCGACTGGTTTGGGTGCTGCCATCTTCTATTCCTCCGTCATCAACTTCACTAAATCATTCACAATCGGGTTGAAATCTTTCACCGCATTACTACCCGGGCGGTATAGATGAAGTGGCAAACCAACTCCACAGGCTTTGATGTAGTAATTTGACTCCCTGATATAGGGGAAACAGCGAATTCCCATTTGTTCAATTAAAGCTGGCAATGTTTCGCTAGTGTCAATGTCTTTTCTGGGTTTTCCCTTTTTGTCTAGCCCTAAAATATCTCGATGGGTTCCAACTTCGTAGAGATCAACTCGCGTTGGAACAAATCCCATAATTTGAGGTTCGGGCTTTAATCGCAAATCATTAATTTTGCTGTAGTACCACTCCAAAAAACCTGCAAAGCTTCCAGTATCTTTGTACTCTGGCTTGATGGGTACAAGAACATGGGTACTGGCTGCTAAAGCTAATAAGCCCATCGGTTCTAAAGATGCAGGAGTATCAAAAATGACCAGGTCGGAATTAATGGGATAGTCATCCAATCTGTCTTTGAGGCTATAGTGGCGGCGATCGTAGAGATAGACCTCTCGAATACTTTCTTCTAGTGCTTTTCCTCCCTGAATTGCCGTTACCGTAGAAACGTGGTTAGTCCATAGGGGAGTGAGCGGATAGTTACCATCGAAGCTTTTTTTAAGCACTGCTGCAACAGATTCTTCATATGAAGCAGAATCAAGCCGTGCAAATATACGTAGTGAGGCGTTTTGATCTAATTCGATCAAGGTTACTTTATAGCCTTTTAGCCCTACTGCGTAGGCTAGATGAACGGCCAATGTTGTTTTACCTGAACCTCCGGCATTACTCGCGATTGTCAACCGAACTTGTTTTTTTGCTGTCTTTTTTCTCATAGAACCTAAAAGGATTGCTGTAGCGAGTGAGCTAACATCCGCCAACATGAAACTGTGCCTGGCAGGCGAGACTAACGTTAGTCCACAAAATTTATTGAGTGCAATACTAAATCACAGGTAATTGCAAGAAAGCTATGTTTGCACTACCCAGGCACTTCAGAAGCTTAGAACTACAGTAAAAGGCATGGGAGCGTTACGTTAATGTGGACTAACGTTAATCCACAAATGAAATTATAGAGCTGCTAGGCGATCGCACTTACACAAAACCGATCAAGTTTTTTGATCTTATGTGGGTACTGCTTATAGTCACGTTACATAACACGATGTGAAACTAAGGTGGTTGCATGAAAATTTTGTTAGGTGCCACTAAGCAATACATACGTCCTGGCCCTGGTGGGATATTAATTTACGTTTTCAACCGGTGATGTATCATTGCCCTTTTCTGCTGTGTAAATGATTCACTGACTATTCATTACCAGAGGATGACCCTTACCCCCTAGGGAGTTTGCTCTAACTTCAGGTGATTGTGCAGCCATCGCCTACAAGCGTTTCAGAAGGTGATGAATAATCCAGGCTAGAAAACTTTGGATAACGTGGTGCTTCAAACCCACATAGATTGGAGATTTTCGTGAACAAGAATCGGGCTTGGCTGCATCATATCGAAACGCTACACACACTCAACCCAAACGTGCGGATGCTGGTAGTGTGTGCGCGAGTTGGGCCAGATTTATAGATCTATCGAAACTCAGCACCAAAAAACAATTCTGCTTGACTTTCCCGACCACCTGGCTAATCTCTCCCGTTACCATCGTGCAGATCATCTCTTTGAACTTAGGGGAGTATTGGCGCACCTCTACGCGCTATCGAAGCCTTGCAAGATATTGATACTCTGGTTGCAGTTATCCCCCCTCGAGTTCAATCCCCAAAACCTGGTAGTAATACCTCACGAAAGCGATAGCTACTACCGGTTTAAGTATCTCCATAAACGGCGATCGCAGATTCAGGTTCCTCTGCCCCACTCCATTTCACCCCGCATTCAAACCCAAATTCAACAACAATTTTCCTGGTTCTACAGCAATGTGCGGGTTGATTAAGTACGGTGGTGTGGGGCACTTCGTGCCCCACACCACCGTTGCTGTACTTAACGCACTCGCACGTTGCTATATCAAACCTTTTATCCTGGTTTCTGGCCAGTAAAATTCGGCAAACCTATCAATGAGTTATTGCTCTAGACGGATGAATGGGTTGTAGTGAAAGGGATACAAGGTACCCCTTTCACTACAACCCATTTATACAGTTGAAATATAAGCTTGCTAAAGCTACCAAGGACTACCAATCATCGTAAAGGATGCCCAGAAGTAAGGATGAGTGAGGTCAATAGAAGTATCAGCAATGTCAGAAGGAATGGAAACGACTGCGCCTCGTGTGGTGATCAGTTGGTTATCGGTTAATTGAATTTCGCCACGTAGCAGAGCCAGCTGCGTTTGTCGTAAGGCTTCGGAACGAGTTGGGGCTTCCTGGAGTTGTTGATAAAACTCGCTCATAAAAGCCAGCGTACCCGTGTCACTCACATACCAGAGGCTAGCCAGCACCGATCGCACCCCAGCCTGCACAGCCAGACCACCAAACCCAAGTTCAGCCTGTTCATCTCCTAGCGCCGTTTTGCAGGCACTCAGCACAAGCAGTTCCACGGCCGGACTGTTGAGGCGCAGATCCCGCAAGGCATCCATGGGTAAGCGGCGATCGCCAAATTGAATAAAAGAGTTTTCCAATTGCCCCGGCAGAAACTCGGCATGAGTGGCTAAGTGCACAATGCTGTAGGGCCGCTCGTATCGGCTCTTGAGCAAATTTACCTCAGTGAAGTCTTGATTGAGATAGGCCACGCTATTGGGTACGGCTGCTGTGACAGCCTCCAGTTCAATAGGAACAGCAGGTAAGGGCTGCAAGGTATCAAACTGGGATGCCCCCATAGCCAGAATAGGCACCTGGCGGAGGTCGTGGTACTGGGTGTCCGTAAGACTGACGCTAGGCATCAGACCGATACTGTAACGTTCAATCAAAAACTGCTCACCATCGTAGAGAACCGAGAGGGGGAGCGATCGCAATCCCGTATCCAAAATAAACGCAAGATTGCCAATGTTCTGAGTTTCTAAATTCGCTTCTAAAGGAGCAATAAGCCATTCATAAAGCTGCTGGGCAGGAACTCGATAACGGTTCGATTGCAAGCGGTTCGGTGCTGTAATTTCATTGATGAGCTGTTGTCGTTGCTGGAGCACCATGGCACGGGTGACGCCTTCTACACGATGCCGCACCACATCTCCGCTGGGCAGTACCAGAAGTAGTTCTAGCTCATCACTAGCTTGGGGTTGTGCTGTGAGTAGGGGAGATTCAGTGGAATTAGGCTGTCCCAGATAGTTGGTGATTTGCTGGGACGCGATCGCCTCACGTTGGGCGTAGCCATTGGGCAGGGAAATGCTCGTGGAAGCAAAGCTGATATAGATCAGGGCAGGGGGAATGCCTGTCTGATCTGCCAGGGCTAGCAATGTGTCTCTAGTTGCCGAGATCTGAGGATACTCCAGGGGTTCGTCCGTAATGACTCTGGGCTCATTGCCTCCTCCACCGCAATCTCCCGTGTCAGAACAATTAATACGGGGCAGGCGGGGCCGAGGGCCAGACGGAGGGCCAGACGGAGGGCTGGAATATTCCGTTAGGATTTGCACATTGCCACGGGTCTCACTACCAGGAATGGATTCGCCAACCGCAAAGGTATTTACTCCATCGGTAATCGCTCCTACACTCCCATTCTCCCCAAAGTTCTCGCCAATGACGAAGGGGGTATTACCGTTGCCGCCATGGAGAACGGTAATGGCACCACCACCCTGACCACCCGTGGAAGAAATGCTGCTGACGACCCCATCTCGATTTAGCGTCGAACCGGTTGCCCGGAAAAATCGACCCACTGTAATATCGACGGTGCCACCGATACCTCCAGCACTTCCATCAGCGTTGATGGAGTTAACTTCTATGTCGCCACCCTCTGCTGTAGAGGTTAAGGTAATGGCTCCTCCGTTTCCCGAATTCGCTGACGATGAGTTGGAAGCCGAATTCAAGAAACCTGTTGTACTGTCTCCGTCAGCGGTTAGGCTGATGGCTCCACCATCTCCTGCTGTGCCAGAGCGGGATTCTGACGAGGAGTTTAAGTTGTTGGTCGTAATGTTGCCTCCAGCATTGAGGATGATTGCCCCTCCATTGCTTGCTGTGCTGATGAAAAACGCACCAGAATCGGAAGAGAGTGAGGATGAATCTATACTTTCTGTTGTAATGTCGCTACCTGCTGTGAGGGTGATCGCGCCTCCGTTTCCTGCGCTATAGCGCGGACGGGAGTAAGTGTTCAAATTCCCCGTTGTGAGGGTGCCACCGGCAGAGAGGGTAATCGCGCCTCCATTCCCGGCGGCTGAACTGGTATCGAGAGTGGTGACGTTGATGTTAGCCCCTGAAATCGTGATATCCCTTCCAGCAGCAATAATTGAGCTACCTTCATTCATCACAAAGTCACCCACTCCAGAGTTGTCGGCATCGGCTCTGAAGGTAATGCTTCCAGTTGTTCCAATCCCAAAGCTAGCCTGAAAGGTTATTGCTCCATCATTCAGTGTATTGACGGTGATATCGTTACTCGCCTCCAGAAGAACATTGGTACTGCTTGCTAAGGCTTCTAGAGCGCCTTCTGAAAGGGTGAAGGATGCCTCAGGGGAATCTGTAAAGAGAACCTGTCCATCAAGGATTTCTGTATCATTATTGCTATTGCCCCCGGTACCGACGCCCCCCGTACCATCAACAATGGTGATATTGGTAGGGTCAAGCAACAGGGTACCGAGTTGACCGTTGACGGCTGTCAAATCCGCCTGACCATTAAACAGCAAATTTTGGGCACCCGATACCTCCACAAACCCGCCATCACCTGAGATAGCTCCACCTCGAGCGGAAACCGTTCCAAGGAATTGAGTTGTGTCATCTGCCCAAATGATTGCCCGTCCCCCATCCCCCTGACCGGAGGCATCTACGGCGATCGCCGAATCCTGACTGACGTAGGTACGCGAGGCATTGAAAACATTACCCTGGCCCTGGTAGTCACCGCCGATGCGGATAGTGCCGCCATTTGTGCCGGAGGCGTTGAGGTTAGCGTCGAGGAGTGCGACGCGATCGCCCAACACATTAATCTCCCCGCCCGTCCCCGCCGCATTCAACGCTCCCGCTACCAGCGTTGTTCCATCTTGCACAGGCACATTCGCGCCACCCAACCGAACCGTACCATCCGGGTTCACTGTAATTTGTGAGGCAGCGGCTACATTGCCACCTGTCAGTAGTTGGGGAAGCGATAGAGGTGTGAGATTTACAGGATTCAAAGCGGCATCCCAGGTACCATTGACCGCTTCTAATTCCAGACTGAGCAGGTTACCTGACTGGCTCAAGCGCACTCGGTTCTCACCGGGAACAGCTGCTAAGGTAATGGTGCCACTGGGTGCGGTGAGGGTGCCCGTATTAGCTACGGTTCCTCCCAGTAAGGTGATACTTTCACCGGAAGGCACCCTGAGGTCAGCGAAGTTAACAATACTTCCGCTATTAGCTAACGAAAATGCAAAGCTATCGGGATTACCCACCAAATCAGCATAGCTGTTGTCGCCAAAGGCATTGAACCAGTTGTTACCGAATCCCATCCCGTTGGCTGTGGTGGCCAGGAATGACCCGGATAAATCCAATCGAGCATTGGGACCGAAGACAATCCCAGCAGGGTTCATCAGATAAAGGTTTGCGCCATCCTGCACTTGAACTAGGCCATTCAGGATGGAAGCATTACCTCCAGTGACCCGTCCTAAAATATTCTCAATACCAGGTTGTGTGAGAAATGTAGCAATTTCATCGGTACTCAACCCTAACTGCTGAAAGCTGTGAAAAAGATTTTCCTGAGTGCGGGTGCCACCAGTAATGGTATAGCGATCGCCTTCCCGTATAATTTGCGTCCCAGTTCCGTCATTAGCAGGAGTGATGGATTGTGCGAGCAGTGGGACAGGAGTCAACAGTAGAACGAAGATCGAAATGGGAAGCGATCGTCTATACATTACAAAACCCATACTCTAGGTAGACGCGAAGATGGCTGAATTTATCACTGAAATGAGCAGTTCCCAACGAATGCTTCTAAATAATTTATGATTGCGAAAAAACTTATGATGAGTTCCATTTTCATCAAGTAGCTCTCTTCATTAGCAGAAGCAAGCCCTTACAGCCCTGGTCGATAGCCTTTAGTATTCGTGTGCTAGTGCCGTGCTTCTCTATACCAAGGCGTTAGCAGCCAGCTTGGTAGTGATAGTGATGCGATCGCTCTCGATTTGCTCATAAAGTGGATTTGTGTAAGCCCTATATCTCTAATGCTGAGAACTGTCTTCTTGGTCACCCTACGAAACACTTTCAATTTAGAGAGCGCTTCCTGCTGGCTATTCCTCTGGGATTTCGATATCTGCTACTGCTTGGCGATCGATTAAGGCTTGAAGCATTGAGAGCTGCTGTTCTAATTCTGTAAGTACTTCCCGTCGCTGGATTCTTGACCTCCAATCGCGATATTTTTCACTACCTGCTTTGCCCAAGTGCTGATTCTTATATTCAGGATTCTTGCTGCTGAGCTTGTAGTAGAGGTACTTCCCCTTAGGCACAGGACTAATCCAGACATTGATGGGAGCGATACTGCCAGACCTCCGGATGCCATGAATAAGTTGAAGAAGCCGTGCGCGTTCTGCTTCTAGATGAGGGCTACCCATTTCTGCCGATTTACAGTTAGACCGACAGAATTATAGAAATTTAATTGCTAGTGTGATCGCCAGAACGTTACAAGATGTTTTAAAGGTCGTTTTTCCGTGCGTGAAACGCGCGAAAAAATAACCTTTAAAGCAGCCCCTAGTACGCTGAGGCAGAAATCCATCACCTATGTTTTGTGTGGGGTGCTTCGCACCCCACACAAAACATAGGTTGCGAACTTAGGCCGCAGCCTACTAGTTTCATATGCAGCGCTTTTCAAGTGCTTAGAATTTAATTGTTTTTGTGAGAGCCGTGCCGCGCACGGCTCTCACAAAAACAGCCGTGGCTGATTCAAGCGCAAAGCGCTGTAAGACCTTTAATCCAACTGCTCCGTTGCCTTAAGAAAAGCTCGTTTGGCGGCCAATTTATTCTTGCGATTGGTGTAGCGTTTGAAACTGCGAATGTCTCGGTGCCGCGATAGTTCCATCGCTAAAGCTGTGTCCATTTCCAATTTGACAATTAAATTGGTGCAGAAGGTATGCCGCCCACGGTGTGCATGCAAGTCAATCCCTGTGTACTCAGCCAGTTGTTTCATGACCTCCTGCACCCCCCAGTATGTTAACCGTTGCCCTTTGCTCCGATTGGAGTTGGAGATGAATAAGGGGCTCTGTGGTAGAACTTCCTGTCCTGTTGATCGTGCTTGAACTTGCCGTTGATGGATGTAAGCATCTAAATCAGTTCGTGCCTGCCGAGTGAGTGGCACTTCTCCCACACTATTGTGTTTTGCTTCTCGAACCACAACCTGCGACCCATCGTAATCCTCAAAGTTGAGGTTGATGGATTCCTCTGCCCGCAAACCATGTAGCAAAACCGAGAATAGTGCGCGATCGCGCACTGGGTCACGACTGATTTCTGAAATGGCTGTGTAAATCCGCTCAACTTCGTCATCTTCAAGCTCCTGGGATTGCGCCTCCGGAACCTTCTCCTGTTTCACGCCCGTTGTCGGGTCATGAGAGAGGTACTCTGACTCCAGCATCCACTTATAGAAGGTTTTCAGTGTGCGCAAAATCCGGTTGACCGAATTAGGAGCCAGTTGCCGCTCTTGCAAGAGATATTGCTTGAACTGTGCTACCTGTCTTCGGGTAACAGCGACCCAGGTCTGTCTTGTCCAGTCCATAAAATACTGCAAGTCTCGGCGGTAAGCTTTCTCACTCTTTGGCTTGAGCGATCGCGCTGCGATGAACTCATCCACCTTCACCTCTCTGAGATCCTTCGGAGACTCCAAATTAGTAGTCGGGGCTCTAGGAGTTTCTTTGCCACCGGTCAGCGACACAATTATGGGATCAGGAATAGTTGTGCGTTTCATGGCGATCGTTAGATAACAACAAGTGACTGCTAGATACTCCTCTCCTCTTGATTAAAGCGCGAGATGAGGAGAACGAGAATGAAGACGTGTAGACAGACCTAGCTAAGTAAAAATACTTATTCTTTGAGTCACTATTCTCGACATGGAATTATTATCCGGAATATGATACTCATCAGACAAGTTACAGCGCTTTGCGTTTGAATTAGCCACAGTTATTTTTGTGAGGGCTGCGCTCCGCGCGGCCCTCACAAAAATAACCAGATTTTAGGCGCTTGAAAAGCGCTGTAAGTTGCGAAATCAGGGGATGCGATACAGTCGAGGCAATATTTACGTTTGAGGTTGCTATGCTGTCGCCGTTTCCAGGTATGAATCCTTGCCTTGGAGGCTATCTCTGGGTAGATGTTCACAATGCCCTAGCGAGTAAAATTCGGCAGCAATGGGTATCCCATCTGTGACCCCGTTATACGGCATGATTAGAAATTTACATGGTAGAAGACATCGCTCCAGAAAGTGAAATTGGTATCCTCTATCCAAACGTGGAAGTTTTGCGTGTAATGTCTTCAGCAGGGGGACAGATTGCTGACATTGCTGATAAAACTGGAGGACCGGAGGGGCGATTGGTTTTCATCACAACGGTCCCTTTAACCCTGCCGATGCTTGCTCCCATTGATATTCGGATTCCAATCGTCGAAATTCATGATGCGGCCAATAGTATGCTAGTAGGCTGCGGCCTAAGTTCACAACCTATGTTTTTGTGTAGGGTGCGAAGCACCCTACACAAAAACATAGGTGATGGATTTCCGCCTCAGCGTACTAGTCTCTTGTATTAAAATTCTTTCACCCGTCAACAAACGAGAACTCGGATTGACACGAGGCGTTCACGGCTATTGATGAGGAAGCGGCTTATGATTTATCCATTAATGACCGTTAGACTCCGCCACCAACTTTCTCCGAATCGGAGGGCTAGTGGATGGATCGGCTTCTTACACCACTGCGCGACGTGAAATAACAAGGGTTAATCAATATGGCAGCATCTATCTCTGAAGCGATGATTCGGCATCATACAACGGCAAATTCCTGGAACCAGGGAGAAGATTACTACCAGGGGGGAGCCGTTACCGATATTGTGCAAAGAGGAAACACCATTTCTGCTGAGGTGGAAGGGAGTGATGTTCGACCCTATCGCATTGATATTCAGCTTGATGCAGGGGGTGTCAAATCTGCTCATTGTAGCTGTCCCTATGTTTACGAAGGCTGGTGTAAACATATCGTAGCGGCGGCTCTAACCTCGGTGCGCCAGCCCAAGCGCATTCAACAACGGCCTACATTATCACAGCTTCTGGATCGCCTGGATCATGTAAAAACTCAGCAGTTAGTACAAGCGTTAGTCGAGGAACAACCCACACTCATTGATGTCATCGATCGCCAGGTGACGCTGCTATCAGCATCGGCAGCACCGGCTCAGACAACGCCAGCGCGTCGGCGTGCATCGTTCGATACGACTCCTTTTCGGCGGCAGGTGAAGCAGATTTTGCGAGAAGGCGTGCGATGTTTGGAAGATGGCTATGACGATGATCCCTTTACCGATGCCTTGCTGAACGTTGTTGAGAAAACCTTGAACTTTGCCAGAAATGGTGATGGCTATCATGCGATCGCCATCTTGTCTGCCATCACAGAAACCTATGTTGGGGAATGGGACGAGCTTTGTGAGTATGGTGGGGATTCCTTTTCAATTACTGACCCTTTGGATGAGGCCTGGACAGAGGCGATCCTCAGTACGGATTTGAATGAGTCAGAAGCCGTGGATTTGGGCGTCATGCTGGATGAATGGCAGGATAGCCTGGATGCAGACTTCTCGATGAGCCTTGCAGCCTTGCAGCAGGGCTGGGACGACCCAGAACTTCAACGAGTACTGAACCAAGGCCGTGGGTATTCTGACCCAGCTCGACTGGAATCTTCTTTCGGGCAAAAACTGGCTCAGATTCGACTGCAAATTTTGGATCGTCAGGGACGACAACAGGAGTATTTGAACCTGGCGCGGGTTGAAGGATTAATCCTGCAATACCTGACGCGATTAGCGCAGACGGGCCAGATTGAAGCGGCTATGGAAGTGGCTCAGGAACGGATGACGACAGCGGAGGAAGCCTTTGCTCTGGCGCAGGTATTGCGGGAGGGTGAACATTTAACAGAGGCGTTGGCGATCGCCCAAGCCGGTCTTCCTCTGACAGGCAATTGTTGTTACACCCTGGCAGATTGGACGAGTAATTTGGCAGAAGGTATGGGAAATTTGTCTGTTGCTCTGGAAGCTAGTATTCGAGCGTTTCAGTTGCAGCCGAACTTCTCTGATTATCGACGGGCTGCCCATCTTGCAACGGATCAGTGGGAGTGTATTAAACCAGATTTGCTCAACATGCTACGGCAATCTTCCGACTGGCAGAACCGGGAAGCCAAGGTTGATATTTTTCTGTATGAGGGACTACTGGATGATGCGATTCGTGCAGTGGAAACGGATACCTACTACCGCTCTGAATTGCTATATCGGGTGATGCAAGCAACGACATCCACCCATTCGGATTGGGTCATTAAAACGGCACGTAAACAAGCAGAGCCGATTATGTCACAGGGAAAATCCGATCGCTACCAGGAGGCGGTGAAGTGGTTACAGCAAGCCAAAACTGCCTATGAGCAATCAGGGCAGAAATCGACTTGGACTGATTACTTCAATCGATTGCAAGTGGATTACGGCCGTAAGCGTAAGCTGATGGATTTATTCAACCAATTGCGGTAGCTCGACATGGCAAGAAGCTTACCGGATAAATGTTGAAAGTGTGCCATGCTATCAGCCGAGCAGTCTCAAGTGCTGCACGGAGCGGATGGTTATGGATGCTAGAATCCATCCGTTTGTATAGCCGCAGATCTTAGGTGCGGCATCGCGATCGTGTCGACCAAACGCGCAGTTGTAAGCGGAAGGAAAAAGAACCTGAGCTACGATTTAAGTACTCAGATCTGACAGTTTCTTCTAATTTTTATTAGACGAAAGGAGTAAGTTTTTATTTCTTAGGAACACATACAAATTATAGCGCTGTGCGGGTTGATTAAGTACGGTGGTGTGGGGCACTTAGTGCCCCACACCACCGTTGCTGTACTTAACGCACTTGCACATTGCTATAAAATAAAACCTGGATTATATAGAAAGCGCAGCTCTGCTGTATTTGCTACATATAATTCAAGGTGTTAATAAATTGGCTCTTCTAAGTGAACTGAATGAAATGAGGAATTAGAACGTGATGCAATTGCAAGAGGGGATTTTCTCAATCTCCACCGGAGATTTTCCACAGGTTGTTAAAGTATGGGAAGCCTCTGTTCGGGCAACCCATCATTTCCTTACTGAATCCCATATCCAATTTTTTAAACCTCTGATATTTGATGCACTCTCTCAGATAGTAGAGTTAGATGGTGTACGGAATCATCAAGGAGAAGTTGTTGGCTTCATTGGTGTAGTCGGAAACAAAATCGAAATGCTGTTCATTGATCCGGCATGGCACGGGCAGGGGATTGGACGGCAGCTCATTCAGCATGCCATTGGGACGTTGGGCGTGACAAAAGTGGATGTGAACGAACAGAATGAACAGGCAGTAGGGTTTTATTTACGAATGGGGTTTGAAATAGAAGGGCGATCGGAGGTGGATGGCATGGGTAAGCCATTTCCTCTATTACATCTGCGGTTAAGGAATGGATAGGTGAAATGTCTCGTGGTGTTGACAACATAAGGTAACGGCTTTGCTTACAGCATAACTGCTGTATCTTCTGCTCGACCTACGGTTGCCTTGTACAATTAGTTAATCGCTCTCCTGAATTACGGGAGGAGGAAAACGGCACACGAAATGCCTTGTTTCTAGAGTGTTTTGGGCGTATGAAGTATGCCTAAAACGTTCCTCTGTAATCTACTCAAATTGGGAGTTAAGGGGCGTTTGAATTTCCGGAATATTGGCAGCACTGACACCTTCTACGAGGGTGCGATTTAGCATAGGGTTATTGCGATGGGTAAAGCCAGTATCGCTATCAGGATGGAATACAACGAGGGCAAGACCACTATTTTTAGTGCGAAATTTGTGGGGACTATGGCAAGGAATTATAAAGAGCATGCCGGGTTGGAGTTGCACAATGCGATCGGGTGTTTCGGCTTCCCCAACTCCATTGAGGACGACACCAATGCGATCGCTGGGATGGGTATGCATCGTTTGATCACAACCTGATGGGAAATAGAGAGCATTAAGGCAGGGTTCACCGGAGCGCATCGGCGGAATTAATACACTGTTGGCTCCACCATCAATGTAAGCAAAACGTCCCCTGGATTCGACGGGTCCTCCCATGCTAAACATCCCTTCGGCATTCAAGCAGGTAATCACCATCCCACAGGAGTTTTCGCCGCCAATACTACCCTGACCGGGTAAGCAAAAGTACATGTCGGGGTACAGTGAGAAGGTTTGTCCTGCCCAATGACGCTGAAGTTGCGGATTGCCCTGATAAACAAAGCCCCAATGAGTTCCATCCCCAGGAAGTTCGACGACATTGTTCTGCCAGGTTGTCAGGGTTAGGATTGGACTGAGGTTCTGAACTAGGGTTTTCTGAATTGAATGGATATCCATAGGGCTAGTTTGGCATCAGTAAAGTCTCTTCAACATGCTGGCGCGTCTTGCGATCCATTCGGCAGCCCTCGCTCTTAAGACAGCGCAGGAGTAATTCATTAGCTTTGTAATATTGACGTAAAAGATTTTTCTCGTTATCAGTAAACTGACGATTGCTCAATTTCCATGCGTCATTTCCGATATGATTTAGATTGTCTTTTGCAACTTTTCTGGCATCATCCGCCATTTGCTCTAACGCCTTATCATCTTGTAGTATTAAATTTTCCCGTTGCGTAAATTCTTTTAATCGTCGATGTAAGTCTGGTTTAATTTTTTCTGACTGTAATGCTACCCGAACACCAATCCACATAGCTTCATCAGCGGAGTGAGTTGCCGTGATTTTTTGATCACTCGGTGCGCTTGCTTCGTAATCCTGGGCGATCGCAATGGCCTGTTCGAGACTAATATTGAGGATACGAGTAAAGAAACTGGCGCATACGAGAATTTTTGCGGTGGGATCTGCCAGGAGGGCGATCGCTCGTCGCTTGTCTATGTCGAAGTCGATATCAAAACAAAAGGCACGGGCAGCCAGTGGTTTACAAAAAGAGAATTCTGGCGAAGTGGCGCGATCGTGAACATAGTGCAAAAAACGCTGAAGCTTTGCTTCATGGGCTAAGAGGCCGTCAATGGCTTGCTTCATAGGCAGAATTAAGCGACTAGCATCGCGCAACATCTCTGTTGTTAGGAGAAATATTTCTTGCCAACGGCGATCATGAAGATGGTTTAGTAAGTTATGGATGGCCTCATCAAGATGAGCCGCGTTGAAAACGATTTCACGGGCTGCAAAGTATTCTTGAAAGGTGAGGTGGGAGAAGGAATAAATGCCTTTTGCCCGTTCTACCAATAACCCATGCTGTGCTTCGATGGAGCGCAGAACAGCCTCGCTATCAAGTTTTAGGGCTTCAGGGTCAGACTGAGCATCGGGTAAATCAGCAATATAGTCAGCAATGTACTCCTCCAGTACCGATTGTTTGAAGAAATAGGATTGCTGTTTGAACGTGACCAACGCAATATAACTGAGTAGATCTTGCTTGTGCTGGAGTGATAGCTTCTTGTAAACTTGGTCTCGTTGAATTCCCCGTTTGGCATCCCATTTCTTGAGAAGTGCATCAATACCTTCCTTATATAGCTCGGAGCGGCTTGCTGGAAACTCACCTGATTCCTCAAAGGCAAGGCAGAGCAATGTCAGCAATAAGGGACTGACAGCCAATTGATATATTTTAGGGTTTTGATTCAATGCCCGAAGAAAACTTTCAGGTTTGATGGGTTTTTGGCTAAACCATTTAGCTACAAATGCCGCAATTTGTACCTCATCAAAATCAGCAATTTCGACCTCAGTGAATTTTTCAAAGGTATATTCCCATGCGGCGATACGACAGGTAATAACAAAGTGGTTGTCGTAATATTGTTCCGAAAAAGTGCGAATGTCTCGCACAATGCGATCGTGATCCTCACCGCGAACTTCATCTAATCCATCTAGCAGAACCAACGCTCGACCCTGCTGAAAAATGGCGGCGATCGCCTGCGAAGCCTCTGGATCATCATGAAAATCCCGATGACAAATGTATTGTAATAACTCAGGTTGGTCGGGAGTTTCTGCAAAATCCTTTAGAGTAACAAAGATAGGCAACCGTTCCGATTCAAATTTTCCCTCATTGCACTGGATGGCTAAATGCTTCAGGAACGTTGTTTTTCCTGCTCCAGGCTTACCTAAAATAATCAGCCTGCGATATTTCTGAACTGCTTCTATACCAGAAATTCGTTCTTCAGTGGCCTGCCCAAAACCCAGGCGATCGAACGTCTCAACATCGCAACTTTCCAGCAGGTCATCTAGCTTTTTGCGCCTGCGCCCACTGAGTTGCTCCAGAATATTGACATCCGTATAGATGTCCTCAATGCCAATGGGGTAGGACATATCCAGAATTCGCATCGTGCCGCACCGCTCCTCAAGGGCAGCGTAGGTTTGCCGTCGCAGGTTCTGCACTAACGCGATTGGATCATGATCAAAGGATTCTAATGAGACATTCGTTATCGTTGAAACTGTCGGTGTAAGGGCAGAGAAGTCAGCGATTTCTTGCCAGTTGAGATTGAGGCGATCGCAAATTTTGACAAAAATGGGTTGGGCGACTGGTTCTCCCTTGAAGAAGTTGGTAATGGGCTGCCGACTGCAATCAACGAGCGTACTCAGTCTTTTCTGAGTCCATCCTGCTTTTGTCATGGATTGCTTCGCAAGTTGAATGCCGATCTGAGAGGCAGCTAGGGAGGGTTTAGCCATAGAACCGCTGTTTTGGTAGGGCAATAACATTCGCAGACAAATAGCCCTTAAATAGACTATACACTAGCTTTACTTGCTACTTCTCTTAAAACTCACACCCAAGAAAGAGTTTTTCAAGGTGAAACCTACCCATTACTGGTATTTCCCAGTCATCCTTCACGCTTCGTCGGTATAGGCGAAGGGTCGGGGAGCCTCAAGACAGCACTTAGTCATTTTATAAATAGGATTTAGTCATTACTTACTTGACATCTTTGATGATGTTACCTAGGATGCTTCTAGGCTCAAAAGAATAGCGCTACTCAAAATGACTTGCCTTTAGTGTTTGCCCCTTTGTGAGGTGATGCGTGAAGTATTCCCGACCTGGAACGATCGATGACCTATTTCAGACCTTGCAAACTACTTTGAGGGAAACCTTGCAGCACAGTGGGTTTGGCTTCTTCTCCATCACAAGCCAGCGTGGTATTTCCTACACACGCCAGCTAGTCTTCCTGTGCGACTCAACACAATACTCTTTCGCTTTTACAAGCGAGGATATTGAAACATGGAAAACACGCATGACTAGGCGTCCTTTCAAACCCCAACCTGAGATGAAAGACCAGCCTGAACAAGTTCTACAATGTCTCGAACAACGTCTGCTAAGAACTTGGACAGAGACAGGATGTGGCTGTCTGGAAGTTACCTGTGAGCGTAGTGGTCGCAATACAACGCGAATCATTATTGGTGGTGCGCCTTCTTACTGTTTCCATCTTAATGAGCAGGAGATTCAGCGTTGGATACAGCAGGAACAGGCGATCGCCCAACCTGCCTGAGTAGGCTCTCAAATCCAAACATCAACTTTAACTATTCGGTTCTGATCAAGTGCAATTCTGACATGACCGACCTGTAGACAATTGTGTCTATAAGTCGGTCTTTTTGCGTATTTAGTGTTGCAAACACCAAATTTTGCAACTTGGGGTTTGGGGGCTTCGCCCCCAAGAAGGGGTGGGACCCCTTCACCCCTTTCAAAACTTTCGTTTTGCTGTACTAGCACGTGTTAAAAGGCCTGTCAAAACGACAGACCAGTCATGACAAAAGGATCTAATTGACGATATGAAGCAATTATTTTACTGGCTTCTGGGTGACAAGACAGGACGAGGTGTTGTTTATTGGTTGCTGGGCGATCGCGCTGCCCAAACGCTGATTGCTTTGTGGAATTGGTTGTGGGGAATTCCGATCGAGTCCGGCGGCAAAATTGCCGTAGAAGCAGCCCAGGAATCTCTCTATTCCATGCAGGAGGCTGTGCAGCAACTCACCGAATCGGTGGCAAAGATGACTGCCAGTTATCAACGGGCACAGCAGAAATATAACGCCAAACAGAAGGAATTGGAGGGTATCCAACAACAGGCGCTCCTGGCACAGCGCCAAAACAACGTCGAAGCGGCTCGTCTAGCAATGGGAAAGGCTATTTTAATTGAACGGCTCTTACCCATCCTGGGGGAACAGGTTTCGCAAGCAGAGCAAATCCTGACAACTCATCGTGAACGCTTGCAACGAGAACAGCAACGCCTGGAAACTTACAAACTTGAGATGCAAAATCTCAAGGATTTGTCAGAGGTAAACGAAGCGCTGAAAACCATTACACAGATTAACAACAGCCTTGAAGTGACATCAGCTCGATCGCAATTTGAAGCCGCTCAATCCTCTATTCAACGGCGTTATTTGAGAACCAATGCTTTAGCTGAACTTTCGGAAAGCCCAACGGAAAAACTTAACTCCGACCTGGAAAAACTCACCCTGGACGACGAGATTAACCAGCGGTTGCAACAAATCGACTCAACATCTGAATGATAGGAGCAATGGAATGGCAACTCATTCTAAGCGGCGGACTCCTCCGCCCATCGTTTTCATCGTGCTCGGTTTCATACTCTTTATTGCTGTGCCTCGATTGGTGCCGTGGTTGCAGTCGTGGGAAGGAACATTCCCCAGGTCCTTCCTTGAAGCGATCGCCTCTAGACCCTCTCGGGTCATGAGCCGCATGAGCTTTGGTGAACGTTTGCTCCTGACATCTGGAAATACATCTGATCAACAGAAGGGGGTTGAAGCCTTTGCTAGAAAAGACTATGCCACTGCTGCTAAGCACTTTCAAATCGCTCTAGAGCAGCGCCCTAATGACCCGGAAACGCTAATCTATTTGAATAACGCCAAAGTGGGCGATCGCCCTACCCTTCAGATCGCGGTAAGCGTACCCATCGGCAGCAACCCTAATGTGGCTCAGGAAATACTGCGGGGAGTTGCCCAAGCTCAGGATGAAATTAACAGCCAGGGTGGTATCAAGGGAGTAGGGCTGCAAGTCCAAATTGCAAATGATGATAACGACGCGCAAATTGCCGAACAAATTGCCGAAGCGTTCACAAACAATCGGAGAATTTTAGCGGTGATTGGGCATAATGCAACCGATGCTTCTCTAGCGGCTGCCCCGATTTATGAAAAAGAAGGATTGGTGATGGTTTCTCCGACTAGTTTTGCCAACTCGTTATCGGGTTTTGGTGATTATATCTTCCGGACCGTTCCTAATATTGGGGCGATCGCAACTCCTCTAGCAGAACACATGGTTAAACAAAAGGGGTTGCAAACTATAGCGATTTGCTACGATTCTCAAGCTCCAGATAATGTATCGTTCTATGAGGAGTTTGTGCCAGCGCTTTCCGGTTTAGGAGGAAAGATTGTCTCTGTCGCTTGCGATTTTGCAAGTCCTACGTTTAATCCTCAAATGGTTATGCGTGACATTATTCGTAGTCGAGCCCAAGGTATTGTCTTTGCCCCCCATATTGATCGGATTAATCGTGCGATCGCCCTCATGCAAAACAATTCAACCCGATTACCGCTGTTTGGAAGCCCCACTCTCTACACCATGCAAACCTTACAAGAGGGCGGTTCCCATGTTTCAGGGCTCATCCTATCCGTTCCCTGGTTTCCTTCAGAACCTTTCGCCACTAAGGCTCAACAGCGCTGGGCAGGTAGAGTCAACTGGCGCACGGCTATGAGTTATGATGCAGCCCAGGCTGTCATTGCTGGTTTGCAAGAAAATACAACTCGCGATGGGTTACAGAAGGTGTTGCAAAAGGCTGGTTTTACCGCTACGGGAGCGAATGGTCAGGTGCAATTTCTGCCAACAGGCGATCGCGTCGGCAATGGTATTCTTGTTCAGGTTGTATCTGACGGGCGAGGGGGCGATCGCTTCACTTTACTGAAGCGGCCGTAATGCCAATACAATTGCCAATTGCAATCATCAACCACCACGCGGTATTCTCAATTCCATAGCAATCAGAAGGGCGTTTTTGAGTACCCCAATCCTTTGCATTGTTTTCCATTTCATACCGAAGCATTGTTCCTGGCCCAACCAAATTGAACTGTGGTTTGGCATTTTGATGCAAAACCTCCTCAAACGGGGCAACATTTAACGATGGCTCAATTACAGCGTTTCCCGCTTGAGTAAACCACAGTCAATTTTGTGAGAGCTGCGCTGAGCGTGGCTCTCACAAAATTGACTAGATCTGAGTCACTTGAAAATTGCCGTAAAGGATTAACATGAGGCAGAACAAGATGCTGCACAACTCCCTACAATCTGCTCGTGCCTTGCTCTCTTCCTGTGACAGGTGAGCTTGGTTGTTAGCTGGTTGTACAGGAGGGATAACCTGCTACTCACGAGGAGGTCAGATGGAATTAACGAGCATAGTGGTCTATGTGGATGATGGCGCTGTGCCAGCCGCCCTTGAGTTTTACGAGCGTGCGCTTGGGCTGACGCGTCGCTTCTACGACCCTGACTATCAGTTTGGGGAGTTGACGGGGTGCGGAGCGAGCACGTTGGCAGTAGCGGCACACGTGACGGGCGAGCGCTTGATGCCAGTCGGGTATGAACGACCAAACTTGGGGACGCGCGTCTCAAACATTGAGGTGGCTTTCACGACAGATGATGTGCGCGGTGCGTTCACGCGCGCTGTTGCGGCAGGAGCGAAGGTGCTCGCTGAGCCTTACGTGCTGCCTTGGGGGCAGGAGGTTGCCTACGTCCGTGCCCCAGATGGCACACTCTTAGAATTGTGCGCACCGTTGCCTGCTCCTGAGAGTGGAAGTGGGGAGAGCACACCCGCCCCGCCGGTTTTCTAACGAATCGTTGCAACTGATGCAACAACCCAAGGCTCTTCCGTGTTCACGGCTTCACACAGGCTGCTGTACAGCTAGATTCAGGGGTTATGTGCTTTAGCGATTTCAAAACGATCTTGGGCTGCAACAAAGGAACTTGCGGCAAAGCTCCAGTGTGGGTCATGCTTGCAATTCGCCAACCAGCCAACTCGTACCAAAGGAGATTCTGATGCGCGTCTTGTTATCGACCATCGGAACGCGAGGCGATGTTCAACCACTGGTATCGCTCGCGCTGGCATTAAGAGCCCTCGACCAGGAGGTTCATCTGTGCGTGCCGCCCGACTCCTGCAACTGGATTGAGGGGCTAGGAATACCCGTCACGTCTATCGGGCCTCAACTGCGATCAACCGGGAAAGTCAACCCAACGGCAGTTCTACCCACTCCCGAACAGCGGCGTCAGATGATGGAAGGCACAGTTGCCACACAATTTGAAACGATTGCAGTGGTAGCCCAAGGCTGCGACCTCATTGTAGGAGCAACAGCCCTCCAGATCGCTGCTCCCTCGGTGGCCGAGAAGATGGGCATCCCGTATGTCTTTGCCGCCTACTGCCCGGCTGTTCTACCATCGCCATATCATGCGCCACCCGTACTGGGCATGTTAGGAGACACACTGACGCCTGCAGATGTCGATTACCACGAACGTTGGGTGCAGGATGCCCAGCGTTGGAATGACATGTGGGGTACCCTGCTCAACTCGCATCGGGCATCCCTCGGTCTCGTCCCGGTCAGTGACGTGCGCAGCCACATCTTGACCGATCGCCCCTGGTTGGCAGCCGACCCAACGTTGGCACCCTGGCCTAACTCTGCAGATCAGTCGGTGTTTCAGACGGGTGCTTGGATTCTGCCGGATGAGTGTCCTCTGTCCCCCGAACTGGAGGTGTTCCTCGACGCTGGCGAACCCCCTGTGTACTTCGGCTTTGGCAGCGTCCGTGCACCGGAAAACATCAGCCAGGTGATGGTCATGTCCGCTCGATCAGTTGGGTACCGTGCGATCATTTCTCGTGGGTGGGCTGACCTATGGCTGGTGGATGATGAACCCGATTGCTTGATCATCGATGAGGTCAATCAACAGGCCCTGTTCAAACGGGTTGCTGCCGTTGTCCATCATGGTGGCGCGGGAACTACAACTGCCGCTGCGCTTGCTGGCGTTCCCCAAGTCGTTATTCCGCAGATGTACGATCAGCACTACTGGGCCCAACGAATTCACCACCTCGGCATCGGAACCGCGCATGCGCCTGGCACACCAACTCTCGATTCATTAACGAGTGCCCTCAAACTAGCTCTTCAATCCGATGTGGCTGCTCGTGCCCAATCTATCGCTACCACCGTACGGAGGGATGGCGCGCAGATCGCAGCTCAGCAGACCCTCTATCGCTACGGATAAAACGAGAACCCTTAGAGTCGATACTGACTGATTTCAAAACCAGCAAATGGTACAAGAAGCCAGAATGCTTGCAATAGCAGAGGCTATAACTGGCCGCTTACCGCTCAGCAGTCGAGGCTCTGTTTGAGTTGAAACTTAATTAACCTCAGTTCAGGATAAGCTGAAGTGCTCATTTTGGCGTGCGCTTTGCGCACGCCAAAATGAGTGTTTTCGAGTGCCACGCAACGCGCGGCACTCGAAAACGCCCTTAACCCGAACTCAGGTTAACATAGCTGGAATCCGATCAACATTGCTCATTTATTTAGAGGAGTAGTCGCTTGGCAAATTGACAGCCTTTGAAGCGCGTCTGGGTGGCTGACAAAGTAACTCTGGAGCCAATCACATCCCTGTTTCATAAGAGGCTCCAAGTCATCAACATTCCACGTCTTGATTGTGCCATCCTGTCGGACGGCAGTTAACTGCTGACCCTCCCCACTAAACCAAAAGCCAGCTATGCCCTGCGGATTTTTGAACTCACCCAGAAGCTGGCCCTGAAGCGTCCACAATCGAAGGATCCCATCCACTGTTAGGGTTACAACGCGATCGCCTGCTGGACTTACCTTGAGTTGATAAATGGGTCCCTGATGCCCTCTCAACTCCGTGACGAGTTGCCCTTGAATAGACCAAATTTTAGCGGTTCCGTCTACGCCATCGGTGACTAGATACTGACCATTTGGGGTGAATTGAACCGATTGCGTCACTGAAGCATGCCCTTTGAATTCCTGAAGCAATTGTCCTTTGAGATTCCACAATCGAATGCTTCCATCTTCACCCGCTGTCGCAATGGATTGGCCGTCGGGGCTAAATTGCAAGACATGGGCACTTTGAGAGGAAACCTGCCAGCCGGTAATGCGGGTTCCTGTGGCTGTCCATAGACGTAATTCTCCGTTTGGTGAGAGAGTCGCAACAAATTCTCCACTGGGGCTAAACTGCGCTCGTGAAATTAAATTGTGATCGCGATCGCCCTTTAATTCTGCTAACTTTTGCCCTTGAAAATTCCAAATATAGGTAGGCCCATCGATGGTTGGCGTAACGAATTGCTGCCCATCAGGACTAAAATGCAGATCAATTACCTGACTCCACAGCCCTTGGATGTTTGTAATTAATTCACCCTCTCGATTCCAGATCTGAATGCTATTGTTAGTGCTAACTGTCACTAAAAAACGTCCATCACGGCTAAATCTTGCGATTGATTGTGAAACATAGGGTGTTTTTTGCAATGGGTTCAGCGGTCTTCTGAACTCTTTAATTAACCTTCCATCCACATTCCATAACCGAGCGATCGCATCATCATCGATCGTTGCAAAAAGTTCTCCCTCTGGGCTTAACTCTGCCTGGTTCGTTCTACCAGAAATTAGTTGGATTCGACGTTGTGGAGCCGTTTGTAAATTCCAGACTCTAACCGTTCCATCCACTCCAAGGGTTACCAGGCGATCGCCGTTGGGGCTAAACCATTGGTCAAGAATGCTACCCTGATGACCTTTTAGCTCTGTGATTAAGGCTCCATCTAAGTTCCAAATGCGAATGCTGCCATTCATGTCCGCGGTCGCCACTTGACCATTGCCATCGAAGTGTACATCTATCATGTTGGATGAGGAGTTGAGTGTACGAATCATCTCACCTTGTACACTCCAGATATCGACAGTGCCATCATTGATCACCGTAGCGATGCGATTTCCATCTGGCGTAAATTGCGCTGTGATAAAGCTTTTAGCAGTTCGTAATTGCCTGAGTAATTGTCCACTGGATGCCCAGAGCTTGACCGAGTTAGAAAATCCACCAATCGACAGCAATTGCTCACCATCAGGGCTCCACTGCAATGTCGTTATGCTACCGTCATGCCCAGGCATGGATGCTAAACGCTGCCCCTCCAGCGTCCACAGATAAAGTTTGCCGCGTTCATCGGCTAAAACAAGGCGATCGCCCCTCGGGCTGAACAATACGCGATGTACTGAACCTTCATGCCCTTTTAGTTTTGCAATTTGCTTTCCTTCTGTTGTCCAAATGGTGGCCGTTTGGAAACCAGCCGTTACTAAATAGTTTCCATCCGGGCTGAACTGGACATCTGAAATGGGTTCGTTGGTTGTGGCTTGAAACGATCGAATCTGCTGACCCTGGCGGTTCCACAGAATAACGATGCCATCATAACCGCTAGTCGCCAGATAATTTCCATCCGGGCTAAACTGCAGCGCATACATAATCTCCCCATGATTGTTCAGTTGAGCAATCAGCTCTCCTCGCATATTCCATAACTTAGGAGAATTGCGATCGGCAGCTGTCACGAAAAGTTCTCCATCCGGGCTGAAACGTGCCACCCGGTAGCCTCCGGGCAGTCGTAGAACATTCTGCTCATGAATGGTGTCCAGGATTGTCTGGAGCGCCAAAACTGGGCTAGTTGCAGGATAATCAGTAACGGGTTGATCTGCTTTAACCAATGTCCTTAGTGTTTGCCCTGCTTCCATGGCAGCGACTAAAGAACCCACTTGATTGGTTTCAAATTGGCGTAAGATGCTGACTCCTTCTCGCTCCAGTTGCGTGCCGATCTGGGCGGCTCGTTGTTTTTGGAATGCAGTGTTGGTGAATGCCGCAGCGATCGCTGCCCCTATTAAAGAAGCGGTGAGCACGAGAGACCCAATTCGGATCCGTTTTTGAGCTTTTTGATGCGCCGATGCCAAAATTTCTCTCGCACGCGCAATGGCTTTTTTTTCTTGCTGTTCCGTTTCAAGCTGAATTTGGGTTTCTAACTTCTCAAGCTGAATCTTGCGGTTTTCTGCTTCCTGACTGGCCGCTAAAAATTGATAATCCTGATTTCCCAAGTGCTTACCGGCTGACCATGCCATTGCTTCTCGCAAGGTTTGTCCTCGCAGTAAATGCGATTCATCCCGACAGTGAGACGCAAACCAGGCTCGCAGCGAGTCGTAATAAATGCGGAGTTTCCCCAATTCTGTTTCAACCCAATGACTGTTAAAGGTGTTTCGGTAAATACGATTGGCGACACAAAGTAAACCTTTTTCTTTGATCACCAATCCCGATAACCGCAGTTCCACCTGTTCTGGTGAGTCATCGGATGGAATTTGAGATACCAGTGAAGGAAGGCTCTCATCCGTACTGGCTAGCACCTGTTGGTAAAGCCCAAGCAATCGCCCTGCTTGCGTTTCATCTCGCAAAAGGCGATCGCGAATGGTTCTCAGATGTTCTGGTTCATCCTGAGATTCCCAGTTGTGTACAACGTGTTCTTGAATCAGTTGTGTTGCTGAAAACTTGAAAGATCTTTGGTCTTGTTTTGTGACAATCAAACGACAAATCTTTTGCGTTAGAAAAGGTTGTCCTCCGGTCCATCCTAGAATCTCTTTCAAGACGGACGATGGATCATTGACATGATTCATTAACCCGGGAACTAACGCTTGAGCTTCCTCAAACTGAAAGCCATGAAGAGCGATCGCTTCGCCAATGTTGAATGGCGTTCTCGTTTTGTCTTTTACCAAATCTGAAGGTGTTGTTACACCCAATAAGCAAAAGGTAAGGCGATCGTAGATAGGTTGGTCAGCTCTCTGGTTGTAATACGAGCGAATGAGTGCGAAGAAGTCGTTAATTGAAAACTCCAGGCTGAGAACCGTATCGATCTCATCAATGAAGATGACAATGGGTTGATCGACTAGCTGTACCAGTAAAACACGGTCAATAAAGCGATCGAGCAATTGTACAGGGCTAAGATTTTGATGCTCATCTAACCAGGCTTTGAGATTAACTTTGCCTAATAAATTAGCTCCCCGCCAGAGTTCTGAAATCACCCGTTCATACCACTGATGAGGCGTCAGGTGTTCGCTGCCAATGCGGGTCATGTCGATCGCAATACAGCAAAATCCCTGCGATCGCAAACGGTGCATGACCCGCACTCGCAGGCTCGATTTACCCATTTGCCGACAGTTAAACACATAGCAAAACTGTCCTGCTTTCAAAGCATCGTACAGCTCATGGTCAGCTTGCCGTTCAACATAGCTTGGTGCATCCACTCGCAGGCTTCCACCTACTTGATACTCGTAACTGACCATTGTGATCAAACCTGAATGAAGTATGCACTTTCACCTTAGAGACGCATTCAACCTTCTGCGTGGTTTGTGCAGGAACTTGAACAGGATTCAATAGGTTATAAGCGATCGCTAAAGTATTGTCGATAGAGTTCACAGCTGAGCCTGGCTTGATTTCCCTCCAGTTTGATCAAGCCCGAACTTTCAAGCTTATAGGCGAGAACGGGATCGAGAGAAATTCCCCGGGATTCCTCGACCATGGCGAGATCAAGGGCCGTTTGTAGCTCTGGGTGGTCTTGCAACATCTGCCAGTGGCGACGGAGATGGTCCCGATAAATCCCCGCTTGAGTTGGAGCCGTTTGCAGCAAGTGCTCCAACGGCATCCCCTGTTGTAAATGATAGAATGCCAACTGCAACAGGTAGGGATGACCACCAACCATTGAAACCAGCGATTGCACAGCTTGAGTTGAACTGTGCCAACCATACTGCTTTGCCAATCCCTGTACCTGTATCAACGAAAGTTCGGGTAGTCGAATGGGCAACCCCACATTGAAGGGAGACTGGTTGAGGTTGAGCGAGATATAAACTTCAGTTGAATGTGCAACAACGAGGCGCAGGCGTTGCCATATGTCTAAGTTATTGGCTTCCTCGTGCCAGCTTCGTAGCAGGGCAAAAAATCCTTGAGCAACGGGGGGAAATTCAAAGAGCCAATCGACCTCATCCAGTCCCAAAACTAAATTTTGATGCAATTGCTCTAATATGCAAGATTGGAAATAGGTCGTGCAACTGACCAGGCTGCCGAAGCGATCGCCATCCCAATACTCATCGAGTTGTCCGGGTAAATTTAGCTTGCGGCTGAGGTTCACACAAAACCAGCGCAAAAAGGTGTCTAAATCAGCCGCAACTGCCGCCTCTGCTTGCCGCAGGTTGAGTCGCACTGTCGCGTAATTCATCTCGCTAGCCCTCGCCAGAATTCGATGCAGTAGAGAGGTTTTACCCATGTACTGTGGAGCACGAATCCGAACTAAGCTGCCTGGTTTGCAAATTTCCTGAAGGCATTGTTCCTCAATGGGAGGGCGTTCCACATAAAACGGTGACTTCAAAGTGAGGGGACTACCGGGGAATTCTAAATTCGCCAACTTCCCCCGGTAAACTAATTCTGGATTCACGAGTTCGGGTCGATGGTGCGCGAACAACTCAATTAATTCATCTCGGTAGGAATAATGTTCTCCCTCCGCATTATTTAATCCAAAGGCTTTACAAATATTAGCGATATGACGACGAATGGTCGAGGGTTCTAAATACAGAGCAGAGGCAATTGCTTCGTCGGTCTCGGCTGCCAAGAACCGCTGTAAGACCTTACGTTGCTTTGGTGTCAGCTCTTCAAAAACAACCTTAAATTCGGCTTCTCTCATGCTTTCTAAACCGCCTCAAGCCCACACAATTCTTACTTCAAATGCCCCCTGAACTTTTCCCGATGTTTCCAAGGCTCCTATCAAATCTAAGCGTTGAAGGTGAGGAGTCCTGTGTAATTTCTTGCACAAAACCCAAAGTAGTAGGGCAGTTTGCTTATCTTGGTTGTAAGACAAAGGTTAGGAGAAGACTAATCTACAGCCCAGATTGAGGCACTCGAAAGGGCAATTGTTATTAAATCGGAAACCTCAGTTTCAAATTTGAAATCATATATGCTGAGGCTTCCCAACTGATCTTCTGAGTAAATTTGAGTAACATGGATTGAAATCATGCAGCAAACATTCAGCTCCTTGCTTAAAACATTTCTCTGGAGCAGCGCGGCTTTAGGTGTTGCGATCGCCGTGCAGATGCCGACTGTAGCTCAACGATCGCCCGACTCTAACCCAGTTCCTTCAGATAATATTTACCACGAACGCGACAATTTGCCCGATGATGCCGATGTCTTTCCCCGGATGGGAAAAATTGCAGGCAATGAGCAGGAGCAATCAAACTGCCGCGTTGCGCCCTGGGGTAGAGTGGCGACTCGTTTTTCGGGCAATTCCTTCATTGAAATCGATCGCCGTCAGGTGGATAACAATGGTGAATCCTGGTTTCACAATCCTGATGGCAACTGCTGGATTCACGATAGCCGTATTGACTTACTCTAACTTGTTGAGCGAAATCAGATGAACTTTAATTGTAGCAAAAAACAATTCATTGCCTGTGTGATTGGATGCTGGATGGTGACTAGTGCGATCGCCGGATGCACCGCCACAAAATCCCAGCCACAATCTCAAGTCCCTTCACCCAGTCCTGAAACCGTTGATACCTCCGCTCCCACACCCGCCGATTCCCCAGCGCTACCAAAGATGGCAGGAGTACAGGAATGGGCCGAGATTTTAAAGGGCGAATCCGCGCAGGGGCTAGCATTCACCGAAGACGGCAGGCTGTTATATCAAGACAAGATTTTGCTGACCGAGATTCCCGTTAGCTATGTGAGTAATGGTGACATCACCTATGCTCAACGGCTGATTGTTTCTGATGTGTCTCCATCGGGCAGATTTAATATTGTGAAGGCCTGTGAAGATGCGACGGCTGAATCGGGACTGTGCTGGTCGGTGTTTCTGGCCGATCGCCAGGCGGGAACTGCTCGGAAAATTGATATTGCGAAATATGGTGGGCTAAATTGGGTGCAGTGGACGGGTGATGAACGGTATGCCCTGTTTGTTGAATCTATGGAAGGTGTGTCCTGGTTTGTCGCGCTCGACTTACAGACGGGAGAATCCAAAATGTTTGAGCAAACAGCGGCAACGGTTGATTTAAGCAGCTTCAAATGGATAGATCATCGTTCCTTTGAAGCGAATCTCTCTTGTCAAGATGGAGCAACTTGTACGGAACCCCCATTTCGCGGGAATATCTCGACGTTGTTCTCTCAGTAATATTAGTTTGTGAAAAAAAGCTCTGTACTCCAAAGTCATTTTTATATTCTGCTGGGTCTGTGTATCAGTCTTTCTGCCTGTCAACCTGGCAATGTTATTCCATCTCCTCCGTCTGCTGAATCGAATTCATCCTCGAATTCTGAAGCGGCAACAGTAACGACAATTGTCCATTTTCAAGGTGACAACGGCAGCAATCCCCTTGGCTTGGTGCGAGCCAGAGACGGCAACTTTTACGGCATCACCGAAGGTGGACGAATTGGACCTGGCGTCATCTTTCGCCTCACCCCTAACGGACAGATTCAGCCGATCGTGCATCTCCACGGTGAAACTCAAGGTTACAACCCTGAAGCCGAGCTAATTCTGGGGCGCGATGGCAATCTATATGGCACAACATCGGGCGGTGGTGCAAATGGGCAGGGATTCGGTACAGTCTTTCGTGTCACCACGGGGGGAGAATTGACGACGCTGGCCGTGTTCGATCACAAAAATGGCTCCAGTCCTCAACGTCCCCTGATGCAGGCACAGGACGGCAATTTCTACAGCACGACCTACACGGGCGGCGACCATCAGCAAGGCACTGTTTTTCGGCTGACACCTGCAGGAGAACTGACCACCCTGATTCATTTCAATGTCGATCGATTTCCAGGGGCACTGGATCTCATTCAGGATCGATCCGGCAAATTCTATGTTACTCACGGTAATTTTTATGGCACAGAATACATGGCAGATGGTGCGGCTACTATCTTTCGATTGAACAATGATCAGGCGTTAGAGCCATTCGCCCGATTCGCAGGGTTAAACGAAAACCTGAGCCGGGATGCCTATCCGAGCCGCTTAGTGGAAGCACAGGACGGCAACTTTTATGGGGTGACGCTGTTCGGGAATTTCTTTCGTTTAACGCCCGACGGACAAAAAACAACGATCGCCACCCTCGATCGCAATTTTCTATTTAATCGCCTGATTCAGGGCAGCGACGGCAATTTTTACGGCACGGCGATCGGTCCTGAACCGCCTGATCCGGGTATAGTCTTTCGTCTCACCCCCCAGGGAAAAATGACTCCACTGGGCTACTTTAGAGGAAACAACGGTAGCCAGCCCAACAGCTTGGTCGAAGTTGAGAACGGCACATTCTATGGCACGACTTTGATGGGTGGCAACCACGACCAGGGAACCGTCTTCAAGTTTACGATCAATCCCTGAGGCGATCGCTAAGGAGATTTCTGGGAAACAATATCCCCATTATTTGGGAAAAAGGCGCGGCTTCGCCGCGCCTTTTTCCCAAATAATGGGGAAGTTCTTATCTGGAAATCTCCTAAAGCCCTGTTACAGAATTAGAGTGTATGCCAATTGAATTCAATTCCAACAATTCTTTGATTCAAGCAACAGGGATTGATCCTATTGATGCGATTCTCCGTCGCGGGAATAAAACAGGGGTTCCTCAAGTTCTTAAATCATGTTTGAAAAATTAACCTTTATCATTCACTTTAACTTGCGAGACACTAGCCAGAAAGTAAGAACCGAAAATCCTATCAGCGCAACCAGATCAATCACGACGCGCTGTGTCATAGGCTCTAACAACGTTTGTTTTAACGCTGATGCCGCATAGGTCGCCGGACTAAAGTATCCGATCGTTTGAACGATTTCTGGGAGACGACTGGCAGGCAATAAAACGGGTCCAACAAACAGGGCCAGCATAGTTACCAATAGCGTTAATCCCCCGCCGACCTCGGGGCTGGGGGAATTTGCCCCGATCGCGGCTCCCACACCAGCCAATGGCAAGACACAGAGCGGAATGATCAGTAGAATCAACGGGTGAATGGTCAAAGACAAATGCAGAAACCATGCACCAAAAACGATTGTCACCAGCAAAGATGGTAGTGACAACACAAAGAATGCTAGAACAACGGCAACCATGAGCAGCGATCGCCGAATCGGCAATGTAGCGTAATAGTCCAACGCCCCAGAGAACCGCATATAGGCAAATCGGGAAGACACATTATCCAAATTGCCAAACATGAGAGACATCACCAAACTTCCTGCGAGAATGGCATGGAGTGATTCAGCATCATTTCTAGTGACAAAACTGCCTAACGCAATAATGCTCAACACGGGACTGATGGTTGCCGTTAATACCATCACCTGCCATGACCACCGCCAGTTACTCAACTCCATACACAGCAGATCGAACAGTTGCAGCAAGAGTGGTAGAGGTCTACGGTTGAGTTGCATAGTGCAAATACAGGTCTTCTAAAGTGGCAGAATAGAGGCGAAAATCGTCAACCTGCTTGAGATCAAGACCGTTCAGCGTTTGCTCAACTTGATCCCATTCTAGAAAAATGCGCCAGTGCCCCGGAGCATGGCGATCGCACACCAAGTTTGGAGGCAAGATTGGAGGACGATCAGGCTCAAAGAATAGCTCCAGACGCAGCATTCGATCGACCTGTTGCTTCAAGTCACTTGGGCGGCCGATCGCGACCAGTTTTCCGGCGCGTAAAATTCCGACTCGCTGAATCGCTTTTTCTGCCTCGATCGCATCGTGGGTAATCAGAATAATCGTGGTTCCCTGTTCGCGATTGAGTTGCCGCAGGTTATCCCAAACTAATTTACGTCGTTGTGGATCTAGATCATTGGTGGGTTCATCCAGAATCAAGACAGGAGGAGAACCCGCCATTGCCACCGCTAATCTTAGGAGTCGCAATTGTCCACCGGAAAGCCGAGCCGCAGGTTGATGGCGCCATTCGGTCATCTTCCATTGGTGCAGCAGCCGATCGCGTTCCTCACCAGCTTCTCGCCGACTCATGCCGCGTAAATGGGCAGTAAAGTACAAACTCTCTGCGATCGTCAGATTTTTTACGGCTCCGCTTTCCTGAGGCATGTAGCCTACGTTCATTTGCACAATTTTGGGAATGGTCGTAATCGATTTACCCAGAAATGCGATCGTCCCTGAACTACTCGGCAATAAATTAACCATCTGGCGTACTAGCGTGCTTTTACCTGCCCCGTTATCGCCTAAGATACCGAAAAGTTCACCCTGATGAATTTGGAGGGTAATGCGATCGTTGACAGGCTGAGATTGCCCTGGATAAACCTTAACCAGATTTTGAATGTCGTAAATCAGCATGAGCAGACCGCAACTGAGCAAAATTTGCAAACGCTAAAGAAAGCTTATTGACTCCATTCGTCCCAAGCTGCCTTTGCCACCTTTGCAATGACTTCTTCACGGACTGTACCGCTTGCTCTAGAATCTGAAACAAAGACGGCGATCGCTAAATGCTGCCCATTCGGCAACGTCACAATTCCCACATCATTAGTTGCAGCCGTTACTCCATCGACCGTCGCTGAAGTTCCTGTTTTGTGCGCGACAACGGTTCCCTCAGGCAACAGTCCCTTAATCCGGTTTGGACCAGTCGAGGTCTCTGTCATCCATTCTTGCAGGGAGGCGTGACTAGAATCTGAAAGCCCTTGCCCTTCATGAAAAGCACGTAATAAATGAACGGCTGCATCTGGCGTTGCATAGTTACGATATTGCAAGGTTGGATCTTGCCCAAACTGAATCTCATTCTCTGTGTTCGCGACAACGATATCATTAATGCCAAGATTGCTTAAATACGCCGTGACTTGTTGTGGTCCACCGATGAGCCGTAATAGCGCATCACAAGCCGTACTATCACTTTCAGAAACCATATACTGCAACAATTCGGCTAAACGGAATTCCTTTCCTTGGGAATTCTCCTCCAGAATCTGGCTATCTTGAACAATATCGCTGGCTTCAATTCGGATCGTCTGGTCTAGCTCCAGGTTTCCTTGATCGACTTGAGCCAGAACCGCCATTGCGATCGGAAACTTGTAAACGCTCTGCATTGGAAATTGTTGATCTCCATTCAGAGATACTGACTCTCCAGTTTCTAGCACGGTGGCTGTTGCCCCAACCCGCCCTTGAGCCATTTGAGAAATTTGTTCAATGCGATCGCGTAACTCGTTGTTGCGATCGGTGTCGGATGTTGTGATTTCGCTTGGCGCACGGGTCTGGCTATTGGAGTTTGTTTCCCCGTTATTGGAGTTAATGCTTGTACAACTAACAGTGAGTAAAACAGTCAGAAAAAACAAACAAAATGAGCGAAGCGAAGCTCTTTGCATCCCTTGAATCATACACTTCAACCTGGAGTTACGAGCCGTTAGAACTACACTCATTAGTTCTGAAATTCCGGAGAAAGTTCTCCTAATTTTTGAGGCTATCAACCGAATTCATACGCATTAAATATCTCTCTAAAGGCAGATGCCTGTGCATATTAGGTCAGAACCTACTCGAATAGTTCACCGGGTACGCACCATTGTCTCGACCGGCCGCTGCCAGTCCTGCCTGATAGAACATGATCAATCAGGCGACCTCAATGGAATTCCATAGTCTTATCCTGCAAGTTAAAGACGGCTCATACGCTGGTCAAACATTGCGCTGGTTGAGTTCCTGCTCAAGTTGCTCATCCCAAAATGCGGCTTCTATCTTGTGTCCATCCGGATCGCGCACAAAGCAGCCGTAATAGGGCTCACTGTATTCAGATCTACCACCGGGGGCACCTTCGTCTTTGCCTCCTGCCGCTAATGCTGCCTCGTAGAAGGCGTGGACGGCTTCTTTAGTGGGCGCGATAAAGCCAATATGAGTGCCATTCCCAACTGTTGCAGGTTGCCTATCAAATGGATTTCCCACCCAAAATTCGGGATACTGTTTGCCATAGGCGATCGCTCCCGGATGCTCCATCAACCGCTTACAGCCCAACGTTGGCAACACAGCATCATAGAAGGCGATCGATCGCTCAAAATCATTGGTGCCAATCGAAACGTGTGAGAGAATGCTGGGATTGTTATCCATATCTGAATCCTCCATCAGTTAAGTTGGACGTGAATGTGACAGAGAAAGACCCATAAGATACACCTCTGTAGACCGTGCTGCTGTAAGAGAACGTGATTTATACAGAAAGTGTATCACTTAGAGATATTGCGATAGAACCAACAAGTTTCAGTCTTAGGGGAGTGACGATGCTCAGGTTTATTCCTGCTAACATCTTGAAGATTGTCAGGCTATGTTTGCTGCTTAACCTCTTCGTTTTCTCATGAAAATCTGTATTCTAATGAAAAGCAGCGCAGGGACAAGGCAATGCCCTACTATAGCCAACCGGAACAAATTCCTACTTTACTTGAAGCCCTCAACAACTGTACCGTTGATCAGTTGAAGGTACTGGCGCAGCTGTTGCCCAGTGGTACCATTCCCACGCGCAAAGCTGAGCTCGTAAGCTATGTGTCGCAACGACTGCAAGGCAAAGCGCTCCAAAGGCTGTGGCAGCAGTGCGATCGCCTCCAGCAAGCCACGATCGCTGAAGTGGTTCACAGCCGGAACGATCGCTATCAGCAGCAGCGGTTTGTGAGTAAATATGGCGCAGAAGCCAAGTGGCAGCAGGACGATCGCCCCTCCTACTATTCCTTCCGCCCAACCATTTTGGGGCTATTTTTCTATAGCGGCACGATGCCGAAGGATCTCAAAGCGCAGCTTAAAGCCTTTGTGCCACCGCCAGAACCGACGCAAATGGACAGCCTTGAAACTCTGCCGTCCAGCCTACCCCGAACCTTGATGACATATGACAACCGCGAACGGAAACAGTACAAAACCACTGTCGAATTTCCCCTTACCGTTCGAGAAACTGAAGCGATTGCCCGACGCGATGTTCAGACCGTACTGCGACTGGTGGACCTGGGCAAAGTTGCGGTGAGTGACAAAACCTTCTTTCCGACAGGGGCAACGCTGAACATGATCGCCGAAGTTCTGGAAGACGGCGATTACTATAGCGGTTGGGCAGCAAAACGATCGCCTGCGGGCTGGGACTACGAATATGACATTGGCTCGATCAAGCCGTTTGCCTGGACGATGCTATTGCAGGCGGGAAAGCTAGTTGAACTGAACGGAAAACGGTTGGCATTGACCAAAGCCGGACAAAAAGCACTGAATGAACCATCCGAGAAGACGCTGCAAACCCTATGGAAACAGTGGCTTAAAACGACGTTTCTGGATGAACTGCGCCGCATTGACAGCATCAAAGGTCAAACCGGGAAGGCCAAGCGTAGCCTTACTGCCGTCGCAGGACGACGGAACGTGATTGTTAGTGCCCTTAAAGACTGTGCGATCGATCGCTGGGTAGAGTTTTCTGCCTTTTTGCGCTACATGGTCGCCGCAGGCTACGATTTCCAAGTCAGTCGCAACCCGGAGAGTTTATCGCTCGAAGATTACGGTTCCTTTTATTACAACAGTTGGATGCTTCTGGAAGCACGATACATTCTGTGCTTTCTATTTGAATACGTTGCCACCTTAGGCTTGATTGATGTTGCGTATCTGCACCCAGATGAGGGCTTTCTCATCTTGCCTATGGACCACTATCACGAAGCCACTTTCAGCCGCTATGACGGGCTTGCTTACTTTCGGCTCACGCCGCTAGGTGCGTATCTTTTGGGGCTAAGCGATCGTTACCAGCCTGCCGCCCCCACCCCCAAGCGAATTCTGCGCGTTCTACCAAATCTGGAGGTCGTTGCGGTCAGCGAATTGTCCCGTGCCGATCGCCTACTGCTCAATAGTTTTCTCGTGTCCGTGTCCGATGTGGTGTGGAAACTAGATCAGGCAAAATTGCTGGATGCGATCGCCCAGGGACGCACCGTGAAGGAATTACAGGACTGGCTCATGGCCAGCAGCGGAGAACCCTTACCACAACCCGTCACACAGTTTCTTGCCGACCTGCAAACCCGCACCACCAGCCTGCAAGACCTGGGAGCTGCCCGTTTGATTCGCTGTGCCGATGCTGCCCTGGCTGCCCAAATTGCCAGCGATTCGCGCACCAAAGCCTACTGTTTTCTCGCTGACCAGCCCAAAGCCATCGGTACAGGTGGGGCGTGCTACCTCGTCGTGCCGGCCGAGACGGAAACCAAGTTTCGCAACGGTTTGAAGAAAATGGGCTATAGCTTGCCGGGGTTGGGTTGAATCATGTCCTACGTTCCCGAAAATCCACTCATTATTCAAAGCGATCGCTCCGTCCTGCTGGAAGTGCATTCGCCCCATGCCGATGCTGCCCGTGCTGCGATCGCCCCGTTTGCAGAATTGATCAAGAGTCCAGAGCATATTCACACTTACCAGATCTCGCCCCTGAGCATCTGGAATGCCCGCGCTGCCGGAATGCCTGTTGTCGACATGATTGCGGCGCTGCGGGGTTACGCAAAATATCCCATGCCCGATGCCGTGGCGCAAGAAATTACGGCATTGGGCAGCCGCTACGGTCTGACGGTGATTGAGCGAGACAGCGATCGTCTGTTGCTCAAAATTGCTGATTTGCCCTTAGCGGAACTCCTTAGCCGCAGTGATGAGGTGGCGAAGTATTTGGGCGATCGTCTTGCAGACTGTGTGTTTGCAGTAGAGGCAGGCGATCGCGGTGTTTTGAAACAGGCATTGCTGGCGGCAGGCTATCCGGCGGAAGATCTGGCGGGTTATGTTACCGGTGATGCTCTGCACTTGGAGCTGCGAACGATTTCAACAGTGGGAATGCCATTTATTTTGCGCGACTACCAGAAGGAAGCGGCGGAAGCTTTTTATCAGGCCGGCCGGGTACAGGGTGGCAGCGGCGTCATTGTGTTGCCCTGCGGAGCTGGAAAAACAATGGTGGGACTGGCGGCGATCGCGCAGGTTCAGGAAAATACCCTGGTGCTAACAAGCAGCCTGACCTCGGTGCGGCAGTGGCAGCGTGAACTGCTAGATAAAACGACATTGCCGCCAGAAGCGATCGCGGAGTACAGCGGCGAGTCAAAACAAACGGCTCCGATTACACTGGCGACCTATCAAATTCTCAGCTATCGCTCCAGCAAAGATGGCGAGTTTCCCCACTTTCAGCTATTCAATGCCCGATCATGGGGCTTAATTATTTACGACGAAGTGCATCTGCTGCCCGCCCCAGTTTTTCGCATTACGGCCGAACTGCAAGCCCGCCGTCGCCTGGGGTTGACAGCGACTTTAATCCGCGAAGATGGCAAAGAAGGGGATGTGTTTGCCCTAATTGGCCCCAAACGGTACGATGTGCCCTGGCGCGAACTCGAAGGACAGGGCTTTATTGCTGCTGCTGAATGCACCGAAATTCGCGTGCCGCAAACTATGGCAAGACAGATGGAATATGCCGTTGCCGAGAAACGTCATCAGTTTCGCATTGCGGCGGAAAATCCTCGTAAAGAAGAAGTCGTGCGATCGCTTTTGGAGAAGGAAAGCGGACATCGCATCTTAATTATTGGCGAATACCTCAATCAACTCAATCAACTCGCTGCCCAAACCGGACTACCACTTGTCACGGGAAAAACATCGCAGGCTGAGCGCGATCGCCGCTACGAACAGTTTCGATCGGGTGAGATTTCGGGCTTGATCCTCTCGCGGGTAGGCAACTTTGCGCTCGATTTACCCGATGCTGATGTGTTGATTCAAGTGTCGGGCAAGTACGGCTCGCGACAGGAAGAGGCGCAGCGGCTCGGTCGGGTATTGCGTCCCAAATCGGATGGTCGTAGCGCCCAGTTCTATACGCTCGTTTCGCTGCGAACCTGCGAAGAGGAGTTTGCCCGGCATCGGCAGTTATTTTTGGCAGAGCAGGGCTACAGTTATCAAATTGAAATTCTGCCAGAGTGAAGTTCTTGTAACCCCTAACTCGACTTTATTCTACGCTGTGGGATTCTCGCCATGTTTTGCATATTGGTGGATCAGTTTTGCGACTAGCCCAGTCCAACCCGTTTGGTGACTCGCTCCAATGCCTGCACCGTTATCGCCATGAAAATATTCATAAAATAGAACCAGATCATGCCAATGGGGATCGGTTTGAAAGGTTTCTGTTCCGCCATAGATAGGGCGTTCTCCGTTGACATCGTTTAAGAATGTCCGAAGCAGCCGTTGGGATAGCTCAGCTGCGACTTGCCAGAGCGTCATCATTTGACCAGAGCCAGTTGGGCATTCTACTTTGAACTCATCCCCCAAATAGTGATAGTACTTCTGCAAGGACTCGATGACCAGGTAATTCATGGGAAACCAAACAGGTCCACGCCAGTTAGAATTGCCTCCAAAAACACCTGTTGTCGATTCCGCAGGTTCATAATCGACTCGGTACTCGTTGCCATGAATTTGGAGAACGTAGGGATTGCTGGCATGGAATTTGGAGAGCGATCGAATACCATAAGGGGCAAGAAATTCAGCTTCATCCAGCATTTTTTGCAGAATTCGTCGCAATTGATGTTGTCCTGCGATCGCCAGCAAGCTTCTCGATTGGCCCCCTCTTGTCTCCAGGCAGATAGCTTTTCGGGTCAAGTCAGGACGATTTTGCATAAACCATGCGGTTCGTTTTCTGAAACCAGGGAATTGATTCAGGGTCTCCGGTTCTAGAGTTGTAACGGCAAATAGCGGAGCAAGCCCTACAACCGATCGCACCTTCATCAAAAAGTGCTGTCCGTCAGGCAAATGCAGTGCATCATAATAGAACCCATCTGTTTCGTCCCAGAGGGATAGTTCGGCTTCACCCACTCCGTCAATAGCATCGGCAATGTAGAGAAAGTGTTCAAAGAACTTGCTGGCAACGTCTTCATAGGTAGAATCTTCTTTTGCCAGTTCTAAGGCAATCTCCAACATATTTAAGCAGTACATGCCCATCCAGCTTGTTCCATCTGCCTGATTAATGTAACCACCATCAGGTAGCGATGCACTGCGATCAAATACTCCAATGTTGTCTAACCCTAAAAATCCACCCTGGAATACGTTTTTGCCTTCGATATCTTTGCGATTCACCCACCAGGTGAAGTTGAGCAGTAATTTCTGAAACACTCGCTCTAGAAAAGGGCGATCGCTTCGACCATACATTTTCTGCTCAATTTCGTAGATCTGCAGGGCCGCCCAGGCGTGAACCGGTGGATTGACATCACTGAATGCCCACTCATAGGCAGGCAGTTGCCCATTGGGATGCATGTACCATTCCCGCGTCAAGACACTTAACTGACGTTTAGCAAACTCCGGATCGAGCAGGGTTAAAGGAATGCAATGAAAGGCTAAATCCCATGCAGCAAACCAGGGGTATTCCCACTTGTCGGGCATTGAGAGAACATCATCGTTATAAAGATGCGTCCATTCATGATTCCTTCCATATTTACGTTCCGGCGGTGCAGGATTTGTTGGATCGCCATGTAGCCAATCATGTATCACGTAATGATAAAACTGCTTGTTCCAAAGCATTCCTGCAAAGGCCTGCCGCTGAATATTTTGCATCTCCTCAGACTGTGAAGAAGGGCTAATACGCTGATAGAATTCATCTGCCTCTTGCTGACGATTGCGAAAGGTGGCCCCAAATTCCTGCCCGAACAACTCTGTCCTGCTGTTGCTGGGATCAGAGTAAGAGTCCCTCAATCGAAGCCGTACCGTTTGCATTGCACCAGGCGCGATGGCAAGCTGATAATGAGCCGAGAATTTTGTTCCGGTTTGGCTAGGATTAATCGCATCCTTATGGTTGTGAATCACATAATCGTTGATGCCATCTTTGACATAAGACGAAGCGTTGCTTACTTCAAACAAACGTTCGTAATTCGTTTCATTGTTCGTAAACAATAGATTGGGGATGTCCTCACAGTAAAACCATCGCCTTCCCAGCGTGGGATGAAATGCCTCAATAACGCTGAGATGATCGGTTGTTTGGCTCACAGCCAACCAAGGTTTTTCTTCCTTCTCAAAACCCCAAGCCCAGGTGTTGCGAAACCACAAAGTCGGTAGTAAGTGCAGCGTTCTAATTTCAGTTCCCCGGTTGATAACATTAATTTGGATTAGGATATCCTCAGATGATGCTTTGGCATATTCAACAAATACATCAAAATAGTTGTTACTCTCAAATATTCCTGTATCCAGTAGTTCAAATTCAAAATCTTGCCGACTTCTACGACGATTCTCCTCCACTAACTGAGTGTAAGGAAACGCACGATGTGGATATTTATAGAGATACTTCATATAGGAGTGAGTAGGAGTATTGTCGAGGTAAAAGTAGTACTCTTTGACATCCTCTCCATGATTGCCCTCATTCCCCGTCAACCCAAACAATCGCTCTTTAAGAATTGGATCTTCACCATTCCACAAGGCGATCGCAAAGCATAGCCGCTGATGCGTATCCGAAATGCCAGCAATCCCGTCTTCTCCCCAACGGTAAGCCCGCGATCGCGCATGGTCGTGGGGAAAGTATTCCCAGGCCGTTCCGTTGGTGCTGTAGTCTTCGCGCACGGTGCCCCACTGCCGTTCACTCAGATACGGCCCCCAACGTTTCCAGTAGGCGGTGCGTTCGCGATCGGCTGCCAACCTTGCTTCTTCTTGCGTCATACCAATTCCTACTGCTCATGATAATTCCGAATCAACCCCCCATCGACGAAGAAAGTTGCCCCAGTGATGTAATCAGCGGCAGAGGAAGCGAGAAACGCGACCATTGGAGCAATATCTTCCGGTGTCCCCAACCGCCCAAGGGGGATATTCTGTTTAAGCGAATTGAGTTTCACTGGATCATTCAATAGTTTGGTGTTGATAGAAGTTTCGATTGCTCCAGGGGCAATGTTGTTGATTGTGATTCCTAGGGGTGCCAATTCTACTGCTAGATTTCGCATCATCATCTTCACTCCACCTTTGCTGGCGCAGTAAGGTGTGAAGTGAGGAAACGCCATCTCCTCGTGGACAGAACTGATGTTGATGATTTTACCGGCTCGTTTCGTCTCAACTAAATGTTGCACAAAGGCTTGCGTGGTGAAGAATGTGCCTTTGAGGTTAGTGTTGAGTACCGCATCGTAGTCTGCTTCGGTAATGTTCCAGAAGTCAACATTTCTCCCATCTATACCAGCGTTGTTTACCAGAATATCGAGCTTGCCAAAGCGCTGAACTCCTTCAGTTACCAGCTGGCGAACGTTGTTGACCAAGCTCAAATCTGTCTGGATAATATGCCCTTTACGCCCTGCTGCCTCTACCTTCGCCAGCGTTTCGTTTGCCCCGTCCCTATGAGAGCGGTAATCAATGACAATATCGGCTCCTTCTTGTGCCAGACGCATCGCAATTGCCTGGCCAATTCCTTGGCTACTACCGGTGACTAAGGCAACTTTTCCTTGTAGATTTATCATCCCTTTATCCGTCCGTTATGGCTGGTTCGGACCGTTTGCTGTGACGTAGGGCCGCGATCGTTGTTGCATAATCTTTTGACTCAAAAATTGCTGATCCGGCTACGATCGCATTTGCTCCTGCCTCTAACACTTGCCACGCATTATCTGGCTTCACGCCTCCATCCACTTCAATCCACGGATCAAGTTCCCGTTCATCGCACATCTGCCGTAAGCAACGGATCTTGGGCAGCATGGTTGGAATAAAATGTTGCCCACCAAAACCAGGATTGACGGTCATAATTAGCACCACATCACACAGATCGAGCACCCACTCGACCGCCTCTAAAGGATTACCAGGATTGAGCACAACACCTGCTCTTTTACCCAGTTCCTTGATTTGCGACAGGGTACGGTGAAGATGAGTAGTGGCCCCGACTTGTACTAAGATGTGATCCGCACCTGCTTGAGCAAAGTCGACAATGTACCGCTCTGGCTCAACAATCATCAAATGAACATTTAATGGCTTTGCCGTCTTCGGTCGAATTGCTTCTACAACTAAAGGCCCAATCGTAATGTTAGGCACATAGCGACCATCCATCACATCAATGTGAATCCAGTCCGCACCTGCTGCATCCACGGTTTGCACTTCTTCTCCTAACCGACCGAAGTCAGCGGACAAGAGAGACGCTGCAATCACGGTTGATTTAGAGGATTGAATGGGTCGCATAATTCAGCCAGAAATTGATGAAACAGCGGTGGACAGGGAACTTGCTACTTGATCGACCATCCATACCACTTTTCCTGGGGTTAAGCGAACGATTTGAGCAGGTAAGCGATCGGGTTGATATTGTCCGATGGAATCGCCCGGCGGCACTCAGGGGGCCATTGAAACTGATCTAAGATACAGCGCTTTGCGCTTGAGTCAGCCACGGTTGTTTTTGTGAGAACCGCGCGGAGCGCGGCTCTCACAAAAACAACCAGATTTTAAGTGTTTGAAAAGCGCTGTATCTCTTAAACCAGACAGCCTAATTTCCAGGCTGTTTTGATTAATCGTAAACCGATCAAAACAGCCCGAAAAATGATTACGTTAGGACAGGCGTGCGAATGGATGTACTCTGTTCACTATAAATATCTATGATTGCGTTCAGCAATCGCAATGCGTCTGGTTTGGAACGTTGGAAAGAATTGCGGCCGACAATCGAGCCAAATCCATGTCCGGCATGAATAGCCCGAACTTCATTGAGGAAGGCTTCATCAGCGTCGATCGGTCCACCTGAAAAAATGACAATCCGCCGTCCGTTAAAGGCACATTGCACCACATGATGGACTCGTTCGGTTAATGTCGCGATCGGAACCTGCTCCCGCTCATACACCTTACGAGCTGCCTCCTGCTCAACGTGCTCATTTGGCAATTTTACCTTGATGATGTGAGCCCCCAGTTGAGCTGCAATCTGGGCTGCGTAGCCAATGACGTCGATCGCCGTCTCTCCCACCTTACTCAACCCTGATCCCCGCGCATAGGACCAGATCATCACGACCAATCCATGTCGCTTTGCTTCTTCGGCACAGGCTCGAACCTGCTCGTACATTTCAAATCGATGAGCTGAACCCGGATAAATGGTGAAGCCGATACCTACGCAACCCAGCCGCAGCGCATCTTCTACGCTGCCAGTAAGCGCTTGTGTTGGGTCTGCCTCATCTAGCAATATATCGTGATCGTTGGCTTTTAGAATTAGGGGAATTTCGCCTGCAAATTCTCGTGCTCCCGCTTCCAAAAATCCTAGTGGTGCGGCGTAGGCGTTACATCCCGCTTCGACCGCCAGTTCAAAGTGATAGCGAGGATCATAGGCTGGTGGATTGGGCGCAAAACTACTAGCTGGACCATGCTCAAAGCCTTGATCTACCGGCAGAATTACGAACTTGCCAGTACCAGCTAGCTTGCCATGATTCAGTAACCGCGCTAGGTTGGTCAGCGTTCCAGGATTGTCGCTGCCATACCAACTGAGAATTTCTTTGACACGTTGAGTCAGTTGAGCCATTGTATTTCTCCTAAAAATATTGCTTGGTACGATTTTTTCTCTTTTTCTCTCATCACATATCCTGCCAGCAGCTTCGACAAAACCAATGCAGCTGATGATGGCGAATGTGACGCAGCAGTAGGCTAGAACAACAGGGGCAGACCGCTTTGTTCATTTCAACGCTAAACCGCCGATTGAAGACGGTTTCCTGGGACATCTATGGCATTATTTCCCAGAATGAATTGTTCAACCGCATTGGCAAATCCTTCATCTTCATAGGATGTTGTGACGTACTGGGCCTGCTTCTGCACCTCTGCACTTGCGTTACCCATAGCGATGCTCAATCCGCTGCGTTCAAACATGGGTACATCGTTGGGCATATCACCGATTGTGGCGATTTCTTGTCTAGGGATCCCCAGTAGTTGTGAGAGGCGATCGACCACTGCTCCTTTATTAGCGTGAGGATGCGTCACGTCCAGGTAGTAAGGCTGTGATCGAGCTGCGGAAACCTGTTCGCTGCCATTCGAACTGGCTCTTGCCTGACAGTGAACGCGCTGGCTAAACGCCTGCTGGATATCTGCCTCGCACTTAGCGACAGCATCCAAATCATCACTTACACCAACAATCTTAACCACACTATCCAATAAATTGTCGAAGCTAGAAACAACTGTTGGAGAGAACTTAACCGTCCACTCTTCACGGTCGACGTGAGAACCGTGCCGTTCATGTACATACCAATCCTTACCGCGATAAATCCAAACATCTAGATGATGAGCAGCGATCATCTTAATAACATCTTGAGTGATGGTGCTGGACAAAACGTTCTCCTCCAACGTGGAGAAGTCAGGGTAGACAAACAGACCACCATTAAATGCCGCACTCGGCTCAGTCAACTTCAGGGTCTCCACGATCATCTTCATCCCTAAGGGCGGACGACCACTGGTAATAGCGAAACGGATGTTTGCATCCCGAAGCTTATGAACAGCAACACGAGCGCGATCAGTCAGTATTTTCTCTTTTGTTACAAGTGTGCCATCTACATCTGCTAGCAGAAGTGAAATTTTAGGTAACTTGGAAGAATTTATTGAGCTCATAATAAAACAATGGTTGTTGATTGTTGGTACGCAATTGAGTGAATGAAACTTATACAACTGATCGCACTAGACCACCATCAACCCTTAAGGCTGCACCATTCGTAGCAGACGATAATGGGCTAGCGGCAAATGCAACCAGCGCCGCTATTTCCTCCGGTGCCGCGAACCGTTTGATCAGCGACGAGGGCCGCGTTTTCTCAAAGAATTCTTTCTCTACCTGCACGGGAGTAATGGATTGATCTTTTGCCAATCCTTGAATAAAGCCTTCGACCCCTTCCGAACGAGTGGGACCAGGAAGCACTGAATTAACGGTGACATTGGTGCCAGCCGTTGTCTCTGCCAGGCCACGGGCAAGTGCGAGTTGTGCGGTTTTCGTGACGCCATAATGAATCATTTCTGCTGGAATGTTTAGGGCAGACTCACTGGAGATAAAAATAATACGTCCCCAGGCCTTGTTCAGCATCAACGGTAAATAATGTCGCGAAAGCCGTACGCCGCTAATGACGTTTACTTCCAAAAACTTCATCCACTCGTCATCGGAAATTTCTCCAAACGCTTGAGAGCCGTAGATGCCCAGATTATTGATCAGAATATCGACTTCTGGAACTTGCTCAAACAATTCTGAAGCTCCTGCCTGGGTTCCGAGGTCTGCTACCACCCCTTGAAGTTTGGCACCCGTCACAGTTTGTTTGATTTGAGCGATCGCCTTGTTCACACGTTCTGTTGTCCGTCCATTGACGATCACGGTTGCTCCTTCTTGAGCGAGGGTAGTCGCGATCGCTAATCCAATCCCTGCTGTGGAGCCACTGATCAGAGCCGTGTGACCTGTGAGTTTAAGATCCATCTGGCGTTCACTCCTTCAATGCTTCTACGAGAATTGCTGAGGAATTAGAAATAGAATATAAACGACAAACACTACTTCATTGATTGAAGATAAGTGTTTATCAGATAGGAAAAAGTAGAGACAATTGCGTCAAATCAAACGATGTCCACCATCAACATGCAGCACTGTTCCTGTGGTGAAACCATTTTGCATCAAAAATAGAACGGCATTACCTTAGCACCTGCCTCTGCTGCGGCTTTGGCAGTAGCCAACCCCATCCCAGAACTCGCTCCAATGATGACAACCTTTTTGCCTGTAAGTGACATAAGTGTACGTCTCCACTGATTATTTTTATGAGTTAATCGATCGCCACCGCCGACCATCACGATAGAGCAGTTCGTCAGCATCTTTAGGACCCCAGGTACTAGCGGCATAATTGGGGAAGTTTTGAGGCGATGTTGCTGTCCAGGCGTCAAGAATGGGCGATACAATGCTCCAACCCAATTCCACGTTGTCCGATCGCTGAAATAACGTAGCATCGCCAATCATGCAGTCATAGAGTAGCGTTTCATATCCTGTACTGGGGGTTGTGCCAAAGTAATCGGCGTAGCAGAAGTTCATATTGACGGCTCCCATCTGCATCGTTGGGCCGGGAATCTTGGCACCAAACTGAAAGTTAATGCCCTCATCCGGCTGAATACGGAGTACTAGAAAATTGGGAGTTAGGTGATCAATCGATGTATCTCGGAATAAGAGGGAAGGAACTTGTTTGAATTGAACCGCAACTTCAGTCACTCGCTTGGGCAGGCGTTTTCCAGTTCGCAGATAAAACGGCACACCTGCCCATCGCCAGTTATCAATAGTGAGCTTTAAGGCTGCATAGGTTTCAGTGGTGGAATCAGCAGCAACACGCGGTTCCGATCGATAGGCAGGTACCATCTCTCCATTCACTGCGCCCTCGCCATACTGCCCTCGCACGGTCTGTTTTTGCACAGCCTCAGCCGTAAAGGGTTGAACTGCCTTCAGTAGCTTTGACTTTTCATCGCGTACAGCATCAGCATCAAATGAGACAGGAGGTTCCATCGCCACCATGGTCAGCAGTTGAAACAGGTGATTTTGCACCATATCTCGTACTGCTCCTGTCCCTTCATAGAAGTTGCCTCTGCCTTCTACACCGACTGTTTCCGCCACTGTAATTTGTACATGGTCAATATGATTTCGATTCCAAATCGGTTCAAACAACCCATTACCAAAACGAAATACCAGAATGTTCTGGACGGTTTCTTTACCCAGGTAGTGATCGATGCGGTAAACCTGGCTTTCCTCGAGTACATGGCTAATGTTCTGATTTAGGGTGCGAGCAGACTCCAGGTCATGTCCAAATGGTTTCTCAATAATTACCCGTCGCCAGCATTTATTGTCCTCACGCGCTAATCCGGCAGTACCGAGCTGAGTGATAATGTCACAAAAAAAATTAGAGGAGGTTGCCAGATAGAACAGGTAATTTCCTTGTGTACCACAGTCTCGATCAACCTGAGTCAACAGCTCTTGCAACTGCTGGTAAGTTTTAGCATTCTGAAACTCGCCGGGAAGATAGTACAATCGTTGCTCAAACTGTTGCCAGAGTTGATCATCTACATCAACCGTTGCAAATTCGTGAATATCTCGATTAAGCTTGCTGCGAAAGTCATCCTGGCTCATAGGAGTATGAGCAACTCCCACAATTGCGAACTCCTGCGGCAGCAGATTACTACGTCGCAGGTTGTAAAGAGCAGGCATTAACAAGCGCTTGGTTAAGTCCCCAGCAGCTCCAAAAATGACGATCGCACAGGGTGTAGCCGGACGAGTTGGGGATTTTGTTTGAGGATTAGGTACGGTGACGACCGTCATAATTTTGCCTCCGCATGTTGTTCCAGATGTCCACCGAACTGGAAGCGCATGGCAGATAGCAGTTTGTCTGCAAAATCATTCTCACCCCGTGAGCTAAACCGCTGGTACAGAGCTGCACTGAGTACAGGGGCAGGAGTGCCTTCGTCAATAGCAGCAGTGATCGTCCAGCGTCCTTCCCCTGAGTCCGACACACGACCCCCAAAGGTTGCTAAATCGGGTTGTTCGAGGAGGGCGATCGCCGTTAGATCCAGCAGCCAGGAAGCAACGACGCTGCCCCGTCGCCAAACTTCTGCAATATCGGGCAGATTCAAGTCGTATTGATAGTGCTCAGGATTTCGCAATGGAGCGGTTTCGGCATTCGTTGCTCGCTCCTGTTTACCCACATTGGCGTGATGCAGAATATTTAATCCTTCTGCATAGGCTGCCATCAAACCGTATTCGATGCCGTTATGTACCATTTTGACGAAGTGCCCTGCTCCATTGGCTCCACAGTGTAAATAGCCTTCCTCAGCTGTGCTGTTCACCTTTTCCCGCCCGGGAGTTCGCGGAATCTCACCTCGTCCAGGAGCTAATGACTTAAAGATAGGATCGAGATACTGAACCGCCACTTGCGGTCCCCCGATCATCATGCAATACCCACGCTCCAACCCCCACACTCCGCCGCTGGTTCCCACATCCAGGTAGTGAACGCCCTTTTGTGCCAAATCATTTGCTCGCCGGATATCATCGATGTAGTAAGAGTTGCCACCATCGATCAAGATGTCATCTGAGTCGAGTTTTGCAGCCAGTTCTTGCATCATTTGTTCAGTCGGACCTCCGGCGGGCACCATCAACCAGATGACACGAGGTTTGTCGAGCTTTTGAACAAGATCATCGATTGTGTATGCCCCAATTGCTCCCTCTGATTCCAACTGTTTCACTTTGTCCGGTGTACGGTTGAACACAACACATTCATGCTTATCTCGCAGTAGTCGTCGAACAATGTTCGCACCCATTCGTCCTAGACCAATCACTCCAAGTTGCATTTGTATTTCTCCAATGTGGTTTTCGGTTGCATCGAGTACGGATTGTTGATGAGCAAGATTTATTTGTATTACGACAGTGTTCACCTATTCCTGATCAACAACTTTATCTGTACAGAATTACCTACAGAATTTGCTCGATCGCTGTTCGCAATGCCGCTAACCCCGCTTCAACATCTTTGCCGAGATGAAACCGTAGTGCTCGTCGATCGCGTTCTGCCAATACTTGAAAATCTCCCCGTGCTTGAGCGGCTTTTACAACGCTGAACGTGTATTTCTGCTGAGGAACAGAAATATCTATGGCATCATCACAAGTGATTTGGAGAAACACGCCGCTGTTGGGTCCACCCTTGTAAGCCTGTCCGGTGGAGTGCAAGAAACGCGGACCAAAGCCAAGACAGGTTGCAACTTTTTTAGCATCCCGAATGGTTGCTCGAATGGCTTGTAGCTGCTTTTGATAGGCGTCATTGCGATCGATGTAGGCTAGCAGTGCAAAATAATCGCCTGCCTGGAGCCGATTTAAGTGAGCACGCAGATAATCGGTTATCGTTGCAGATTCTCCGACAGCCTGTTTTAATGCGGCTGCATTCTTTGAATCAGTGAATAGTTGAATGCCATCGGCTGCAAAAAACGGACTTTCGGGCGGTAGTTTTCTAGTTTTTTCGTACTCCTCTGTCAGTTGACGAGTCACAATTTTGCTGGCTTCCACATCGGGTTGATTGAATGCGTGGATGCCAATGATGGAACCTGCTACTGCTGTGGCAATTTCCCAGCGGAAAAACTCTTGACCGATCTGGTAAGGATCAGCAACTGAAATTCGCACCACAGGTTGCCCTGCATGTTCTAATGCTGCAACCTTTGTATCTTGAGTAACGTCAGGTGCAGATTCCAGGCGGATGTAGGCAAAGATGCGATCGCTCCCATACATTTCTGGAGTTCCTAATGGCTCTTGATCGACCGGAATCAATCCTTTCCCGTCTTTGCCTGTGGACTCTGCTAGTAGTTGCTCTAGCCATGCACCCAAGTCGGCAATGCCTGGTGACGTAATCAGCGTTACTTTGTCTCGTCCCTGCTTTGCCAAGACACCAAGAATTGTTCCTAACACAACGCCAGGGTTTTCCTTCGCTGGAACCGACGAGGCACAGGAATGTACCATGACTTCAGTTGTATCCAGAAATCTAGCAACATCCACACCCATTGCTGCCGCAGGCACCATGCCAAAGTTTGAGAGAGCAGAGTAACGGCCACCGATGCTGGGCATCCCAAAGAAGACATGACGAAAATCATCGCCCTCAGCAATATGTTGCAGTTTAGAGCCAGGATCAGTCACGGCAACAAAACGGTTACCTGCCGATTCTGCCCCTCGAATTTGTTGCAAGCGATCGAAGAAGTATTGTTTGAAAATATTTGGCTCCAGTGTGCTGCCAGACTTGCTTGACACAATAAACAAGGTTCGGGGCAGCTCAATTTGGTTTTCGATCGCTTTAATTTGAGCTGGATCAGTGGAATCGAGAACCAGCAGTTTTGGAAAGCCTGGCACGTTGCCGAAGGTGAGCTTCATGACCTCTGGGCAAAGCGACGAGCCGCCCATTCCCAGCAACAACACATGAGTAAATTCTAAATCTTGGACTTCTTGCGCCAGTTGCTTCAGGTGGTCAATGTGTGCCAGTTGGTCTTCCGTAATACCAAGCCAGCCCAACCATTTATTTTCATCCGTGCCTGTCCACAGCGTTGAATCCTGTGCCCAAAGGCGGCGAATCTTACCGATCTCTTGCCAATCGTTCAGGGAGGTTTGAACAGCGGTATTCAACGCATCAGATAGTTTGTAAGTCAGACGATTAAGCTTTGTACTAAGAATGTCCGTTCGCTTGTTTTCAACCGCAGTCAGTAATTGATCAAAGGCGCTTTGAAAAAGCTCTACTCCTTGTGCCAATAATTGATCTGTAGTTTGCTGCAAAGAAATTCCAGCTTGCTGTAGTTTTATGATTGTCGATCGAGCCTCATCCAATCCTTCGGTTAGACTGGGCCTCGGATGACCATGATCACCGAAAGCGGAGAGCGTAGCAGGTGGAATGGTATTCACGGTATCAGAACCAACCAATTCTTCTACATACAGCACGTCGCTATATTGGAGATTCTTCGTACCAGTGCTTGCCCATAGTAACCGCTGGGTCTGCGCGCCCTGCAGGGTCAATTTCTGCCATCGGCTAGAGCTGTAAATATCCTGGTAACGCTTGTAGGCGAGCTTGGCATTGGCGATCGCCACTTTACCTAATAAGCCTTTGAGTAAATCACGTTGCGCTGCATCTGTAGTAGCTTTGAGTTGAGCCGTAATCAAGTTGTCAACGGCCGTATCAATCCGGCTGATAAAAAAGCTGGCAACACTGGCAACACGGCTAATGTCTCCTCTTTTTGCCTCAAGGATCTCTAAACCTGTGATGTAGGCATTCGCAACCTGCTCATAAACCTCTTTAGCAAACAGCAGTGTTACGTTTACATTGATGCCTTCACCGATCAGTTGTTGAATCGCTGGAATTCCCGCAGGTGTTGCAGGTACTTTAATCATCAAATTAGGGCGATCGACTTCTCGCCACAGACGGCGGGCTTCTGAGATCGTTCGCTCGGTGTCATTTGCCAAGTAAGGTGATACTTCCAAACTGATGTAACCATCCCGGCGATTGGTCTGGTCATAAATCGGTTTCAAAATATCAGCAGTTGTCTGGATGTCGGCTATGGCAAACGACTCGTACAGAGACATGACATCTCGATCTTGGGTATGCTCACTTACACTTAAAGCTGTATCGTAATCGGTGCTGCCTGCGATCGCTTTTTCAAAAATTGAAGGATTCGAAGTCACACCTCGCAAACCATTCTCATCAATCAACTGCTGGAGTTCACCACTGGTAATTAGACTACGTCGAATATAGTCTAACCAGACAGACTGCCCGTAGGATTGTAACGCTTGCAAAGAATTCTTTATTTGCGATACTTGTACAGTAACCATTGGTTCATATCCTTGTTGAATTAACATGAGTTGCGTCAGCCGAAAATTTAAACTGACTGGTTTTGAATTCCTAAAGATAGAGAAACGATGACGGGTATCAAGAGTCTTTTGAAGCTGTCAGCTTCAAAGCCTTTTGTTTGTAAAAACGGCATACTCACCACTCGTGCTTTAATGCCTTTCATTGCGCCCTGGATATTTTTGACATCACTCGGATTCACTGAGGCAGCTTGAATCTCGATCAAAACTTTGTTTTCTTGAGGTTCGGATTTAGGTACATCCTGAACCGGTAACTCTGAGGGTGAACCAAAGCGATCGAATCGAACTGCACGCATGGCTATTTACTTCCTAGATTATTGTTAATGTGAAGTAAGCCGAATCAGAAATATAAATTTCACGCCTATAGACGCAGATATTCAATCAACGTTGAGATTTTACTGCAACTGAAATTCTAATTTTTTAAATGTACTGATAGCTCTTATATTGAAACTTGCGAGAATATTAACTTATTGCAGTATGTAATATGAACTGGTTTCTAACTACCCAAGATTGCAACGTTAAACAGGAACTTAAGAGTTAGAGCCAATTGAACTTTGATGAATGGGAAATAGCTACCAGATGTAAAGCAATAGGAACAGAACAATCCAAATTACATCAACAAAGTGCCAGAATAGGGAAACTGCGCTCACGCCCTGATGACCAGCATTATAATTGCCGGGAACCAGAGAACGGAAATACATGTATAGCAGCAAGAGCACACCAGTCAAAACGTGCAGCCCGTGAAAACCAGTCAGCAGATAGAAGGTCGCGCCTGCTAATCCTGAATCCAAACCAAAGGGCATATTGCGCCATTCGATCGCTTGTCCAATTAGAAAAATCATACCCAGTAGCACAGTTAGTAACCACAAACGACGGAACTTGATCAGCTGATGTCGATCGAGGGCACGTTCAGCAAGATAAATTACAACGCTACTGGATAGCAGAATTGCGGTATTGATGGTTGCTCTGGGAATGTCTAATCCAGAAACACCCGGTGGAAACCAGTTGGCATTTTTCCAACGCAGCAGCGCATAGGTGACAAAAAAGCTAACAAAGATGCTAAGTACCGGACAAAAGCTTGCAAAGATTGAGTAGGAGAGGGTTTCATGAGAATTACCACATTCATCCACGAAACCCTCATGAACCAGATTACTCTAATCCGAAAAACATTG
>NZ_JACJOO010000076.1 GCF_014695575.1 Leptolyngbya sp. FACHB-8 | reverse complement strand
TCAGATCACGCAGGGGATGTTTTTGGCGACGGGTCATAGCAGGGCACCCAAGGGTTCCCTACTATCTTGACAGCCGCCTATAAAAAATGGCGATATTCGAGTCAAATGACCCACTAGTGGTGTTTCTGTCCGTGAGGGACGCCTCAATAGCCCTGCTCTTTAGCATGGGCGATCGCCCTCAAAACGTTGATGCGCCCAAACCCGTAACGATGATCTTTCCCTGATTCCCCGATTTCTTCCACCGAACTGACCAGTAGATCTTGCAACAGGAAGGCCCGGCGAGGTTCGGGCACGGAGCGGATATCTGTTGCGGCCAGTAGCAGAGCAATTGCCCCCGTTACGTGAGGAGCGGCCATCGATGTGCCGTTCCAAACCGCGTAACGATTCTTGGGTATGCACGATTGTATCGCGACTCCCGGGGCGGAAACATCTGGCTTCATATAAACTAACGGCAAATACTCGTCAGCGATGTAGCGAGATTCACGGATAATTTGGGTTCGGCCACCACTGAAGCCGCCGGGGCGATCACTAGTATCTGTAGCACCCACCGCAAAAGCCAGTAAGTCGTTGCCAGGAACCCCTGAGGTTTGCGCCCCTTCGTTGCCGATGGAGACGACGACAGGAATCCCCAGACGGTTCGCATTCAGGATGGAACGGGTGTAGAGGTCAGCCACGTCTGGTTCAAGGGCGATCGCCCCCAAAGACATGTTGATTACCTCTGCTCCCACTTCAATAGCCCAATCAATCCCCGCCAGAATTTGCGCGTCCGTCCCCGCGCCGCCCTTCAGCACCATCCCCACCGCCAAATCCACGTCGGGAGCCACCCCAATCCAGGGATGACCGTTCGGTGCGCCGGGATGCCCCCCAGCGATAGTGCCGCACACATGGGGACCATGCTCCCCCGAATCATAGGGTAGCGAATCGGAAACCCGTTCGCCATTCTCATCAAACTCAGCCCACTCCACTACCTTGTTTAGGAGTTCAGGGTGGTCGGGATCAACCCCGGTATCCAGTACCGCTACTTTAATAGGGCCGGAGGTGCGGTGTTTGCCCTTGGTACCATAGGCTCCCCAGGCCGCCAGAGCCCCAATCTTCTCAATCCCCCAGGCACTGGTTTTGTAATCTGCTACGGCTTCCGACACCTGCTTCACCTCCAGCACGGGAGGCAGCCGTACCGAGCGATTGGGAAAGATGGCGCTGATATTGGGCACCGCTTCCGGTAAGCGATGTAGGTCATCGCGCCGTAGTCGCAGGACGGCGCTTTGAGAACTCCAGAAAGAGCGAAAGCCCTCAGGTGGGCGGTCTTTGTGTCTGCTGCGGTTGACGGCAGCAGCGATCGCCTCCTGCACGACATCCGACTTCATCAAATCCGCTACTACACGGAACCCGGCTTGCCGGAGGCTCTGTACCGTAGAGGTTTGTATGGCAGCTAACGCAATCTGAGAGGTCATCGTTTCCTGGCTGGCCCGCAGGTGACGACGCTCAGTGGCCGTAAAATCGGCATCCTTCAGTATTACATCGGCTTTGGGAGGCAGCAGCTCTCGGGGGCTGGTGGTGAGGTGCCGCCGTTGCATGGCTTCAATGCTGGCATCCAGCATGGCCCGCAGTTCTTCATCCGGGCTTTCCATTTGCACAATAACGCTGTGGACGCGCCCAGACTCCTCATCTAAAATGCGCTCCACCTGTTCACGAATCTGTTTTTTCATAAGCGTCCCTGTCCCTAGAGGTAACTCGCGGCAGTCACCCTGCACCCATCTTGACGAGGATATGGCATCAAAAGAGCCGTCTCTCTGGCAGAACGGCCAGCCAAAGACGAACGCGCACTTCCTCGTGCTCCCTATCTATCTATTATGTCACGGGGACTTTTCGAGACTCTGGGGGGTTAATCGGTAATCAGGGATCGGTTATGGGTAAACCCGTATTGGGCACCGGAACCAGCAATTCTCAGTATGGGCATCAAAGCCAAGAGTTCACGCCCGTAGGGCGTGAACTCTTGGCTTTGATGCCCGAAAACCGCGCGTTAAAGGCGTGCGGTTTTCGGGCCTGATTTCAAAATGAGAATTGCTGCAAAATAACGGTCCGGGTTCTGGTTCTAGCAAGGAAGATATGAGTAAACCTGAGCTCAGGTTCAGGGCTTTTGGTGGGTGCAGAGCCCGCGCCAAAAAGGGCACTTGGGCTGATCTCGAATTGAGGTTGGGTAGAGGTAACGGGAAGTTTTTGATGCTTTTTTAGAGATTTCAGTTAGTATCTACTGATAATTCTTGCGGCCTCATACGCAAGATGTGGTGTAGTGGTTCAAGGATGTTTCTTGAGGTTCAAGATTGGGTTTGGGATGACGTATAGGGATGGGGATTCCGCATTCTCCTAGTTTTATGGTTGAGGATGGTTTCCGGGCCAGTATAGCCGGGGAGTTGGGTTGCCCCTACCAGCGAAAGGACAGAGCCAATGCCAGATAAGGTTGTAAGCAATCAACGAGTGAACGGACAACGGATGCGCCAAGGGCAAGAACTCGGCTGGAGTGTTGAGGGATCTCAGGCTCAGCTTGTAGCACAGCCCATCAGTCCACCGGAGGTCATGCCTCCTCAACGTTCGAGGCAGCGATCGCGCCGCAAACGAGCTGAACGGGCTCAGCGAAAAGCTGAAGCGCTCCGTCGGCAAAAAGCAGCCCGAATGGCTCCACCAAAAGCACCTGCGCCTAAACATCCGGTTCCCCGGCTAAAGAAATCGCCTCCGGCTAAGAATCCAACCCGACAGGGTAAGAGGCGGACGGGTTGGACGCTGTCCATGATGTTTATGACCGGTCTCGGGGTCACAGGCGGGCTAGGGATACTCGCGCTGATCTGGTTGACCAGCCTGCCGCCTATGCCGGAGTGCGATCGCGTCTCCCGGCTCTCCCCCGACCCAGAACAGCTCTACTGTGCTCAGGAAGCGGCCCGTTCTGGGGAGTTGCGCGACCTGAAAGCGGCTGTTGACTTGGTCAAAGATTGGACCCCTCGCCACCCCCTGTACGCAGAGTCACAACAATGGCTGGGGCGCTGGTCACGCAACCTGATGGAAATGGCCCGTCAGCGCTACACCAATAGCGATTTGAAAGGAGCCTTAGAAATTGCCAGCCTTGTGCCTAAAAGCAGCCCTTTCTATGACAAGGCTCAAGCCACAATCAAGGAGTGGCAAGCGGAATGGGAGGAAGGTCAGGCTATTTACGAAACGGCCCAGGAAGCCCTGAAAAATCAGCTTTGGAGCGAAGCCTCTCAACAACTGCTGGCTCTGGGACGGTTGCAGTCGCCCTACTGGCGTGAACAGCGCATGGCGCAGCTCACGCAGCAAATTTTTGCAGAGCGCAGTTCCTGGGGTTCTCTGCAAGAGGCTCGGCGGTTAGCTCGCCGGAAGAACCCCGATAATTTACAGGCCGCTCTCACACAATTGAGCGAAATCATCCCTCAAACCCATGCCTGGGAAGAAGCTCAGGAGAACCGTCAGGAGTGGGGCACGGCCCTCGCCAGTATGGGGTGGCAGCAGTGGCAGCAAGGCAATACGGACGAGGCGATCGCCCTGGCCCAGGCCATCCCGACTGACTTACCTCTGGAAGGAGAACTGGCCGCCCTGGTGCGCTACAGCCACGCTCAAAAATTGGCCTCCTGGGACGTAAATACCGACTGGCAACCGTCTCCAGCCCAGCTCTGGCGCTTGCAAGAAGCGATCGCCGCGCTTCAGGGAATCCCCCGTAGCAGTGCCCTCTACAGTGTCGCCCAGACCACGATGGCAGACTGGCAGGGCCAGTTGAAGGATGTGACCCAGTTGCAGATGGCCAGCGCGATCGCCAGCTTGGGCCAGAAGCAGGCTCTGGAGCTAGCCATCAACCAGGCAGCTGACGTGAGTATGGAACGGCCTCGCCGTACGCAGGCCCAAACATTAATTGCCTTCTGGCGATCGCAAATTGAACTCCTTCAGGATCAACCCATACTGGTACGGGCGATTGATCTGGCCAATTCTAAGGTGATTCCTGATTTGCGAAAGGCGATCGCTGTGGCCGAAACCATTGGCCCGGATCGTGCCCTTCATGAAGAAGCCCAGGAGCGGATTGCCGAATGGGTTGCCCAGATCGAAACCATTGAGGACCAGCCAATCCTCGACCGGGCGCGGCAACTGGCGAAGGAGAATAAGCTGCGTGACGCCATTCGTGAAGCCCGTCAGATTCAGGAGGGGCGAGCGCTCTATGCCGAAGCGAGTGCCGCCGCTGACGGTTGGCAGGCCGAAATTGATCGGGTGCTCATTGCCGAAGACCGCAAGATTCTGGATGAAGCCAATGGCCTCGCTGCCCAGGGCAGCCTGACCCGGGCGATCGACACGGCCGCTCAAATCGGGCGCGGTCGCCCTCTTTATGGTGAAGCTCGTGCCTCCATCAACCAATGGGAAGCCGAACGAGATGCCGTCTGGGATAGCTGGAGCGCTCCAGAAGCGACTTCCGACTATGAGGAGCCCGCTTACGAAGAGCCTGCCGACGAGGAGCCCGTTTACGAAGAGCCTGCTTACGAAGAGCCTGTCTATGAGGAGCCTGCTTACGAAGAGGAATATTAGGTGGGAAATTAGGGAAGGAGAAAATTTGGAATAACACAGCCGAGTACCCGTTACCCTTTCCCCATGAGCGGCTTCTAATTCTGCCGTCTGCAACACGGTTCTTCGCTGGTTGAGTGATTAAGCTAGAAAGGGTTCCTGGCGAACCATTTTTCTGTCCCTACCTTGCCAATGCCACCGATCCCCTCGCTGTTATACCTGGTTCTGCTGGATGATGACCCGACCTATCGGGCAGGGATGCGGCTTTGGTTAGAGCAGTTTGGAGATATTCAGGTAATAGCCGACGGTGGGTTGGGTTTGGAAGAGGCGATCGCCACTGTCCTCTCCCTTCCTCCGGCCTCAGATGTAGCGGGTCAACCCGCTCCCCTAATCGTGCTGGGGTTACCCGGAAGCGCCCACGGCTTTGCTTTGTGCCAGCAACTCCGCGCGCAGTTTCCCCAGGTGCCTATTTTGGTACTGGGAACATCCGCCGAACCTGTGCTGGTTGCAGCAACGCGGCGAACGGGGGCAACAGGATTTTGGCTCCGCGATAGCGATCCTGAAACACTAGTGGCTACGATACGGCAGGTAGCAGCAGGGCAGGCGGTTTGGATTGAAATGGCTCCAGCAGCGGCACCCCTTACAACACCCGGCCCGCTACGGAGACTGCGGCGTAATTGGCGAATGCTGGGTACTCAGCAGATTGATCGGGCGATCGCTGACCTGGATAAACAATTGCGCGATCGCCGCCTCACTTCGCTCGATCGCCTTGTGCTGGAAGGCCGCAGGCGGGAGCTCAACGCGTCCCGGTGGCTGGTGCAACGGATCCTGGCAACCCCTACGTTGTCGGCAGAAGAGCCGGTCAGAGATACCAGCACTGAGCCGGTTGCGTCCTCCCTGATGGTGCCTCAAACCATGCCCGTTCCCGCTTTAGCCGCGACGGCTCCCGTGGAGACGTTGGAGACACGCATGAGTGCTCAAAGTTTGCGATCGCTCCTTATCAATGCAGTACTGCGCAGACTAGGAACCAGTGTCGAGAATCAAACCCATACCCCCATGGAGACAGACATCCTGCGGGCCGAACGGAAGCAGGAATTGTTCATTCTCATTCTGCGGAAATTAGAAGATATTCTCGACGAATTGAACTTCTCGCAGGTGTCGATAGAGCACTTGCCAGAGAAGCGATCGCAGCTTCTGCGCGACCTCTGGGAAGCTACCATCATCGACTTCTTGGGCAAATACTACACCCTGACCACTGCCCAGGGGGAGTTGGAGTTAGTGGGGGAATTGCTGGATGAAGCCGATACCGTTCAGGCTGAAATTCTTGACCCGATTCCCGGATTTGAAACGTTAATCACTCACCTGTTATTTCAAACACCTCTCATCATTGATGGCCTCCCCTATGCTGCCGGGAATCCTGAAGCACTGATTCGGGCCGAGATGTTGTTGAGCCACCTGGTCATTCAGGTGGCGAATGGAGTCATGCAACCGCTGCTAAACCGCTTCTCGGATTTAGAAGTGATGAAGCAAAACTTCTACAATCGTCGACTGATATCGACCCGTGAGATCGAACGCTTTCGCAACGATTTATCCTGGCACTACCGCCGCAATCGCTACTTTATCGAACCTCAAGACATCTTTGAAAGCCGTTATCGTCTGCTCACCTTTCAATTCAGCGGGATTCAGTACCGTTCGATTTACGCCCCACGCCGAGAGGAACTCGATCAACTCAACGGCATTCCGTATTTCGTGACTCTGGCCCTGGAAACGCGGGATGCGATCGCCCCCCGTCTACGCTCCGCTTTTTCCGTAGTCGGCAGCAGCCTGGTCTATGTGCTGACGGAGGTGATCGGGCGCGGCATTGGGCTGGTGGGACGTGGCGTTATCAAAGGCGTTGGCAACGTCTGGCAAGACCAGCGCTACCCCCGCAATGGCGAACGCCCCCGATAAACAGGAAGATGTGCCACGCGAAATGCAGCACATCTTCATGCCCTAACCCTTCTTCTCATCTACCAGCGACAACATGCCCTGCAACGCCGCTGGAATGCTGGCTGGATCCATAAACATAACCTTGCTACTGTTGCTGCGGCCAATTTCGCTGGTGGTGTTGAGATAACCCAGGGCCAGGAAAACTTGACCCGCTTCTGCGGCTCGGGGGTCATGCTTAAGAGCCTGAGTAATAATGTTGACCGCTTCGGCTGTCGCCTGGGCCTTTAGCACCTGGCTCTGACGCTCCGCCTGGGCCTGAAGAATTCGGGCCTTCTGATCTGCTTCCGCCGCCAAAATGGTTGCCTTCTGGGAAGCTTCCGCTTCCAGCACCTGAGCTTCCGCCTTCCCTCGGGCAGAGTTGACGGCGGCTTCCCGTTCCCCTTCAGAGGTTAAGATAGCAGCCCGCTTGCGGCGCTCTGCAGACATTTGCAGTTCCATCGACTCCTGTACCGCTTTGGAAGGAACAATGTCCCGCAATTCCACCCGGGTGACTTTGACGCCCCAAGGGTCAGTGGCCACATCCAGTTCATGCAAAAGGGTTTCGTTGATTTGCGATCGCGCCGTAAACGTCTCATCCAGCTCCAACTTGCCCATTTCAGCCCGAATCTGGGTTAACACCAGGTTCACCATCGCGGCATGCAGGTTTTGCACCTTGTAGTAGGCCTTCTCCATGTCAACAATGCGCCAATACACAACGGCATCCACGGTGATCGACACGTTGTCTTTCGTAATGCTGGGCTGAGGCGGAATATCCAACACCTTTTCCCGGATGGTTTCCCGGTAGGCCACGTTATCCACAAAGGGCATCACAAAGTTGAGACCGGGTTTCAGCTTTTTGTTATAGCTCCCCAGACGCTCTACCAGAGCTTCATTTCCCTGGTTGATAATTTTGACCGAGCTGGATAGCCCCGCAATGCCACAGGCCGCCAAAATCAATGCTAAAAGTCCGTCCATAAACTCCAAATCTCCAGTGAAGAGCGAATGTTTCGATTAATCAGGAAGGAATAATGGTAGGGTGCCCTCAGTGCTGGTCAAGCTCATGCAACGGCACAATCAGGAGGGTTGTACCCCGACGACCAACCACAACCACGGGCTGGTTGGGGGCGATCGCCCGGTCGGCATCCAGCAACGCCTGCCAGGAGTTGCCTTCATACAGAACACGACCCGTTTTCCCGGGTAAAATTTCGGTCAGGGTGGTAGCTTCACGGGAGTCTTCTAGCACGTTGGATGGCTTCACGGGCAGAAACCGGCGAGATGCAATCACCAGCACGAATGAAAACACCATCCACAGAGCAATCTGTATTCCCGTATTGGGAATGACCAGCGCCAGCAGACCGACCAGAATCGCACTTATCCCCAGGGTTAATGTCACGAAGGCGGTGGGCAGCACAGCCTCAAACATGCACAGGGCAAGCCCTGTTAACAACCAGATCGTCGTGGAACTCATGGAATTTTTGTGTACCGAACCATCAAGGTTTCCATCGCGATAGACAGTACCGTGTTGCTTCTCAATCTAGCCCAGGATTTGGGTAGCTCCTCGGCGCTATCACCTTATCTTCAGAGTTGCAGCGTGCCGAGGGAGGCGGTAGTATCCCTTCAACGAGTACTACAACTTTTTGCCTTTTTATTTCGGGAAACGTTGAACTTTGGCGAATATAAAATGCAGGGTTGTGATGCAGCACGATAAAGCTAGTTCCCCTTAAAAGGGTTTCATTTCAAAAGCAATTCGCTATACTGCTCTACATTTAGTAGCACCTGACAAGAATTATTTTTTTAGTACGCTACCGCTAACGCGATCGCCTATGCAGACCCCCACGCTTTCTCAAATGCAATGCCCAAATCCGGATTGCTTATCCGAGGATACGCCCTTGGGGCAACGGCTGTGCCAGCGATGCAAGACCCCGCTGACCTACCGTTACCTGTGGGCTATTGGTAACGGCATTGAAAAGATTGCACCCGGAACCGTGGTCGGCGATCGCTATCGCGTCATAGCCCCACAAATCTGGTTGGATACCCGCCCCAACCGTCCGCCAGAAGCTCCAGAAGAAATTCCAGAGAACTTACTGGCTTACCTCAAATTATTTGCCTACCGACTACACACTCCCACCATTTACAGCTTCACGGTATGGGAATCAACAGGAGTGTTGCTGTTAGAAAATGCCCCCATTGATTCGTCGGGAAAGTTGTTTCCGGCGATCGCCTCACTCCTACCCACGGCAACGGCGGTACGGCAGGTCTACTGGCTCTGGCAATTACTCGATTTATGGGTGCCGTTGAAGGAATTGGGGGTTGCTACCAGCCTGCTGATTCCGGACAACATTCGCATTGAAGGGTGGCGAGTGCGGCTCCGAGCCCTCTATCTGGATAACGAAGAGACAGCCCCACCCCAACTCGGTGATCTGGCTGCCCTCTGGCAGTCCTGGGCGACTGGCTATCGAGAGACCATCCAGCAGCCTCTACAGCAAATCAGCGAGGCGATGCAGGCCGTAGAGATCAATGCCCCCCCAGAGAAAATTCAGGCGATCGCCCTACAACTCAACCAACTCCTACTGGAACGGGCAGCGACTCTGCCTCTGCGCTTAAATATTGCTTCGGCTACCTCCACAGGCCCTCGCCGCAGCCTCAACGAAGACTATTGTTATCCCCATCCCAACGCCCGCAGCTCGTCCGAGTCAGATGCCCTCGCCTCTCATTTGGCCATTGTCTGTGATGGCGTAGGTGGTCATGCGGGTGGGGAAGTGGCCAGCCAGATGGCCGTGCGATCGCTACAAATTCAGCTTCGAGCTCTGCTGAACGAAATTTCTGAGCAAACGGAGCTTTCCTCTCCCCAGGTCGTAGCTGAGCAATTGGAGGCCCTGATTCGTATTGCCAATAACTTAATTGCCAATCAAAACGATGAGCAGGAACGGGAAGCGCGCGATCGCATGGGCACCACGCTGGTGATGGCACTCCAACTTCCCCAAATGCTTCAGACTGAAGACGGCCAGGGCAATAGCCATGAGCTTTACCTGGGTCACCTGGGTGATAGCCGTGCCTACTGGATCACCCCTCGCTACTGCCATTTGCTCACCGTTGATGATGATGTCGCCGTCCGGGAGGTACGCAATGGCCGCAACCTGCACCGAGAAGCCCTCCGTCGTATGGATGGGGGCGTACTGACCCAGGCTGTAGGAACCCGCGTTGGGGACTACATCTACCCCACGCTGCAGCGGTTCATTCTGGAAGAGGATGGGGTGCTGTTACTTTGCTCAGATGGTTTAAGCGATAAAGATCGGGTAGAGCAGTATTGGGAAACCGTCTTCCAACCGCTCTTTAAGGACAGAGCCACCTTGGATGAGATTGCACAACGCTGGGTCGATTTAGCAAACGAGAAGAGCGGCCATGACAATGTCTCAGTTGTGCTGATGCACTGCCAGGTCACTCCAGAGCAGCCCAGACTCTTCGATCCAAGCCGCGTAGTAGCAGAAGAAAAAACCGCTGAGCCCACAGAAACTGAGCTCTCTGAGTCAGCCCGAGCCCTGCTTTACGACACCGCCGAAGCCCCCCGCCAGGCTGAGATTCCAAAAACTCCTACGCCCGGCAAATCCAACTACTGGATGCAGGTTCTCACTTTGTTGCTAGCCATGCTAGTGGTAGGGGTAGGAAGCACAATTGTGTGGCAGTTGCTCAGTCCTGAGAGCTTCAACCGCTTCTGGCAGCGGTACCCTGCCCCCGAGGAGACCACACCTGAACAATAGGCGACACCCATCATAGCGATGCCATTGTTGATGCGCGACGAGCAGTTCTGTCGCTGTCTTCCTTGTGTTTGCCAGCCAAAGGGTTAACTTAACCTCAGTTTGGGATAAGCTAAAGCGCCCGCCAAAATGGGCATTTTCGAGTGCCAGACATTGCGCGGTACTCGAAAACAGCCTTAACCGAAACTCAGGTTGATTTAGGACGATAGGGCAAGGAAGTTTTAGCAGCAATTCTCAGTATGGGCATCAAAGCCAAGAGTTCACGCCCTACGGGCGTGAACTCTTGGCTTTGATGCCCGAAAACCGCGCCCCTTTGGCGCGCGGTTTTCGGGCCTGATTTCAAAATGAGAATTGCTGAAGTTTTAGCTCATCTGTCTGCAGGAATACCAAGCTGTGCAAAGATAATTAGTGTTCTGTTTTCAGCGTTGGTGATTTTGCCCCGGCAAGCCACCCAGGAGTATGTTGTCGAACCCTATGAAAGCTGGCGATCGCGTTCGTGTTAAAGAATCCGTTGTGGTTTACCATCACCCCGAACACCGCAACCAAGCCTTTGATCTGCAAGGTCAGGAAGGCGAGGTCGCTGATTTGGTCAAGGAGTGGGAAGGGAAGCCCATTAGTGCCAACTTTCCAGTTCTGGTGAAGTTTTCCAAAAAGTTCAAAGCCCACCTGCGGGAAGATGAGCTAGAAACGATTGAATAATTGAAACCGTTGGTCGTTTACGTTGTCACGACCACCCGGGGTTCGTAAATTTCCAATTCCCTTTTGAGGGCTGCGCAGCAATGCGTGGCCCTCAAAACATGCTAGAAAGTGTGAAATTGGCACGGAAGATTTATGCTTTCCGTGCCAATTTCACACTCCCAGCAACGCCTGAGGTTCACTGGCGGCCATAAAACCATCCCAGAATGTTGATGTCCTTCTGCATCGCAGATAATTCCTGACGATGCTGCTCCGCAACCTGGTAATACCAGGCACAGTAGGCATCCAAATCTTCCCGGTACTGCACTTCCTCGTAAAACTCGTGGGCAACCTCATAGGTTGCAAACACATCCTCCGCTTCTGGAGGCAGTGGAACGATCTCGCGGTGGAAAATGGAATCGTGGGCCATGAAACCTGCCGATCGGGTCTGATGCCGATCTTACAACGATCCTTCAAGTATCGTGTTGGGCTGAAACCTTTGACGTAGGGTCATTGCATGCAATGACCCTACGCTAAAGGTTTCAGCTTACAAAGTCAGTTCAAAACGACAATCCAAATTGCGGAAGTATTACAGCCATCCCTTCAGGCGGTAAATCAGCATGCCGATATACTCCTTCAGAACCCGCGTCGTTTGCTGTACGCGTTCTGCATCTGGCAAAATACTCAGCACGGCTGATTGAGGACTGTTGCTAAGGTCCCACAACTCTCGTTCAGACACGAGAAAATCCGTTGGGGCAGGGATGACCTCAATGCCTTGTTTTTGGAAGATTTTAAGCGATCGCGGCATATGCATGGCTGAGGTCACGAGCAACACCCGATTAATCCCCTTCTCTTGCAAAATCTTTTTCACATTCACTGCATTCTCATAAGTATTGAGCGAAGTTGGGTCTTGCAGGATAGCTTCAGCGGGTACATTCAGAGCCTCGGCCAGGGTTGCCATATCCTCCGACTCTGAGACTTGCGGCCCTTTCCCACTCCAATCGATATGTCCCCCGCTAAAAATGATCAGCGGTGCTTTTCCTGCCTTGTAGAGCCTGGCGCTGTGGAGGATGCGATCGCTCGCCTCTGACAAGTCAAACCAGGGCCGGGGTGGCATCTGCGGTTTCAATGCCCCACCCAACACGACGATCGCCTCTGCCTGAGGCACGGATTCGAGCGGCAAATTCTGCCACTCCAACGACTTCACCAGTCGCGTTGCCACTCGCCCATTTCCCGCCACTAGCAATAACGCCAGCGCTACGCTAATACAAACTGCTGCCTGCCCCGGATGCTTCCAGAGCCGAAACAAGGCCACTGTCAGTAACAGGCAACTCAGACCAACCGGGTAAATGAAGAGTGGGAGGAGTTTAGAGAGGTAGAGGAACATGAGGAGTGAATGAGTCGATGAGTGGGTGGAACGATCTGGATTTGGGCCTGCCAAAGTTTATTGGCCGAGTATGGCCGTTGGAGGAATGTGGCAGCCGAGAAACTTACCCACGAGTTTCATTTCTCGTGCTGACCTCAACTACACACAATAGACATACAATCCCTCCCAGCATAAATAACGCCATTCCTTAAGCAAAACTTTTTCCCTCACTCACTTCCCCCCTACTTGCCCATCTCTGGCTCACCTGCCCATGCACTCATCCTCGTATCGACCTATCCACGCCCCACCCATCCCCCTGACTAGGACAATCCCCGTATCTGTCACCCCAACCCCCCACGCTTGCGCCTGCCACCCTGTAACCTGTTTTCGTGTGGCATATCATTGAGGCTTGGCATGAAAGGTTGGCTTGCGTCCGTGGCGCAAAAATTGGAGAGCATGGTTCCCGCTTATTCAAAGGTGGGAGATTCAGTGTTCTTCACGAATGAGCAGTTTCCCTTCAGCTATGAGTTGGAGGCAAACTGGAAAGTGATTCGGGAAGAACTCGACCAGGTCATGCTGAATGTCGATGATCTGCCCAACTTCCACGACATTTCTCCCCGTCAGGTGCGAATTGCTGGCGACAATCTCTGGAAGACTTACTTTTTCTGGGCCTTTGGATTCAAGTCCAAGGCCAATTGCGATCGCTGCCCCGAAACCGTCAAACTCCTCAAAAAAGTTCCCGGTCTGAAGGTAGCGTTTTTCTCCATTCTGGCTCCTGGCAAGCACATTCCGGAACACCGGGGCAAGCACAAGGGTCTCATTCGCTATCACCTGGGTTTGAAGGTTCCCGAAAAGAAAGAAGCCTGTCGCATTCGTGTGGCTGATCAATTCGCCCATTGGGAGGAAGGGAAAAGCCTGATTTTTGACGACACTTTCTATCACGAAGTATGGAACGACACGGACGAATATCGCGCTGTGCTGTTTCTTGATATTGCACGCCCTTTGCGCTTTCCTCTCTCCCTGGTAAATGGGTTAGTCAACTTCATGATTGGCGTGTCCCCTATCGTTCAGGTAGCCCGCCGTAACCACGCCACCTGGGAAAAACACTTTGAAGACATTCTGAAATAGTGTTTAGTCAAAGTGAAGACATTCTGAAAGAGTAGTTTGGTCAAACTTCTGTCTTTTTGCCTACCTGCAAGGAAATTGAGGGATTTCCGTTTCAACAAGCTACATTAAAGGGTGTTTACACTTCGAAACACTCTCATCCGTTCACTCTTATCGAGCCGCCATCACAGGCTTAACATTGAGCTCACTGACTGAGGAAGGCCATATTCAATGGAATTGGAAACAACACTTCGGGGGCATACTGTCCAAAACGCCGTACGCGAGGTGGGCATTAACCCAAACCACTGGTATCCGGTAAGCTGGGCCGAAGATTTGAAGCCCGGTGCGGTTATTCCAGTAAAGGTTTGGCAACAGCCAATCGCTGTCTATCGGGATGTCTCTGGCCATCTTTATGCGATGGAGGATGCCTGCCCTCACAAGGGTGTGGAAATGCACAAGGGTCAGGTGAAGGGCGATCGCCTCACTTGCCCCTATCATGGCTGGGAGTTCGACCCCACCGGCAACTGCGCCCACATTCCCTATTTTCCTGAGGGCCAAAAGCTGCCCTGCGCTCAGGCTAAGGTTTACCCGGTGAAAGAGCGTTACGGCATTATCTGGGTGTTTCCGGGAGATGCAGCATTGGCGAGGGAGCGATCGCTTCCCGAAGTGCCCGAGTATGACGACCCAAACTATTTCATGATTCCGATTCCGGGTCACTTCAAGGCACACTTCTCCATCTGCAATGAAAACACGATGGACGTGTTCCACGGCTATCTGCACGAAAACTTGCAGGGCTGGTTCAACCCTGAACTGCTGAAGTTGAAAGAGTCGGACGATTCAATTCAGGCAGAGTATCGGGTCTACTACAAGGGCTGGATTACGAAGGTTCTGGGTCTCAGTACAGATGGTGGCGTAACGACCCGTCAGGTGTCCATTCACTACCAGTACCCCCATTACCACAGCAGCATGGAAGGCGTTTCCTCGCTTTACTTGATGCGCCTGCCTGTTGGCCCCCAGGAAACCCGCTCCTTCTCGATGCTGTTCTTGCGGTTGCCCTTTCCCCAATGGCTTGTTAACCCCATCCGCAAGCCGCTCATGCCTCTAATTCGTGAGCGTTTCTTCATGCCCTTCCTGATGCAGGATGTGGAAATGATGGAAAGCGAGCAGGTCAACTACAACCGCAACTCAAAGCGGCGCTACGTAGAGATTAATCCGGCCATTATTGCACTGCAACGGGTTATTTATCGGCAATATACCCAATTCCTGCAACAATCTAGCCCTCAATCTCGTCTAGAAACCTATCAGGCAAAAAATGGTAATGGATCGTCCCTCTCAGCCGAAACAGAGCAGGGATCGGTTCCGACTGGAATATCTGTGGACAGTTCTAGAGTCTAATCCCAACTGGAACAGGAGCGGTGGTAAGAAAACACAACTTCTGGCAAAGTATGGAGAGCTTTCTTAACAATTTCATTGGGAACCTTAATCGGTAGAGTGGCGCGCTGGCGCTCCTGGACTTGGCTTAGCCTCAGTTCTGTCTATTTAGAAATCGGCCACGGATGTAAGCCGTGCCCCATGAAAAATGTCACGTTTAGCGAATTACGGTGAGGGGAGTTTACTGTGCAAGTTGTAAAGGAATACGTTCAGCGCTGGTACGAGAGTGGTTTGGATCCAGATGAATACATCTGCCACGCCAAAAATGGCAACATGGTAGACATCGAAGAGACTGAAACCGGGAAGCGCCACAACGTACTGACCTTCTGCACCAATGACGTTCTCGGTCTGGTGCAAGATAAGGCAGTGCAGCAGGCCGCCATCGATGCCATTCTGCAATACGGTACCTCAAATAGTTCCACCTCTGTGCTGAGCGGTCGTATCGACCTGCATCGGCAACTGGAAAATGAAGTTTCTGAGTTTAAGCATCTGCCCCATACTCAATTGTTCCTGAACGCCTGGATGGCGATGCAGGCGTTGATGGATGCTTTCTGCCACCTGGCGATTCCCGTTCCTGGTTTCCAGAATACCCGTGAAACCCTGATTCTCACGGACGTTCTAAATCACGGTTGTATCGTTTCCGCTCTGGCAAACGCCGGTACTCGCTCGGGCAAGATGTTCGGTCATAGCCCTCGGGTTCGCGTTAAAGCCTACCGTCACTGCGATATGCAGGACTTTGCTCGCAAGCTAAAGCGCTACGCTCAGCCGGACGATCGCATCATGGTGATTTCCGATGCGGTGTTCTCCATGGATGGCGACTTGGCTCCCCTGCCCGAAATGATCGACATTATGTCCAACTATCCTGGCAGTGTACTGGTGATGGACGAAGCCCATGCCAGCGGTGCCATCGGGCCCACCGGACGGGGTATTTATGAGTACTTTGGAATCACTCCCCAGTACGCTATCGAGCGGGGTGTGGTACCGCTGATCATGACCACCTTCTCCAAGTTCGGTGCGTCTGTGGGCGCTGCTATCAGCACTCACGTTGCAGAACTGAAGCCGTTGCTGAATGTTTCCCCCACCTCCATCGGTACCTGCTCTCTGTCTGCTCCTCTGACGGCTGCCGCTTTGACTGCCATCCGCACGGTGCGTCAGAAGCCTGAGCTGGTGCAGAAGTTGCAGGAGAACACGCGGTATTTGCGCGATCGCCTCGCTGAAAACGGCTTTGTGGCGATCGGCGAAACGAACGTTATCCCCGTGATGCTACCCTCCGAGGTCAATCCCAAAGTCTTTGCCCGTGTGCTGCTAAACGATTACAAACTGTGGGTCTCCCCCATCTGGTTCATCGCCAAGCCTCGTCTGCGCATTACGGCGAACGCCGTCCATACGAAGGAGGAAATGGATCGTCTGGTGGAAGGTATGGTTGCCGCCCGTGAAGCAACCTACAAGCCTGCTCTCGTGAGCACTATCAGCGCCTAATTACAACTTGATCAATAGTCTCCGCTAAACCTTAGAGACGCGCCCAGCGCGTCTCTTTTTTGCGTCAGACTAAGCTCATGTATAAACCTCTTGTAGGACGTTGCATGCAACGTCCTACAAGAGGTTCAATATCCTGCATGAATGGTTGGCGGTGAAGCTGCGCAACCATTCATGCAGGAGGTCTAATACATAAGTTTGGCTTCTCCTTTAGGGATGCTTTAGGCTGACAAATTCTTCGTGGTCAGGGAAGGGGTAAACGTGCAACTTCTGTTGGATAGTGACATTAAGCTTGGTGTAAAACATGGGATGAATGACACACAAATCATCCGTTGATAGCATCAAGCGGCCCTTCTTAAAGTATTCAAAATCTGCCTCAATAATACCTGTGGTATCATCTTTGCGTCTAACACGACCTACAATTCCTAATTCCGCCACAAACTGCCGAAATCGGTAAGGCGAATAGTCTCCCTGCCATTGAGATGCTGTTTGATGAGCACGTTTATCCAACTCTTTTGCCTGAAAAACGGGTGAAATTCCCGATAAGGCATCGGCAATTCTTGACGCTTTTGGATACACCGAACTATAAGCGTTAAACACCTCATCGGCTAAAGAATCACTGGCGTTTTGAACACCCATCACAATATTCCGCAAACTAAAATTGGGGAAATTTTGGTTTCGCAAAGCCTCTTCAGCAACAGAATTACAGAGAACAATTAATTGCCGTGGGCGGAGGTGAGTATGGCGCAGAATATAGGGAAATGTTTTTTCCTGAGTCTCACAGCCATCATCCAGACATTCCCCAAAATAAGGTTTCCAAATCTTCTCTTTAACGTCCCGGTAACTATCCCAATCAATCTGCTCAGCTCTTAATTTGCAGATGCCTTTGAGCCTTAAAGACTGAAATAAACGCCAACAGATCATCCGCATCAGATCCTTCGGCTTCCAGTGTAAATAAACCTCATTTTTGACATATTTCAACGTGTTAGAAATATAGTCTTCAATGAGATAGGGAAACATTTCATCCATCAAAAAGACTTTGATATGGATGTTTTTTGGAGCAAACTCTCTAGAAAATAAGGCTGCAAACTCCACCAGTGCGGCTACAGTGGTCATCAGCCGTTCGTCACTAACGGAATACTTCTCTAATGTGTCAAGGGCAACAATTAGTGGCCTCTTTCGTGCAAACTCTAAAACAGCTTGCTTGGCTTCACGAAAGGTTGTGCTGTAAAAAATTTTATCTAATGCATCAGAAACCGTATTATTAACGCCTAAATATTTGGAAAGTAAAGATTGAAGTATAGACCGAATAACTTTTGAAAGCCCCTCATCATCTGCGAAACTGCAGGCTGCACGAATTCTTAAATCCTTGTTTCTTAACTGGTAAAAAATAGCTGTCCAAACAATGTATTCCCAGATCTTAACAAGTTGAGGAATTTGCAGTTCACGATTTAATGATGTTTGCTCTGCAATCCGTGACATTACCTCATGGAAAGCCACAGGTTCATCAATCGCAATTTCCATGCAATTGGGGATTGTTTTTTGGAAGGAGAAGAACTTGGTTAACGCTGTTTTTCCCGCTCCCCTTCGTCCCAAAATCAGATATACAGAAGGGTCAAGGGATGCTTGATTGAAGTGCGTTGAGTGAAAGTAGTATCGGCTATAGGCAGCTTCACCCAGTATTGCCAAATCGGATTCACAGTCAGGAGCACCAAAGGGCGGGAGAGAATGAATAATATTCTCGGCAAGCACCATAGTTTTCTATCCTGAGTTTTAGTTCTGTAAGGTTAGCGTCTGACCATCCAACACCGCATCAAGGCCCAGCGTTTCTAAAAGCTTAGAGGAATCTGGTGATTCTGACAGTACCCTGTTAGGTAACCATCATGCACTTTTGTGATCATTCTCAGCACAATACCAAACCTCAGTTCGTATAAATTGGCAGTGTTCTAGACGTGTGGATGAGATGTGGTGAAAGGGGTACGAAGTACCCCTTTCACCACATCTCATCCACACATTTGAAACAGGACCTATCAATTGAAGTGCCTACTCTGGCGTGCGTGAATGCTGCGCAATGTGTGGCGCTCGAAAATGTTTTCTGCATCAATGTGAAGGGTGGCCGGTAAAACCGGCCACCCTTCACATTGATGCAAAAGCCCTTCAAATTGAACGTCCGGCATACGCTTTCATCGGTTCTTTGATGAAGCGGATGTAGAAATGTCGGAAAGTGGACTTGATGACACGGGGCAACCCGAAGTCAATGGGCACCAGATTTTCAGGATATTTCCAGTCAGAAATCTGTAGATGGTGGGGCTGCTCCAATGGGAATTCGATAGAAGACAGGGCAGGAGACATGCCAAGACGCTGGGCCGCCACCAGAGTCGGCACGGTCGCAATGTCGGCTTGAAGGATTTCTGCCATTGCTCGATCTAGCGCAAACACATCAGCGGAGGCCGCCAGAATCCCTAAGGTGCGTGGAGTGCCACCACTGGGGCCATTGCCTTCGTGACCGATGATGCCATCGAGAATGGTGAGTGTGGGAGCGATCGCCCGCGCCGTCTCCACCAACATCGTGCCAAAGCGCAACCGATCCTTACCGGCTTCCATATGCCACCAGGCTTTCATCTTACCGGGAACGCAACCAAACAGATTTTTCACACCCATCGTCAGCGTTAACTGCACATGGGATTTCATCTTGGGCAGGTTGATGATGACATCCGCATTCATCGCCTCTTTAGACAGCAATAGATGGTTAAATTCTGGGTTATCGGTGGCGTAACGATTCCCACTAAATTCTGTGATGGGGATACCCAATTCATTCAGGATGGGTTGGTAGCCATTGGCGATCGCCACCCCTCGCGCACTGCCAAACGCCGGACTATCTCCCAGAAACGGTTGGCCACCCGCTGCCACCACCATCTCTGCCACACAGTAAACCACCTCCATCCGGGTCGTGCATTCGTTTTGGGGGCGGCCACCAGTCAGCAAGTTGGGCTTGAGGAGAACGCGATCGCCCGGTTTCACAAAAGCTTCGATGCCACCCAAGGGTTGCAGCAGAGCCGTGAGAGATTCTCTTAGGGCCGCATATTTATAGTCGTTTGCACGAAGGAGACTAACGCTCGGTGCCATAGGTCTATCGAGTAGGATGTCACACTTAGCTTTAGACGTATTATGGCCGCACCTGCCCAAAACTCCAAACCCGCTCTTTATTGTCGCTAAGCAACGACAAAGAGCGGGTTTGGAGTTTTGGCACCTGATAGAAGCCTAACGACCACGATTGAGAGCGGTTACCCGCTCTGCGTTAGAGAACACATCTTCACCCTTCAGCTCGGCGATCGGAGGTTTCATCTCCACTTTGACGACGTTTTCAATGTTGATGAAAACGGTCTGCTCTGACAAATTAATAATCCACCAGTCTTTTTTTAGGAGATGACGCACTTCCAATTGAATGGTTTGATTGCTGCCATCCGACTCAATCGGTGCGTAGAGGTTGAACGACTCAGATTGACCGTTCATGTAATGAAACGTGATCTGAGTGTAAATCGTGTCCTGGCTGTACATAGGGAACTCTCTGGTTACTAGGAAGGTGAACCATCCGACGGAGGCGCAGGCATGGCGCTCATCTGCTCCAGGTTTAACACCTGCGCCAAATCCGCCTCTGTCATTAGCCCTTTTTCTAGCACAATCTGCCGGAGAGACTGCCCAGTCTCCAGAGATTCTTTAGCAACGGCGGCCGCGTTGAGGTAGCCAATGTGCGTGTTAAGGGCCGTCACCAGAGCTAAACTACCTTCGGCATAAGCTAGGCAGCGATCGCGATTCACTGTCAGCCCTTTCAGTCCCTTCTCGGTCAACGCCTTCAGGGTATTACCCAGTAACTCGATACTGTGGATGAGGTCGTAAGCGATCAAGGGCATCATTACATTCAGTTCCAGTTGTCCGGCTTGAGCGGCGAGGGCGATCGCCGCATCGTACCCCATCACCTGGAAGCACACCATCGAGGTCATCTCTGCCATAACGGGGTTGTACTTACCCGGCATGATGGAAGAGCCCGGTTGCACAGGAGGCAGTTGAATTTCTTTGAACCCAGTTTTAGGGCCAGAATCCAGCAGTCGCAAATCGTGGGAGATTTTGGCAATATCCTGGGCCAGGTTTCGCAGCGCCCCCGACACATTCACAAAGGGAGCCATACTCTGCATGGCAGCCATCAGGTGGGGAGCCGTCTTCAGCGGCTGGCCAATTAACGCAGAAAGCACCTCGGCCACTCGGAAGCGGTACTGAGGGTGAGTATTGAGGCCGGTTCCGGCAGCACTCCCTCCCAGCCCCAGCACGGTCAAATCCTGCGCAGCCGTTTCGAGACGTACCAGGTGATCCGCCAGAATTTGTGCCCACGCCCGGAACGTTTCGCCCATCCGTACGGGAACGGCGTCCTGGAGGTGAGTACGGCCCGATCGCACCACGTCCTGGTACTCTTCCGCTTTGGTATCGAGGGTGGCGATCGCTCCTGCCAGAGCCGGATACAGCGTAGCCTCTAGGGCCAGCAATCCGCCAATCCGAATCGCCGTAGGAATCACATCATTCGTGGACTGGCCGTAGTTCACATGGTCGTTGGGGCTGACCCGTTTGTAATCCCCCTTGTCGCTACCTAGCAGTTCCAGCGCTCGGTTCGACAACACCTCATTCACATTCATGTGGTGTGAGGTACCCGCTCCCGCCTGGTAAACGTCAACAACAAACTGATCACGCAGTTGGCCCTGCAATACCTCGTCTGCCGCCTGCACGATCGCCTGGCTAATATCAGCGGGAATACAACCCAACTCCCCGTTGACAATCGCCGTTGCTTTTTTGATCAACACACAGGCATCGACATAGGTTGGTAGCGGCTTCAGCCCACTAATCGGGAAATTTTCTGTTGCCCGTAGGGTTTGAATCCCATAATAAACCTGATCTGGAAGCTGCCGCTCCCCCATTGAATCGCGCTCAGTTCGCATAATTTCAACAAATCTTTCCGTAATCTTGGTGCGAATTTTATATATATTGTCCGTCCAGTGGGCATACTGGGCCATAGGGTGTCTTTACAATCTGCCAATCCTGCCGCCGTTTTCCTGATCTGAAGACGCTATGGAGTGCGGCGCTCTATCGAGCAAGCCACAGCTTTTTACAGAGAGCCGATAGCGATTTCGGGGAGTTCGTTCGACTCTCTGAAGCGGTGTCACTGTGGAGCGTTCCTCAAGCTTCGGGATAACGTCTCTCAAAAATTTTCGACATCTACCGATCTGGGTTATGCCTTGATCTTGCACCACCATGGACAGCAATCCTGAAGTTCACACCTGGTTGAGCCAGGGCACCGCCCTCTTTGTTGTAGGACGTTATGAGAAAGCGGTATCCCGCTTCGACAAGATTCTTAAGATTAATCCCAGTCACATCGAGGCCTGGAATAAACGAGGCCACGCTCTCCAGGCCATGGGGTTATACCCAGAAGCCCTCGATAGCTTTGAGCGCACGTTAGACGTCGAGCCGAAAAATACAGCGGCCCTACAGGGGAAGGGATTGGCTCTGGCCAAGCTGGAGCGTTATGAAGAGGCGATCGCCTGCTTCAACCGGATCATTAAGTTCAAGCCTGAAGATGCCAAAGCCTGGTACAACAAGGGTCATGCCTACCAGCGAATGTTTCAGTATCGGGAGGCGATCGCCTGCTTTGACCGAGTGGTAGATTTGCGACCGGAGAATTATCGGGCCTGGTACAACCGGGGTGTTGCCCAGGCATCGTTGCGGCGCTATGACGATGCGTTGAGTAGTTTAGATACAACGATCGCCATTAAACCTAACTGCCACTACGCTTGGAGCCATCGCGGTATTGTGTTGACCAAACTCAACCGCCACGACGAAGCCATTCAAAGTTTTAATAAATCCCTTGATCACCGCGACGATAACCCAGAAGCCTGGTATGGCAAAGCCTGTTCGTACGGTTTGCGGGGCGACATTTCCCAGACTATTCGCAGCCTGCACCGTGCCTTTATATTAAGCCCTAACCTATACCGGGTCATGGCCCAAACCGACTCCAGCTTTGACGAAGTTCGTCACTACGAGGAATTTCAAAGCCTAATTAGCCTGATGTAATTTCTGCATGGCAAGCTGGCAAAAACTTCTGAAGAAATCATTTCATTAATTGCCGCACCCGGTCGGGGGTCAACTGCTGAACATTCGCCAGGGTCAAACTAGCTCCTGCTTCTATCAAACCGTTGGAGTAATTTAAGGCATACTCCGTCGAACCCAACACATGGGGCGGCAGGATTCCTACCCCAATCCAGCGTCGCGTTGAGTCTTGCTCCCGTGCCCGCAGTACTGTTTGCATATCTGCCACCGTATCCCCAGCGTAAATGACAGGCATGCCACGGTTTTCTCCTTCTAACCGGCTCACGGCTTCAAAGAGGCCGGTTGGGTCAGGCTTGCCAGGAGCATCCTCCATGGCCACCAGTACCGGGGCCGATAAGCCCAAACGTTTTTCCAGCACAAACGTTGCCGATCCCCGAGTTGCCCCACTAAAAAAGCCCCAGGACAGCCCCGCTGCTGTTAGCTGGTTTAAGTAATCGGCCTCTAATAGCAGCGGTTCCTGGCAGATATACCCCGTCCAGTTGTCGGGATCTGGCCCCCGATATCGACTCTGAAAAAAGCGCACCAGAACGTCATAGTCCAGGCCAAGCTCCGATCGCGCCTTTCCCTGCTGCTCAAAATAGCGATGAACCATTTCCTGGGAGGCTTCCCAGTCGTTATTCCAAATTCCCTCACCTTTAAGAGCATCGATGTCGGTCTGTGTCGGACGGTAGGAGCCCTGGGTAAAGTGCTCCACGGTATCCGCAAGAGCGCGTCGATAGGAATTGCTCACATCTCGAATGACGCCATCAATGTCAAAAACGATGATTGCGATCGCCTCGTTCCCCACAGCTTCCAACCTCCTAACCACACAACCCAGCGATCCTATCAAATTGATGTCTTGGTTTTATCAGGACGCTTCGCATTGATTTCGTCAGCAATTCTCATTTGGGAATAAAGCCTGTGAGCTTACGCCTACAGACACGAACTCTCAGCTTTGATGCCCGAAAATAGCCCGCCGAGGGCGGGCTATTTTCGGATTGGATTCCAAAATGAGAATTGCTATGGTTTTGTCAGCAATTCTCAGTATGGGCATCAAAGCCAAGAGTTCACGCCCGTAGGGCGTGAACTCTTGGCTTTGATGCCCGAAAACCGCGCGCCTTTTGCGTGCGGTTTTCGGGCCTGATTTCAAAATGAGAATTGCTGATGGTTTTGTAGAGGTGCAAGATGTAAGCCTAACAATGAGTTACCATGGAGGATTGTAGGAGTTTAAAGCAGCTCAGTTCTGTCTGGAGGTTCATTTGTCAAGGTTTATTCTCAAAGTACTGTGGTTGGAAGAAAATGTTGCCCTGGCTGTAGATCAGGTCGTTGGTAAAGGCACCAGCCCTCTCACGTCCTACTTCTTCTGGCCCCGCAATGATGCGTGGGAACAGTTGAACGGCGAACTGCAATCCAAAACCTGGATTTCTGATACGGAGCGGGTAGAACTGCTGAACAAAGCCACGGAAGTTATTAACTACTGGCAGGAAGAAGGCAAGAAAAAATCCATGATGGAAGCCCAAGAGCGGTTTCCTGAAGTGGCCTTCACCGGCAGCAACTAATTGGTTGGCCTCAGGCCATTCGACAAAGCTTTGCAAAAAAAGAGAGAGCGGGGGTAAAGCCCCTGCTCTCTCTTTTTCTCCACACGGTTTAGTTAACCTCAGTTCGGGATAAGCTGCAGTACTTATTTTGGCGTGCGCTTTGCGCACGCCAAAATAAGCATTTTGAGTGCCGCGCGTTGCGTGGCACTCAAAATGCCCTTAACCCAAACTCAGGTTAGTTAAGGACGGAATGCGTCAGCTCTGAACAAGAAGGGGGAGCTGGAACCAGCTCCCCCTTCTGAGGCGACGCACATCTCAATCTGAATTTCAGGGAATTGCCTTAAGCAGCACCACCAGCGGCTTGAACCCGTGCTCGCGCCCGCTTGAATGCTTGGGTCGCTTGAATTTGTTCTTGACGAGAACCCGAACCACGAAGGCTATTCATCTTCGCTTCAGCCTCGGCAAAGGCTGACCGTGCTTCTTCTAGATTAATGGTTTCACCGCGCTCAGCCGCGTTGACCAGAATAGTCACTTCGTTGTTCTCAATTTCGGCGAACCCACCCATGAGGGCGATCGCCACCCAATCTTTCCCTGCACGCACACGCATCACACCCGTATCCAGGGCAGTCAGCAGCGGCGCGTGGCCTGTCAAAATACCCAGTTGTCCGGTCGTGCTGGGCAGAATCACCTCATCGGATGTATTATCCCAGACGGTTTTATCCGGTGCAATTACCCGTACAGCTAGTGTCATAGCAATATCTAGAAGTGAACGAAAAGTTAGCTCTGCTGGGGGCAATACGAGAAACCTGTCGGGAAGAAGCATTTGATCCCCCAATCCTCCTTACATCAGGAGGAGCCGCTTCCGGAAACCCCCTTTGCAAGGGAGATTGGGGATTCCCGTTAGAGAATCCCCAATAAGAGGCAAGAATTACTTACCTTCAGCTTTCATCTTGTCAGCTTTGGCGATCGCTTCGTTGATGTCGCCCACCATGTAGAAGGCTTGCTCAGGCAGCTCATCCAGCTCACCGCTGAGGATCATCTTGAAGCCCTTGATGGTGTCTTCCAGCTTCACGTACTTACCGGGGGAGCCGGTGAATACTTCAGCCACGAAGAAGGGCTGAGACAGGAAGCGCTCAATCTTACGGGCTCGAGCCACAACCTGACGATCATCTTCCGACAGTTCATCCAGACCCAGAATGGCGATGATGTCTTGCAGTTCTTTGTAACGCTGGAGAGTGGACTGCACCGCACGAGCCACGTCATAGTGGTCGCCGCCCACGATACCGGGCTGCAACATGGTGGAGGTAGAACCGAGGGGATCCACAGCGGGATAGATACCCTTGGAAGCCAGACCCCGAGACAGCACGGTGGTACCGTCCAGGTGAGCGAAGGTAGTGGCAGGAGCGGGGTCAGTCAAGTCGTCCGCAGGAACGTAAACGGCTTGAATGGAGGTGATTGAACCTTCGGTGGTGGAGGTAATCCGCTCTTGCAGGTCACCTACGTCAGTACCGAGGGTGGGCTGGTAACCTACCGCAGAAGGCATCCGGCCCAACAGAGCGGATACTTCAGAACCGGCCTGTACGAATCGGAAAATGTTGTCAACGAACAGCAGTACGTCTTGCTTGTTCACGTCACGGAAGTACTCCGCCATGGTCAAACCAGACAGACCAACACGCATCCGGGCTCCGGGTGGTTCGTTCATCTGACCATACACCAACGCGATCTTAGACGCGTTCAGATCGTTAGGGTTGATTACCCCAGATTCGATCATTTCGTTGTAAAGGTCATTCCCTTCACGGGTCCGCTCACCCACACCGGCGAACACCGACACACCCCCGTGCTGGGTAGCGATGTTGTTAATCAATTCCATCATGATCACGGTTTTGCCTACACCGGCACCACCGAACAGACCAATCTTTCCACCTCGACGGTAGGGGGTCAGCAGGTCAACCACTTTAATCCCGGTTTCGAATACGGAAGGCTTGGTCTCCAGGTCAGTCAGCTTGGGAGCTTCACGGTGGATGGGCAAGGTCTCCGACACGTCGACGGGGCCTTTCTCATCTACAGGCTCACCCAGTACGTTGAAAATCCGGCCCAGGGTTACTTTGCCGACGGGAACGCTGATAGGAGCGCCACTATCCACAACTTCCATGCCCCGTACCAGACCGTCGGTAGAGCTCATGGCTACCGCGCGGATCTGGTGGTCTCCCAGAAGCTGCTGCACTTCGCAGGTAACTGAAACTTCGTTCCCGGTCGCATTTTGCCCCCGAACGACTAACGCGTTATAAATTTTTGGCATCTGGCCGCTGGGAAACTTTGCGTCCACAACGGGGCCAATAACCTGAGTGAGGTAGCCAACGTTTGTTTTCTCTGCTGTGGTGACCATGCTTACGCCTACTGCTTATCTGCTTTTGAGGGGTAAAGTGACAGATTTAACATACTGTAAAATTGCCACTTTTCAGCTTATCACCAAAGGTTACCGAAATTTTTCAGCTTCCCGTTGACAGCAAGGTTTGGCGCACATTCATGATCCCAGGTGGGGGCTGCGATCGCCTTCACACCCACCGTTCTCAACATTTCTCTCCATGCATAAGGATAATTTTCGAGAGTAATAGAAATACTCATTGACATAAGCGGTGAGGGTTATGCTACACTAGCTAAGGCAAGCAAATTTGCGGGCATAGTTTAGTGGTAAAACCTTAGCCTTCCAAGCTAATGATCGCGGTTCGATTCCGCGTGCCCGCTTTGAAAACACGATGTAATTCTTCAACATCATCCTGACCCAAGCATCAGGGCGAAACCTAAAGCATAGGTGTTCTCATTCAGTTGCCTCAATAGCGAACAGAATGAGTGAACAGCTTAATGAACTCAGGTGCTGGTTTACCTCTCTGTGCCAACCTCCTAACACAAGCGCCGCTGTCTCTACCGCACTGGCGCTTTCCTTGTAGCCCAGGGGGACGGCAATTGGCTCGCTGTCTCTTGGAAATGGCCCAAGCAATAGAAGGCATTAAACATTCTCCGACCTGAACGTTTGTATGAGGGTATGAATATTACTGGAATGAATGGCTTAACAGAGGCGCAGAAGGCCACACTGAAGGTGTTGGGAGCGATCGCCAGTGTCGCTTCAAAGCTGTCTCGTTTGTGCAACAATAAAGAGAGTGTGGCAATGCCACACTCTCTTTTTGTATCAGTGGACCTGGCGATCGCTCTTACAAAAGCTTGACGCTTAAGCTAAGCCCACCAGCTTCTCGCTCAGTTCCCACAACCGTCCGGCCTTTTGGGTGTCCTGCGCTTCGTCAGACAACTCCTGATCGAAGGAGCGACGACCGGGCTTCTGACGGTTACCCCAACTCCAGTACACTCCAGATTGGCGGAATTCGGAGTCGGCAGTCACCTGGGCTACCCGCTCTCCAGCGAGTTCCTGAGTTACGTAACCGCCAGTGACATTCTTTTGGAACCAGGGGAAAATTGTGCGGAACAGCGGATAGTGATTGCGGAACAGCGGCGTATCAGCCACACAACCGGGATAGAGGGAGCTGAAGGTAATCCCAGTATCCTTGCTATAGCGGCGGTGGAGTTCCAGCATCGTCAGCACATTGCACAGCTTGCTGTCTTTATACGCCTTACCGGACTTGAACTTCTTCCCATCGATCATGGCGATCGGCGCTTTGAAGCCCTGAACAAAGCCATCCAGTTCGCCCAGGTCTGGGGGAGCAGGAATAGGAATCTTGCCACCCAGTTCTTTCGGGTTAGCCGTTACCGTACCCAGAATGATCAGGCGCTTATCTGCGGCGGGAGAACTCTTCAGGTCATCCAGCATCAGGTTACAAAGCAGGAAGTGACCCAGGTGATTGGTAGCCACGCTCAACTCATAGCCATCGGCGCTACGCTGGGGTTCTTTTTCGATGGGTAGGTAGACGGCAGCGTTGCAGACTAAGGCATCGAGCGATCGCCCCGTCCCACGAAACTCTTCTACAAACGTGCGTACACTCGCCAACGATGCCAGATCCAGGTGCAGGATGGAATAGTTGCTCTCTGGTATCCCAACTTCCTGAGCGGCGGCTTTTGCCTTGTCCAGGTTGCGGCAGGCCATCACTACATGCCATCCCCGGTTGGCCATTGCTTTCGCGGCGTATAGACCAACCCCCGAGGAGGCTCCAGTAATTACAACGGTTGACTTCCGATCGTTTTCCATTCTCGTAAGACTCTATTTCAATCGCCGTTTACTAATGTCGAGAAAGTGCCTGGATCGAAATCCGGGGTTTCCAACCGCAGAGCAGTTGACGGTGCCAAATGCTCCACGGTTTTACAGGATAGGGGGAAAGGGGATCCGTTGTAGCGATCTCGTAATCTCCAGTAACAGAAACGTTAGTTTTATCAACATTCAGTAATATGCCTCATAGGTACTCGAAAACGCCCCTTTTGGCGTGCGCGAAACGCACGCCAAAAGGGGCACCTCAACTTATCCCGAACCCAGGTTCCTTAAATCGGAAGAGGCTATAAAACAAAGAGCGGGGACAAAGCCCCCACTCTTGGTTGCTAGAAATCTAACGCCCTACCAGCCGCCGTCGTGGTTATCTGATTCCTGCCAGATCTCTACGCCCAAATCATTGAGATGCAGAATACCGTTATTAATCTGCTCTGTTGCTCCCTTTAGCTCCAGATCAAACCACCCACTGTCGGTGCCCTGACCACTGAGTTGTGCAGCCAAAATATTAACCGTCAGCCCGTATTGGGTGATGAGCACTGAGAGCACCGGATCCTGCCGATATTCTGCCGGAATTCTCACGCGCAATCGGACATGACCTCGATGCCTACCGTCACTCGACAGTTGATTGGGATCGATGGGCTCAAGGGATTCGACAGAAATCATGAGGGCCTCCAGGAGTAACGATAAGGAGTGATGCCAAGCTAAATGTCTTTCTAACCGAGAAGCCGAGAACAACCTGACGATTAGCCTTCCTTAATTTGGGTTCTGCGCTCTAAAATTTCTTTCAAAATAATCGTGACTACGGCTAGCAACGCTAAAACCACAGCGGCAGAATAAGCAGCCTGGCTTTGGTATTGCACATGGGCTTCTTCTACAAACAGGGGCAGGGTTTGTGTTTTACCCGTAATGTTGCCCGAAACAACGGAGATCGCCCCGAATTCACCCATAGCACGGGCATTGGTCAATAGAATGCCGTATAGCAAGCTCCACCGAATGGAAGGTAACGTTACCCGCCAGAGTACTTGCCAGCTATTTGCTCCCAAGGTTTTGGCCGCTTCTTCCTGATCAGTGCCCGCATCTTCCAAGGCTGGTAAAACTTCCCGAGCGACAAAGGGAAGCGTCACAAAAGCAGAGGCCAGAACCATCCCAGGAACCGCAAAAATGATCTTGATGTTGTTTGCATCTAACAATGGGCCAAACCATCCGTTTCGGCCATAGAGCAACACAATCATCAGACCCGCAACCACTGGAGAGATCGAGAAAGGCAAGTCAATAAGGCTCAGCAGCAGAGTACGGCCGCGGAAGGTTTTATGGGCGATCGCCAACGCCGCACACAAGCCAAACACCGTATTGAGGGGAACGGCGACCACCGCCATGATCAGGGTGAGTTTTGCCGCATGAAGAAACTTGCGATCGGTTAGGGATTCAAAAAATCCTCCCAATCCCCCACTAAATGCCTGTACAAAAACGTTCAGGGCGGGAACAAAGAGCACTAATGTCAAATAAACCGCGACGGAAGCAATTAAAGCCCATTTAACCCACTCTCGTTTGCCCTGAACCTTAGCGTGAGGCCCGGGTGCTGTAGTAGCCGCCGCCTTAGTATTGAGTCCAAGTTTAATCGTCATAGCGCCGTCCCCAGGCTTGCAGAAGGTTAATCACAATCAGCGCAGCCAGGGAAATCAGCAGCAACACCGCCCCAACCACTGTTGCCCCAGCATAGTCAAATTGCTCTAACCGTTGAAACACTAATACAGGAGCAATTAAGTCTTGAAATGGCAAATTACCGGAGATGATTACGACGGAGCCGAATTCACCAACAGCTCGGGAAAAACCCAATGCCACGCCCGTCAAAACAGCGGGTAACAGGGGGGGTAGAACAACACGCCAGAAAGTTTGCCAGTCGGATGCCCCTAAACTCCAGGCCGCTTCTTCCATCTCCGGCTCCATTTCCTGAAGCACAGGCTGCACCGTGCGTACAACGAAGGGCAAAGAAATAAAGATCATGGCAACCAACACCCCTAATCGGGTGAAGGAAACCTTAATACCAAAGGGTTCGAGTAATGAGCCAATCCAACCAACATTGCTGTAGACCGTGGAGAGGGTTAGACCTGCTACAGCAGTAGGCAGGGCAAAGGGTAAGTCAATCATGGCGTCCAGGAAACGACGGCCGGGGAATTTGTAGCGGACTAATACCCAGGCTGTCGCCATTCCTGCAACACCATTGATGGCAGCAGCCACAAGGGCTGTAAAGAAGGTGACTTCATAAGCCGAAATCGCAACGGGATCGGTGGCGATCGCCCACATTTGAGCAGGTGACAGGCTACTGGTTCTCAGGAACAAAGCTGCCATCGGTAGGAACAGCATGATCGTGAGATACAGCCAGGTCACACGCCAGGTCCAGGGGAGATGGATGGCACGGTGCAGGAATTGCCGGAGTGGTGAACCCGATGTGGGTGCAGAAGAGGCGGTCATAAATAACGCTGAAGATACGATAGAAAACCAAGAAGGGCAAAGGACAATTCGCTCCTCATTATCAAGCAAATCGTCCTTTGTCTTGATCAAGTCCGATTTCTAGGCTGTTTGAGTTGATAATTCGTGTGCCTTGCACACGAATTATCAAGCTTCTAGGGGTCCTCAATCGCCCTCTGGACTATTTCTTACCAATGGAGGCCTGAATTTTGTCAAAAATGGCCCCGTCATCAAAGAATTGCGCTTGAACTGTATCCCAACCACCCAAATCAGCCACAGTGAAGAGTTGCTTAATTTCAGGGTATTGGCTGGCAAATTCCTGGCTAACAGCTTTATCAACCGGACGGAAGCCTACCTTGGCAAACTCACGCTGCGCTTCGGGGGTATACAGAAACTCGACAAAGGCTTCGGCAACTTCACGGGTACCGTGCTTATCAACATTCGCATCAACCACGGCAATAGGGTTGTCGATTGAGATGTTGACATCAGGAATAATAAAGGTCGAATCCTCACCTTTCTGCTTCGCCAGCAGCACTTCGTTTTCGTAGTTGATCAGCACATCTCCCTGACCTCGGGCAAAAAATATGTCAGTAGACTCCCGAGCATCCTTAGCAAGGACAGGTACATTTTTATAGAGGTTCGTCACAAATTCTTCAGCTTTCGCCTCATCTCCCCCAGCCTGGGTTACAGCGCCCCAAGCTCCCAGAAAGTTCCAGCGAGCACCTCCAGAGGTTTTCGGGTTTGCTGTTACCACTTTTACATCATCCCGAGTCAGGTCTTCCCAACCTTGAATATTCTTGGGGTTACCATCCCGCACCACAAGGGCAGCAACGGATTTGGTAACAATGCCATCGTTGGGCGCTTCCTTCTCCCAACCGGGCTGAATCAGCCCTGCTTTTTCAATCTTTTTGGTGTCGAGAGCCAGAGCCAGAGCAACAACATCAGCTTCTAGGCCATCAATAACGGCACGAGTCTGGCTACCAGAACCGCCGTAACTCTGGTTGATGGTAACGTTCTGGTTATGCTCTGCCTTCCACTTCTCTACAAACAGAGGAATGATTTTTTCATAAGCCGCCTGAGTAACCGCAAAGGATACGAGGGTCAATTCTACGTCAGGCTTGGGAGATTCAGCAGACTGCGCATCGGGGCTTGCGCTACCTGCTTCTGTATTTGTGCCAGAATTCGTGCAGGATACAATTGCAAAGCTCATCGCCAAGCCGCTAAGGAATAGAGCAGTTCTTCTCTTAACGGGCCGAGAGGCAAAACGATTAACTGTTAAGTTGCTTGCTTCTTGAGCCTGGGGCGATCGCGCAGAAGATTTACCGAAGAACTTAAACCCAAACTGAACCATTGTTGCTAACTCCTAGAAAGCGGCGAATCTAACGATTTAGGTGGCGAGGCTAATTACTGAAAGGCTTGATACAAAGTACAAGGCAGACGCAAGAGGCATTTTCCTAGTACCCTGTATTTCACAATCACCATAAACCCTATCGGCTTATGAGTGTATCATGGCAAGAGGGGAATTCAAACAAAATGTAGCTTGTTTTTTTTAGGATGCAATTTTGATTGCATTTCGATAGAATTAGCCCGTTAGCCCCGCCACCATTGCTGGCTATCAAAAAAGAGGATTATGGGAATCAAAGTAGAAAATGTCTCCCGTCGTTTTGGAGATTTCCAGGCCGTCGATCAGGTCAGCTTAGAAGTTGAAACAGGTTCTCTAACAGCTTTGTTAGGCCCGTCTGGTTCTGGAAAATCTACGCTGCTGCGTCTGATTGCTGGCCTGGAAACATTAGATGAAGGCCGCATTTGGGTGACAGGGCGAGATACGACCCATCAAAGTGTGCAAGACCGCCACGTTGGGTTTGTGTTTCAGCACTACGCCCTGTTTAAGCATTTGACGGTACGGGAGAACATTGCCTTTGGCCTAGAAATTCATAAATGGCCTAAAAAACGGGTTAAGAATCGTGTTGATGAACTACTGGAATTAGTGCAATTGACGGGATTGGGTGATCGCTACCCCTCCCAACTCTCCGGTGGTCAGCGGCAACGGGTGGCCCTGGCTCGGGCGCTGGCGATTGAACCCAATGTGCTTCTACTGGATGAACCCTTTGGCGCGTTGGATACAAAAGTCCGCAAAGATCTGCGGAATTGGATTCGCCGACTGCATGATGAAGTTCATGTCACAACAGTTCTGGTAACCCATGACCAGGAAGAGGCCATGGAAATTGCCGATGAAATTGTGGTGATGAATAAAGGGCGGGTCGAACAAATTGGCTCTCCCGCCGAGATTTACGACCACCCGGCAACCCCGTTTGTCATGAGTTTCATTGGCCCGGTCAACGTACTGTCGGGCGCATCCCACTTAGTGCCAAGCCATTCGGCAGCGCGTGACAGCCAACGACTCTTCCTGCGTCCCCACGACGTTGTCATTCGTTCTGAACCGGAAGCAGGTACCCTTCCAGCTTCTGTGGAGCGGTTGATTCACCTAGGCCGTGAAATTCAGGTGGAATTGTCACTCGCCGATGGGCAATTTATAACAGCTCACCTTTCTCGCGAAAACTTTGACACCTTAGATTTGCGTCGGGCTCAGCAGGTATTTGTAAAGGCTCGTCGCGATCGCATCTTCAAGGATGTCGATGAGCGTCAGCTCGTCGCTATTCATTCCTAGACAAATTACAAAGAAAAACCGCACCTTAAGGTGCGGTTTTTCTTTGCGTTTAATCAGGGCTTTTCCCACCGGTAAAAGGTGTGCCCCAAAGAGTCCAGTTCTCCTTATTGAAGGGCGATCGCCACTTCAAAATCAATGCCAATTCCAACTGTTGCCGAGGTCGGGTAGCCTGTGGCGCGTGGGGCCAAAACGCAATGTTGAGCTGCGTGGGAATCTGGTGCGTGTAGTGGATCATCCGGTAGTTATCCAGGTATCGCTTACAGTCGTGCTCGCCTTTCCATCGCTGATTGGACTTCACCGTTTCCCCCACATACAGCAGCAAAGGAACCTCCTCGTCAATCACGAAATAGAGGGCAGAGGTTCCCGTGTCACTGGCTTGCCATCGCCAAAATTCCGTGTTCTGCCTGGGTAAGGTAAATGGATTTAAGCTATCTGCCTGGGTGGGAGTAGGTTCCAGGTCAAATAAACTGACCTGCGTTGGGGCCGGTTGCTCTCGCACCTGTTGCTGAAAGTCAAAGATACGCTGTTTCCAGCCTTGCAATGCTTCTGGGCTAATATCCAGCAGCATGGAGGGGGCATTAACCCGATAACTTCCCGACACATCTGCTGCCGAAAATAGAGACGGCTGTTCATACCGTGGCTCATATTGTGTCATAGCCCATCCCACACCACTAGATATGGCAGATCAGCGTAGCATACGAGCTGTTTTTGTAAAAGGGCTGGAACTTTGCGTCAGCAATTCTCATTTTGAACCTCAGTTCGGGTTAAGGGCTTTTTCGAGTGCCGCGCGAAGCGCGGCACTCGAAAAAGCCCATTATTGCGTGCGCGACGCGCACGCAATAATGGGTGGTTCGGCTTATCCCGAACTGACGTTTTTGAATTGAAGCCTGAAAATAGCCCGCCTTCTGCGGGCTATTTTCAGGCTTCAAAGCCGAGAGTTCGCGCCCGACGGGCGCAAACTCTCGGCTTTGAAGCTCATAATGAGAATTGCTGATTTTGCGTGCATAGGGTACACAAAATTCCAGCCCTTTTACAAAATCACTTCTAAGGATTCGCTAATCTAAATCAGAAAAGACGCTCAGGGAAACTTATGCTCAGTTCTGGCGATCGCGTAGCCATTTTGCTCCATGGGGGCACCACGACCAACCGGGGGAAAACTGGAATCTCATTACTTCGCTATAGCAACCTCCCCATCGTGGCTGTTATTGATCAAGACTGTGCCGGGGAAGACTTGACTCAATTAACTGGCATTGATCGCCCTATACCTATCGTCGCGTCTGTCGCAGATGCCCTCGCCTACGGCCCCACCGTACTCAGTATTGGCATTGCGCCCTCAGGTGGCGCACTACCCGACGCCTGGCGTGCAGAATTAAAGCAAGCGCTGGAGGCAGGGCTCTCCATCGTCAACGGCCTGCATACTCGTATGGCCCAGGAACCGGATCTGAAAGCTGCCCTTCAACCGGATCGCTGGATCTGGGACGTGCGCCAGGAGCCCACGGGGCTGACGGTTGGCAGTGGCAAGGCGCGATCGCTCCCCTGCCGCCGCGTTCTCACCGTAGGTACTGATATGAGTGTGGGCAAGATGTCCACCAGCCTGGAGCTACATCGGGCTTGCTCAGAACAGGGGATGCGATCGCGCTTCATTGCCACCGGGCAGACTGGGCTTATGTTGGGAGAGGATGGCATTCCTCTCGATGCAGTGCGCGTTGATTATGCCGCTGGAGCCGTCGAGCAGATGGTGATGAAGTATGGTCATGAGCACGACATTTTACATATTGAGGGCCAGGGTTCCTTCATGAACCCTGCCTCCACGGCCACCCTCCCTTTGATACGCGGGAGCCAACCCACTCACCTCATCCTGGTACACCGCGCCGGACAAACCCACATCCACAGTTTTCCAGACTTCCAAATCCCCTCCTTGCCAGCGGCCATTCAAGTCTACGAAACTATCGCCGCTGCCGGGGGCACATTCGCCCCCACAAAAGTTGTAGGAATTGCCCTGAATACATTCCACTTAGATGATGAAACCGCTCAGAAGGCGATCGCTCAAACCCAAGCAGAAATCGGTCTCCCCTGTACAGACGTCATTCGATATGGAGCGGCCCCTCTACTGAAAGCCATCCTGTAAAGAGGCTGACTTGATCGCGCTAAGCGCTTAGAGCGAGGAGAGTTTATTTTTGAAAAGCTGGGCTCCGCCCAGCTTTTCAAAAATAAACTCTCCTAATCAACCTGAGTTCGGGTTAAGGGCTTTTTCGAGGGGCGCGCAAAGCGCGCCCCTCGAAAAAGCCCATTTTGTAGTGTGCTTCACACACTACAAAATGGGCTTTTGAGCTTATCCCAAATTGAGGTTAATCAGATGACGTCAGGCTATCCGTGCATTGAGTGGGCATAAAATCTACTGTAATTAACGCATCCAACCCCTCTTCTAAACTGGGCCTTCCCCCTTCTAGCCGTCGATGCATGCGGCAAATGACATCAACTGGGACTTGACGCGATCGCCTCTGATTTCGCTCCAAACAAACCTCCAACGGCACATCCAACCAACAGGCCGTGACCCGCCTGAAACCCCAGCTACGAGCCAGGGCAATCAACTGACGTCGTGGGCGACGGACAACATTCGTCGCATCGTAGAGGGCTTTGCCGTGGGGGAGTTGGGCGATCGCCCGCAATTCTCGTTGCACCTCCCCCCATACCTGCGCCCAATTTCCCTGAATGGCCTCGTCACCATAAAGTTGAGCTCGGATGCGATCGGTCGAAACCCATGTCCAACCTTCTAAAGCAAATTGGGCTGCCAGGGTAGACTTTCCACTACCTGGCAACCCAATCATGATCAACAGTTGCGCCAACTAGATAATTGTCCCGTCTGGGATGCAGGCGTTCTTCGGAACAACAACGATGCCGCTGCGAATATAGAAGCCTTGAGCTTCACGATCCGCTTCTTCAACGTGATCCTTGTTGATGATCTGAACATCCGAGCCGATACAGGCGTTCTTATCAATGATGGCCTTACGAATCACGGTGTTAGAGCCAATACCCATCGGAGGCTTACCCGTGTTCTGGACAGTTTGACGTTCCACTAGAGGCTGATAGAAGTCGGCCCCCATAATCAGCGTGTCTTCAATAATGCTACCCGCTTCAACCCGAGAGCGAATACCGAGAATAGAGTGGCGAATCTGGCAATCCTTAATGATGCAGCCTTCGCCGATCATCGATTCGGTAATTTCGCAATTCAACAGTTTGCTGGGAGGCAGAGAGCGACCCCGGGTGTAGATAGGAGCTTCTTCATCGTAAAAGCTGAAAGGCGGCTGTGGCTGCCGGGTGAGAGCCAGGTTTGCGTCATAGAAAGCCTGGATCGTCCCGATGTCTTCCCAGTAGTCGTTAAACAGGTAGGCCTGAAGGTTGTAATCTTTTGCGGAATTGGGGATGACTTCCTTACCAAAGTCCGTATGCTCTGGCATCTTCTTCAACAAATCCACCAGCGCATCGCGCTTGAAAACATAGATACCCATGGACGCGATGTAAGGGCTTTGTTTCGCATCTTCAGGATTCAGCCCCAGGACGGTGGTATCCACCTGCATCTGCTTCAGGGCTTCCCCTTTGGGTTTTTCGCTGAAGTCTATGACGCGTCCATTATTATCAATCTTCATTAAACCGAAATCAGACGCCCGCTGCTCATCAATCGGAATCACTGAAAGGGTGATATCGGCGTTAGTTGAGCGGTGGTGTTCGATGAAATGGCAGTAGTCCATCCGGTAAAGGTGGTCACCGGAGAGAATCAGGTACTCATCCACATCGAACTCTTGGAACAACCAGATGTACTGGCGTACAGCGTCCGCAGTACCCTGAAACCAATTGGGGTTCTCGGGAGTTTGTTGAGCCGCCAGCACCTCGACAAATCCTTCATGAAAGTTGGAGAAATTGTAGGTGCGAGAAATATGGCGGTTCAACGACGCTGAGTTAAACTGCGTCAGAACGTAGATTTTGAAAATATCAGAATTAATACAGTTGCTCACAGGCACATCGATCAGCCGATACTTACCCGCCAACGGTACTGCCGGTTTGGCCCGCAATTTTGTGAGGGGATACAGGCGGGTACCTGCACCGCCTCCTAGAATAATGGCTAAAACTCTTTTCACCAGCGCCCCCTTAACCGTCTATTAAACGCTTATCAGTTTCACCAACAGTGTGGTACGCGACTGCGCAGTTTGCAAGGGGATCAGGGCAGAGAAATGGATTTTTCTTGAAAAAAGATTCAGCCCCTTTAGATAGACGCCAGATCATACCCGCGCAACTTCAGGTGCCTATCCCAAGACCACTCCTCCAGTAGAAATTTTTTGGTATCTCGATAACCGTTTATATAAAGGTAGTCTTTTGTCTCATTGCTGAGGTTGAATTCGGTGGCACTGACGCCTTCTGTATTGATGTGGATGACACGCCCCTGCCCATTGCGTTGCAGGTGATAGCGATCGCTCGCCTTCATCGCCGTTTGTAGAAGGGCCGAGAAGATATCGATAGCATTGCCAATTTTTTGCCGTTGCCCATCCTCTGAGAGCCGTAGCCCAAAGGTCGGCCAACGGGGGGGCTGGTTGGGGGAGGTGACGTCAAAAAGCCAAAGGGGAAAGTTACTGAGAATGCCACCATCCACAATGGTGCTATCACCCAATTTGCCGGGGGTGAAGAAGAAGGGAATACTCATGGATAAGCGTACTGCCTCGGCAACCTCAAACTCTAGCGATCGATCCAGGCCATCCTGAACCCGATACCCCTGGATACGCCGGTTCAAGTCATCTGGAAGCACCAGCATTTCCCCCAGACTAATATCCGAAACCACCACCTTCAGGGCACGGCCATCCCGCCAGGCAATGTCTTTAAAGGTACGGAGGCGATCGCCTAATACGTCCTGCAACCACCGCTTGAAGGGGTCAGTCGAATACTGCCCAAGTTTCTGGTTGGTTAGCAGGCCCAGGATCATGCCTATGGGCTTATCCAAATCATCCTTGGGGTCTCCATTCAGAATAAAGGGACTGGTTTTCTGCGGTAGAAAGGCCGCCAGATAATCCAACCCGCCGATGATTTGCTCTAAGGTATCAATGCCCAGATCAGCCACGACCAGAGTGGCCGTGATAGCTCCTGCTGATGTGCCTGCAACTTTTTTCCACTGAATCCCAACATCGTTAAAACAACGTAGCGCCCCCAGGAAAGCCGTTCCTTTAACACCTCCCCCCTCAAAAATCGCATCCGCACAGTACGTACCATCCTCCCGTTGAGGCAGCTTCGCCAAAATTGCGCTACGCTCAGCATCCGTCAGGGAGAGCTCTGCCTTCGCACGGGTTTTTACCGGGTCCCAAATAGGCATAGATAAATCCTCGAACAAATAAAATTTTATTTGAAGTTAATGAAAACACCTTTTTGAGTTGTGGGAACTTTAAGGTAGGTGCGACGGTAATCGGCATCACAGATTACAAGCCCCCTCACAAGCTCAAGCCATTTTTCTAGGCCTTTAAAAAGTGACGATTTCCTCTAACTTCATTGACCATATAACGCTATTTCTAGCAAGAATGCGCCTAATTGTGAAGGGATTGCAAGGAAAGATTCTTTTACATAAAGAAGTCATCAACAAGAAATTTTGAATCATTTTTTCACTTCAATTTCCTCCGTAATTTCACGAATTTAATTTACCTTACCTTCAAATAATTTTCCAATTCAGAGAGATTACTAGGAGAACAATTGTCAACAAACTTTTTTCTATAGCTTTTAGGGAGTTAAATTATCCAGCAGCCAAATAATCGAATCTGTACAGTTAAGACGAATAAAAGGATTATTCGTGATGAAGTCTTTATAGTTAGAGCCGGCGCATGAAATATTGGTGAAACCGCTGGAATCCCAAGGGTACCTGACCAAAAGAAAGGCCATAATCTCTAACAAGAGGCTGAAATATTGGTTCTGAGGGAGACAGAAACCTCGTCAAAAAACCTTCTGCTGCAATTTTCATGAGTTTCGATTCAAGCGTAACTCCTCTAGCCAAAATTGCTTTTTAACTAGGGAAATTCCAGCTCAAGGTTAGAAGAATAGGTTTTCTAAAGGCGTCTTACTTCACTCCTTAAACTCGACAATCTCTAAACCAAATTCACTTCCTTAGACTCATCTAATCCCTGTTTGTTCCCAAGGAAATCGCTATGAGCCTGTCCAATATCCCTTCGGTTTCTGTCATTGTTCCGGTGTACAACGGAGGGGAAGCTTTTCTTAACTGCTGCAATGCCCTAAAGACTGCTTGTCCGGCTCCCCTTGAGGTAATTGTTGTAGTAGATGGACAGGATGATGCATCAACTTACGTTGCCAAACAGCATGGCTTTAGAGTTGTGAATCTACCCACTAATCGGGGGCCAGCAGTTGCACGGAATTATGGAGCCAAGATATCCAGTGGCGATATCTTATTTTTTGTCGATGCCGACGTGCAAATCGCGCCCAACGTCATCGACACAATTCAGACTCTATTTCTCCGCTCTTCGGACTTGTCCGCCGTGATTGGGTCTTATGATGATGCGCCTGGGTGCCCTGATTTTCTTTCTCAATATCGCAACCTCTTTCACCATTACACGCATCAAATCTCTGATGAAAATGCATCGACCTTCTGGGGAGCTTGCGGTGCAATTCGACGAGAAGCATTCTTTGCTATCAACGGCTTTGACGAGCGGTTCCGCCGCCCCTGTGTTGAAGACATTGATCTGGGCTATCGCTTGAGAAATGCAGGATACCAAATTCGACTTTGCAAAAATCTCCAGGTGAAGCATCTGAAGCGCTGGGGCCTGGTCACCCTACTTAAAGCCGACTTTTTCTACCGTGCACTTCCCTGGACTCAACTCATTCTTGAGAACAAAGCTCTAAACAACGACCTAAACTTACAAACCTCTAGCCGAGTCAGTGTCGTTTTGGCTTACGGGTTCGTTGCCGCACTATTACTTTCCCCCCTATGGCAACTGGCTTTGCTAGTTGCCTTCTTTTTAGGGGCAGGGCTGTTGTGGATTAATGCTTCAGTTTACCGCTTCTTCAAACGGAAACGGGGTCTAAAGTTCGCGCTAGGAACGATTCCTATGCACTGGCTGTACTATCTCTATGGCGGGCTTGGGTTTGCCATCGGCTGCTGCCAGTACTGGTTATCTTCCCTAATGAGTACGCTAAGCTTCCCAACTCTTGCTTCTGAGAACTTAGACGCTTGAGTGTGCCCCGATATGCTTCGTTCATCCCTGAGCTACTCAGTCCCTTAGAACTAACGAGATTTTCATGACTCACCCATCCACCGTAATCATTGGTGCAGGCCCTGCAGGTCTTACATCAGCTTATGAGCTGGCTAAAAACGGACATTCGACTGTCGTTCTAGAACAGGGCGATCGCGTCGGTGGCATCTCCCGTACCGAAACCTACAATGGTTACCGCTTTGACATCGGTGGTCATCGGTTTTACACCAAGGTGAAGGAAGTTGAACAACTCTGGGAGGAAGTACTGGGCGACGAGATGATCTCAGTCCCTCGGCTTTCCCGCATCTATTACGATGGCGTCTTTTTCAACTACCCGCTGGAACCCAAGGATGCCTTACTCAAACTGGGCTTTTGGAATAGCCTGGCTATCGTCCTGAGCTATCTTAAATCTCGGGTTTCTCCTCTACCTCAGGAGGAAGATTTGGAATCTTGGGTTATCAACCGCTTTGGTGAGCGGCTTTACCATACATTTTTCAAGACCTACACCGAAAAAGTTTGGGGCATTCCCTGTGACCAAATTCGCGCTGATTGGGCCGCCCAGCGAATTCGTGGGTTGTCCTTAAAGAAAGCCATTACAGATGCCTTCTTTGGCAGCACCGATACCAAAACCCTGATTAAATCGTTTGTTTATCCCCGCCTTGGCCCCGGCATGATGTGGGAGCGGTTTCAAACCCTGCTAGAGCAGAAGGGCAACCCTGTTCACCTGAATACAGGTGTTGTACGCATTGAACGTGAAGGTTTCCGAATCACCCGTGTTGTAGCGGAGCAGAACGGTAGCCCAGTGACGTTTGAGGGTAACCATTTCGTTTCCAGTATGCCAGTGAGCAAGTTACTGCAATACATGAATCCGGCCCCACCCGAAGAGGTGATGCATGCAGCACGCTCCTTAAAATATCGCGACTTCCTGATTGTGGCCCTCATGGTAGATGCTCCAGATTTATTTCCTGACAACTGGATCTACATTCACAGCCCTAAATTCCAGGTAGGACGCATTCAGAACTTCAAAAACTGGAGCCCTGAAATGGTACCTGACTCTAGCAAGACCTGTTTAGGGATGGAGTACTTCTGTAGCCAGGGGGATGCTCTTTGGGAAACCTCGGATGCTGACTTGATCAAGCTCGCCAGTCAGGAGGCACGAGGGCTTGGTCTGGTACAACCTTCTATGGCGATCGAGGACGGTACGGTCATTCGTCAGCGGAAAGCATATCCCGTTTACGATGCCGAATATCGCCAGCACCTGCAAGTGATTCAAGACTATATCGAGTGTTTTGAGAACCTGCAGACCGTTGGCCGGAACGGAATGCACCGCTATAACAACCAGGATCATTCGATGCTAACCGGGCTATTGGCCGCCCGCAATATCATCGGCGAACAGCATCCCTTATGGGACGTTAACACCGAACGCTCTTACTACGAGGAGTTTGAGCGTTCTAAAGCAGAGGTTGCTGTTCCTGTGGGCGCCCAACAGTTGCAGTACAGCTAAAGCGAAGCACAGAGTGGGTGGGTGTTTTTTTGTGGGAAACCTACAGAAAGCACCCTTACCTCAAGATCAATCCAACTATCTAAAGCTCCTTCAACGCCAAAGAGATGTTTGAAAGATCAGCCCCCAAGATTTTCAGACATGGAAACGGTGCACGTGAGGGTTGACCTCACATTGAAATAACTCATAGGACGAGCTGATGTCTAGCGATAAGCCCCTGGTATCGGTAATCATCCCTGCCTACAATGCAGCCAGCTTGATCGAACGAACCCTCCGTTCGGTGCTAAGCCAAACCTATCAAAATCTGGAAATCCTGGTGGTTGATGACGGTTCTACCGATCAGACTCCAGAGGTCGTGACCGCGATCGCCCACCAGGATTCCCGACTCCAACTTCTGCATCAAACCAATGCAGGGGTTGCAGCGGCACGTAATTTGGCGATCGCCCATGCCCAGGGCGAATTTGTTGCTCCCATCGATGCCGATGACCTATGGCATCCTCAGGCCGTCGAAAAACTGATGGAAAGGCTCCAGGACGCGGGAGACAATACCGCAGTGGCCTATGCCTGGTCTATCGACATCGATGAGCAGGATCAATCCTTGGGGATTATCCATGCCGATATGGTTCAGGGAAACGTACTCAAGACCCTGCTCTGCCATAATTTCATTGCCAATGCCAGTGCAACGTTAATCCGTCGGCGTTGTCTAGATCAGGTTGGTTACTACGACCCTCAGCTCAAGGCTCAAAATGCCCAGGGTTGTGAGGATTGGGATTTATACCTGCGCCTGGCCATACATTTTCAGTTTGCTGTTGTGCCAGAAGTTTTGGTGGGCTATCGCAAAGTATCCAGCAGTATGTCAGGAGACTTTGACCAGATGGCCCGTTCTCACCTGCTCATGCTGGAACAAGTGCGCCAGAAGTGCCCAACCCTTTCCCCTCTTCTATTTCACCTGTCTTGCAGTAGCTTTTATATCTATTTTGCCCATCAATGCTATGCCTATGGTAAACCGCACAAAACACTCTACTGGCTAAGCCAAGCGCTTCAGGCCGAACCCGTAACACCGCTCATTCGCCCCGGTTTTTATCGGCTTGGGTTATTTAGCTTGTGGCAGATATGGCAACAGCGGGAACACTCAACCAAGGTAGATAGTGCCAAAGGAAAAATTGAGACGCTCCGTGTTGCAGACCCAAGCGAACCAACACCTAGCGGCTCCATTTCTCATTCATCGCTGTTTGCTACATTCCCCTTGAATATTGCACAGTCACCGTCACTTCTTGCATTCCTTCGCCTCAGGCTTTTTGTAGGACATCTGCTTCATTTATCTCTGGCATATCTTTAGCCCCTTATCAAAACAGGAAGCCCTCTCATGCTTTTTCCCATCAAAGTTGTAGATATCGAACTGACTCAGCCCCTACCTACCTTCGAGGGTTTAGAGGCCTACATGGGGCTGAAGGGTCTGGTACGACTCCATGGTGTTCCCCTGGGTTATGTGGAAGCCCCAATTTCTCTGGGGCGTTGCACAGCAGAAACTTTGAGCAAGCGAATTCTGGAACAACACAGTTGGGACATTATCTGCCAATTACTTAAAAATGGGCTGGCATCCCCACAGCACCCGAAGGATCTGTCCCTGGAGAATTTAATTGGTCTGCCTCCTGTAGAGTATGAGGGTGAGTGGCCTCTAGTCACTGTGGCGGTATGTACGCGCGATCGCCCCGATGATATGAAGCTGTGCCTGGAAGCCCTAAGCAAGCTCGACTATCCGCACCTCGATATTCTGGTTGTGGATAATGCCCCTCAAACAGGCTCAACAAAGGAATTAGTTGCAAACTCTTATCCGTCTGTACGCTACGTGCGCGAACCCCGCCCCGGGTTAGACTGGGCACGTAACCGTGCCATTTTAGAGGCCAAAGGCGAAATTATTGCCTATACCGACGATGATGTTGTGGTTGATCCGGGTTGGGTTAAAGCTCTGGCTCGGGTCTTTAGCGAGAATACGGAAGTGATGGCCGTAACGGGGCTGGTTGTTCCGTATGAACTCGAAACACAGGCTCAAGTCATCTTTGAAAGCAATGGAGGATTTGGGCGAGGGTTTGAGCAACACTGGTACCGCAAGACGGGTTCTAAGTTACCCTGGCAACTATTAGGGACAGGACAATTTGGCACAGGAGCTAACATGGCCTACCGTCGTTCCCTTTTCAGCAAAATTGGGCATTTTGATCCGGCTCTAGATGTTGGTACCGTAACCAATGGGGGCGGGGATCTGGAGATGTATTTCCGGGTGTTGCAAGAGGGATACACTCTAGTTTACGAACCTAGAGCAATGGTTCGCCACCGCCATCGTGCAAGCTATGAAAAACTGAAAGCTCAAATTACGAATAACGGAATCGGGTTGTACTCCTACTTTGTCTGTGGAGCTACATCTTATCCAGATGAGCGTTCATTGTTTCTCTGGATAGGGTTGTGGTGGTTTGTTTACTGGAACTTACGCCGTCTTTGGATTAACTTTAAACATCCAACGAGAATCCCGTCTGAGCTTGTATGGGGTGAGATGAAAGGCTCTCTAACAGGCCTCTTCCGATATCAGCAGGCCTGTCAAAGGGTGCGTCAAATTGTTCAGGAATTTGGCGAACAAATTCCTGAATTAGAAACAAATTCTCATGCTGAACAGCAGAATGAGACAGTACCTGTTGGGGCAGTAGAAGAAGCACCAATACATTACTCCGATGGTATTGCGATTCGGCAGGTTCGACTGGAACAGCCCCTTCAGCCCCTGACAGATATCTGTAATTATGGAGTGACAAGGGTTTTTCTAACTCTTGGTGAAGATCTCTTGGGTAGTCTCGATATCGACAATCGCTACCACCCCATTAGTGTTGATCGTTTATTAAATCTTGCGATCCCAAGTTTCTCCTCAAAGCTAGCGGAAGCCTGGTTGCATCTAAATGACACAGAAGTTTGCAACCGGCTACAACAGCATTATCGTGTGGTCCAAAGTCAACCCGTGAGATTGCCCGAGCAGGTTAAAGTAACAATTAACTTGGCAACGTTTGACCGTCCCGACGACTTGCGTAACTGCCTACGGTGCTTACTAGCCCAAGATACCCAACGCGAAGTCGAAATTGTGGTGGTGGATAATCATCCCAGTTCAGGTCTAACCCCTCCCGTCGTTGCTGAATTCCCGAGTATTAAACTTGTTAATGAGCCACGCCAAGGGCTAGCCTATGCTCGCAATGCAGGCTTTGTCGCCAGCACCGGGGAGATTATTATCGCCACAGATGATGATGTAACGCTTCCTTCAGATTGGTTAGAAAAAATTCTGGCTCCCTTTGCGCGTCATGATGTCATGATTGTGACGGGTAACGTCCTACCTATCCAGTTGGAAACGCTGTCCCAACAAGCATTTGAAGAGTATGGTGGACTAGGTCGAGGGTTCCGAGCGTTCGAAGTAGGTGGCGATTGGTTTGAATCGGTTCCACGTTATGCATTGCCAACCTGGAGTTTAGGGGCAACAGCAAATGCTGCATTTCGTGCCGCAATTCTCTCTCACCCTGAGATTGGATTGATGGATGAAGCCCTTGGTCCTGGTATGCCATCTGGTGTTGGGGAAGATACTTACCTCTTCTACAAGACAATTAAGGCAGGCTATACCCTGGTTTACGAACCTTCTGCCTATGTATGGCATAAGCACCGAAATACTGACGCTGCCCTTCGGCGCCAACTGTATGGTTACAGCAAGGGACATGTGTCCTACAACCTGACAACATGGTTCCGGGATGGAGACTGGCGAGGAATTTATCAAATTCTCATAGGTCTTTCCTCTTACCATCTCAAGCGGCTCGTTCTCTGGATGCTAGGCCGCAGAGATTATCCCCTCTCTCTAATTCTTTTAGAAATTTGGGGCAACCTGGCAGGACCGTGGTCTTTGTGGCAGTCTCACCGAAGGGTAGAGCGAGAAGGCAAGAGCGATCGCTACATCCCCCCGGCTGAAAGATCTGAAGCGAAACTTGAAGCCCCAGTCGAGCTCATGGAACGAGTTGGGGTAACCACCTTAGAGCCTTTCCGATAATACGGTTAGTGGCTTGAAGCCATCAGTAACAAGAAAAAAACGTTGATTTTGTGGCTCTACAAAATCAACGTTTTTACCCCGCGCTAAGGCAGAATCAATTGTTCCAGTGGTTAGGATAACCCATCCTTATGTTACAGAAATGGCGGCTATCTTACTTGAGCGATTTGTTACGATCACTTGTTGATCGTGAAATGAAACTCATGTACAAGCGATCAGCCTTGGGAGTAGCTTGGACATTAATCAGTCCGTTACTACAACTATTAGTATTCATTTTTGTCTTTCAAGTTATTATCAAAATCGATATTGACCAATATTCTTCCTACGTATTCACAGGCCTACTGGTTTGGAACTGGTTTCAGAATTGTTTATTTCAAGCGACTGGCATTATCATCAATAGCCGTCCATTAATTCGACAACCAGGCTTTCCTATTGCAATTCTACCGGTTGTTGTTGTCACGACTGGCCTGGTTCATTTTGCTTTAGCTCTACCTGTTCTGGTAGCATTCCTGCTCATTGATGGGGTAAAACTCACACCACTTGTTCTACTCCTACCCCTTCTGCAATTGATTCAATTTGCTTTAACAGTTGCCTTTTCCTACTTTTTAGCCGCTCTCAACGTTACATTCCGAGACACGCAACACACTCTTGGAGTTTTGCTCCAGTTCTTGTTCTATCTCACCCCTATCTTCTACGAGCTCGATAGTATTCCTAATAAATATTGGTATATTTATGGGCTTAACCCTATGGTGCATGTCGTTACAGCCTATCGGCAAATCCTCATATGGGGTGTTCAGCCAGATTGGCTAGCATTAGCCATTATTTCGGGGCTGACCTTGCTCCTACTTCCTATCGGCTATCGAGTTTTCAAGCACCAAAGCCTTCGATTTGTGGAGGAAATTTAAATGCGGGACGCTATTCTAATTGAGGATTTAGGGAAGCGCTTTAACCGCTACCATGCTGCAAAGCCCATCACCTTTATGGAGGCAGCTCTGACTAGCTTCCGGAAGATTCAATCGGTTGATGAATTTTGGGCATTGCGGGGCGTGTCCTTTAGCGTGGCTCCTGGGGAAATGCTGGGAGTGATTGGTCACAATGGTGCAGGGAAATCTACATTGTTACAGCTGCTTGGTAAAGTAGCTTACCCCACAGAAGGGCGTATCAAAATGCGTGGTCGGGTCGGCGCATTGTTGGATTTGGGAGCGGGCTTCCATGGTGATTTGACAGGGCGAGAGAATGTCTTTGTATCAGCCATCGTTGCCGGATTACCACGCCAAGAAGTCACCCGTCGTTTCGATCAAATTGTGGCTTTTGCAGAATTGGAAGGTTTTATCGATAATCCGGTTCGCACCTACAGCTCTGGGATGATGATGCGCCTTGCCTTTTCTGTGGCTGTCCATACGGATCCTGAGATTCTACTGGTTGATGAATTTTTGTCCGTTGGAGACCTATCTTTTCAGTCAAAATGCCTGAACCGGATTGCTGAGATGAAGGAACAGGGATGTGCAATTGTGCTGGTGTCCCATGATGTGGGACAGGTGGAGCGATTGTGCGATCGCGCCCTTTGGCTTAAGCAGGGCACTGTTGCTGCCTGCGGGGAGCCTACGGTAGTTGCAGGGCAATACACTACGGAGATGCGGTCGCAAAGTCAGCAGCGCACCCCCCAACGCCCACCTCAGTTAACCCGTATGGGTACGGAATTGCGGGTCAATGAGAATCGCTTTGGTTCTCAGGAGATTGAGATTGTTGATGTGCGCTTGCAATCTACTAGTCCTCTTATTTCAGGTGGCCCTCTCTGCATCGAAATTGAGTACCACGCAAACCAGCCGATTGATTCTGCCGTCTTTAGCGTCGGCATTAGTCAGGAAAACGGTACCTCCTGCATGGATGTAAATACAGCAGATATGAATGTGCCGATTGAAGTTTTGAAGGGGAGGCAGACTATTCGATTGTGGTGCGATCGCCTTGATCTGGGAACAGGCAAGTACTTTGTTAACGTCGGTATCTTTAAGCAGGATTGGGCCTATGCCTACGACTACCACTGGCATGTTTACCCTCTAACGGTTCTGTCTGAGGTGCATTCTAAGGGGATTCTAGCCCCACCCTTACGTTGGGAATTGGTGTCTCAAATGGTTGCATCATAAACAGACCTGTTTTCTTAATCAACAATAAATCTGGAGGTTTTTCAGATGACTGAGCAGGTTTTGCATGAACCCTATGATCAGACATTTTTTGAAGCCCTCCGGGATGGTTCTCGGCAGTCTGCTGCTGTCGTTGTGCCACTCATTTTAGATTGGGTTCAGCCAAAGCAAGTTGTAGATGTGGGATGTGGAGATGGAACCTGGCTTTCCATGTTCCGGAAGCATGGAGTTACAGATGTTTTAGGCATTGACGGCGACTATGTTGAACCTGAAAATCTTCAAATTCCTGTCCAGCAGTTCATGCCGTGGAATTTGACCCAACCTCTAGGCCTGGATCGAACCTTTGACCTGGCAATGTCTCTGGAAGTGGCTGAGCATTTACCTGAAGCCAGTGCTTCTGATTTCGTGGATTCTCTGATTCGTCTTAGTGATGTCGTTTTATTCTCGGCAGCCATTCCCCATCAAGGTGGAACTCATCACATTAATGAACAATGGCCGGATTATTGGATTCAACAGTTTGAGAATCGGGGATACATAGCCGTTGATGGTCTGCGGGCACAGCTTTGGGATCATCCCCTAGTAGAACCCTGGTATGCCCAAAATAGCTTTATTTTTGTGCGGTGTGAATGCCTCCCTAACTACCCAAAACTTCAGGCATTAATCCAGTCGCCCTGGGCCAAGCAACCTCTTGTACACCCCAAAATCTATCTCTATCACTACCAGGAAACAACCGATTCCTCCTCAGCCACAGCCTCAAACCCGTCGCCGAAGCAAACCGTTCAACACATAAAAATTCTTAACCTTACCTGTCACCCTGATGCTGCAATTCAAACGGGTGAAGGGGTAACGTTGGAACTGACCTATCAACTTCAGGCTCCTATTGAAGCGGCAATCTTTAGTATTAGTTTGAGTGATCATAAAGGGTTTATCTATCTAGACACCCAGCTTAAAGTAGAACCTCTTCCTGAAAGTTGTGAAATACTGCATCGGCTTCAGTTACAAATTGATCGCCTGGATCTCATTAGTGGAGAGTATTTTCTAAACGCGGGTGCTTTTACGCCAGATTGGCAATATATGTACGATTTCCACTGGCATCGTTATCCCGTTACAATCTCAGCTCCTGTATCGCAACAGGGAATTTTGAATCCTCCTTTGCGATGGCATATACCCTAAATGGAGCAGCCCACCAAAGTGAGCTGGCTAAACAACCAGGTTCTGAATAAAACAGGGCCTACAAAATGGTGTTGTTTGGTAAATTAGGGCGATCGCCCATGAGAATTTTGAGGGTATTTTGCACTCTCAAATTCTCAAAAGCTTAGAGAAAAGAGGCACAAATCGTTCCCTTCTAGTTTTCGAGCACATTTGCGATCGACTGAGATTCTACAAAGCTGATTCAAGCGCAAAGCGCTGTATTTCAGTACCATTGGACTTAAGTTATTTCTACAAAACCAATATTCTGGACAGTTTTTGTGAAACCCTTGATTTTGCGTGCGCTTCACGCACGCAAAATCAAGGGTTTCACAAAAACTGTCCGAACTAATGTAAAACGTTAGTTTACTAATGGATAAAACCTATAGAGAAGCGACCCTACTGTAATCAAAGGTTTGAAGTAATCATGAAACGTTTATGGAAGATATTATTGGGCATCCTTTTGGGTTTCTCGATCGCTATTGCTTGGGGTACGGCAGGTCAAGCTGTAGCACCCAGGCTTGAGTCCACAATTAAGGTTTATGACTCAATCTTAGGAAGCAGCACTCGTTATATCGGAGCCTGTGAGGGAAATGTTGGCTTTAATATGGCCGACCTATCGGATTTAGGAATCAATACTTATCGCATCTACGGTGGTATGTCCCGATGGGAAACTGAGGATGATGATGGGTCGTATGGTTTACCGAGTATTGCCCAGATTAAGGCCAACCCAAATGTTATTCCCTGGGAGCATTGGGATGAGGTCATGACTCACCCAGAAAGTGGCTCAGACTACACTTTTTCTGGTGCTTCAGAGGAAGTATGGCAGGGAAATGCTAGAACGATTTTTGAGTCCTTGAAACAAGCCCATATTCGTCCTGTCGTGACGATTCGCAACAGCGATCCGGGTTGGCAACCAGATTGGGCATTGCAACTCAATCCTCCACGCACAGAGGCGGACTGGAATGAATGGTGGGAGCATGTCTTCGCCACTGTGTACTGGTTAAATGTGCGGAATGATTATCAGGTGGACGATTTCGAAATTCACAACGAGCCCGATAATCGACAGCAAGGGTGGGGAGGCAACCAGGAGGACTATTTTGAGTTAGTTCGGGTAGGCGCTGATGCGATCGCTCATGTTTATCAAACCTATCTACCCGATCGCCAATTTCACATTCATGCTCCGAAAACTACCGGGGGAAGCAGCTGGCCTGTGGCTACCCTGGCCTCTGTCCCTGATTATTTTGACAGCGTGAACGTCCATAATTACGACCTGGATATTTCCGGCTATGTTCGGCAGGTGCGACAGTGGATGCAAGGCACTATCCATGCGCGATCGCCCCTTTGGTTAGGAGAATGGGGAACCTATACCGGGGGTTACAATGACCTTTCCTTCTCCTTGAATCTGGTTCGAAATATGATACGAGCCTCTCAACCGGGCGAAACTTACATATACGGGAGCCATCTCTTCTCGCTTTATGATTGGGGTCGTAGTGGCCAATTTGCAGGGCTGGTTGATGGAGGGGGCGATCGCCGCCTCAGCTATTACGCCTTTCGCATGGGAATTCGAGCGTTGCAGGGTGGCCGTCCAGTGTTTTTGACCACCAGTTCTGACCCTGAGGTGATGGCGATCGCCACCCAGGACGGCCAGCAACAGATTCATCTGCTTTTAGTGAATGATTCTGATGATTCTCAGGTAATTACGGCAGACTTGGCTTCACTGGTGTCCGAAGGAGAGGCCACCCTGTGGGAGTTTAGTGAACAAGTTCATGATGAAGTGGCCGGGCAAGAACGCGTTCATGATGGAATCATCCGGTTAGAACTGCCCGCTCATGCCAGTCGCTTAGCTATGATTCGTTCAGGGGGTTAGTTTTTTATCATCTCAATTCAAGCAGATGCCCCGGCTGCTGAGGGCGTGATTCCATGGTGCCGACCTACTCATTTGTTGTTCCCATCTACAACGAAGAGGAGACGATTGCAGAGCTATATCGGCGCATTAGTCGAGTGATGGATCAGCTAGAGGGAACGGTTGAATTAATTCTGGTGAATGATGGGAGCCGCGATCGTTCCCTCGACCTACTACGAAAACTACGAGAAAGCGATCAACGGGTCAAGTATCTCAGCCTGGCTCGTAACTTTGGTCATCAAATCGCAGTCACAGCGGGATTGAACTTTACTCAGGGTCAAGTCGTTGTGATCCTCGACGCTGACTTGCAAGATCCGCCAGAGCTGATTCCGGCAATGGTAGAGCTGTGGCAGCAGGGTTATGACCTGATATATGCTCAGCGGACTCACCGTCGTCGGGAAAGCTTCTTTAAGCGCCTGAATGCCTATGTGTTCTACCGAGTGCTCAAGCAATTGGCGGATGTGGACATTCCCACGGATACAGGCGACTTTTGCCTGATGGATCGAAAAGTAGTTAATGCCCTCAATGCCATGCCGGAGCGTAATCGCTACATCCGAGGGTTGCGGGCCTGGGTAGGGTTTCGGCAAACGGTCTTACCCTTTGAACGGGAGCCTCGGTATGCAGGTGAGGTGAAATATACCTTTCGTAAATCCCTGGCTCTCGCGATCAATGGTCTGGTTTCCTTTTCTAAGGTGCCGTTGCGGTTGGCGACTTATACAGGGCTGTTGGCGGCGGCGATCGCCCTCATTATGGTCATCCTGGTACTTTACTGGCGGCTATTCCAGCCAAATTCCCCCGTCACTGGATTTGCCTTAATTGCAATGGCCATTTTTTTCTTGGGAGCCGTACAACTGATTTGTATTGGAATTTTGGGGGAATATGTTGGTCGTATTTATGAGGAAGTGAAGGGTCGCCCTATGTATACCCTTGCCGAAATGGATGGTTTTGAGCCATTAGATTGAGCCCCAAACGTTTCGTGGATAAACTGATTCACAGCGCTTTTTAAACGCTTAAAATCTGGTTATTTTTGTGAGAGCCGCGCTCCGCACAGCTCTCACAAAAATAACTATGGCTGATTCAAGCGCAAAGCACCTCAGGTCAGACACAAGGGTGTGTCCCATACCCTTGTGTCTGACCTAAATGAGAAATGCTGCAGTGACAGATTGGGGGTTTAATGCAAGATTTGAGTGATTTTATATACGCGGTGTACGGAAAGAACGGATAGTTTCAGCAACGTCTTTATTTATTACTAGATAAACTTCAGCGCAAATTCACCCGATCTTCCCCTGACAGATTCTATGATGGCATCAGCTTCCCCTATCAAGCTCCATGCTTTATTTCTTATTTGCCTGGGCCATTTTAGCAACGGTAAGTCTAGCCATTGGTTCCCGTTTAACTTACCAATTGGGACTGTCGTATGTATCTACTAAGGCGGCATATAATCCACGCCAACTTCCAGGCATACGGCATGAACAGTCCAAAACAGCAGTTCTAAACCCCATCGTTCTGCGCCCTAAACCAGACTTTGGATCTCACCTACTCAAATTAGAAACTCTACTGGCTCTGTGGTTGGGAATTGTTTGTCTGGCAGTCTCGCTATTAGCTGTAAGCCTAATACTTCCCCTGTCACCCTGGATCGGGGGTTTGGTGGCGATGGGATGGATCACCTGGAGTGCAAGCCACCCCGATGTTCGACGGGAGCTGGTGCGGTTGAGGTATGAAGTGCTATCAAGGCAGGGGCTTGAAGTTGGGGCGATCGCCCTGGTAGCAGCAGGTGTCACCACAGGCCCCGTTACCTGGGGAGACACCGGGCTGTATCACTTTGGCAGCATTCGCTGGCTAGCTGACTATGGCACAGTGATGGGCGTTGGGTTAATTCATGACCGCTTTAGTTTTGCCTCATCCTGGTTCGCCCTGGCAGCCCCTCTAAACCCGGCATTTTTGGGCTCCCATGTCACAGCCGTAACGAATGGGTTTATGTTGTGCCTGGCCATGGTTCATTGGTGGGCCACAGTCACACACCTTCGTACTAAAAAGCCTTGTCTGGCAGACTGGTTCAGCCTCAGCGCTTTAACTTGTCTTCTGGCACTGTGGGTTGGCTCTAGTCTCCTCTCAGATTTGTTCGTTTCTCCCTCGCCCGACATCCCTGTCATGCTGCTTTCGCTCCTGTCGGGTTGGCTGCTCTTGCAACTGGGAGAATATCATCTGGTAGACCGTGTAGATGGGATCCTGGTGTCTCTCCTCATCCTTGGGGCGGGCGCTGTCACCATTAAATTGAGTGGGTTACCGTTACTGGCGGTCGCTGTTTTTGCCTACCTGTTCCATTACCGTCGCCGCTACTGGGCGTTACTGAAAGGCGTGGGATTGGTGGTTGCATTTCTCACACCGACAGCCTTATATGGATACATGACCTCGGGTTGTGCGTTTTACCCAGCCTCGTTGCTGTGTGTAGACGTACCCTGGGGAATTCCGTCTGACGCAGCGGCAGCAGCACTGGCCCAAATCCAGGGCTGGTTTAAATGGTTTGGGACGCCACCTGAGGGAAAGCCCTGGCTGCTCTGGGTCATGATGCAGTGGTTTTCTTTGAGCACCATGAACAAGGTCATGGCCGGATTAGCGGTGATGCTGCTGGTTACCGTTCTATTGCTGATTCGCCGCTGGACAAGGACACCGCCTAGCCTTCATGCTCAAGCTAAGATTTGGATGATTGCCCTGGCTATACTGGGTAGTCTTTTCACCTTTGCCACAGCTCCCCTAATTCGATTTGGACTGGGCTATCTGCTGCTAATTCCAGCCCTTCTCATGGCCTGGATAGCCCATCGAGGTTTGGGCCTGTGGTTAGAGCGAAACCCAGGCTGGAAGCGAGTTGGGAAGTCTCTTTCATTCGGGCAACTGCATCGCAAACGATGGTTGTCGGTGGGAGCGATCGCCCTGCTGGTGGCGATCGGTTTGGTCAAAGGAACCAACCACTTTCTCCTGCCACCTTCACTTCCTAGACCTGCATTAGTGGCAGCTCAAAGTGGGGATGTCTCCTATGTTTACCCAGTACGGTTTGGGGCGGATGTCTGTTGGGGAGCCCCTAATCCCTGTGCTTTGGGGCCATTAGACTGGGAGGTGCGCCTGCGTAATCCACAGCGAGGCATTGCCGGAGGGATAGAACGGGCTCCGGTACATTAGCCTCAACTGGGCTAACGACATTTTCGAAGGTAGCGCACAGCGCTACCTTCGAAAATGTCGATTCGTAATGTCGATTCGTTTGGTACAGGATCTGAGTATGAGTATTGATTGATGCTTCATGCAATTCCGGATGCTAGTTGAGTGTGGATATCGGCACTGGCACTTAGCATTTTATGAATGGGGCATTTGTCGGCAATCACCAAAAGCCGTTGGCGTTGTTCGTCCGTTAAATTGCCTTCGATATGCAAAGTGGCTTGAATTTGAGGGCGATCGCGCCCCTTTCCTTCCAAAGCATTCCCCCCGCTGGCTTCGGTTAGTTCGACATGAACGTGATTAAGAGACCAGCCTTTTCGTTCAGCATACATTTTGAGGGTAATCGCTTTACAAGAACCCAGGCTAGCTAACAGCAGCTCTGTGGGTTTGGGGCCACTGTCATCGCCTCCTACAGCAACAGGCTCATCAACAATCAGGCGAAACTGACGAATATGAATATCCTGGGTATAACGGGCACTGGTTGACGAAACAGTCACGGGCTTCATAGACAATTTCCTGAGTTTCTGCCACGGTAACAGAAGAGGCCAGTAACGGGAGAGTTCCTCTGGCATCTATTCATTCAGCTGCTTACCCCTTTGTGAGTTGACACCCAGGAGCACGGTTTTGTTTTCTGAGGGTTTTTCTGAACGGCGATGTTAGCCCGAACGCAACCGATCATTCTCAGCAACAGAAAAACAGTTAGGGACGTTAACAGGTTGTGGCAACGGAAGCATCTCCCGAAAGAGAGGGATGCATGGTCTTGCTTGAATCGCTCAAGATTACCAAATCTTGAGTAAACACCTTGTATCTTGCAATTAATCCTGGCTGTATTTTTTCCTAGGGCAAAGAAACAGGGATTTGGGGCTGATCGCGCGAATTACAGGCGTGAAACTCATGCTTGGGATAGTGAGTTTACTTCTATAAACCGAGTATAAGAGAGAAAGCGGCAAGAGAAGTTTTCGGCTTAGTGGGTTATGTATAACATCGCGATTGTTGATGACAATGAATCATGGTGCTATGTTCTGGCACTGCGCCTACAGCAACAAGGCTATGCGGTTTCCACCTTTACCAATGGCTATAAATTTCTTCAGCATGCAAGTCTGTTTGACTTGGTCTTGGTAGACTTTTCGATTCCAACACCGGCCTATCAGATCGCAATGGATGGGCCCGAAATTATTTGTAAGGCCAAGCAGATTCTTGAAAAGCCGCCTCTACTCGTTTTAATTTCTGGCTACTTCACCAAAGATCTGTTAAGTCACGCGGCCCATTCCTGCCCTGAGGCAGATAGCATTATTAGCAAACAAACAGATATTTCGGAAATTATTTCAGAAGTTGAGCGTTTGCTGCGTCATAGACCAACACGAAATCAAAACCGTCAGCTCTCCAAACAAGCATCTGAAGTAGAATCCTTCAAATCTCAATCATTCTCTACATCTCAAATGCAGGGAAGTTGATAAGTATCGCTTCAAGTACCCGTGGAAATGTTGAGTATTGTTGAGGCAAGCCACTTTTAACAGCTGTCACCAACGCTAATTCGGCATTTCCAGAATTGGCTTAAAGAGAAAATACTCATTTTCTTTTTTAATACTCCGAAGTTCCTCTAAAAGACAGATAGCGCTTCCCAAGAATCTCAGCCATAACAGATTAAAAAGCCACCTAATATTGCTGATTCATCTCCCTTGATATGTCAACAACTCTTGACCAAACTCTTTTTACTGTATACCTAAGTAAAGACGGTATTGAGCTGCGCCCTGGCTGTGATGATTATCCAAATCGGCAAGCTCTTCATACCTCAAAATCTTACGAAGCGGCTGAACAATTTGCACAGATTGCTGCTTCTAACCGAAATCTTCCTGTTAGCATCTGGTAGGTTATACAGTCTAAAGGCTCATCTAGAAAGGTTAATTTTTTGTGTGCTCGCATACAAGAAATTAACCTTTTTAATGGCCTCTCAAATAGCCTCTAAGAGGGTATTTGCAGAGTAATTCCTAAACACTATCTTTCTGATCCCAGCTCTATAAATTTGGGATTTGAGAAACAATTATGATATTTTTTGCGTCAAAAAGGGTATCCTCTGGACAGAGTTGAGCTTGAAAACTCCAGAGAACCAAGGATAGGAAAAGAGAGATGATGGTCACTCGAGAAAACCCAAATCAATTGGTTATTTCGGTAGAAGAGCTCGCAAACCACTATTCTTTCCAGCTAAAGCAGGTAGGGGTTGCTGATTCAAATGCATTGGATCTTGCTTCTTTAATGGTCCAATCAACGAAGCAATTAACTGAATCTGAGCAGGCGCGCCGAGATGATGCAATCAACCTCCTTGAACAGCAAAAAGTTGCGGCTCCCATTTCCATGCGGAAGCGAAGATATCGTAAGCGGCGCGCTCGTCCATCCCGCCCCGTTGTCGAGACAACTTATCAAACGCCGGAGTTGAACGGTTTATATGGTATGCGGCATCTCTATAAGGCGATGTAGGGTGCGCTTTAAAGCTTGCTAGAAGGGCTGTTTTTTGTGCAAAGTGTACGAGAAACAACCTTTAAAACAGTTCCCTGTTTCCGTTACAAAGCCTGTCCCCTTTTTGTCGTCGCTGAGTGCGAGCAAAAGAGAACATACTTTCCCCATCAAGAACGTGGCCGTTCTCGTGCTGAGCGAGAATTTTGTTGGGCAGGTAAAAATACAATAAGAATTACTGAAATATAGCAATCTCTCTTGACAACATCGCATCAGTTGAGAGGATAGCGGTGTATGCACGCCGGAGAGATAACGCATGAAAACGAGTGCTGCACCCTCCTATGCATTGAGCCAGGATCTGCGCGCAGCGGTCACAGATCTCGAACAGGTCAATCCCTGGGTAGGCCTGTGGCGCTTTGTGAGCATTGGAACACTTTTTTTGAGTTTTGTGGTTCTGGCCTGGTCAAGCTCTACGCTCGTAGGATTTATAGGGTTTAGCGCGATCGCCGGGCTGCTCTACGCCTTCTGGCTCGTCTGTACCCATGACACAACTCATCAGACCTTAACGGGCTGGCGTTGGTTTGACACCTGGATGCCACGTCTGGTGGCTTACCCCATGTTGTGGCCCTATGGCACCTATGCTCGGCTCCATCGGTTGCATCATGCCTGGAATGGGATTGATTTGCGGGATCCCGAACGGGTTCAGTGGACAGTTGCCGAATACCGGCAGGCCCAACCCTGGCAGCAATGGTATGTGCGGCACCAGTGGAGCATGGATCTCTTTGTCCTGGGGGGACTGGGGCTCATTGCTAAAACTGTCTACCAGGGACTCAGGCTGCGGAGGCAGGTGCCAGATCTGGGGCGATCGCTACTCCTGGATGGAGTAGGAATACTGGCTATGCAGAGTGGGTTTGCGATCGTCGCCATCTTGCAAGGTCGCTTTATTGATTACCTGCTGTTCTGGCTGGTACTTGAACGCATTATCGGAGCCGTCCAACAGGCTCGGGATCATTTGGAACATTACGCCCTCTGGAAAACCGAGAAGAACCATCAAATGACCCAACTCTATGCCTGCCGTAACCTCACAACCTCCAGTTTTGTTAACTGGTTGATGGGTGGCTTGCCTGATCATGCGATACACCACGCATTTCCTGGCATTCCTTTCAATCACTTGCCCGAAGCGTTCCGCCGAACCCAAGCTGTGCTGGAGCGCCACCAACGGCCCCTCCTGGTGCGCGATCGGGGATATCTGCGCGAGACACTACACTTCAGTTCCCAAATTCAATTGATATAGACGGCCATGTTTTAGGAGGTTTCTGCATAAAAATTTACCCAGAATGTTGGTGCTTTGCCCGCGAAGCGGGCAAAGCACCAACATTCTGGGGGTAATTTCATTACTGGAAATCTCCTTAGGCGTGTGGAGGCAGTGAAAGGGGCGATCAGGACCCCTTTATTCCATCCATATCTCTAGAACGCTACAGTGCTGGACAAGAAGCGTCTTTAACTCCGTACTTCAACCAGGCGAAAACGGTTACGTCCTCGTTGTTTTGCCTGATCTAGCGCATTTTCTGCCTGTTGCTTGAGCAGAAAGGCATCCAGACCTTGGGGAGAATCGGCAAAGCCAATCGCTCCTCCCAAACTGACCGTCATCGGTATAGATGTCCCATCGTCCAGTTTTAGTGGCTGATCGGCAAAAGAGGCGCGAATCGCTTCGCCATAGTTAGTGGCCGCTTTAATATCTAGCCCTGCAGCAATGCAGCCAAATCGTCCCTGGCCGTCATGGTGCAACCAATCCTCAATGGCAGTGGTGGCTTTAAGGCGGTGGGCGATCGCCCGCCTCAATCGCTCTGCCATCGGCCCATCTATGGGCATTCGCTCATCTAGATTTGGGTCAAGCAGGTAAACACAAACAGAGATGGGACGGGGAGGACCCGGTGGGGCAGCCATTTGCTGAAGGCGGTAGCTGGTCAGGGACGCAATCGTGTCCCCCCGCAGCAATCCCGTGGCTGGATCGGTGGCTCCCAGGGCCGTTAACAAATCTTGAAAGCTAGCCCGCATTTGCTCTGATTTCTGAGACTCAGCCATGATTGCCTGGTCTTTGGCCTGGAGCTGCGCGTCTAGATTTTGCACCTGACGCTTTTGCCCAGATATGCGCCAGTTTCGCCGTAGAACCGATGGGATGGTCACCAGTACCCCCACCAGTACACCAATAACGAGGGTCAACAGCAAAATCAGGGCCAGAGAGTCCTGAAACTGCAATCCGAAGAAGTTAATAATGACGCGGGTCGTATTTTGCAGGGCAAAGAGAACAGTGCCCAGGGCGATCGCCAGCGCCAGAATAATAAATAAAGGCATAAGTGACCCAACGGCGTAGGATAGAGGCCTCTTTAAGATTACCTGCCGCCGCTCGTTTTCGAAAAAGCTAAAAAGGGATTCTGCCGTTGTAAAACAAAGACAGAATCCCTTTTAGATGCAAAGCTTGCCTAGAAGTAAGCCCTGATAGATTCTTACGAGGTGGTGTAGCACACTGCACCCCCTCGTCATCATGGTTCAAGCCTTGGTCTTAAAGAGTGTTTTTTCGTGCGCTAAGCGCAGAAAAAACAACCTTAAAAGCTGACCCTAGTACTTTGTCAAGAAGTTTTTGAGGAGTCTACGCCCCCTCAAAAACTTCTCAAATTTAATGTTCAAGTGTGGGGTAACCCCACACTTGAACAGTGACAGACCGCTAGGGAACGATCGAACCTGTGGTAGACGATACCAGAAGTGTTAAGAAGCTCAGGCCGAAAACGAGCAGGAACACGGCAAAAACCATAGACCAGTTCGCCCGCTGCACAAAAGCCTTCCAGGAGAATGGCTCAAACTTATCAAACAGACCTACATTGCGTGACCAGCTGGTACCAGGTAGCAGCGTGGGGGAGGGTAGGCGATCGCGATAATCCGTTCCATAACGGGCCATCCGTTCAAAAGGTTGCTCACCCCGGCTCTGCTGAGGCAGTACGCGGCGACGCTGATAGGGCACGATATCGTCGCCAAAGTTGTTCAGGTATTCTTCACTGTTGACCAACTCGTCAACAAAGCCGTTCAGCCCCTTTGTAGCCAGCACAATAGACCAGGCCAGGCGTTCGCGATCGTTATAAACAGATCGCCCCAGAATGCGCTGAATGCACATCTCTACAAAACGGTAGTTATTGTTGACCTCGTAATTCAGCCGACGAAACGCATCAGAGGTTGCCACACCCTGTACAAATTCACGCACCGTAATTTGACCAATGCGGAGTTGGGATTCGAGATTTCGCTGCCGATTGACTTCGAGCATCTGTTGCTCATGAAAAATTTGCCGATAGGCAGCAGTAATGACCTCGTTGACCTCTTCAGGTGAACGCGTTGTGCCTGTGGTATAAATCCGCGGGTTCTCATCACCAGGAATTTCAAAGCCATTAACCCGTTGGTTTTGAGAAGATGGGGCGTAGGTTAAAAGGGGAATTGACATTTAAAAACCTCTATCTCAAATACAAAAAAAGTTCGATAAACCGCTCGTTGCTATAGGTAAGATTACTTGTTTAGCGATCGCCCCTTCGTTTTTTCTTAATATTTAGTAGCAGTCGTTAATGTTTAGAGTCATTAGATAAAAAAATGGTTTTTAGTTCCAGAAATTAACTCTTTCAAACAAAGGAATCTATCAGCTTTATTGCTGGAGTTGCTTATATATCAATAGGTGCAGGGTTTTAAGGCATCGTCTTTGCATGCAGCCCAATCCTGAACAATCCCTACATTGATAGAAGTTCTCATTATTTTTCTTCACAACTTTCGAGCCCTATCTATCGTTTAGGAGCAGGTATTTCTATGCATTTAAATTCTTTACTGAAGTTTAGATTAATAGAACGATAAAAATAGCTAAGGTACAACTACGAGGGTTTCCTTGGCGATCGCTTCATTCATCAAGCAACACCATATGTAGAGCGCTACATACCCAGAATCAGGCGGTTTATTTTTGAAAAGCCTCGCTCTATGAGGCTTTTCAAAAATAAACCGCCGTTAGATCCGTCCTAATACCAAACAAATATGAAGCTGCGCCAAACTAGAAGAGTCCTCTTTGAGGTGATGGGCGATGACAGGACGTCCTTTTCAAGTCACGGTGACGGAGAGCCTGGAGCAGTTAGAG